>LDXM01000001.1:0-24492 GCA_001443375.1 Chloroflexi bacterium CSP1-4
CGGCGATCGCATGACGCTCGGGCAAGGTCAACCCGAGGCCCCGGGTGCGGCGATGACGAAGTCCATGACCGCCCAGGCCATCGTGAGGCAGGAGGTCTCCCCCGGGAAGTTCCGATCACCTTGGTTCGCCTGCGTATTCCTCCGGAGCCCGCAGCCGGCCACGCTCGAGCAGCGAGCAGCGAGCGGACGCGCACCCGTGCCGGGGCCGTGCCGTCGGCGTCCACGGCGTCGACGACGGCGTGCCCCCCATTGACAGACATGGTCCTGGAGCCCCAGCGCCCGCGCCAGCTGCGTGCGGGCCTCATCGGCGCCGGGGCGTCGCCGGCAAGGGCGGCGGCCTCGACGGCGGCCCGAACGCGAGTCTCGGAGGCGGGGCCGGGTCGTCGAAGTCCCAGAGGTCGTCCAGGTCGTTCGTCACGTCGCTGATCGGTCCGTGCGGCACTTGGCGCGATGAGATCGGTGCGCCATCGTAGGCGACGCCGTGTCACATCGGCGCCCGCCGCACGTCCCATCGCTGCGAGCCGAACGATTGCGCTGACGTGAGAGGTCGCCATGAGCGGGTCCGACGAAGGTCCGGCGGGTATCGACCAGGGCGAGGCGCCCTGGCGCCGCGGTCCGCTGGCGACGCTGGCCGTCCTCGCCGTCTCGTTCGCGCTCGTCGCCACGACGCTCGTCGGCCTCGCTCCGCGGGAGTCGCCGAGCCCGAGCCCGAGCCCCACCACCACGCCCGTCGCCGGCGTGACGGCCTCGCCATCGCCTCCCCCGATCACCGGCGACTGGTCCGCGCTSSGGGACCTTCCGCCCATCGAGCCGGCCGCCACGCTCACGGCCGACCGGGCCGACSGCGCGGGCATCGCCCCGGACACGACCTTCACCCTCGCCAGCATGACGACGGTAGCCGGCGCCGACCTCGCCGCCGGCCTGGCGATCGAGCCCGCCGTCGCGCTGCGCGTTCTCCCAGGCTCCGATCCGGCCACGGTCACCGTGGCTCCCGCCCAGCCGCTAGAGCCCGGCACGCGGTATCGCTTCCGGCTGACCGGCCCCGACGGGGCGCTGGCCGGCGCCTGGGCCTTCCAGGTCAAGGGGCCGCTCCACGTGGTGACGACGCTCCCCGGGGACCGCTCGAGCGGCGTGCCCGTGAGCACCGGCATCGAGCTGACCTTCGACCAGGACGGCGTCATCGACGCCGCCTCGCACTTCGCGATCGAGCCGCAGGTCGAGGGCCGCTTCGAGACACACGGCCGGACGCTCGTCTTCGTGCCCGGCAAGCTCGAGCCGGCGACGCTCTACACGGTCACGCTGCAGGCCGGCGTGGGCGTTGCGGGCTCCGACGTCCGCCTCGAGCAGGACGTCCGCCTGCGCTTCGAGACGGGGACGGCCCCGGCCTCGACGAAGGAGCCCGACGTCCGCTTCGGCCGCGCCGTCATCGAGGCCAGCCCGGCCGAGAAGCCGGTCATCGTCATCGCTGTCTACTCACCCGAGGAGGGAACCCCGGGGACGCGCATCCCGGTCGAGATCTACCGGCTGCCCGACGCCGATGCCGCCCTGACCGCCGCACGCCTGATCGCCGACGCCCCTGATTGGGCCCAGGAGTCGAGCGCCGGCCTGGTCTCCACCGATGGCCTGCGCCGCGTGATGGCCTTCGAGGCGACGGTGCAGCCGATCGACTGGGGCAGCCGGTGGTTCCGGCTGCCCGACCGCCTCGAGCGCGGCGCGTACGTGCTGGTCATCCCGCGGGAGGGCCGCGACCGGCAGGCGCTGCTCCAGGTCACGCCCATCGCGAGCTATGCGGCGGCCTCGTCGACGCGCTCGCTGGTCTGGGTCAACGAGATCGGCGGCGGCCCGATCGCGGGCGTGAGCGCGACACTCGACGGCGGCCCCCGCCTCGGGCGGACCGACGCCCGCGGGCTGCTCGCCTTCGACACGCCGCCGGCCCTGCGCACGGACGTGAGCGCCCTTCACCTGATCGTCCTCGACGCCCCCGACGGCGAGCGCGTCTTCGTCCCGCTCGGCGTGCGGCCGCGCGCCAGCGGGTACCTCTCCGAGATCTACGGCTGGGGCGATCCCGACCCGAACGCCAGCCGCTACTGGTCGCTCCTCTCGACCGACCGGACCCTCTACCGCCAGACCGACACCGTCCACCTCTGGGGCTACCTGCGCGAGCGCGACTCGGGCCGCGTGCCCGACGACGCGACGGTCAGCCTGCGCCTGGTCGACTGGTACGCCGCCGCCGCCGCAGACCAGCCGGCCATCGCCAGCGCACGCGTGTCGCCGCGGTCGAGTGGCGCGTTCGCCGCCGAGCTGCCGCTGGCCGACGTGCCGCTCGGCACATATGACGTCCAGCTCGAGGTGGGCGGGCGGATCGTGGAATCGAGCTGGGTTGCAGTCGACGTCATCCGCAAGCCTGCCTACGAGCTGAGCGTCGAGACGGACCGACACGTCCTCATCAGCGGCACCGGCCTTCGGGCCACGGTCACCGCGCGCTTCTACGAGGGGACGGTGGCCCCCGGCGTGGCGTTGAGCGTGGGCGCGCTCGACGAGGCGCAGACGGCCACCACGGACTCCGACGGCACGGTCGCGGTCGCGCTCACCCCCAGGCTCGGACCCGAGTTCGAGGGCTACTCGAGCGAGAGCGTCAATGCCCGCTCGACCGACGCCGAGGAGGGGGACATCTCGGCGTACGCGCCCATCCTGGTCTTCCCGTCGACGTCCTGGCTCGATGCGACGGCAAGGCTCAGCGGCAGCGAGCTGCGGCTGCGCGGATCGGTCCACGAGGTCGACCTGGCGCGGCTCGAGCGCGATCACGAGACCGTGCTCGAGGGCGACTTCGACCCGAAGGGCGACCCGATCGCCGGCGCGCAGGTCAGCGTCGAAGTCGTGGAAGACATTCCGGTGCGACGCCTGGTCGGCCGGCGCTACGACTTCATCGCCAAGAAGGTCGTGGACGAGTACGAGGTCACGGTCACCAGGAAGCCGCTCGGGTCGCGGACCGTGGTGAGCGCTGCCGACGGGACGTTCTCGCTGGATCTCGCCGTGCCGTCCGCGGCACACGACTACGGCATCACCCTGCGGACCGATGACGCCGAAGGCCGGACGGCGAAGCTGACGCTGTATGCCTCGGCGCCGGGACCCGGAGGCGAGTTGCCCTGGATCGAGCGCCCGTACCTCGAGCTGTCGCGGGGCTGCGGCTTCCTCCCGTCGAAGAGCTACGGCATCGGCGACGAGATGCGCCTGACGATGCGCGACGGGTACGGCACCTACCCGACCGGCCAGGGCAACGCCTACCTCTTCTTCACGGCCCAGCGCGGGCTGCGTGACGTGGTCGTGCAGGACTCGCCGGTCTTGGTGGACACCTTCACCGCGGCGGACGCACCCAACCTGACCGTGGAGGCCGTGCGCTTCACCGGCGCCACGTACTACGGCGGTGCGGCGCTGACTGCCGCCTTCACGAAGGAGGGCCGAGAGCTCACCGTCCGCCTCAGCGCCGACGCCGCGCGCTACCGGCCCGGCGGGGTGGCGACGATCACGGTGCGCACGACCGACCGCTCCGGCCGACCCACACCGGCCACCGTGACGCTCCGCGCCGTGGACGAGAAGCTCTTCACGATCGGCGGCGCCGTGGAAGAGGATCCGCTCGGCCAGCTCTACGAGTGGGTCACCGACGGCCTCTTCGCCTCGTACGCCTCCCATCCGGTGCCCTGGTCCGCCTTCGGCGACGGCTGCGGCGACGTCACCGGCGGTGGCCGCGACGACTTCCGCGACACGCTGCTCTACCGGCAGCTCGAGACCGGCCCCGATGGCGTGGGCACCGTGACGTTCCGCCTATCCGACGATCTGACCTCGTGGCACGTCAGTGCGGCGGCGGTGACCGCGGGGCTGGAGGCGGGCGTGGGCAGCCTGCTCGTCCCGGTCGGGCTGCCCTTCTTCGTCGAGCCCACCCTGGCGCCCGAGTTCCTCGCCGGCGACCGGCCCATCCTGCGCCTGCGCGCCTTCGGCTCCGACCTGCGCACCGGCGACCCGGTGACGTTCACCGTCGCCTCGACGACCCTGGGCATGCCCGAGACCATCGCCTCCGGCCGCGCCTTCGAGGCCGTGGACGTGCCGCTGCCGCCGCTCACCGTGGGCGAGCACGCGCTCGTCATCTCCGGCACCTCGGGCAGCGGGGCCACGGCCCTCTCCGACCGCCTGACCCGGCGCTTCAGCGTGGTCGCGGCGCGGCTGACGCGGGCCGAGACGCGCTTCACGACGCTCGGCGCCGGCGCCGTCCCCGAGGGCGGCGACGGCCTCACCACGTACGTCTTCAGCGACGCCGGCCGCGGGCGCTACCTGCCGGTCCTCGAGGGGCTGGCCTGGGACGACGGCGCCCGGCTGGACCAGGCACTGGCCGCCGCCGAGGCCCGGGACCTGCTGGTGGAGATCTTCGGCAGGGACCCCACGGCATACCCGGACCAGACCTTCGACCCGAACCGCTACCAGCAGGGCGGGCACGGCATCGCCCTGCTGCCGTACGCGTCGCCCGACCTGGACCTGACCGTGCGCACGATCCTTGCCGCGCCCGACCGCTTCGACGTGACCGATCTGCAGGGCACGATGCAGGAAGTCCTGGCCGATGCCGAGGCCACGCGCGAGCGCCAGATCCAGGCGCTGGCCGGGAGCGCCGCGCTCGGCGACGAGGTCCTGGGCCAGGTGCGGACCGCAGCCGCCCTGACCGACCTGACCGTCCGCGAGCGGCTCTACCTCGCGCTCGCGGCTGCCGCTCTCGGTGACGGGTCGACCGCCGCCGACCTCGAACGGGGCCTGCTCGCCGAGCACGGACAGCGGCTGGGCCCGTGGGTGCGGCTGCAGGTGGGCGACACGCTCGACGAGACCGTCGTGGCGACGGCCCTCTGGGCGCTCGTGGCGGTCGAGGTCGGCGACCCGCTGGCCGACGAGGCGGAGGCCTACGTCGAGGCCAACCCCATGGCCGACGACCTGACGAACCTCCAGCGCCTCGCCTTCACGGTGCGCGCGCTGGAGCGGACGCCGTCGGCGCCGGCGCGCTTCGCCTACACGGTGGGCGGCGAGCGGACGGTCGTGGAGCTGCCCGTCGGCGGCTCGCGGGCGCTGACCCTGACCGCGCCGCAGCGGCGCACGCTGCGCCTGGAGCCCCTCGCCGGCGAGGTCGGCGTGGCCACCTCGTGGCAGGTGCCGCTCGACCCGGCGACCGTGACACCGGACCCGAACCTGACGCTGACTCGGCGGGTCACGCCGGCCGGGCCGGTGGCGCCGGGACAGCTCGTCACGGTGGACCTGTCGATCCGCTTCGGGACCCAGGCGCTGAAGGGTTGCACGGACGTCGTGGACCTGGCGCCGTCCGGCCTGGCGCCCGTCGCCTCGCTGGCAGGCTGGCCCGGCGAAGACGAGACGCCGTCCGGCATCCTCTGGCCGTACCTCATAGCCGGCCAGCGCGTCGCCTTCTGCGCGACCCCCGACCCCCGGCGGACGGAGATCCGGATGCGCTACTACGGGCGGGTCGTGACGCCCGGCACGTTCGCCTGGGAGCCCGCGACGGCGCAGTCGACGATCGCTGCGGAGAGCCTGACGCTGACGCCCGCGACGACGATCGAGCTGCGCTGACATCATGGGCGGGTGACCGACCGCCCCGACGCCCCTTCGTCCGGCCGCCCCTCCGACCTCGAGCGCTTCGGCTGGCACCCGGAGCCCGAGCTGCTCGGCTACACCGACGCCGCCGAGTCCCGGGAGGCGCTCGAGCGCCTCGGCGAGGCCGCCTGGAGGGCCGCCCTGGACTACCTCTACGGCGAGGGGCTGCGACGTCCGGTCGGCCCGGACGACCACCCGGCGCTGCGGCGCGGCTTCTTCGGGCCGGACGGTTCGCCGTCGCCCGCGCCCCCGCTGCCGGCCCCCAGCGCCGAGCTGCTCGAGGAGTTCCGCCGGCGCCTGGCCCCGCACCAGTTCAACGCCCAGCACCCGCGTGCGTTCAGCTACTTCACGCCGCCGCCGCTGCCCATCTCGATCGTCGGGGAGCTGCTGGCGCAGTGGACGAACCAGGGTGTAGACATCGGGCCGTCTTCACCGACCGCGACGCTGGTCGAGGAGGAGGTCGTGGCCTGGCTGCGCGAGCTGGTCGGCTACGGACCGGAGAGCTTCGGCGTCCTCACCTCCGGGGGCGTGATGGCCAACCTCATGGCTCTCACGGTCGCCCGCGACATCGGGTTGGCGAGGCTGCTCGGGCGTTCGGAGCCCCCGCGGGGTTCGGCCCTGGAGGGCGTCCGGGCGTATGTCTCGGACCAGGCCCATTTCTCGATCGCCCGCGGGCTCGACGTGCTGGGCTTCCCCGCGGAGACGTTGCGCGTCCTGCCCTCCGACGAGCGCTTCCGCCTGCGCGGCGGGCCCGTCGCGGCGGCCATCGCCGACGACCGCGCGGCCGGGTTGACGCCGTGGCTCATCGCCGCCGTGACCGGCTCGACCAACACCGGCTCGGTCGACCTGACCGACGAGCTGGCCGACGTCGCCGAGCGCGACGGCCTCTGGCTCCATGTCGACGCGGCCTACGGCGGGGCCGTGCGGCTCGCGGCGCGCGAGGCGGGGCGGGTGCCGGCGCTGGAGCGGGCCGACAGCGTCACCCTCGACCCGCATAAATGGTTCTTCCAGCCCTACGACATCGGCGGGCTCCTGGTGAAGCGCCGCGACGACCTGCGGCAGACGTTCCACCGCTCGCCCGAGTACTACCGCACGTCGCGGCCGGAGGACGAGCCGCTGCACTGGTATCAGTACTCGCTCGAGGGGACACGGCGGTTCCGCGCCCTGAAGCTCTGGTTGACCTGGAAGTCGCTGGGGACGGAGGGGTTCGGGCGCCTCGTGGAGGCGAACCTGGCGCTCGCGGCGCACCTGGCGCGACGTTGTCGCGAGAGCGACGACTTCGACGCGACGCCCGAGGAGCCCGAGCTGTCGGTCGTCTGCTTCCGCCACCTGCCCGGCGGTCGTGCGGCCGCCGCGCGGCTCGATCCCGCGGCGCTCGAGGCGCTCGACCGCCACCAGGACCGGCTGCAGCGCGCGCTCGAGGTCTCCGGCGACGGCTGGGTTTCGACCACCCGACTGCGCGGCGCCACCTGGCTGCGCGCGGGGATCGTCAACTACCTCGCCACCGAGGCGGACGTGGACCGGCTGCTCGCGACATTGCGGCGGCTGGCCGCGGGGCTGTAGCTAGAAGAACGTTCGGATCGCGTCGATCACGGCGAAGTCGTCGTCGAGGATCGGGATCAGCTGCCAGCGGTCGAACGACGTGCACGGGTGGGTGGTCCCGAAGCCCACCAGGTCGCCCGGCTCCAGGGCGACCTCCGCGGGCAGCTCGATGAAGGCGTGCTGGTCGTTGAGCTGCGTGACCGTCAGGCCCTCGGCCGGGATGGGCCGGTCCGCACCGGCCCGCCAGATCCAGCGGGGAACGGGCAGCGAGACGTCCCACGAGAGGTCGCGCCGACCGGCCGACGCGAACGCGAGGCCCGGTTCCGGCCGCGAGAGCACGCGACCCCAGATCACGATGGCCGGCCGCAGGCGCATCGGGAAGCGCGCCCGCTGGAGGGGGCCGTCGTCGCCGTCGCGCTCGGCGTGGCCGATGTAGCTGCCCGGCCGGATCATCACCTGGGGCCGATCGACGGCCAGCCAGGCGTCGGCCAGCTCGTCCACCACGAGATCGAAGTAACCCGAGCCGGCGGCGCTCATGACAGACTCGCGGGTGGAGGGCAGGATGCCGGCATCGACGAAGGCGACGAGGGCCTCGCGCAGGCCGCTGAGGTACCCCCGAGCGCGCTCGACCGCTCCCGATGGGCCGGCGTAGCCGAACAAGCCCTCGTAGCCGGCGATGCCCGTGATCTCGAGACCTGGGATGGCCTGGGCTGCTCGGGCGACGTCGAGCGCCTCCTCGATCGTGCGCACGCCGGTGCGGCCGCCGGGGACGCCGACCTCGACGAGCGCGCGGAGGCCGCGGGAGGTGCCGTGCGCGCTCAGTGCCTCCGCCGCGGCCGCCACGCCCTGCGGGGAGTCCAGGTAGAAGAGGAACTCGAAGGCCGGGTCCCGGGCAAGCTCGTCGAGCACCCAACCCAGGGCCGGGGCGTCCACCAGCTCGTTGGCCAGCAGGATCCGCCGCACCCCGAATCGGCGGTAGACCATGAGGTGGTCGATCGTGGCGGCGGTGATGCCCCAGGCGCCCGCGGCCAGCTGGCGCTCGAAGAGCTGCGGCGCCATCGTCGTCTTGCCGTGCGGCGCGAGGTCCACGCCGCGGGTCGCGCTGAAGCTGGCCAGCGCCTCGATGTTGTTGGCCAGCGCCGACTCGACCAGGGTCATGAGCGGGAACGTGAAGCCGGCGTTGTCCAGGCGGGGGTGGCCGGCCGTGAGCTCATCGATGGAGGCGGTCTTGCGCTCGAGCGCCAGGCCTTTCACGGACCAGGGGGACGGCTCGCGGCGCAGGGCGGCGATGGCCTCGTGGTCGAGGGTCGAGACGGTCGTCGTCATCGCCCGCAGGCTATCAGAAGGGGTCGACGACCTCGATACCCTCGAACCGCCGGCTGCGATCGATAGCGATTTCGAGGATCGCGGCGAGATCGTGTTGAGATCCGATGGTTTTGGTTGACAAGACCCTAACCTGCTGGTAGAGTAAGAGTCGTGGAGACCACAACCAGAGGTGCGGGAGTTCCGGAGGACTACGATCCATCGCGGTTCCCGCCGTTCGCCGTGACGGTGGATGTGGTGATCCTGACCATGTCCGCAGGCACGATTCACGTGTTGCTCGTGCGTCGCGGCGAGGCGCCGTTCCAGGGGATGTGGGCGATCCCGGGTGGCTTCAAGCGTCCCACCGAGACGTTGGACGAGGCGGCGAAGCGGGAGCTCGTCGAGGAGACCGGCGTCGATGCCGCGAGCCTGCTGACCCAGTTCGGCGCCTACGGCGATCCCGAGCGCGACCCTCGCATGAACGTCGTGACGGTCGGGTATCTCGCGGTGCTTCGCGACGTCGGGGCCATCGAGGCTGGCACTGATGCAGCCGATGCCTCTCTCGTCCCGGTGTCCGACGTGCTCAAGGGAACGATCGACCTGGCGTTCGATCATCTGCGGATCGTGCGCGATGCGCTTGAGCGCGTCCGCGTCGAGCTCGAGGTCTCCGGCATCGCAACGGCGTTCGTCGGAGCGACGTTCACGCTGGCCGAGCTGCGGGCGGTGTACGAGGCCATCTGGGGCGTGCAGCTCGACGCCGCGAACTTCCGGCGCAGCATCGTCGCGGAGAACGGCTGGGTGATCCCGACCGGGCGCCGCGCCCGGCCCGGCCCCGCCGGCGGCAGGCCCGCGGAGCTCTATCGGGCAGGGCGGGCGTGGAGCTACGGCGGCCCGATCCATCGGTTACAGCGAACCGCAGAGAGGACGTGAACGCATGAGAGCCGTTGTCCACGACAGGTACGGACCGCCGGACGTGCTGCGACTCGAAGAGGTCGAGCGGCCCGTCCCGAAGGACGACGAGGTCCTGGTCAAGATCCACGCCACGACGGTCAACCGGACGGACTGCGGCTTTCGTGCAGCCAAGCCGTTCATCATCCGCTTCTTCACGGGCCTCCGCCGACCGAAGTGGCGGATCCCCGGCAGCGAGTTCGCGGGAGAGGTCGAAGCGGTCGGCGCAGCCGTCAGTGAGTTCGCGGTCGGTGACCGCGTCTTCGGCGCCAATGTCGGTCGGTTCGGCGCACATGCCGAGTTCGTCTGCGTCCGGGAGACGGCCCCGCTGGCGAAGATGCCGAGCGACGTCACGTTCGAGGAGGCGGCGGCCGTTTGCGACGGCGCGATCCTCGCCCTGAACTGCCTGAGACTGGCTGACATCCGCAGCGGGCAGAGGCTCCTCGTCTACGGCGCCTCCGGCTCGATCGGCACCGCCGCGGTGCAGCTCGGCAAGCACCTCGGCGCCGACGTCACCGCGGTGTGCAACACGAAGAACCTCGAGCTCGTGAGGTCGCTCGGCGCCGACCCGGTGATCGACTACTTGCAGGAAGACTTCACGAAGAGCGGCGAGAGGTACGACGTCATCTTCGACGCCGCCGGGAAGACCTCGTTCGCCCACTGCCGACGATCACTGGTGAAGGGCGGCATCTACCTGCCGACCGACGGGTGGTGGAACCTGATGCTGGCCCTGCTGGCCCGCCGGATACGGATAGGAGACAAGCGGGTGCTGATGGCTATCCCGCCCCGATACGGAAAGGCGGACGTGCTCCTCCTCAAGCGACTGCTCGAGGCCGGGAGCTACCGGGCGGTCATCGATCGCTCCTACCCGTTAGAGCAGGTGGTCGAGGCATCCAGGTACGTCGAGACCGGGCAGAAGACGGGGAACGTCGTCCTGACCGTCAACGGCGGTCGAGCTCGATGAGAGCGATCGTCCGCAACACGTACGGCTCACCCGATGTTCTCGAGCTCCAGGAGATCGACAAGCCAGACGTCACGGACGACGAGGTGCTGGTACGAGTCCGCGCGGCTTCAGTGAACCGAGCGGACTGGTACACCCTGACCGGCACGCCGTACGTCGGCCGCACGCAGCTCGGGCTACTCAAGCCAAAGAGCAACAGAATGGGCGTCGACTTCGCCGGCACGGTGGAAGCGGTCGGCAGAGACGTCACGCAGTTTCGACCAGGTGACGAGGTATTCGGCGGGAGGAGCGGGGCCTTTGCGGAGTACGTGTGCGTTCGCGAGGATCGAGCGGTGGTGCCGAAACCGGCGAACGTGACGTTCGATGAAGCGGCGGCCGTACCCGTCGCCGCGATCACCGCGCTTCAGGGTCTCCGCGACAAGGGGCAGATCCAGCCCGGACAGAAGGTCCTGATCAACGGTGCGTCGGGAGGCGTGGGCACGTTCGCCGTGCAGATCGCGAAGGCGTTCGGAGCAGAGGTGACCGGCGTGTGCAGCACGAGGAATGTCGACCTCGTGCGATCGATCGGCGCCGATCACGTCATTGACTACACACAGGAGGACTTCACCCGGAGTGACCGGCGCTACGACCTGATGCTCGATGTCGCTGGGAGCAGGTCGTGGTCAGCGTGCAGGCGCGTACTCAACCCGCAGGCGACCCTCGTCATCGTCGGAGCACCGAAGGGCAACCGTCTGATCGGACCTCTGAGTCACATCGTCAAGGTCCGTCTGGCGGCATTGCGTAGCAGCCAGAAGGTCGTGTTCTTCATCGCGAAGTTCAACAAGGCGGACATGGCGGTCCTGCGAGAGCTTCTCGAGGCCGGAAAAGTGACACCGGTCATGGACGGACGTTACGAGTTGAGCGAGATCGCCGACGCTCTCCGGTACATGGGAGAAGGACACTGCCGAGGAAAGGTCGTCATCACCGTGTGAGGCCCGGAGCGCTCCGGCTCACCAGGCCGTGATGGGCGCCCTCTTCAGCCAACGCGACGAAGTCCACTGCGTTCATGGTCAGGACGACGGCACTCTGTTCCTGCGCGTATCGCCAGCAACGAGAGTCTGCCTGGCCACGTAGCGGCGAGAGGACTTCGTGTCCCGCCTCTGCCAAACGAGAGATCAGCTCCGCGCTCGCGACGTCCTCATCAACGTACAGCCGCACGCTGACTCTCGTAGCCCTGTGCGACGATTCGGTTCTCGGCCTCCTCCGCCGCGATCAGGTCGCGAGCGATCTCGGCGTATCGCTGCGCTTCGACGACGGCCTCGACCGGTAGATCGAACTGGGCAGCGGCCTCCTCTGCGGACCAGCCCTCGATGGCCACGGTGCGCGCAAGGTCTCCGGCAGTCATGTTGCGGCCCTTGATCCAGAGCTGCCGCCGCCAGGGATGATCTCGCTTGACCAGCCACAGCCGTTCCTGCCCGAGCGCCTCGAGTCCGGCGATCACCGGCTCCTCGAATGCCCCTGGCAAGGTGTCTGCGTCTGTCGCGATCACCCGCTTGCCCCGGAGGCGCGCCTCGATGATCCAATGGAATGTGTCGAGGGCTGCTGTGACGGCGTCGCTCACGACTCCGCGATAGAAGACCCGTGCGGTGTGACGGACATGCGCGTCGGTTGCCTCAGGCACGTCTGCAGAGAGGCGATGACGAGCCTTCGGCGGCGGGGCTGTAGCAGTCATGGCGTAAGAATGGCGCCGTTTCGGTACCATGTCAAGGACGGCCATGGTACTCCCGCATCGCGACGACCTCAGGGCCCCGGGAGCAGTTCTCCGGGCCAGCTATCGTCTGAAATCATCGCCTACGGATGAAAGTGTCAAGCCCCAGGTACGGGTGTATCGTCGAGTTGGACGCGGTCGATCGCGTGGCGAAGAGCGGGGTGATGGGGATCGTCCCCGCCGCGCAGCCTTGCCCGGCCCTGGTCGTGGCTTGAACCAGTCGCTCCCCGGTGCGACGGCCGCGTCCGCGCTGTCGCCCGCCCGGCGAGCCGGCCGAGCGCCCGTTGCTTGGCCCGGACCAGGTCGGGTCGGGCATCGCGGTAGTCCTCGTCCTTCGTGAGCAGGTGCCAGACCAGCACCGCGAGCTTGCGTGCCACCGCGACGATGGCGATGCCCCCGCCGCGTCGCGCCCGCAGGCGGAGGAAGGACGTGGCCAGCGGCCCCGGTGCCCGGACGGCAGCGTGAGCGGCCTCGGTGACGAGGCCCCGGGCATGCGCCTGACCGGCTCGGCTGATGTGGCCGGGATGCGCCGGACGGTCGCCCGACTGGCGCACCTGGGGATCGAGCCCGAGGTAGCTCACCAGCTTGGCCGGACGCGGGAACCGCCCGATGTCGCCGACGACCGCGAGGATGCCGGCGGCGGTCACGAGGCCGATGCCGGGGATGGTCAGCAGGTGGCGCACCCGGGGATCATCGATGAGGGCCGTCGCGATGGCCCGATCGGCGAGGTCGACCTCGGCATCGAGGACGGCGTTGAGCCGGAGCGCGGAGTCGAGGGCGAGACGCTCGTCGGGCGGCAGCTCGAGCGCTGCCAGCCAGGCCCGGCCGCGCGACCCGAAGGGATCGCTCAGTGGGGATCGCACGAGGCGGCGGCCGAGGATGGCGCTCACCCGGTTACGGGTGGCGGTGCGGTCGCGGACCAGCCCGGCGCGGTGGGCGACGATGCGGCGCAGCCGGCGGGTCGCCTCGTCGGGGATCCAGACCGCCGGCAGGTAGTCGGCGGCCAGCAGCTCCGCGAGGGTGGCCGCGTCGATGTCGTCGGTCTTGCGCTTGGCATCCGCGATGGCCCGGGTGCGGAGCGGGTTCGAGACGACCACACGACCGGCGTGTCGCCCCAGCAGCTCGACCAGGGCCCAGGTGTTCCCGGAGGCCTCGAGCGCCACGGCGTCGTCCGGTCCGAGCGTCGCGGCGAAGGCCGCGAGCTCCTCGCCCATCCGCAGGCGGCCCAGCTTCCTCGCGCTGCCCGTGCCCTCCACGACCGCGGCGTGGGCGAAGTCCCGGCCCACGTCGAGCCCGATATAGCGCATGGTGTCCTCCCTCGATTCCTGGACACCAGCGTGGGCGACACGACACCTACGGATCCGCGCTCGAAGCGCAACCGGTCAAGTCGCAGGGGGCGGCCACATATACTCTCGGACTCGAACGTCCACTAGGCGAGCGGCCTGCCCGTCGATGGTGTCCCACCAAGCCCCTGTCCGGTCGGTCTAGCCTACCGGACCGAGGTCCTGGGGGACCCATTCATAGCCGATATACTCCGGCTCCCCATGATCCCCCAGTCGCGCCTGCGCAACTTCTCGATCATCGCCCACATCGATCACGGCAAGTCCACCCTGGCCGACCGCTTCCTGGAGCTGACGCACACGATCGAGGCGCGACAGATGACGAGCCAGGTGCTCGACTCGATGGACCTCGAGCGCGAGCACGGCATCACCATCAAGGCCCGCGCCGTTCGCCTCGACTACGAGGCACGAGACGGCCTGCACTACGGCCTGAACCTGATCGACACGCCCGGCCACGTCGACTTCACCTACGAGGTCAGCCGCAGCCTGCAGGCCTGCGAGGGAGCGGTGCTGGTGGTGGATGCGGCCCAGGGCATCGAGGCCCAGACGCTCGCCAACGTGCACCTGGCGCTGGCCCAGGGGCTGGTCATCGTGCCCGTCATCAACAAGATCGACCTGCCCTCGGCCCAGCCGGACCTCGTGATCGAGGAACTGGAGAACATCCTGGCCATCCCGCGCGAGGAGGTCCTGCTCGCCTCGGCCAAGGAAGGCACCGGCGTCCCCGAGATCCTCGAGGCCATCGTGGCCCGCGTCCCGCCCCCCAAGGGCGACCCGACCGCCCCCCTGAGCGGCCTCATCTTCGACTCCCATTACGACGCCTACAAGGGCGTCGTGGCCTACGTCCGCCTGGCCGCGGGCACGCTCCGGGAGCACGACACGATCCGGCTCATGGCCTCGGGCGCCGAGGCCGACCTGCTCGAGCTGGGCGTCTTCCGGCCGCAGCTCGTGCCGGTCAGGGAGCTCGTGGCCGGCGAAGTGGGCTACGTGGCCACCGGCCTCAAGAGCGTGCGCGACTGCCAGGTCGGCGACACGCTCACCTCCGCCGCGCACCCCGCGACGAAGCCGCTGCCCGGCTACAAGGCGGCCAAGCCACTCGTCTTCGCCGGCATCTACCCGCTCAACGGCCCCGACTACCCGCTGTTGCGCGACGCGCTCGAGAAGCTCCACCTCAACGACGCCTCGATCAGCTTCCAGCCGGAGAGTTCGGTCGCGCTCGGCTTCGGCTTCCGCTGCGGCTTCCTCGGCCTGCTCCACATGGAGATCATCCAGGAGCGGCTCGAGCGCGAGTTCGACCTCGACCTCATCGCCTCCGCGCCCTCGGTCGAGTACAGGGTCAAGCTCCTCGACGGCAGCGCCGAGCTGGTCGTGGACAACCCCGCCGAGCTGCCCGGTGCCGGCGAGATCGAGACCATCTCCGAGCCCTGGGTGCGCGTGCAGATCGTGACACCCAGCCAGCACATCGGGGCGCTGATGGAGCTGACCAAGAACCGGCGCGGCAGCTTCACGACGATGGAGTACCTCGACCCCCAGCGCGTCCTGCTCTCGTTCGAGCTGCCGCTGGCCGAGGTCATCGTGGACTTCTTCGACCAGATGAAGAGCCGCACGCAGGGCTATGCGAGCATGGACTACGAGGAGATCGGCTATCGCCCGGCCAGCCTGGTCAAGCTCGACGTGCTCGTGGCCGGCGAGTCGGTCGATGCGCTCAGCCTCATCGTGCACCGTGATCGGGCGCAGCAGGCCGGCCGGACGCTCGTGGACAAGCTCAAGGAGCTCATCCCGCGGCAGATGTTCGAGGTGCCCATCCAGGCCGCCATCGGTTCCAACGTCATCGCCCGCGAGACGGTCCGGGCGATGCGCAAGAACGTCATCGCCAAGTGCTACGGCGGGGACATCACGCGCAAGCGCAAGCTGCTGGAGAAGCAGAAGGAGGGCAAGGCGCGCATGAAGCGGATCGGCAGCGTGGAGATCCCCCAGGAGGCGTTCCTGGCCGTGCTGCGCACGAACGAGGCCGGGTAGCGCGGCGATGGAGGAGCAGCTGCGTGTGCTCGTCGCGATCGGCCTGACGGGGCTGCTGATCCTGCTGCGCCTCGACGCCGGGCGCTTCGGGACCGCCGAGTACGATGACGAGCTGGCGCCCGGCGGCTGGCGAAACGGCTTGCGGCGCCTGGGCTGGTATGCCACGGGCATCGCCCTGGCGGTCGCGATCTACGAGATCCATCCGGCCCCGATCACCGTCCTGCACCTCTCCACCGGCGAGGATCGTGTCGGGGCCCTCGTGCTGGGGCTCCTGTTCGGGGCGGCCGGCACCGGTGCGGCGGCCGGTTTCGCCTGGTATCGCTACCGCCGCCTGCGCCCGCCCGAGTACCGCCTCTACCCCGGGGCGGCGCTCAACGCCATCGGCACGGCGGCCATCGACGAGGCCGTCTTCCGCGGCGCGCTCCTGGGCCTGACACTCGCGCTGGGCTGGCCGGTGGACGTGGCGATCGCCTTCCAGGCGGTCCTCTACGCCCTCGCCACGCGCCTCGGGGCACCTGGACGCAGCCGCGCCATGCTGCTCATGTCGCTCGTGGTCGGGGTCGTGGCCGGCTACCTCACGGTGGCCACCGGCGGCATCGGGGCGGGCCTGCTGGGCCACGCCATCATCCGCTTCGCGACCTTCGTCACGACCGGCCACGCCGGGCAGGTGCGTCCGGTCGGTGAGGAGCCCGAGGAGGAGGCCGATGAGCGCCTGCCGCCGGAGGGCTGGGAGGTCGTCTCCGAGGGGGACGGCTGAGTCCTGCCCAGGTCCTGCCGCCGGTCGCGCTCTACGTCCACGTCCCCTTCTGCGTTTCGCTCTGTCCGTACTGCGACTTCGTCGTCTACAGCGGCGCCGCGGCCCGCGGGCCGCGCAGTCGCGTCGAGCCGTTCCTGCGGGCCCTGGGGGCCGAGCTCGAGCTGCGCGCCGACGTCTTCGACGCCGCCTTCGGCCCGCCCGGGGCTCCACGGAGGCCGCCCCTCGGGAGCGTCTACCTCGGCGGCGGCACGCCCTCGCTGCTGCCGGTCGCGGCGGTGGCGGCGCTCCTGGAGCGCGTGCTGCGGCGCTTCGGGCTGGCCGCTGGCGCGGAGGTGACGATCGAGGCCAACCCGGGGCCGGACGAGCGCGGCGACCTGGCCGGTCTGCGCGCCGCCGGCGTGAACCGTCTCAGCCTCGGCGCGCAGAGCCTCGATGCCGCGGAGCTGCGCCGGATCGGGCGCCGGCACCGGCCCGAGGATGTGGTGGAAACGCTGCAGGCCGCCCGGGCCGCGGGCCTGGCACACCGCTCGATCGACCTCCTGTACGACCTGCCCGACCAGGCGCCCGCGACCTGGGCGGCGACGGTGGGCCGGGCGCTCGACCTGCCCGTCGACCACCTCTCGGCCTACGCCCTGACGCTCGACGACCCCGATGCGGAGGGACTGACGGGCCCCGCGGGCGACCATCTCCCCGTCCGGCCCGGCGCCCGCCGCTGGCGCCGAACGGCCGCCGCTGCGCAGGACGGCGATCGCGCGGCGGACGCGTACGCCCTGCTCGACGAGCGGCTGGCCGCGGCCGGCTTCGCCTGGTACGAGCTCTCGAACTGGGCGCGGCGGGGCGGGGAGAGCCGCCACAACCTGGCCTACTGGCGGCGCCGGCCGTACGCCGCGCTGGGACCGGGGGCACATGCCTTCGACGGTGTTCGGGGCCGGAGATGGAACGCGGCCCGGCTGGACGGCTACGTGGCCGCACTGACGCCTGCCGACGGCTCGCCACCGCGCCTGCCGCCCGGCGGCGGGGAGCGGCTCGACGAGCGCACGGTCACGGCCGAGCGGGCCGTCCTCGGCCTGCGCCTGCGCGAGGGGATCGATCTCGGGCTGGCGCGCCACCCGGCGGTGCGGCCGGCGCTGGAGTGGGCCTCGACCCACGGGCTGGTCGAGCCCGCGCCCGGCGAGCGCATCCGGCTGACCCTGTCCGGCCGGCTCGTCTCCAACGAGCTCTTCGCCCGGCTCGTCTGACCGCCGCCGGCCCGGCCGACTTCTTCCTTGTCCCCGCCGCGTGGCCGCGCTACGATGCCGACGGCCCCGGGAGGGGAGCAGGACACCGTGCCAGGGAGGAGTCCGTTGACGCTCGAGCCGCCCGCCAAGTTCTTCGTCAACAGCGGCCTGGTCTCGAGCCGTTCGGACATCCACAATCTCCTGCGGCCGCTGCTGAAGCAGACCGTCGCCTACCGCTACTTCCGCTCCGGCCAGCTCGTCGGCCATGGCACGGGCTGGGTCGAGCGCATCGTCGTGGAGGAGCCCGGGACCTCCACCTTCTTCACGCCCCTGTCGATCTGCCTCAACGTGGATTCCTTCGAGCACCTCGAGTTCGAGACGCGGCCCGATCAGCTGCTGGCTTACACGCTCGTCCAGGGCGACGAACGGATCGTCATCGAGTTCGCGCCCGTCCACGGCGCGGCGGAGGCCGACGGGCCGGTGCAGCAGGCCTTCCGCTTCGGCGCCGACGAGGAGTACGTGCAGATGGAGCTCGGCGGCCTCGAGCCAGGCGGGGAGCCCGGGCCCTTCTAGGCGGGCGGGCCCCTTCAGGCCCCGCGCTCGCCCCGGATGTAGGGCACGCCCAGCGCCGCCGGCGCCCCGATCCGCTTGCGCACCGCCTCGCGCGAGCCGACGACGAGCACGACGATCACGAGCACGAAGGGCAGCATGCCCAGGAAGAACGTCAGTGTGTGGTCGTAGTAGACCGGGTTGCGGATGCCGAAGAAGTTCTCCGGGCCCTGCACGTCGAGCAGGAAGCGGTCGATGGCCCCGAAGAGGTAGCCGCCGACGGCGGCGCGCAGCGGATCCCACTGGGCGAAGATGACGAGGCCGATGGCGATCCAGCCGCGGCCGCCGACGGTCAGATCCCCGAACCAGCCGGGCTGGATGGCCAGCGTGATCGCGGCCCCGGCCAGGCCGGACAGGAGGCCGCCCATGAAGACGTACAGGTAGCGCAGCCGGTAGACGTTGACGCCCATCGCGTCGGCCGCGGCGGGGTACTCGCCGACCGCTCGCAGGTTGAGCCCGGGTCGCGTGCGGTGGATCCAGTACCAGGCGGCCGGCACGAGCAGGTAGCCGGCGTAGACGAGCACGCTCTGGTCGCGCAGGAAGATGGGCCCCACGATGGGGATGTCGGAGAGGATGGGGACCGTGAGCTTCGGCAGCAGTGAGGTGGCGCCGGCCTTCGAGAGGCCTTCCCCCAGGACGCGAGCCAGCCCCGTGCCCACGAAGGTCAGGGCCAGGCCACTGACCACCTGGTCGGCCTGGAAGTGGATGGTGACCACCGCGTGCAGGAGGCTCAGCAGCCCGCCGGCGGCCATCCCCACCAGCAGGCCGAGCCACGGGTCGCCCGTGGCCACGACGGTCGCGAAGCCGCCCACGGCGCCCATCAGCATCATGCCGGTCACGCCGAGGTTCAGCACGCCCGACCGCTCGGCGAAGATCTCGCCCACGGCGGCGAAGAGGTAGATCGTGCCGGTCGCCACGCCCGCGGCCATGATGGTCACGAAGTCCATGCCGCGGCCCTAGCCTCGCACCAGCCGGATGCGGTAGCGGAGCACGACCTCGCTGGCGATCAGCGAGAAGAGGACGATGCCCTGGATCATGCCCGGCACCCCGGCTGGCTGGATCTCGCGGCCGGCCAGGATGAGCGCGCCGAAGAGGATGGCGGCCACGATGACCCCGAGCGGGTTGAACCGCGCGATGTAGGCCACGATGATCGCCGTGAAGCCGTAGCCCGGCGAGATCGCCTGCTGCAGGCGGTGCACGACGCCGCTCACCTCGGCCATGCCGGCCAGGCCGGCCAGGCCGCCGGAGATCATGAAGATGGCGATCGTGTTGCGCGCGATGTCGATGCCGGCATAGCGGGCCGCCGGCGGACTGTCGCCCGTGAGGCGGATCTCGTAGCCCCAGCGACTGCGCCTGAGGATGAACCAGAGGGCGACCGCGGCGACCAGCGCGAAGGCGAGGCCGAGATGGACGGTCAGGCCGCCGAGGGCGGGGACCTGTGCGGCCAGGTCGGTCAGCCGAGGCAGCCACGCCTCCCGGGGGAACTGCGCCGTGAGCTGGAACCCTCCCTCGCTCCATGGCCCGAAGACCCAGAAGGCGATCCAGAGCGCCGCGACGTAGTTGAGCATCAGCGTGGCGATGATCTCGTTCATGGCCAGCCGCGCCTTGAGGAGCCCGGGGATGAAGCCCCACAGTGCGCCCGCGGCGAAGCCGGCCAGGGTCATGGCGGGGATGACCACCAGCGCCGGTGCTCCCGGCGGCAGGAGCGGGACCAGCACGACTGCACTGGCACCCCACGCGCCCATCAGGAGCTGGCCCTCGGCGCCGATGTTCCAGAGGCGCATCCGGAAGGCCAGGGCGCAGGCCAGGCCGGTCAGGATCAACGGTGTCGCCTTGACCATCGTGTCGGAGATGACGCCGATGTCGCCGAAGGCCGAGTCGACGATGTGCAGGTACGAGCGGATCGGGTCGCCGCCGACCGCGGCCAGGATCATGGCGCTGACGAGGAGCGCGAATGCGACGGCCCCGAGCGTGGCCAGGTAGGGCAGCCAGCGCGGCACGTCGAGGCGGCGCTCGAGCTGCACGGTGCGCCGGCTGCGGGCTGCGACCCCCTGCGGGGATCCGGCGGCGGTCACGCCCCGGGCACCCCGGGCAGGATGGGAGCGACCTCGAGCGGCAGGCCGCCGGTGCCGCCGGTCATCAACAGCCCGAGCTCCTGGACGTCCGCCTCGGCCACGTCGAAGGTGCCCAGGATCAGGCCCTCATAGATCACGGCCACGCGGTCGGAGAGGCCGAGGATCTCGTCGAGGTCCTCCGAGATGAGGATGGTCGCGGCCCCTGCCTCGCGCCGTGCCATGAGCAGCCGGTGGACCGCCTCGATGGCGCCCACGTCGAGGCCGCGCGTGGGCTGGACGGCGACCAGCAGGCTCGGCTTCGACTCGATCTCTCGCGCGAGGATGAGGCGCTGGAGGTTGCCGCCCGAGAGCAGCCGGGCCAGCGTGTCGATGGAGGGCGCGGCGATGCTGTACTCGTCCTTCAGGCTCTCCGCCATCCGTCGCGCGGCGCTGACGTCGATGACCCAGCCGTGGGCGATGGGAGCCTCGCGGTAGGCCTTCATGATCAGGTTGTCGGTGATCGAAAGGTTCGGGGCACTGCCCACGCCGGTGCGGTCCTCTGGCACGTGCGCCACCCCGCGGCGGATGGCATCGCGCGCCGAGCGGCGCTCGGCCACATCGCCGGCGATCTCGATGCGGCCAAGGAACGGCCGCAATCCGGTCACGACCTGGGCCAGCTCGCTCTGCCCGTTGCCGGCCACGCCCGCGATACCCAGGATCTCCCCGGCCCGCACGTCGAGGGAGACGCCGCGCAGGGCCGGCAAGCCCTTGTCATTCTCGGCGTGGACATCGCGCATGGAGAGCACGACCGCGCCCGGACGGAACATGGTCCGCTCCACCGATCCGAGCACCTCGCGCCCCACCATCAGGCGAGCGAGGTCGCCCTTCGAGGTACCGGCCGCAGCGATGCCGGACGCCGTGACGCGGCCTCGACGCATGACCGTGATGCGGTCGGCGATGGCCAGCACCTCGGCCAGCTTGTGGCTGATGAAGACGATCGAGCGGCCGCTCGCGGTCATCGCGCGCAGCGTGCGGAAGAGCTCATCGACCTCCTGGGGGGCCAGGACGGCCGTGGGCTCGTCCATGATCAGGACGTGCGCGCCGCGGTAGAGCATCTTCAGGACCTCGACGCGCTGCTGCTCCCCGACGGAGAGCTGCCAGACCTTGGCGCGCGGGTCCACCTTCAGGCCGAGACCGGCCGCGAGCGCGGCCATCTCCTCGTCGTGCTTCGCCAGGCCGAGCAGGAAGCGCGGCCGGTCGAGCCCCAGGAGGACGTTCTCGGTGACGGTCTGCGAGGGGACCAGGGCGAAGTGCTGGTGGATCATGCCCAGGCCGGCCGCGATCGCATCGCGCGGCGACCGGAAGCGGACCGGGCGGCCGTCCACGCGCATCTCGCCCTCGTCGGGCCGGTAGAGCCCGGCGACGATGTTCATGAGCGTGCTCTTGCCGGCGCCGTTCTCGCCGAGCAGTGCGTGGACCTCGCCGGGCCGCAGGTCGAAGTCCACGCCATCGTTGGCGACGACGCCGGGGAAGCGCTTGACGATGCCGCGCAGCTCGATCGCGAGCGGCGCCGTGCTCCCGTCGCTCGTCACGGCAGCCTCAGCCGGTCCGGCGAGGAGTCCGGGCCCGTGAAGGCGCGCTCCACGGGCCCGATGTGTCTGCCGCCTCGGTTACTGGGGCAGCTCGCCGTTGATGCCCTCGGCGAACCACTTCATGCAGTACGTGCACTCGTTGCCCGGTGCACCGGGCGGGAACTGGTCGAGATCGGCCTGCTTGAGCTTCTCGCCGGCCGGCACCTTGACGGCGCCCGTGTTGTCGTTGATGGGGCCGGCGAAGACGTCGAAGCGGGTGAACTGGCCGGCCAGCATCTTGGCCAGCGTGTCCTTGACCTTCTGGATGTCCTCCGCCGGCAGGCTCGCGACACCGGGCTGGAGGGTCTCGCCCTCCATGAACCCGAAGAGGCCCATGGCGCCGGAGTCGGCGTCGAAGTACTCATAGCCGGCGGTGTAGGTTCCGGCCTTGACCGCCTCGGCGATGCGCAGGTATTCCGGACCCCAGATCCAGTACGGCGCCGTCAGGCACGCCTCGACCTTGCAGGAGCCGGGGTGGTCGTAGGTCACGCCCCACTTGCCCTTCTCCTGGGCGACGTCGGCCACGGCCGGCGTGTCGGCGCCCGTGAAGACGACCTGGGCGCCGGCGTCGAAGAGCGAGGCGGCTGCCTCCTTCTCGATGATCGGGTCATGCCAGGTGTTGATCCAGCGCACGTCCATCGTGCACTCGGGACAGGTGACCTTGGCGCCCAGCATGATCGCGTTGCCGAGGCGGATCTCCTCGGGGATCTGGAAGGTGGCCATGTAGCCGAGTTTGGGGTTGCCGTCGGCCTTGGCCCGCGACCCGGCCAGCATGCCGGCGAGGTACTTGAAGTCCTCCATGGCGCCGAAGAAGTTGCCGAAGTTCTTGCCGTTCGACTTGAACCCGGTCAGGTGCAGGTAGGTGATGTCCGGGAACTCGCCGGCGACGGTCTCCATGGGGTCCATGTAGCCGAAGGACGTCCCGATGATGAAGTCGAAACCCTTGCGGCTGAGACTGCGGAAGACCTGCTCAGAGTCGGCGCCCTCGGGCACCAGCTCGATGTAGGCCACATGCGAGTCGGGCATGTTCTGGCACACATAGAGGAGGCCTTCGTAGTGCGCCTGGCTCCAGCCGCCGTCGTCGTGCGGGCCGATGAGGACCATGGCCACGTTGAACTTGCCGGCCTCGACGTCGGGGATCTGGAGGTCGGCACCGGCCGCACTGCCCGCGGCCTCGCACGCCTGGGGTGGCGCGGACGGTGATCCTCCGGCCGATGGGCTGCACGCGCCGGCCACCAGCGCGAACGTGATCAGGAGCGCCGTGAGCTTCGGACGGCGAGACGTCATGGGTCGATCCTCCTCGAAACGGGCCAGCATCGGTCGCGCCAGCGCCCACCCCGGCAGGCCGCCGCGGTGCGCGCGACCGAGCGGCTCCCGGGCCGCTCGACGGTCCAAGGATAGCCCCTATCCGCGCGCGCGGAGCATACGATTCGCGAGCTCGGGGGCCGGACGATCCCGCGCTTCGGGTACCATCCGCGCGATGTTCGAGCGCACCGCGCTGCCGGACGGGCCGCGAGTCATCTCCGCCCGCCTCCCCGGCACCCGATCCCTCTCCGTGGCGGCCTATGTCCTGGCCGGATCGCGGGTCGAGACACGCGAGCACTCGGGCGTGGCGCACTTCATGGAGCACCTGACCTTCAAGGGGACGGCCGCCTATCCAACCACGCGCCTCGTCTCGGAGGCCATCGAGGGCGTGGGAGGGACGTCCAATGCGGCCACGGATCGCGAGTCGACCGTCTACTGGACGCGGCTGCCGGTGCGCGAGGCCGAACGCGCGGTGGACGTGCTGGGCGAGCTCATCGTGCGGCCCCTGCTCGCCGACGCGGACATCGACCGCGAGCGGGAGGTCATCGTCGAGGAGATCCGCTCCTACCGCGACGACGCGGCGCAGCACGTCTACAACGTCTTCGACGAGGCCTTCTTCGGCGACTCGCCGCTCGGCCGGGAGATCGCCGGCGACGAGGAGACGGTGCGCACCCTGCCGCCCGCGGTCATCCGGGCCTTCTGGCGCGATCTCTACCGGCCCGCCAACACGGTCGTTGCCCTGGCCGGTGACCTCGACCACGCAACGGCGGTGGACCTCGTCGCCCGGGCCTTCGGGAGCGGCAACGGGCCGGTCCCGGGCTGGTCGCCGGCGCCCGAGCGACTGCCTGCCGGCGAGCGCTATCGCGTCGTCGAGCGAGCGGGATCCCAGGCCCACCTCTGCCTGGGGCTGCCCGCGCTGCGCCGCGATCACCCCGATACGTGGACCCTGGAGCTGCTCACGGCCGTCCTCGGCGACGGCTCGTCGAGCCGCCTCTTCCTGAGCGTGCGCGAGGAGGCCGGCCTGGCCTACGACGTCCACTCCTTCACCACCGACTACGCCGATTGCGGCACGCTCCAGATCTACGCCGGCGTGGACCCCGACGACCTCGGTGCCGGCCTGGAGGCGATCCTGACCGAGCTGTCCCGGCTGCGCGACGAGCCGGTCCCGGCGGCCGAGCTGGAGAAGACGCGCAACTACGTGCGCGGCCGCATGGAGCTGCGCCTCGAGGAGAGCCGCCATCTCGCCTCGTGGATCGGCGTCCAGGAGGCCCTGCACGAGCGCGTGCTGACGCCCGACGAGGCCATCGCCTGCCTCGACGCGGTCACCGCCGAGCAGATCCACGAGCTTGCCGGCCGGCTGTTCCGCGACGAGACGCTGACGCTCGCGGTGATCGCACCGCCCCGCCACGGCTCGCGGCTCGAC
>LDXM01000001.1:24532-185921 GCA_001443375.1 Chloroflexi bacterium CSP1-4
CCTGCCGTGACGGCGCGCGCAGCCCGCGCAGCCCGCGCCGGGACGCAGCCCCAGGGGCGCTCCGTCGAGGCGCGCCTGGCCCGGCTCCACCTGCGGACCGGGATGCTCGCGCTCGCGCGCGCGGAGCTCGAGACGCTGGCCGCCCGGGGCGAGTTGGACTCGACCGCCCTGGCCGACCTCGCCGAGGCGCGCTGGCGGAGCGGCGACCTGCCCGGCGGCGGCGAGGCTGCGGTGGCCCACCTCGACGGCGGCGGCGCCGAGCCGATCGCCCTCGTCGTGGCTGCCGAGGCGCTGGCCGCCCGCGGCCGTACCGCCGACGCGCGGGCCACGGCCGAACGGCTGCTGGCGGTGCTCGCGGGCGCCGGCGACGACCCTCTCGAGCCCCTCTTCGCGGGACAGCCGCGCAGCGCGGCCTGGCCGGCCACGGAGGTCGAGACGGTGCGCTCCGGGGCAGCCGGGTCCGGAGGCGCGCTGGGGTCGACGGCCGGTCGGGCCGGCAGCGCGGAGGCATCGCCCCGCGACGAGGTCGCCACGGTCGAGGCGGCCATCGCCGCCGGGGACCTGCGCGGCGTGGCGGTCCGCCTCGGCATCATCCTGCGCGACGAGGGCGCCCTGGCGCCGCTCGTCCTCTCCCTGGCCGACCGCGCCCTCGCCCGCAGCGAGCGCGCCGGAGCCACCGCAGCAGCGCTCCATCTCGTCCGCGGCGATGCCTTCCGGTCCATGGGCCGGGAGATCGAGGCGTCCGCCGCCTTCCAGAGATCCAGGCAGGCCCTCACGGGCGCTGCCCTCGATGAGGGAGAATCGTGAACGAACGCACCCTGGTCCTCGTCAAGCCCGATGGCGTGCAGCGCCTCCTGGTCGGCCGCATCCTGCAGCGCTACGAGGATCGTGGCCTGAAGATCGTGGGGCTCAAGCTCGTGCTGATCAACCGCGACCTCGCCGAGCGCCACTACGCGATCCATAGCGAACGGCCGTTCTTCCGCGGCCTGGTCGACTTCATCAGCTCCGCTCCACTCGTGGCGGCCGTGCTCGAGGGCCCCAACGCGGTGGCCGTCGTGCGCGCCGTCAACGGCGCGACCCGCCCCGCTGAGGCGGCGCCCGGCACGATCCGCGGCGACTTCGCCCTCGAGACGGCGCAGAACCTCGTCCACGCGTCGGACAGCATCGACACGGCGGCGCAGGAGCTGGCCCTCTGGTTCACGCCGGCCGAGCTGTTCGACTACGACCGCGACGTGGACCGCTGGGTGCTCGCACCGGAGGACTGAGCGGCTAGAGACCCGGCAGCGGGCCCGCGCCGGGGGGTCGGCCGGCCGCGGCCTCCGCGAGACCACCGACGCCGAGTGCCACGGCGAGCGCGGCGAGCGCCAGCAGCCCCGTCACGGCCGAGGCGATGGGCACCCGGTCGAGCTGCCACGCGAGGGCCGCGCGCCGGACGATCTGGCGCGCCCTGGCGCGCCAGGCGGTCGGGGCCTCCCTCTCGTCGGCCGGCAGCATCACGGGTCGCTCGCTTCGACCGGCGGCCACGGCCGGCCCGGGCGCCTGGGCGCCGACCCAGGCCAGGCGCGCCAGCGGCAACAGCGGGAGGGCGCCGAGGACCAGGACGAGCGCGCCGAGTGGCTCCCCCACGGCCAGCACGGCCAGCGTGCGGCGCGCCTCGAAGGGCAGCATCCCGGGCAGCCCGATGCCCACCAGGACGGCGACCGCGAGGGCGATCCCCAACGACGGCGTGCGCCGCAGCCAGCCGTGCAGCTCGCGGCCATGGCGGGTCCCGTCGGCGCCTTCGAGACCCAGGATGGCCAGGGCCATGACCGTGCGCGAGAGGGCCAGGCAGAGGAGCCACGTCCGCGCTGCCGGCCACACGGCGGGATCGGCGCCGGCGAGGGCGAGGAGCACGAACCCGCCATCGGCCACGAGGCCGTAGCCGAGGACGCGGGCCAGATCGTCATCGAGGATCGCCACGACGCCGGCCGCGAAGATGGTCACGACCGCCACGAGCGCCACGATGAGGCGGGGCCCTGTCAGGTCGCCGGCCACGGGCGCGGGCCCGAGCTGTGCCCAGCCGAGGGCGACGATGGCGAATGCCGCCGGCAACCAGGCGGCCGCCAGCGGCACGGCCGCCAGGCGCGCCGTCCCGACGAGGCGGGCCAGCGGCACGTGGAAGGGGACCGCCCCGAGCCGGAGGGCCAGCGCCGCGGCCATCAGGAGGACGCCGGCGGCCACCGCGCCCGAGGACAGGAAGATGGCGTCGTCCCCGATCCAGGCCACCGCCAGCAGCGCGCCCGCGCCGGCCACGGCGACGCTGCGCAGGCCGTCAGCGCTGACGCGCAACGTGGGCATGGTGATGGGCCCTCCGAGCGTCGCCACGAGCCCGAGGCAGCCCGCCGCGGTGGCCGCGAGGATGGCGGCGGCCCCGTCGGTGACAGTCAGCGCCACGGCCGCGGCACCGAGACCGCCGAGCGCGGCGAACGGCAGGTTGCGCTGCCCGCCATGGGCCCGGCTGACCAGTTCCACCGCAAGCAGGGCGACGGCGGCGGCGATCAGCCAGAGGCGCGCATACGGCGTCACCACGAGCTGGGCAGCCCCGACCGCGAGAGTCGCATCGGCCGGCATCGCGACCGCCGCGATGACGAACCCGGCCAGCGCGGCGATCCCGACGCCCGGGGCCCCGCCGGCGCGGCCGCGGGCGAGGAAGGTGCCGGCGGTCCCGGCGGCGGCCACGATGAGCAGCGCCAGCAGGGCCATCGTGTCAGCCGGCGTCGCGCAGGTCGCGCGGCCGGTCGGCCAGCTCGAGGTCGTGGCGTACGCGCCCGCCGACCACGGCCAACCACGTCGTGGCTCCGGCGACCGCAAGCAGCGCGCCGGCGAGGGCCAGCTCGAGGGCGGCGCGCTCGCCGCCGCCGAAGGCTGGGACGGCCGTCGCGCCGGCCGCGAGCGCGAGCATGGCGCCGATGCCCAGGCGGAGCGTGTCGTGCCCGAAACACAGCAGTGTCAGCCCGGCGGTGCCGAGGGCGACCGCCGTTGCCAGGGCGACGGCGGAGCCGCGCGCATCCGGCATGGTCGATCCGAGGAGCAGGCCCAGGAGCCACGCGGCGAGCACGATCGCCACCTCGGTCGTGCCGCCCAGGCGGATGGGGCCGATGAGGGATGTCGTGCGCCGCACCGCATGGTCGAGGAGGAGGAGGGCGAGCAGCACGGCCACGGTCCGGAAGGCGAGCAAGAGCGGGTCTGGGATGCCGCCCACCGCGAGCGGCAGCCCGAGCAGCGCCACGCCCAGACCGACCACCGTCAGCCGGCCGTGCGTGGCCCGCAGCGCGGCAGCGGCGCCGAGGAGCACGAGGATCGCGGCGGCGATGGGGATGGGCGCCATGGCCCCCGCCCGGGCGTCAGGCGGCTCGAGCCGGCCGGAAGCGGGTCGCGTCCGCCGGTTCGCGGTCATCGGCCCCGATGTGGACCCCCGAGGGACCCGTGGCGGGCACGCCGATGTAGCTCGGGGTCTCGAGGAAGGTGAACGTGCTGATGGGCCAGTAGCGCACGACGGCCCGGCCGATGACGTCGTCGCGGGCGACGAAGCCGAAGACCCGCGAGTCGGTGGAATCGCTGCGATGGTCGCCCAGCGCGAAGTAGCTGTCGGGGGGCACGACCACCACGTCACCCTGGGTGCCCGGCTCGGTCGGCCCGCCGAAGACGTAGGGCTCGTCGAGCGGGATCCCATTGACGTAAACGCTTCCATCCCTGATCGCGACGCGGTCGCCGGGCAGGCCGATGACGCGCTTGATGAACGGCACGTCGTGCGTCTCTTCGGGCGGCCAGAAGACGATGATGTCGCCTCTCGAGTAGTCGTCCCAGCGCGGCGAGAGCTTGTCGATGAGGACGTACTGGCCCGGCTCGAGCGTCTGTTCCATGCTCATCTGCTCGATGCGGTAGGGCTGGGCCACGAAGTTCTGGATGACGAGGAAGATGATGACGGTCAGGACGAGGGTTTCGACCACCTCGAACAGGCAGCCGAGCGGACGTTTGCTCACAAGACGGGGAGTATAGGGGCGCCGGCCCGGCCCGGCCCCGCGTGCGGGCACGGCCGGGGCGCGGGGTGGAAGATCGGTGCATACCGGGGCCCCGGACCCGCCCCAGGCACGATTTGATACACTCCCGCCGATCGATCCCGGGCCCCGACCGCGGGCACGTTACCTGTCTGCCGCAGCGCGCCGTTCCGGCCCGCTGAGGGATCAGGCCCAAGGTGGCGCCGGCAGACCCCCATCACGATCGGCCGCTGCTGACGGCCGCAACCGAGGAGGCTCATCCACCGTGCAGATCGCGACCGCGATCCAATGGATCATCCCGATCGCGGGCATCGCCGCGGTCCTCTTCGCCGGATACCTGGCGCGTGACGTCGTCTCGCGCGACAAGGGGACCCAGGCGATGCAGGACGTGGCCGGCACCATCTACGAGGGTGCCGTGGCGTTCATCAAGCGCCAGTACCGCACCATCGGCCTGCTCGCCATCGGGGGCGGCGTCGTCATCGGCCTTGTCATCGGCCTCGTCGAGGGCAAGGAGGTCGCTGACACTGACATCGTCGGCATGGAGCTCGGCGTGCGCACCGGCGTGGCCTTCCTCGTCGGCGCCATCTGCTCCATGGCCTCGGGCATCATCGGCATGTACATCAGCGTCAAGGCGAATCTGCGCACGGCGGCCGCGGCGCGCCACAGCCTCGTCGGCGCGGTGACCGTGGCCATGCGTGGCGGCGCCGTCTCCGGCTTCCTCGTGGTCGCCCTGTCGCTGCTCGGCGTATGGGGCATCTTCGCCCTTTACGGCGGCTTCGAGAACCCGGCCCAGGCCCCCTTCCTCATCGTCGGCTTCGGCTTCGGCGCCTCCTTCGTGGCCCTCTTCGCCCAGCTCGGCGGCGGGATCTATACCAAGGCCGCCGACGTCGGCGCGGACCTCGTGGGCAAGATCGAGGCGGGCATCCCCGAGGACGATCCGCGCAACGCCGCCGTCGTGGCCGACCTCGTGGGCGACAACGTGGGCGATTGCGCCGGCCGCGGCGCCGACCTCTTCGAGTCCACCGCCGCCGAGAACATCGGGGCCATGATCCTCGGCGTGGCCGTCTACGGCATCGCCGTGGCCGCGGGCTGGCCGAACCCGGAGACGTGGATCTTCTTCCCCCTCGTCGTGCGCGCCTTCGGCCTGCTGGGCACGATCCTGGCCATCCTCTCGCTGCGCGGCCGCGAGGACGAGGACCCCATGCGGATCCTCAACCGCGGCTACTGGGTGACGACAGTGCTCTCCGCGCTGGGCCTGTTCGTCACGACCAACCTGATGATGCAGACGCCCGGCGCGGTCGGCGCCAACGGCATCCCGGCCTGGCTCTGGTTCTTCGGCGCCGGCGTGGTCGGCCTGGCCACCAGTGTCGCCTTCGTCTACATCACGCAGTACTACACGGCCGGCGCCTGGCGGCCGGTCAAGGAGATCGCCGAGGCCAGCAAGACGGGGCCGGCCACGAACATCATCTCGGGCACGGCCGTCGGCTTCGAGACGACCGCCGTCACGGCCATCACCATCGGCATCGCCCTGTTCGTGAGCCATTGGTTCGGCGCGCAGGCCGGTCTCGAGAACGCCGCGGGCCACAACGTCGGCGGCATCTTCGGCACCGCGGTGGCCACCATGGCCATGCTCATGACCACGGCCTACATCCTGGCCATGGACACCTTCGGCCCCATCACCGACAACGCTGGCGGTATCGCCCAGTTCAGCCGGGCCGAGGAGAGCGCCCGCCACATCACCGACCGCCTCGACGCGGTAGGCAACACTACCAAGGCGCTCACCAAGGGCTACGCCATCGCCTCGGCGAGCCTGGCCGCGTTCCTGCTCTTCAACGCCTACATCGACAAGGTCAACCTCATCCTGGGCCGCCAGATCGCGGCCGGCAAGGAGGGCGTTGAGCTCCTGCTGGCCGTGGACCTGGCCAACGTCAGCGTCTTCATCGCCGCCCTCATCGGCGCCATGCTGGCCTTCTTCTTCAGTTCGCTGGCCATCCGCGCCGTGGGCACGACGGCGCAGGCGATCATCGTCGAGGTGCGCCGCCAGTTCCGCGAGATGCCGGGCATCATGGACTACAGCCAGCGGCCCGACTACGCCCGGGTCGTGGACATCACCACGCAGGCCGCCCTGCGGCAGATGGTGCTGCCCGGCGCCGTGGCCGTGGCCACGCCGATCATCGTCGGGCTGCTGCTCGGCTACCAGGCCATCGCCGGACTCCTGATGGTGGGCACGATCAGCGGCGTCCTGCTCGCCACGGTCCTCAACAACGGCGGCGGCGCGTGGGATAACGCCAAGAAGTACATCGAGGCCGGGCACCTGACCGACGACGCCGGCAACGTCCTGGGCAAGGGCAGCGCCGCCCACGCCGCGGCAGTCGTGGGCGACACGGTGGGCGATCCCTTCAAGGACACCGCGGGCCCGTCGCTCCACGTGCTGGTCAAGCTGCTGGCGACGATCACGCTCGTGCTCGCGCCCCTCTTCATCCGCTAGGAGCACCGATAACGCCGGTCGGGCCTCGCGCTCGCCCGACGAGACGGCCCGGCGATGGACACGATCCTTCAGGCGGCCCTCATCGGGGTCCTGCAGGGACTCACCGAGTTCCTGCCCATCTCGTCGTCGGCACACCTCATCCTCGTGCCCCGGTTCCTTGGCTGGGACGACCCGTTCCTGAACTCGGCGGCGTTCGACGTGATGCTTCACGTGGGCACGCTGGTGGCCCTCCTGGCGTACTTCCGGACAGACCTGCTGCGACTCCTGCGAGCTGGTGCGGCGAGCCTGCGAGATCGCTCGCTGGCCGGCGACCCGGAGCGATGGCTGGCCTGGCTCCTCGTCGTCTCGGTCGTGCCGGCGGCGCTGCTGGGCGCCACGCTGGAGTCCTTCTTCGACACGTACTTCCGCGAGCGGCCAGCGTTCATCGGCCTGCTCCTGGTCGCGGGCGCGGCCATCCTCTGGCTTGCCGAGCGTCATGGCCGCCGGGACCGTGGGCTGCTCCAGCTGCGCTTCGGCGACGCGCTGGCCATCGGCGCGGCGCAGGCCCTGGCGCTCTTCCCGGGCATCAGCCGCTCGGGCATCACCATCGCCGCCGGGCTCTTCCTCGGCCTGGAGCGCCCGGCCGCCGCCCGCTTCTCGTTCCTCATGGCCACCCCGGTCATCGCCGGCGCCGGCCTGTGGAAGGCGCGCTCACTGCTCGCCGCCGGCGGCCTCGTGGGCGAGCCGGTCGTCCTGCTCGCGGGCATGCTCGCGGCGGCGGTGTCCGGCCTCCTGGCGGTGGCCTTCCTGCTACGGTACCTGCGCACGAACTCGACCGGCATCTTCATCGTCTACCGGCTCGTCTTCGCGGCCGTCGTCTTCGGCCTGCTCCTGGCCACCTGACGCGATGGAAGTCATGAAGCAGCTCCGCCAGCAGGCCATCCGGGACCTCATCGTCCGACGCAGGATCCGCACGCAGCAGGAGCTGGCCAACGCCCTGCGCGACCGCGGCTTCCGGGCCACGCAGGCCACCATCAGTCGCGATGTGGCCGAGCTCGGGCTGGTCAAGCAGGCCCGCGACGGGGTGCTCTGCTATGCCCTCCCGCCGCGCCTGGCCGAGACCGAGCCCTCCGCGGAGGATCGCCTGCGCGGTCTGCTGCGCGACCTGCCCATCGAGGTCCACGAGGCCGGCCTGCTGCTCGTCGTGCGCACCATCCCGGGCAGCGCGCACGCGCTCGCGGCGGCGCTGGATCGAGCCCGCTGGCCGGAGGTCGTCGGCTCCATCGCCGGGGACGATACGGTCTTCATCGCCTTGCGCGACCGGACCGCGCGGACGCGCGTCCGCCAGCGGCTGCTGGCGCTGGCCGGGTAGCGGCGCCGGCCGGGCTCGGTGTGGAGGCCGGGCTCGGTAGGGGCCGGGCTCCGTGTCATGGCCGCGAACCCATTGCCGTCAGGCATAGCTGCGGCGCCAGGAGCGGCCGCGGTCGGCCCCCGGGTGGCTGCGGCGGGCCGGCTGGGCGCGCCGCCATGCGTCCCAGAGATGGATCGGACCCCAGCGACGGCCCCGCAGGACACCGACGGGCGCCTGCGCGCCCCGCCATGCCCCCCAGAGATGGAACCCACGCCGGATGGGCCCGAGGGCGCGCCGCGTCGGCCGGCATTCGACGTTCCGTCGTTTGACGTTCTCCGAGGGTGCACCTACAATCCGCCGACACTCGGACTCCTGGTCGCGACCGGTGCGTCGCCGGGCCGGGGGTTCGTCCGTTTACACGCCCAGCCGCCCGCTTCGGGCGTGAGCCACGGACGGGGGAGCCTGTCGTGAACTCGAAACCAAGCTACCTCTCCCGGGATGGCCTGAGCAAGCTCCGCGAGGAGCTCGACGTCATGGTCAGTGTCCGGCGCTCGGAGGTCGCTTCGCGGATCCAGGAGGCGAAGGCGCACGGCGATATCACCGAGAACGCCGAGTACGAGGACGCCAAGAACGAGCAGGCCTTCGTCGAGGGCCGCATCCAGTCGCTCCAGGCCCTGATCAAGAACGCCATCATCATCGACGAGAACCACTCGACCGACCACGTCGTCATCGGCTCGACGGTGGTCATCGAATCGCCCGACGGCAAGGAGAAGTACACCATCGTCGGCTCGGCGGAGGCCGCGCCGCGCGACGGCCGGATCTCCAACGAATCGCCCCTCGGGCGGGCCCTGCTCGGGCGGCGCAAGGGTGAGACAGTCAAGGTCGCCGCCCCGGCGGGCGAGATGGACTTCAAGATCGTCGGCATCAGCTAGGCTCGGTCGATGTACTGGGCCGACGAGCTGGCGGCGGCCGTCACCGGCCCCCAGGTCGTCAACGACTCCAAGACGCCGTCGGGCACGGTCCACGTGGGCAGCCTGCGCGGCGTCGTGCTGCACGACGCGATCGCGCGGGCGCTGCGCGATCGGGGCCTCCAGACGCGCTTCCTGTACGGCGTCGACGATCTCGACCCCATGGACGCCCAGGCGCTGCTCACGCCCGACGCCGTCGAGCGCTACATGGGCGTGCCGCTGGCGCACGTGCCGGCACCCGAGGGCAGCCCCGCCGCCAGCTATGCGCGCCACTTCGTCGGCCAGCTGTTCATGGGCACCTTCGCGGGCCTGGGCATCCATCCCGAGATCTACTGGATGAGCGATCTCTACGCCGACGGGCGCATGGATCCCTACATCCGCATCGCTCTCGACCGGGCCGAGGTCGTGCGCGAGCTGTACCGGCGCGTCAGCAACGTCGAGCGCCCGGCCGGCTGGCTCCCGGTCTCCATCCTGTGCGAGAACTGCGGCAAGATCGGCACGACCCTGGCCACCGACTGGGACGGCGAGACGGTGGCGTACGCCTGCCAGCCCGACTACGTGACCTGGGCGCGGGGCTGCGGCCACGAGGGCCGCGTGGCGCCGTTCCGCGGCCGGGCCAAGCTGCCCTTCAACGTGGACTGGGCCGCCAAGTGGAGCCACTTCGGGATCACCATCGAGGGCTGCGGCAAGGACCTGGCCACGGCCGGCGGGTCGCGCGACCGCAGCGACGCCGTGGCCCGCGAGGTCTTCGAACGCGAGCCGCCGCTCAACGTGCCCTATGAGTTCCTGAACATCGGCGGGCGCAAGATGAGCACGAGCAAGGGAACGGGCGCCTCCGCCCACGGCATGGCCGCCATCCTGCCGCCGGAGCTGCTGCGCTTCCTCTTCCTGCGCCACAAGCCGAGGAAGGCCATCGAGTTCGACCCCGAGGGCGACGCCATCCCGGGCCTCTTCGACGAGTTCGACCGCATCGCCGCCGCCGTCGCCGGGCGCGAGGTGCGCGGCGAGCTGCCACCGGCCCCCGAGCGCATCTTCCGAGCCAGCCTCGTGGACGGCGAGGCCGACCCGGCCGTCGAAGCGGCACGCTTCCGGCCGTCCTTCCGTCACCTGGCGCTGCTCGTCCAGGTGCCCGGCGTGGATCTCGAGGCGCGCATGACGGCCGAAAAGGGCTCGCAGCTCGACGACGCCGAGCGGGCCATCCTCGACCAGCGCGTCACCGTCGCCCGGGCCTGGCTGGCCGAATTCGCGCCGGACCGGTATCGAGTCGAGGTGCGTGAGGGCGCCCTGCCGGCCGAGGCGGCGGAGCTCGAGGCCGACCAGCGCGGGTTCCTCGGTGCGCTGGCCGACGGCGCCGATGCCGAGCGCCCGGTTTCGGGCGATGCCTGGCAGGACCTCATCTTCCGCACCGCGCAGGCGCGCGAGCTGCCCTCGGCGCGCGCGTTCGGTGCCCTCTACCTCGCCTTCCTCGGCCGGCTCAACGGTCCCCGTGCCGGCTGGCTCGTGGCCAGCCTCGACCCCGCCTTCGTGGCTGCACGGATGCGCGAGGCCGGCGCCGTGGCCGGGGCCGCAGCGTGAGCGTCGGGTTGCAGCGCCTGCGCGACGATGCGGCGCGGCTGCGCCAGGGCGCGCTCGACAAGGGCGAGGACCCCGCCCCGGTCGACGCCGCGGTTGCGCTCGATGAGCGCCGCCGCCGGCTGCTGGGGGAGTCGGACGGGCTGAAGGCCGAGCGGAACGCCGTCTCGAAGCAGGTCGGCGAGGCGATCAAGGCCGGTGCCGATCCTCGGGGCCCGGAGGCCGCCGCCCTGCGCGAGCGCTCGACGGTCATGGGCGCCCGCATCGAGGCCCTCGATGCGGAGCTGGCGACCATCGAGGCGGACCTCGGGGAGCTCCTCCTGCGCATCCCCAACCCGGCCGACCCGGATGTGCCCGTGGGCGGCGAAGAGGACAGCGTCATCGTACGTACCTGGGGCGACCCCACGCCGCACGTCCGACCCGACGGGAGCGAGGTGCGGCCGCACTGGGAGGCGGGCGAGGCGCTGGGCATGCTCGCCCTCGACGCCGGCGCCAAGGTGACCGGCTCCGGTTTCCCCATCTACCGCGGCGCCGGTGCGGCTCTCCAGCGGGCGCTGATCGACTTCATGATCGGCATCCACACGCGCGAGCACGGCATGACCGAGATCTGGCCGCCGGCGCTGGTCAACACGGCCTCGGCGCGCGGCACGGGGCAGCTCCCGGACAAGGAAGACCTGATGTACGTCGTGACCCGCGACGAGCTGTACCTCGTGCCCACGGCCGAGGTGCCGGTCACGAACATCCATCGCGACGAGATCGTCGAGGCGGCCGCGATGCCCATCCGCTACGTGGCCTACTCGCCCTGTTTCCGGCGCGAGGCCGGCGCCGCCGGCAAGGACACCCGGGGCATCCTGCGCGTCCACCAGTTCGACAAGGTGGAGATGGTCTGCTTCGAGCGGCCGGCCGACTCGAACGCCACCTTGGAATGGCTGACCGCCCGGGCGGAGGTGGTCCTCCAGCGGCTCGGGCTGCCCTACCGCGTCAAGCTCATGGCCACCGGTGACATGGGCTTCGTGCAGGCCAAGAAGTACGACCTCGAGGTCTGGGCGCCCGGCGTGGAACGCTGGCTGGAGGTCAGCTCTGTCTCGAACTTCCGCGACTACCAGGCCCGGCGCATGAACATCCGCTGGCGGCCCGAGCCGGGCGCCAAGCCGGAGATCCTGCACACGCTGAACGGCTCCGGGCTCGCGCTGGCCCGCACGGTGGCCGCTATCCTCGAGGTCTACCAGCGAGCCGACGGCAGCCTGCGCATCCCCGAGGCGCTGCGGGCCCACATGGGGATGGAGTCGATCCCCGCCTGATCGGGCCACCGTCGCGCTGCGGAACGGTGCCTGCCGCGCCGGGCGGGGCATAGGTGCCGGGTACCATCACCCGGTGGAGCCGACCGCACCCGCCATCCTGGAGATCGGGCTCGTCCTGCTGGCGGCCGTTGCCGCCGGTTGGGTCGCCCGACGGATCGGCCTGCCCGCCGTGGTCGGCTACCTGTTCGTCGGACTGGCGGTGTCCCCGTTCACGCCCGGGTACGTGGCGGACCCGGAGCAGCTCCGTCTGCTGGCGGACGTGGGCGTCGTGTTGCTCCTCTTCGAGGTCGGCATCGAGGTCGACCTGCGCACGCTCCAGCGCGAACAACGGGCGCTCATCTGGGTCGCGCCTGCCCAGATGCTGGTCACGACGCTCATCGGCGCCGCGGTCTTCGTCGCCCTGGGCATCGAGCCTATCCCGGCCACCGTGCTCGGCTTGTGCGTGGCCTTCAGCTCGTCGGTCGTCGTGGTCAACATCACGCGCAGCCGTCGCCGCACCACGGACCAGCCCACGGAACGGGCGATGCTGGGCTGGGCCGTCCTCCAGGACGTGACCGGGGTCGTCGCCGCGGCCGCCCTCCTGGCCGCCCTGACCATCGGTGGCCGGCCGCTCGGCGATGCGCTCCTCGGCCTCGTCGCGTTCGCGGCTCTGGCGCTGGCCACCGCTCGGGTCCTGCCGCGCATCCTGGGCGCCCTCCACGGCGAGCACGACCTCTTCCTGATCACGTCCGTGGCCAGCGGGTTGGCCCTGGCCGGTGTCGGTGCGGTCGCCTTCGGCGTGCCGCTCGCCCTGGCCGCTTTCGTGGGCGGCCTGGCCATCACCGAGAGCCACGCCGCGGCCGAGGCACGACGCCGCCTGCTGCCATTCCGCGATCTTTTCGCGGTCCTCTTCTTCGTGGCCATCGGGACGCTCATCGACCCTGGTGATCTGCTGGTCGGGCTGCCCTGGCTGGCGGTCTTCCTGGGCCTCATCGTCGTCGCCAAGAGCGGTGTCGCCTATGGCCTCGCGCGACTGGTCCATGTCCCCGGACGCCCCGTCCAGTTGGCGGTCGGCCTCGGCCAGATGGGCGAGTTCGGCTTTGTGCTCGGGTCCGCGCTGGTGACCGCCGGCGTCATCACCGGTTCGCTGTACGTGGCGCTGCTGGCGGCCGTCGTCATCAGCATCGCCCTCTCGGCGGTCGCCGTGCGCTGGGTCAAGGGTCCCGTGCCCGAGGCGGCGCCCCCGGGCTGACCCGCGGGACCCGCTGCTATCCTCTGCCCCGGAGAGGTGGCCGAGTGGTTGATGGCAGCGGTCTTGAAAACCGCCGGGCGAAAGCCTCGTGGGTTCGAATCCCACCCTCTCCGCCAGGCGGCGGCTGACCGATGACGCGCACGGCCGGTGCGGTCACGATCGGGCAGACTCCAAGAGCCGATCTCCTCGAACCTCTTCTGGCCCGACTGCCCGCGGACGTCGAGGTCGCCGAGGTCGGGGCACTCGACCCCCTGGGGCCCCACGACCTGCCGAAGGGGGGCGGAGGCGCCCACCCGCTCACGACGCGGCTCCGCGATGGCGGCCCCGTGACGCTCGACGAGGCCTTCTTGGCCCCGCTGGTCCAGGCCGCCCTGGACGAGGCGGAGCGGCGCGGTGCGACGACCACGCTGCTGCTCTGCGCCGGCGGCTTCCCGGACGTGCGGGCGCGCGGTGTGCTCGTGCACCCCTTCGATGCCGCCGTGGCGGAGCTGCGCGCGCTCGCCGCGGTAAGGATCGCCGTCGTCGTGCCCATCGAGGCCCAGGTCTCGCCTTCGGAGCGGAAGTGGCGCGCCGCCGGCTTCGACCCCGTCGTCATCGTCGGCAGCCCACCCGCGCTTGATGCAGTGACCGGCATCAGCGCGGAGGTCCTCGATTACGTCGGCCACTCGGCGGCCGACGTGGCCGCGCTGCGAGCCGCGCTCACCGTCCCGTTGATCGACCTCGGCGAGGCCGGTGCCGCCGCCGCGGCGGCGCGATTCCGGTAGCCTCTGATGATGCAGGGGATCGAGCGGCTCAAGGGCGTCTGGAACATCGTGCCCACGCCGTTTCAGGAGAACGGCGACCTCGACGAGGCGAGCATCGCCACGCTGGTCGACTTCGTCGTCGGCTGCGGCGTGGATGGCATGACCATCCTGGGCGTCATGGGCGAGGCCGCGAAGCTCTCCGACGCGGAGCGCAGCGCGGTCATCGCCGCCACGCTGGCCGCCGCCGAGGGGCGCGTCCCCGTCTGCGTGGGCGTGACCCACGCCGCCACGGATCGCGCCGTCGCCTACGCTCGCGAGGCCCAGGCACTCGGGGCCCACTCGGTGATGCTCGCCCCACCAGCCCTCTCGCGGCCCAACGACGCCGCGGTGCGCCGCCACTACTTCGCCGTCGCCGAGGCGGTCGACCTGCCCATCGTGGTCCAGGACCACCCCGCCAGCAGCGGCGTCTGGATGAGCGCGGAGTTCCTTGCCTCGCTGGCCGGCGAATCCACGAAGTGCCGCGTGGTGAAGCTCGAGGAGGAGCCATCGCCGCCCAAGATCCGCCGTCTGCTCGCTGCGAACCCGGAGCTGACCGTCCTCGGCGGCCTGGGCGGGATCATGCTGCTCGAGGAGCTGCGTGCCGGCGCCGCGGGCACGATGACCGGCTTCGGCTTCCCGGAGATCCTCGTCGACATCGTGCGCCGCTTCTTCGCCGGCGACCAGGACGGCGCCCGCGAGGTCTTCTACCGCGCCACCCGCTCATCCGCTTCGAGAACCAGCCGATCCTCAACCTTCCCATCCGCAAGCTCGTCTACCAGCGCCGGGGCGCGATCGCCTCCGCGCGCGTGCGGGCGCCCGGCGGCGCGCTCGACCCGGGCACGATCGCCGACCTCGACGACCTGCTGGTTCGACTCGATCTGCCAGCCTCCACCCGGGCCTGAACGGCTCCCGGCGATGGAGGTCGAGCTGGTCGTCGTTGGCGGGACGGTCGTCACACCGTCGGGGCCGCAGCGGGTGGGGATCGCCATGGATCAGGGCCGCATCGTCGCCATCACCCTTGACGAGGCGCTGCCACCGGCCCGCGAGCGGTTCGATGCGACCGGCTTGCACGTGATCCCCGGCGTCATCGACACGCACACGCACGCGCGCGATCCCAGCGTGGACGCGCGCGAGGATTTCGGCAGCGCCACGGCGGCCGCGGCCGCCGGCGGCATCACCACGATCCTGGAGATGCCCATCTCCACGCCGTCCGTCCACTCGGCCGACGTCCTGCGCGCCCGCGTCGCGGCCGTCCAGCCCAAGGCATACGTCGACTTCGGGCTCTATGGTGGGGCGGCGGGCGACAACCTCGACCGCATCGCCGGCCTGGCCGAGGCCGGCGCCGTCGGCTTCAAGACCTTTCGCACCCCGCTGCCGGCCGGCCGCGAGAACGAGTTCATCGGCCTCTGCGCGCCCGAGGCCGCGGACTACCTGCGCGCGCTGGAGCGGGTCGCGGTGACCGGCCTGGTGGCCGCGGTCCACGCCGAGGACGCCGGGATGCTCGCGCGCAACCAGGCGGCACTCCAGGGGGCCGGCGACCGCGGCCCGCTCAGCCACGCCCGCTGGCGGCCGCCCGTGGTCGAGACCACCAGCGCCGCCGAGTCGATCGGCCTGGCCCGTGAGGCCATCGCCCGGCTCCAGCTCGCCCACTGCTCCACGCCCGACGTCGTGGCGCTGGCGGTCGATGCCCGCGCCGACGGCATCGTCGTGACCGTCGAGACCTGCCCCCACTACCTCTTCCTGACCCAGGCCGACCTCGAGCGCCACGGGCCCTACGCCAAGATCAACCCGCCGCTGCGCAGCTCCGAGGACGTGGAGCGCCTGTGGGCCCACGTGGCCGCGGGCGACGTGGACGTCATCGGCTCGGATCACTCGCCCTTCCTGGTCGAGGAGAAGGAGCCCTTCTGGGGCGACATGTGGCGCGCGCTGCCCGGCGCACCCGGCCTGGAGTCGCTCCTGCCGCTCATGCTCAGCGCCGTCGCCGATGGGCGCATCACGCTGGAACGGATGGTCGCGCTGACCAGCGGCAACGCCGCGCGCATCTTCGCGCTGCGGGACAAGGGCGCCATCCGCGTCGGGGCTGACGCGGACCTGACGCTGGTGGACTTGGTGCGGCCCGGCGTCATCGACACGAGCCGCTGGCTGACGCGCTCACGGGGCACGGCCCGGGTCTGGGACGGCAAGCCCGTGCGCGGCGCCATCGTCGCCACCCTCGTGCGCGGCCGCACGGTCTTTCGCGACGGGATGCTGCGAGGCGCCCCCGGTTGGGGGCGCCTCGTCTCTCCTGCGGCCTGATCGCGCGGGGTGGGCGTCCTACGCGGCCCCGGACCGCTCCCGGTAGAGCAGCCACGCGTAGAGCAGGGCGACCACGGCCCAGGCGGCCGCGAAGGCCAGGTGATTCTGATGGAAGAGGTCCGATGAGCCCGAGCTCAGCACGGCGGCCAGCACGGCGAATGCCACCGCGAACGAGAGCGCCCCGAGGGCGGTCAGGCGGATGGCGAACCGATCGGTCATCCACCAGCTCCCGAGCATGATGACGGCGCTCGGCAGGTATGCCACGCCCATTGCCCTGGCGGCGTCGAGGCCGTAGCCGGGGGCGTCCGACGGCATCAGGAACGACGTCGGCAGGAAGATGTTTTCGACCGTGAATATGGCGAATGCCACCCCGTTGATGAACAGCAGGTACTTGAGCCAGCGCATCCATCCCTCCAGCAGCACGCGCCGGTCTCGGAGCGGTGGACGCAACCGCGAGTCTGTCGCGCGTTGGGTCGGATGGTAGTCCTCGCGTCAACGGCCTGAGCTCGGTCAGCGGTTCCTGGTCGGGTCGCCCTTCGCCGCGTTGAGCGCGACAGCCTGGCGCACCCAGGCGGTGAAGACGTCGGGGCGCATCTGGTCCGGGGCCGTGATCGTCACGTGGCGCATCCGATCACCGTCACCGATCAGCAGTCCTTCCGGGTCGTCGAGGTCGGCCCCGCGCCAGAAGCCGAAGTTCACCTGGCGCGGGAAGGCCTTGATGTAGGCGAAGGGCCCGTGCGACTCGAAGACGGGCTGCGCCCACTTGATCGACTCGCGGGTCTCCGGTGCCGCCTCGCGGATGAGGTGGCGGAGGGCGGCGACGATCTCGCCCCGCCAGTCACCGAGCCCGAGGATGTAGGCATCGATCGTCTTCTCAGCAGCCAAGGCCAGCCTCCGGAACGTGTGCCCGCGACGCGCCCCGTGTCGTGGCGCCCTTCACCGGGCGAGCAGCCGCGCCAGGAACTGCCGCGTGCCGGGATTCCGGGGTGCATCGAGGACCTGTTCCGGCGGCCCGGCCTCGGCGAAGCTCCCGTCCTCCATGTAGTACACGCGATCGGCCGCCTCGCGTGCGAAGGCCATCTCGTGCGTCACGACGATCATTGTCGTCCCTTCGTGGGCCAACGTCTCCATCACCTTGAGGACCTCGCCGACGAGCTCCGGGTCGAGGGCGCTCGTCGGCTCGTCGAAGAGGAGGACCTTCGGCTCCATCGAGAGCGCGCGGGCGATGGCGACCCGCTGCCGCTGTCCGCCGGACAGCCGGTCCGGATACTCGTCCCGCTTCTCCGTCAGACCCACCTTGGCGAGGTTCCGCTCGGCGCGTTCGACGGCCTCCGCTCGACGCATGCCCAGGACATGGATGGGCGCCTCGATGAGGTTGTCGATGACCTTGAGGTGCGGGAAGAGGTTGAACTCCTGGAAGACCATGCTGGCGCGGATGCTGATCTGGCGGACCTGCTCCCGATGCTGGCGGCCACGCCGGCCGAGCGGGTCGGCCTCCACGCGCAGGCCGTCCACCTCGATCGAGCCGACGGTCGGCTCTTCGAGGAAGTTGATGCAGCGTAGCAGCGTGCTCTTCCCGGAGCCCGATCGCCCGACGACGCAGATCGTCTCGCGCGGGTAGACCTCCAACGAGCAGCCGCGCAGGACGTGGTTGTCACCGAAGTACTTCTCGAGGCGGTCCACTCGGACGATCGGCGCCGCGCCGGGCGGCACCAGGCGTCCGGGGATGGCGTACGGGTCGATGGGAGCGGGACGCGTCGTCATCGCCTGCGGTCCCCGGCCGCCATGCGCTTCTCCAGTCGGTCCTGGAAGAGCGAGAAGACGATGGTCAGGATCCAGTAGATGAGCGCGGCGATGAGCAGCGTCTGCATCGACTGGAAGCGCGGCCGCCCGACCGTCTGGGCGCGCCACAGGAGGTCCTGGACGGCGATCGTCGAGGCCAGCGCGGTGTCCTTCATCATCGAGATGAACTCGTTGCCGATGGCCGGCGTGATGATCCGCACGGCCTGCGGCAGGACGATGCGGCGCATCGTGAGACGCTCGGTCATGCCCAGCGAACGAGCGGCCTCGTACTGCCCGGTCGGGACCGCCTCGATGCCCGCGCGGAAGATCTCCGTCAGGTACGCGCCGTAGTTGAAGCCGAGGGCGATGACGGCCGTCCAGTAGCCGTCGATGACGATGCCGGCCTGGGGCAGGGCCAGGTAGACGAACAGGATCTGGAGGAGCAGCGGGGTGCCGCGTACGAGCGAGACATAAAAGGTCGCGATGGCGTAGAGGATGGGCAGGCGTGAGATGCGGCCGAGCGCGCCGAGCACCGCGAGGAACACCGCCAGGGCGATGGCCAGCACCGCGAGGGTCATGGTGATCGGCACGCCGCCGAGGATGAAGCCCAGGTAGGTCCCGATCAGCTCGGCGTTGAAGCCGATCGTTCCCGCGATGAACCCGATGAGCGCCGCCAGGATGGCTGCCCAGACGAGCGCGAACTGGAGCCGGAAGCCGAGCCGGCGGCGCCGGTCGTTCTCGCGGATGCGCAGGAGGATATCCGGCTCTCGCCGCTCGGCTTCCGAAGCCCTGAAGCTCATCTCACGACCCCGCATCCATGGTCGTGGCCATGGCGGTTCCCGATCGGCCGCCTATTCGCCGACCTTCGTGGTCAGGTCCACGCCGAACCACTTCTCGGAGAGTGCCTTGAGCGTGCCGTCGCTGTGCATGTCGGTGATGATCTTGTCGATGGCCGCGACGAGATCCGCGTGCGGCGGGCCTGACTTGTCGATGGCCACCGCCAGCTCCTCGTTGTAGACGGGGTCGCCCACCTTGACCATGGGCACCCCGGCGCCGATGGCCTGCTCGATGACCGTGTTCGAGGTGAGCATGCCGTCGGATTCTGTCCGGCCGGCCTGGATGGCCTCGGCGCAGTTCTGGTCCGTGGGAAGCTTGAATGCCGTGGCGCCAGCGGGCGGGGTCAGGGCCTTGATGGCGGGATCGAGCGTCCCCTCCAGCCAGTACTGGTAGGTCGTTGAGTCGCCGACGCAGATCGTCTTGCCGGCGAAACCGTCCAACGTGGTGATCCCGGACGCCTTGGTCGCGGCCAGCTGCGCCGGCGTGTAGTAATACGGGACGGAGAAGTCGAGGACCTTCGTGCGGTCGGCCAGGATCGTCATCGAGCCGACGCTGATGTCCCAGCGGCCGCCCCAGCTCCCGGCCGTGATGGTGTCCCAGCCGGGCGTGATGAACTCGACCTTCACTCCGAGCCCCGCCGCGATCTTGTTCGCGACGTCGATGTCGAAGCCCTCGTACGTGCCGTCCGGTTTCAGCACGGACTGGGGCGCGTAGTTGGGATCGGTGGAGATGCGGATCGTCCCGGCCGTCTTCACGAGGGCCAGCAGGTCGTCCGGGTCTGGCGTGGCTGCAGGCACCGCAGTCGGCGACTCGGCCGGCGGTGCGGATGTCGCAGCGCCACCTGTAGAACAGGCGCCCGCTACGAGCACGGCACTCACGAGGAGTGCGAGGAGGCGAGAGGTCGGGATCATGGCTCCTCCAGTCGACGGTCCCGGGGGCTGCTGCCGTGCCGACGGGCCGGGTCCGTAATTGCCTTCGGCGACCGGGCGGGTGCCCGGCGGCCACACTACGCGGCAGCACGTGGCAACGTCAAGCGAGTTCATCGGATCGACGTGGGGTTCAGCCGCCGCGTGTGAATCAGCCGATGCGCCGCTCGCCGACGATCTCCGCAGCACCCCAGGCGGCCACGGCGAGCCCGAGGGCTGCCAGCCAGAAGCCGAGGGCCCGGTCGGGCAGGCCAAGCGCATCGAGCTGCCAGAGCTGGACGGCGCGCAGCGCTAAGGCGGCGACGCCGATCGAGACCGCGAGCACGAAGCTGGCCGGGCGGTCGATGCCCAGGAGCTGGTCGCCGGCGGCGTAGGGCAGCGCGATCAGCGCCAGCACGGCCACCGCGGCGAGGAAGACGCCGATGCCGGCGCCGTCGAAGGCGTTGCTGGTGAGGGCCGGCAGGCCGCCTTCCCCGCCCACGCGATACCAGGGCAGGAAACAACCCAGGAGGACGAGGAGGGCGCCGCTCCCGGCCAGCAGCCGGCCGCGCCCGATGATGCGCCGGTTCACGTGCCGCCGTAGACCTCCGGCTTGAGCACGCCGATGTAGGGCAGATTGCGGTACCGCTCGCCGTAGTCGAGACCGTAGCCAACGACGAACTGGTCGGGGATCTCGAAGCCGCGGTAGTCGATAGGGATCTCCACAAGTCGCCGGGCGGGCTTGTCGAGCAGGGTACAGATGCGCAGCGAGCGCGGGTTCTTCCCCTTCAGGTAGCGCACGAGGTAGTTCAGCGTCAGGCCGGTGTCGATGATGTCCTCGACGACCAGCACGTCACGACCCTCGATCGAGGCCGAGAGATCCTTGAGGATGCGCACGAGCCCGGAGGTCTCGGTCGCCGTGCCTCCGTACGAGCTGACCTCCATGAGGTCGATCGTGACAGGGATGGAGATGGCCCGCATCAGGTCGGCCATGAAGGGCAGCGAGCCCTTGAGGACGCTCACCAGCGTCAGCTCGCGACCGAGGTAGTCGGCGCTGAGGCGGGCGCCGAGCTCGATCACCTTCTGGCGGATCTGCTCCTCGCCGATGAGCACCTCGGCGACATCGTTGGCCAGCTCCGGTATGTGCATCGTGCGCTCTCGTTCCTCTCGGGCGGGCGGTCAGTGGCTCAGGCGCCGGGGGCGGTCGTGGCGGCCGCCGCGCGACGGCGGCGGGCGCGTCGCTCCCCGCGGCGACGACGGGGCAGGGCCGCCGGGACGAGCTCGCCGGGCTCCCGCGGAGGCGGGACGTCGGTGACGCGGTCATCCTCCAGCTGCTCGTCGGCCGGCCGCGCCTGCCCCTCCTCGCCGGAGAGCGAACCGGCCAGGTCGAAGCGACCGTACTTCAGCAGCAGCGCCTTGAAGTCCTTGGCGTAGAAAAGCTTGATGCGGATGCCGGGATAGAGCTCGCGCAGGCGGCGCAGCTTGCGGTTCTTCTTGCGCACGAGGCTCTGTTTCAGCGTCGTCAGCTCGACGTACAGGTCGAGCTCGGGCAGGTAGAAGTCGGGGGAGAAGCTCTCCACGACGTCGCCGCCGAGGTTGAACAGGATGGGGAAGGTGCGCGGCTCGTACTGCCAGGCGACCTGGTAATAGTCGAGGATCCGCGCCAGCTCGACCTCGCTGGCGTGGGCGAAGACCGGCCGATTCACGCGCCGAGGCGCCCACCGGCGCGGCCGTCCGCGCCGAAGAGCGAGCGGAAATCGCCGTTGAACCGGCGCAGGAACCTGCGCATGGCCAGCACGTCGGCCGGCCCCAGGGATGGCGACCGCGCGCCCGGCGGCGACTCGGCCAGCTCGCCGACCTCGAGGCGCGCGGCGCGACCGCGGCCGACGACGGTGACGATGGCGTTCGCCTCGCGGCCGCAGGCGCGGCAGACGAAGTCGACGAAGGAGAGCCCGTCGCGCTGGGCGCGGACGCGGATCTGCCCGTCGCGGTAGGAGCGGCCGCAGGTGGCGCAGTGGAGGGACGTGAGCCGCGTGCGGAGCCAGTCGGCGCCTTCCATCGGACGCCAGTCTAGCCGTTCTCCGGGCGCCCCGGCAGGCGGGCGTCTCGCTGGGCGCTGCTATACTCCCCACCAGTATCACTCGCAGCGGAGGAGATAGCGGTGCCCACGGGCGACGCCACCGTGCACTTTCGGCACAGCTACTCGAAGGACCGCGCCCAGCTCCTGCGCCGGCTCTCGCGCATGGAGGGTCAGGTGCGGGGCATCGGCCGCATGATCGAGCGAGACGAGTACTGCATCGACATCCTGCAGCAGACGGCCGCCCTGCGCGCCGCCGTCGATGCCATCTCGCTCCTCTTGATGGAAGACCACGTCGCCGGCTGCCTGCGCCACGCGGTCGAGAGCGGGGACGCCGCCGCCTACACCGAAGAAGTGATGGAGGTCGTGCGTCGCTCCATGGGCCGGCCCATCCGCACCGCCCGGGCTGCCGCGGACTGACCACGCCCCTTCCACAGGCGACCAGGCGCGACGGGCGACTTATCCACCACTTCGCCGATGGTGGAGAAGCTCGTGGATAACCCGGTTGACGCGGCTCCGGAGCTCGACCAGATTTGCCCGGCACCTAGTGACGCCGGGACGCCGGCGTCGGGGCCGAGTAGGGTAACGTGGCCCGCGAGGCGACCGGGGAGACCCGGCCGACGGACCGGATGGGCGGCGGAAGACTGAAAGGTCGACGGTGCGAGAAGCGTCTCCACGTCGGGGGCGGAGGCCGTACGCGGCGCGGGACTCGATGCCTGAAGAGGGCCCGTCCGCCTGGGTCGGTTCGCCCTCGACGCGCGTCCGGCCGATCTCGCCCGAGCGCCCCCCGCCCCCCAGCGATCCCGATGCCTGCCCACCCCTCGACGCCACGTACGCGACCGCCCTGGACCGCGCCCTCGCCACGGCGGGCCTGGTCCTCGATCCGGCGGCGCGGGCGGGCATCGACGCCCACGCGCGGCTCCTCGTGGCCTGGAACGCCGCCATCAACCTCACCGCCATCCGTGTCCCCGCGGCCGTCGCGCTCGAACACGTCGCCGATTCCCTGAGCGCCCTGCCGCTCCTGCGCGCCGCCGGCGCGCCCGGGCGACCGACCCTCCTCGACCTCGGGAGCGGCGGCGGTTATCCCGGCCTGCCGCTCGGCCTGGCCCTCCCGGCCGGGCGACTCGCGCTCGTGGAATCGGTCGCCAAGAAGGCGCGTTTCCTCGACGTCGCCGGGCGGGCCGCCGCGGCGGCGATGCGCGCAGCAGGCGGCGAGCCGCCCACGGTCGAGGCGCTCGCGACGCGCGCCGAGGCGCTCGCGACCGACGCGGCGCACCGCGGCCGCTGGGACGTCGTCACGGCGAGGGCCGTGGCGGCCCTGGACGAGCTCGTGGAGCTGGCCTTGCCGCTCGTCGCGGTGGGTGGCCTGCTCGTGGCCTGGAAGCGCGACGCGGGCGACGGGGCGCTTGACGCGGAGGTCGCGGCAGCCGGGCCCATCCTGGCCGCGGCCGGCGGCAAGCTGGAGACCGTCGAGCGGGTGAGCGTGCCGGGTCTCGAGGATCACCGGCTGGTCGTGGTGCGCGCCATGGCCCCCGCGCCGGCGCGCTTCCCGCGCTCGCCGGCCGAGCGGCGCCGCGGCCGGGGCGGCTGAGCGCTACCCTCTGGCCGTGCGCATCGCCGTCCTCTCGGACATCCACGGCAACCTGCCGGCGCTCGACGCGGTCCTCGAAGCCCTCGCCCCGTTCGATGCCGTCTGGCAGCTTGGGGACGTCGTGGGCTACGGGCCCCAGCCGGACGAGGTCGTGGCCCGCCTGGTCGACGTCGGGGCGACGGGTGTCCGCGGCAATCACGACGCCGCGGCGATCGGCGAGCTCGAAACCAGCGCCTTCAACACCGACGCACGCACAGCCGTGCTGTGGACCGGGACGCACATCGGCGCAGGGACCCGCAGGTGGCTCGCTGCGCTGCCGGAGACGAGCTCGAAGGACGGCTTCACGCTCGCTCACGGCAGCCTGCGCGACCCGACCTGGGAGTATGTGCTGACCACCCCGGCTGCCCGCGCCAGCCTCGCCATCCTCACCACGGCGCACGCCTTCATCGGCCACACCCACGTGCCGCTCGTCTTCCGCGAGGACGACGGGCTGGTCGAGATGCTCGCGCCCTCCGACGGGTCGCAGCTCCAGCTCGACGGCCGCCGGACGCTGCTCAACCCGGGCAGCGTGGGCCAGCCGCGTGACGGTGACCCCCGGGCGTCGGCGGTCCTCCTCGACACGGGCGCGGGCACGGTGGAATGGCGCCGCGTGCCCTACGACATCGCCACGACGCAGGCGCGCATGCGGGCGGTGGGCCTGCCGCCCCGACTCGTCGAGCGACTCGAGTATGGCCAGTGACCCGTCCGCGCCCGACCGGCCACCGAGGCGACGCTCGATGAGCGGCGATCGCGCGCCGCTCCCGGGGCGCAAGCCGGGGGATCGCCGCGTCCGGGTGGAGCGGCCGCACGCCGAGCTCTTCCGCTACTCGGCGCCCGGCGTCCTCACGGCGCGCCAGAAAGCGCACGAGGAGCGCGGTCGGGTGGCGCGGGCCGTGGCGCGGGCGAAGGCGATCATGCTCGGACGGCCGCTGGCCACCGAGCAGGAGATCGACGAGCGTCTCTCGAAGAAGAAGGCGCTGGCCATCTTCAGCTCGGACGCCATCAGCTCCAGTGCCTACGCGACCGAGGAGATCGTGCGCGTCCTGGTCCTCGGCGGTGTAGCCGCACTGGCCTTCTCGGTGCCCGTGGCGATCGCCATCGCCGCACTGCTGGGCATCGTCGCCATCAGCTACCGTCAGGTGTGCTACGCCTATCCCACAGGCGGTGGCTCGTACTCCGTGTCGAAGCGCAACTTCGGTCGGCGGGCCTCGCTCGTGGCCGCCTCGGCGCTGCTCATCGACTACGTGCTCACGGTGGCCGTCTCGACCTCCTCGGCCGTGGAGCAGATCACATCGGCCATCCCGGTGCTCCACCCGCAGGCCGTGCTCATCGGCGTGGCCGCCATAGGCCTCATCACGCTGGGCAACCTGCGCGGCATCCGCGAGGCGGGCAACATCTTCGCCCTCCCCACCTACCTCTTCGTCGGCTCGGCCCTGCTCATGATCACGCTGGGGGTCTACAAGGCCATCGTCCTCGGCGAGGGCGCCTCGTATGCCCCCGAACTGGCCCAGCAGAGCCGCAACCTCCTGGAGGGCGCCGGGATCCTGCTCCTCGTGCGCGCCTTCGCGGCCGGGTCGGTCGCCCTCACGGGTACGGAGGCGATCGCCACCGGCGTGCCGGCCTTCCAGCCGCCCGAGTCGCGCAACGCCGCGCGCACGCTGGTGGTCATGGCGCTGCTCCTGGGCACGCTCTTCATCGGCATCACCTGGGTGGCCGGCCACTTCGGCATCACGCACAGCGATGACCCGGGCGGCCAGACGGTCCTGGCCCAGGTCGCGGCCGTCGTCTACGGGGCGGGCACGATCCCCTTCTTCCTCTTCCAGGCCTTCTCGGCGCTCATCCTCTTCCTGGCCGCCAACACCTCGTTCAACGCCTTCCCGCGCCTGGTGGCGATCCTCGCCCAGGACGGCTTCATGCCACGCCAGTTCTCCTTCCGCGGCGACCGCCTCGCATTCAGCCTGGGCATCCTCGTCCTCGGCCTCGTGGCTGCCGGGCTGGTGGCCCTCTTCGGTGGCGAGACGCACCTGCTCATCCCGCTGTACGCGGTGGGCGTCTTCATCGACTTCACGATCGCCCAGGCCGGCATGATCCGGCACTGGCTGCGCGAGCGGCCGGCGGGCTACCTTCCGCGCCTGGCCATCAACGCCACCGGTTGCGTCGTGACCGCGAGCGTGGCCGTGGTGGTCACGACGGTCAAGGCACCGCCCTCGCTGATCGTCATCGTGCTCATCCCCGTCCTGGTGGGGGTGATGAGCTTCATCCACCACGAGTACGAGCGGACGGCGCGGATGCTCGCGTTGCGCCCGGAACAGGTCATCGAGCCGCCCCACCGGCGAGAACGGGTGATCGTGCCCGTGCCCAACATCTCCCGGGCGGTCGTGCAGGCCGTCAACTTCGGGCGCTCGATCGCCTCGGACGTGCGCGCCGTCCACGTCACCGACGACGCAGCCGGCGTGGCCGGCTTCCGCGCCGACTGGGAGCGGCAGATCCCCGGCGTGCCCCTGGTGGTCGTGGAATCTCCGTACCGCTCGCTCGTCCGCCCCTTCCTCGCCTACCTCGACGTGGTCGCACCACCGACCGACGAGGTGCTCACGGTCGTGGTCATCCCCGAGTACGTCGCGCGCCACTGGTGGGAGCGGCTGCTCTACAACCAGCTGTCGAACCGCGTCCGCACGGCGCTCATCGGGCGGCCGCACACGGTCGTCGTCAGCGTGCCCTACCGTCGCGAGGCCGAAACGGACGCCGAGGCCTGATGGCGGCCTGATCCCCGGCCGCACCGGTGGTACCCTTCCGGCCGATGCCCGACACTCGTACCGCGCCGTTCCGCCGTGCCGTCATCGGCCTCAACGGCGGCCCCACCGACATCCTTGCGGTCAGGCTCGCCTGCCAGCTGGCGCGTCCCACCAAGGCTGCGCTGGTGGGCGTGCACGTGGTCGAGGTGGACTGGACCCGCGACCTGTCGGAGGACGTCGCCAGCGACAACGAGGCGGCTTCGGCGGTCCTCGACCTGGCCGAAGCCGCGGCCGAGCGGGACGGATGCCGGCTGGAGACGTCGCTGCTGCAGGCGCGCGACGTGGGTGCAGCGCTGGTGGACGAGGCCGCCTCCATGGAAGCCGACCTGGTCATCGTGGGGCTCCCCTATCGCAAGAAGTTCGGCGGCGACTTCGCCATCGGCCGGACCATCCCCTACGTGCTCCAGAACGCGCCCTGCGAGGTGCTCGTCGTGCGCGAGCCGATCGCCAGCCAGGTGGCACGCGGCCGAGAGCCGGGGGTCGCGGTGGGCGCCGGCCTGGGTCCCTCGGACCGGCTCTAGGAGGAGCGGATGCGCGCCATCATCGTCGGCTGCGGCCGGGTCGGGGCCGGCATCGCCGAGCGCCTCGCGCGGAGCGGCCACGAGGTCACGGTCATCGACATCAGCACGGAGGCCTTCACGCGTCTCGAATCGGACTTCCCCGGTTCGGCCATCCGCGGCGACGGCACCGACGAGGCGGTCCTGCGCCGGGCCGGCGCGGCGGGCGCCGACCTCTTCTACGCGCTGACCGAGGGCGACAACCGCAACATCCTGGCCACCCAGCTGGCCTACGAGACGCTGGGCATCCCGAATGTCGTGGCCAAGATCAACGACCCCGTGCGTGCGGAGGCCTACACCACGCTGGGCCTGGCCACGATCTGCCGCACGCGGATGCTCGTGGACGCCCTGGCCGTGCATGCCGGGCTGCCGTCAGAGGCGGGCTCGCAGGGCATCAGCCAGGCCACCGGCCAGCACCCCGGCGGCGACCATCCCCCGCGGGCGGTATCGCCGGCGGCCGGAACGGAGGCCTGAGCCGTGTACATCATCGTCGTCGGGGGCGGCAAGGTGGGCTACTACCTGACCAAGGAGCTGCTGGCCGCCGGCCACGAGCTCGTCCTGCTCGAGAAGGACCCGCGGCGCGCCCGCCAGATCGCCGACGAGGTCGGCAGCATCGTCCTGGCCCGGGACGGCTGCGAGGGCAAGCACTTAGCCGAGGCCGGGGCCAATCGCGCCGCGATCGTGGCCGCGGTCACCGGCGACGACGAGGACAACCTTGTCGTGTGCCAGATGGCGAAGCACCACTTCGACGTGCCGCGCACGATCGCGCGCGTCAACAACCCCAAGAACGAGGAGCTCTTCCGGCACCTCGGCGTGGACGACATCATCAGCCCCACGCGCATGATCCTCGGCGCCATCGAGCAGGACATCCCGGTCCACGAGCTGCTCCACCTCGCCCAGCTCGAGGGCGGCGAGCTGGAGGTCCTGGAGGCACAGATCGCGGCGGGCTCCCCGGCCATCGGGCGCCGGCCGGGCGACATCACCCTTCCCGACGGTTGCTCGCTCTTCGTGCTCATCCGCGACGAGGTCGCGCAGCCGATCCGCCCGGAGACCGTGTTCCAGCTGGGTGACAAGGTCATCGCCATCACCCGCACCGACTGCGAGGTAGAGCTCCACCGCGAGCTCATCGGCGAGTCGGCGGTGCTGGAGGCGTCCTGACGGCCGCGGCCCTCACACCCGCGCTGCCGCGCCCGACCGCCGCGCGGGTCCTCGTCCTCGCGCTCCTGGGCTGGGGGCTCGGCCATATCACGCTGGGCGATCGCCGGGGCTGGCTGCTCGTGGCGGCCGAGGCGATCGCCCTCGTCCTCCTCGCCGGGGCCGGCCTGCCGCGGCTCGGCGGCGATGCTACCGGCGCGATCTACCTCGCGCTGGTGCTGTTCTTCGCGGCCTGGGCCACGCAGGCCATCGACGCGCACCGCCGGGCCGTCGAGGGCGGCGCGGCAGGGGGCGGCGCGATCCTGCTGCTGGCCCTGCTCCCGGTCGCGGTCGTCGTCTTCACCGGCTTCTGGCTCGTGGGCGGGGCGTCGGCCACGCCGGCGGCCACGCTGGAGCGTTTCGTCGGCGCCTGGCGCGACGACCGGCCGGCCGACGGCGAGCGCCTGCTGCTCCAGCCGGCGGGGCCGGCCGCGCTCGCGGTCGAGTGGCGACGCGCCGACGCGATCATCCACGACCGCATCGTGGTGCTGGCCGCGACGCTCGGGGTGGGCCCCGGCCTCCACCCCGACGACCCCTTCGCCGACCTCGAGTTCCGCCTCGTGGACAGGGCCGACGGCGACCCCGGCGAGCGCGCCGTCGCCGAGGTGCTCATCGTTCGGCAGGTCGTGGCGCGCTCGTCGTTCCTGGGCCTCTTCCCGACCGCGGTGCAGGACACGCAGGTCCTGGAGCGGCTGGGCGAGGTCCGCCTCCGGGCGGTCCGCCTCGACCTCTCGGGCACGATCTCCGCCTGGCCACCCACGCGGGTCTGGCGCGTCGAGTCGCTGGAGCTGCACCCCCCCGTCGGAGTGAAGGATCCGTAACAACCTTGACAATGGGGTTGATAGGGTTCTACCCTGTACCGTGCACTGAGGGGTCGCACCGGGCGACGCCTCGAGACCTACACCACGAACGGAGGTGCCGTGCGCGACCGGCTGCAACGAGACCCCACGCGGCCCGTCTACGTCATCAGCGTGGCGGCGGGCATCGTGAGCGTCCATCCGCGAACATTGCGGATCTACGAGGACGAGGGCCTGGTCTGCCCGGCGCGCACCCCGTCCAACATCCGTCTCTATTCGGAAGAGGACATCCGGCGGGTCCTCTGGATCCGCCACCTGACCCAGAACCTCGGCGTCAACCTGGCCGGCGTGCGCATCCTGTTCGAGATCGAGAAACGGATGGGCACGCGCATCCTCGAGACGCTCTTCAGCGATCCCGAGTCGTCCGCCGCGGATGATGGCGCAGACGATCCGATCCCCGTCCAGCGCACGACCACGACCCCGTCCACGAGGAGAGCCTGATGCCGCAGCGACCATCCGACCCGGAGGTCACCGAAGGAGCCACCCGCCACGAACGGCGCAAGCTGCCGCTCGTCGCCCTGCGCGAGACGGTCATCTTCCCCGAGATGATCGTGCCCCTCCAGGTCGGCCGCGACAAGTCGGTGCAGGCGCTCAACCAGGCCGTCGCCGACGACTCGCCCATCGCCCTCGTGACCCAGCGCCAGGCGGAGAAGGAAGACATCTCCGATCCGTCCGAGCTGTACACGGTGGGCACGCTGGCCAGGATCGCCCAGGTGGTGCAGCTCCAGGACGGCACCGTGCGGGCCATCGTCCAGGGCCAGCAGCGCCTGCGCCTGCTCGGCTTCGTCCAGTCGGAGCCGTTCATCGTGGCCGACGTGGAGCTCCTCGACGACGCCAGCCCGGGCGGCCTGGAAGTCCAGGCGCTCATGCGCAGCGTCCAGGGCCAGGTGGAGACGTACGTGCAGTCAGGGGCGCCGGTCCCGCCCGAGGCGGCCGTGGCCGCCCGCAACATCACCGAGCCCGGCCTGCTGGCCGACATGGTCGCGTACAGCCCCGACATGTCCACCGAGCAGCGCCAGCAGCTGCTCGAGACGGTGGACGTCGTGGAGCGGCTGAAGTTCGTCTCGACCTTCCTGGCTCGCCAGATCGAGATCCTCGAGCTGAAGGGCAAGATCCAGTCCGAGGTCAAGTCCGAGATGGACAAGACCCAGCGCGAGTACATCCTGCGCGAGCAGCTCAAGGCCATCCAGCGCGAGCTGGGCGAGGACGACCCGCAGCAGGCCGAGATCAACGAGCTGCGCGAGAAGGTCGATGCGGCGGGCATGCCCGAGGAGATCAAGGCGCGGGCGCTCAAGGAGATCGACCGCATGAGCCGGATCCCCTCGGCATCGCCGGAGGTGGGCGTCATCCGCACCTACGTGGACTGGCTCGTGGGCCTGCCCTGGAACGTCTCGACGGCCGACAACCTGGACATCCGCAAGGCCGCGGTCATCCTCGACGAGGATCACTATGGCCTCGAGAAGGTCAAGGAGCGCATCCTCGAGTACCTCTCGGTGCGCACGCTGGCGGACACGATCCGCAGCCCCATCCTCGCCTTCGTCGGCCCGCCCGGCGTGGGCAAGACCTCGCTCGGCAAGAGCATCGCCCGGGCCATGGGCCGCAAGTTCGTGCGCATGAGCCTCGGCGGCATCCACGACGAGGCCGAGATCCGCGGCCACCGGCGCACCTACATCGGGGCGCTCCCCGGCCGGATCATCCAGAACATCAAGACCGCCGGCACGAACAACCCCGTCTTCATGCTCGACGAGATCGACAAGATCGGCATGGACTTCCGGGGCGATCCCAGCTCGGCGCTGCTCGAGGTCCTCGACCCGGAGCAGAACAACACCTTCCAGGACAACTACCTCGAGGTGCCCTTCGACCTCTCGAAGGTGCTCTTCATCGCCACCGGCAACCTGCTCGACCCGGTCCCGGCCGCGCTGCGCGATCGCACGGAGGTGATCCAGCTGCCCGGCTACACGCAGCTGGAGAAGGCCGAGATCGGCCGCCGCTTCCTGATCCCCAAGCAGATGACGAACCACGGCCTCAAGGCGAAGCACATCGAGATCACCGACGAGGCGCTGACGGAGCTCGTGCAGGCCTACACGAAGGAGGCCGGCGTGCGCAACATCGAGCGGGAGCTGGCCAACGTCATGCGCAAGGTCGCCCGCAAGGTGGCCGAGGGTCGCAAGCGCAAGGTCGTCGTGGATCGCAAGAAGCTGCTCGAGTACCTCGGCCCGCCGCGCTTCGAGTACGGCGAGCTGGAGGCCGAGGACCAGGTCGGCGCGGCCACGGGCCTCGTGGTCACCGAGGTGGGCGGCGACGTGGTGGCCGTCGAGGTCACCCGCATGGAGGGCAAGGAGGACTTCATCCTCACCGGCCAGCTGGGCGAGGTGATGCGCGAGTCGGCCCGGGCCGGCCTCTCCTGGATCCGCGCGCACGCCGACGAGCTGGGCATCACGCGCGAGGTCTTCGAGAAGAACACGCTCCACATCCACGTCCCGGCCGGCGCCATCCCCAAGGACGGCCCCTCGGCGGGCATCACCATGGCCACGGCCATGGTCAGCGCGCTGACGGGCATCCCCGTGCGCAAGGACCTGGCCATGACCGGCGAGATCACGCTGCGCGGCCGGGTCCTGCCCATCGGCGGGCTCAAGAGCAAGATCCTCGCCGCGCACCTCTCGGGCGCCGGGATGGTCATCCTGCCGCGCAAGAACGACAAGGACCTGCGCGACGTGCCCGACGAGATCCGCAAGCAGATCAAGCTGGTCCTCGTGGACTCCATGGACCAGGTGCTCGAGACGGCCTTGCGGCGGCGCCCGAAGCCCCTGGTCCGCGCCGCTGTCGCGGAGGGGGAGCGCCCCTCTCGCGGCACGGCGGGCAAGGTCGTCCGGCACGGCTTCCCGCCGGCCGAGCAGCCGCCCGCCGTCGTGGCGCCCCACCGCCCGATCTGAGGGGAGGGCGGGGCGGCACGCGTCGCCCTGCCGGACACGGCCATGGAGTACCGCGACTACTACGCCACCCTCGCCGTCCCCCGCAACGCCGCTCCGGCCGAGATCAAGAAGGCCTTCCGGCGGCTCGCCCGGCAGTACCACCCGGACGTGAACAAGGGGAACGCGGCGGCGGAGCGGCGCTTCAAGGAGGTCAACGAGGCGAACGAGGTCCTCAGCGACCCGCAGAAGCGCAAGGCCTATGACGCCCTGGGCGCCGACTGGGAGGCCTACCAGCGCGCCGGCACCGCGGGCGCGCCGGGGGGCGACCCCTTCGCGGCGTTCGGCCGGGGACAGCGTGGGGTCCGCTTCGAGTACCGCGGCGATCCCGAGGACCTGGCCGGCTTCAGCGACTTCTTCCGCACCTTCTTCGCCGGCGGCGTGGCGGGGGCCGAGGCGAGCGCCGGGGCGGAGCATGGGCGGCGGCGGACGGCGACCGTCGGCCTGGGGTTCGATGACCTCCTCGGCGGGCTGGGACTGGACGCCGACGGAGTGCACGCCAGGGTCGGCACCCAACGCACGGCGCCGACGGTCCGCCGGAGCCTGCAGGCCGAGGTGAAGATCTCGCTCGAGGAGGCCTACCACGGCACGACGCGGCGCGTCGAGGTCGATGGGAAGCGCCTCGAGGTGACCATCCCCCGCGGGATCGACAGCGGCCGGCGCATCCGGCTCTCGGGGAAGGCCGGCCGCGGCCCGGGCGCCGGCGACCTGTACCTCGCGGTGAAGGTGAGCGAGCACCCGGTCTTCACGCGCCAAGGCGCCGACCTGCAGCGCGACCTGCCCATCACCCTGGCCGAGGCACTGCTGGGCGCGGAGGTCCCCGTGGCCACGCTGAAGGGCCGCGTCCTCCTGCGCATCCCGCCCGAGACACAGGCCGGCCGCGTCTTCCGTCTGGCCGGCCAGGGCATGCCGCGCTTCCGCGCCGAGGGCTTCGGCGATCTCTTTGCGAAGGTCCGCGTGGTCCTGCCCGGCGGTCTCGACGAGGCCGACCGGGCACGCCTGCGCGACTTCACCGACCACGTCCGCCAACCCGATCCCCGAGCCACGAGCGGAGCCCCGCAGCGATGAACCTCACCCGCTACACCCAGAAGGCCCAGGAGGCGATCCTCGGCGCGCAGCGGATCGCGACCGACGCGCAGAGCCCCGTCCTCGACGCCGAGCACCTCCTGGCGGCCCTGCTCGAGGACGACGAGGGCACGCCCGCGGCCACGCTGCGCCGCCTCGGCGCGGACGTGGGCGCGCTGCGCGTCGAACTCGCCGCCGCCCTGGGGCGCCGGGCGCGCATCGCCGGCGGGCAGCTCTCGCTCGACCCGCGGGCGCGGCAGATGCTGGAGCGTGCCGAGGACGAGGCGAAGCGGCTCCAGGACGAGTACGTCTCGACCGAGCACCTCTTCCTCGCCGCGGCCGAGGCGGGCGGCGACGCGCAGCGGATCCTGGACGGCGCCGGTGCCGGCAAGGAGGCGATCCTCGGCGCCCTGGCGTCGGTGCGCGGCGGTCAGCGCGTCACGTCGCAGAACCCCGAGACGACCTACCAGGCTCTGGAGCGCTACGGCCGCGACCTGACGAAGGACGCCCGGGGCGGCAAGCTCGACCCGGTCATCGGCCGCGACGACGAGATCCGGCGCGTCATCCAGGTGCTCAGCCGGCGCACGAAGAACAACCCCGTGCTCATCGGCGAGCCGGGCGTGGGCAAGACCGCCATCGTGGAGGGCCTCGCGCAGCGCATCGTCCGCGGCGACGTACCCGAGTCGCTCAAGGACAAAAAGGTGGTCGGTCTCGACCTCGGCGCGCTCATCGCCGGCGCGAAGTTCCGCGGCGAGTTCGAGGAGCGCCTCAAGGCCGTGCTCAAGGAGATCAAGGACAGCGAGGGGCAGGTCGTCCTGTTCATCGACGAGCTGCACACCGTGGTGGGGGCCGGCGCTGCCGAGGGCGCCATGGATGCGTCCAATCTCCTGAAGCCGATGCTGGCGCGCGGGGAACTCCACACCATCGGCGCGACCACGCTCGACGAATACCGCAAGCACGTGGAGAAGGACGCCGCGCTGGAGCGGCGCTTCCAGCCGGTCTACGTGGACCAGCCCTCGGTCGAGGAGACGATCTCCATCCTGCGCGGCCTGCGCGAGCGCTACGAGGTGCACCACGGCGTGCGCATCACCGACTCCGCGCTCGTCGCCGCGGCCACCCTGTCGAACCGCTACATCAGCGACCGTTTCCTGCCCGACAAGGCCATCGACCTCGTCGACGAGGCGGCCAGCCGCCTGCGCATCGAGATGGATTCCATGCCCACCGAGCTGGACGAACTGGAGCGCCGGCGCATCCAGCTAGAGATCGAGCGCGAGGCCCTGCGCAAGGAGAAGGACGAGGCCTCGAAGGCCCGCCTGGCGGCGCTCGAGAAGGAGCTGGCGGAAGTGGCCGAGGAGGCCGGCGGCCTGAAGCAGCAGTGGGAAACCGAGAAGGCCGCCATCTCGGCCCTGCGCGAGACGAAGTCCGCGTTGGAGGGCCTGCAGCACGACATCGAGTCGGCCGAGCGCGCCGCCGATTACGGCCGTGCCGCGGAGCTGAAGTACGGGCGCCAGGTGGAGTTGCAAAACCGTCTGAAGGAGCAGGAGGCGGCCATCGCCACCTCCGGCGGCTCACGGCCGCTGCTCAAGGAGGAGGTCGACGCCGACGAGATCGCGCGCGTCGTGGCCGCCTGGACGGGCATCCCCGTGACCCGGCTGATGGAGGGCGAGGCGGGCAAGCTCATCCACATGGAGGAGCGCCTCCACGCCCGCGTCGTCGGCCAGGACGAGGCCATCGCCGCCGTCTCCGACGCCGTGCGCCGCGCCCGCGCCGGCCTGAAGGATCCGCGCCGGCCCATCGGCTCCTTCATCTTCCTGGGGCCCACCGGCGTGGGCAAGACGGAGCTGGCGCGCGCCCTCGCGGAGTTCCTCTTCGACGACGAGGCTGCCATGACCCGGCTCGACATGAGCGAGTACATGGAGAAGTTCTCGGTCAGCCGCCTGATCGGCGCGCCGCCCGGCTACGTCGGCTACGAGGAGGGCGGCCAGCTCACCGAGTCGGTGCGGCGGCGGCCGTACCAGGTGGTCCTGCTCGACGAGATCGAGAAGGCGCACCCGGAGGCCTTCAACGTGCTGCTGCAGGTGCTCGAGGACGGGCGGCTGACCGACGGCCAGGGCCACGTGGTGAACTTCAAGGACACCGTCCTGATCATGACCAGCAACGTCGGCTCGCAGCACATCGTGGGCTATGCCGGGCGCCCTGACGACGCTGGCTACGACGAGATGAAGCGGCAGGTGACCGAGGCGCTGCGGCTGCAGTTCAGGCCGGAGTTCCTCAACCGCGTCGACGAGGTGATCGTCTTCCACGCACTCACCGACGCAAACCTGGCCGCGATCGTGGACCTGCTCCTGGCCGACCTCGAGCGACGCCTCGAGGAGCACGACCTGGCGCTCGAGCTGACGCCAGCGGCGAAGGCGCTGGTGGCGTCCGAGGGCCACGATCCGGCCTTCGGGGCGCGGCCATTGAAGCGCTCGATCCAGCGCCTGGTGGAGAACCCGCTGGCGCGGGCCCTCCTGGAGGGCCGCTTCCCGCCCGGCTCGCGCATCGCCGGCGACGCGGATCCCGTGTCCGGTACGCTGCTCTTCAGCGCCGGCGAGGAGACGGTCGTGGCGGAGGCGGGCGAGCGGCGGGACGCCCGGGGGGCCGGGCGGCGCGTCGAGCCCGCCGAGAAGGCGGACCTCTTCGAGCTGCCGACGGCGGGAGGCCGGCGGCGGAAGGGCGATGGAGGGGAGCGGCTGAACTAGGTGCGCGGCGGCTTGTGCCCGCGACCAGGCAGGGGCAGGCCCGCCCCGCGGTACGCTGCGGGGGTGAGCGTCCCGGTCCGACCATCACCCGACCTGCCGCCGCGGCCCGCGACCGTCGAGGAGCGCTGGGCGGAGAGTCGCGCGCCCCTCGTCCCGCGGATCCGCGACGAGATCCTCGGCGACGGCCCCATCACCTTCGCCCGCTTCATGGAGCTGGCGCTCTACGATCCGACGGACGGGTACTACGCCCGGCGCGCGGATCGGCCGACCCGGGAGGGCGACTACCTCAGCGCGCCCGAGCTGCACCCGATCTTCGGGGCCGCGCTGGCCCGGCAGGTGGAGGAATGCTGGGAGCGACTCGGCCGGCCGGCCATGTTCACCCTGCGCGAAGAGGCGGCCGGCAGCGGAGCGCTCGGGCTGGCGATCCTCGAGGCGCTGGGGCTCCCCGCCCGGCGGGCCGTGCGGTATCTCCCGACCGAGGCCACGCCCGTGAAGGAGGCGGCCGTCCGGGCCCGCGTGGCGGCGGCCGGTCACGCCGAGCACCTCGCCGACGAGGCCGCCCCGGCGGAGACGATGACCGGCCTGGTCATCGCGAACGAGCTGCTGGACGCGCTGCCGGTCCACCGCCTGACCGTCCGTAACGGCGAGCTCCTCGAGATCCACGTCGCGTGGCGCGACGGCTGGTTCGCCGACGAGCTGCTCCCCCCCTCCACGCCGGAGCTGGGCGCGACCCTCGACAGCACCGGCGTTCGGCTCGTCGAGGGCCAGGTCGCGGAGGTGGGGTTGGCCGCCCAGGCCTGGCTCCGGGGGCTCGGCGCCCGGCTCGAGCGAGGCTACGCCCTCCTCATCGACTACGGGCATCCCGCTGCTCAGCTCTACGACGCTGCCAAGCGAGCCAGCGGGCTGCTCCGCACCTACCGCCGCCACCATGCCGGCGACGATCCGTACCGTTTCGTGGGCGAGCAGGACATGACCGCGCACGTGGACTGGACGACGCTCGAGCGGGTCGCCGAAGAGGCCGGCCTCGACGTCCTCGGGCGCACGACGCAGGCCGAGTTCCTCACCGGGCTGGGCCTGGGCGACCTCCTCGTCGAGCTGCAGTCGCGGCCGGGCCTGACGCACGCCGGATACGCGGCGGCCAGGGCTGCCGTCGTGCGCCTCCTCGATCCAGCCGCGCTGGGACGCTTCGGGGTCCTCGCCCTCGGCCGGGGCGTGGCCACCGGGCCACCGCTGCGCGGGCTCGGTTTCCGCCTGCCGGCGCGGGCGGGCTGAGCGCCATGCGCTTCGAGGAGGCGCGCCGCCGCCTCATCACGCTGCCGGATCCGCTCCCCGCGGGCCCCCACGCGCTCGACCCGGTGGCCATCGTGGAGCCCGGCGAGGTACCGCCCTGGGCTCGCCGCCCGGCCGGCGAGCCGCCGCGCGATGCGGCCGTGCTGGTGCTCATCTACCCGGGGGCGGACCGCGAGGCCCACCTCGTCCTCATCGAACGGCCGGCCGGCGACCATCGCCATGCCGGCCAGGTCAGCTTCCCCGGCGGCGCCGCCGACCCGGGCGACGATTTCCCGGTGGGCACGGCGCTGCGCGAGGCCGCCGAGGAGGTGGGGCTGGACGCGGAGGCGGCCGGGGTGGAGGTGATCGGGCGGCTGGGGACCGTCGACGTGCGCGTCTCGGGCTTCCTGCTCGTGCCCATCGTGGCGGTCGCAGCGCGCGACCCGGCGCTGACGCCGGACCCGCGCGAGGTGGCCGCCATCCTGCGCGTTCCCGTCCGTCACTTCCTGCCCCAGGCGCCGATCGAGATCGTGGAGGCCGAGCGGGACGGCTGGCGCCTCCGCTACGGCGCCTTCCCCGTCGGTGAGCACCGCATCTGGGGCGCCACGGCCCGCGTGCTGGGGCAGCTGGGAGCGGTGCTGGGAGAGGGCTGACTTGCCGAGTCGGTCACGGTGACGTCATCGGTCCGAGCCGACGCCCGCCGCCGGCGGCGGGGTCGAGGAGCCGCCGGGCGAGGAGCGCGGTCGTCATGCGCAGCACGATCTCGCCGGCAAGCGGCCGGCCGAGGAGCTCTTCGACACGGGTGAGGCGATAGCTGACGGTCCGGACGCCGACCCCCAGCTCGCGGGCGGCTGTGCGGAGGTTCTGGCGAGACGCGATGTACGCGCCGACCGTTCGCAGGAGCTCCTCGCCGTTGCGGGGCGCGCCCAGGATCGGGCCGAGCTCGCGGTCGACCGCCGCGCGCAGTAGCCGCTCGTCGGAGAGGAGTGCCCGCTCGAGGAGCAGGTCGTCGCTGGCCAGGCGCCCGCGAAGCCCGAGCCGCTGTGCGACCAGGAGCGCGTCGAGGGCAGCGCCGAACGACCCGGCGACCGCGGCCAGGTCCGTGGCGGCCGGCCCCTCCACGGCGATCCAGCCGCGCGGCCCGGCGAGCTCGTCGAGGACCGGGTCCAGCACGGCGGCACCCGGCCGGCCCGCCCGCGCCAGCAGGACGAGGCGACCTTCCTTGGCGGCGATGATCGGCATGCTCGTCGCACCGTCACGCCCCGCGCGGCTCGGCCGGTCCAGGGCGAGTGCCACGCGCAGGATCTCCGGCCCTTCGTCTTCGATCTCACGGCCCATCCCGACGACCAGGACCCGGTACCCGTCGCTCGGCGCGAGTCCGAGATGGGTGGCCCGGCGGATGATCCGCGCCGCGGCGGCCGGATCGTCGGGCGGCAGCGCGAGCAGCTCGTCGAGGAACTCGCGGCGAGCGGCGCCGCTTCGGGCGGCGATCTGCCGCTCGGCGCCCCCGTAGCCCTCGGCCAGGGCGGCGGCGGCCGAGTCGCCTGCCTTGAGAAGCGCCGTCCCCAGCGCGGAGAGGGCGGCCGGGGCTGCCGTGGATCGGCTCGTCGCAGCCGCCCAGAGGACCCACCCGGACGTGAGGTACCGATCGAGGAGCTGCTGGAGGGATTCGCCCTCGCGTGCCGCGCGTGCGCCGCTGGACCGGAGCGCGGACAGACTGTCCTCGGTGAACTCCTCGGCCCCGATGAGGGCCGCGACCATCGACTCGACCGCTGCGCGTGTCGCGGCGGTCAGCGCCGCGAGGTCCTCGCCGGGGCGGGCGACGTCCCTGACGATCTCCGCGGCGACCGAGGGGAGTTCCGGGCGGAGGCCTTCGAGCAGGCGGGCGTACGGCGGCGACGAGTGCGTCTCTTGCTTCATACAAGCAGGATACGACGTCGATATCTGCCACGTCTTGGCCTTGTTTGCCTGAAGCAGGGAGCACGACAATGACTCCTGGCTGACCGACCGCCGAAAGGCGATCCGGCGCGCCCGACGACCAGTCGTTCCCGAGGCCCGCCGGTCGCTGATCGCGGCCGACGGGCCACCAGCTCCCCCCAACATGGCGGCCGGCCCCCTCCGGCCACCGTTCTCCGATCCGAAGGACCCACCCATTGGACCAGACCATCCTCCTCGGCGCCGGCTTCACGCTCTTCATCGTCGTCGCGCTCGCGCTGGACCTCGGCGTCTTCCATCGCCAGGCCCATGTCGTCGGCGCCCGCGAGGCGCTCGCCTGGACCCTGGTCTGGGTCACGCTGGCCGTCCTCTTCGGGATCGGGATCTTCCTGGTGCGGGGCGGGGAGACGGCGGTCGAGTACTTCACCGGCTACGTCATCGAGTACTCGCTGAGCGTCGACAACGTCTTCGTCTTCACCCTCATCTTCGCCGCCTTCGCCGTCCCGCGCACCCTCCAGCACCGGGTCCTCTTCTGGGGGATCGCCGGCGCGCTGGTCATGCGGCTGCTGATGATCCTCGCCGGCGCCACGCTCATCGCGCAGTACCACTGGGTGCTCTACGTGTTCGGCGCGTTCCTCGTCTTCACCGGCCTCCGGATGCTCGTCGCCCGGGCCGGGCACGAACCGCATCCTGAGAACAACGTCCTCGTCCGGTTCGCCCGACGGCACCTGCGCGTCACCGACGGCTTCCACGACCAGGCGTTCTTCGTTCGGGTGGCGGGGGGCCTCGCCGCGACACCGCTCTTCCTGGCGCTGCTCGTCGTCGAGTTCAGCGACCTCGTCTTCGCCGTCGACTCGATCCCCGCCATCTTCGCCGTCACGACTGACCCGTTCGTGGTCTTCACGAGCAACGCCTTCGCGATCCTCGGCCTGCGGTCGCTCTACTTCCTGCTGGCAGAGGCGGCGGCGCGCTTCCGGTATCTCAGGGTGGGGCTCGCCATGGTGCTCGTGTTCGTCGGTGCCAAGCTCCTCAGCGCAGGGTTCCTGCACATCCCGCCGCTCGTCTCGCTCGCGGTCGTGGTCTCGATCCTCGGCCTGGCCATCGGGGCATCGCTCCTCCGATCCGTCTCGCCCGTCACGCGGACCTGACCGGAGGCGCCACCACGAGCCCTGGTCCGCCTTCAACGCTCGCGGGGTGAGCGGCGAGCCAGCAGGCCGGTCCAGGCTCCTACCAAGGCTCCCCGTGCGACTCGTCGTGCTCGGCGCGCGAACGCCGCGGCTCGGCCAGCGCGCCATCGGCCGGCGACGTCGATGGATCCGCCTCGCCCGGCGCCAGTGCTTCCAGCACGCCGCGCGCCCAGGCGTCGTCGGCGCCCGTGAGTTCGATGACGATGGCCCGCATCTCGGTGCCGTCGGTGTAGGCGCCGTGGACGATGCCGGCTGGCCAGACGACCGCCTCGCCCTGGTTGATGCGCGTCCGCTCGCCGCCCACCTGCACGAAGCCGCCGCCGGAGACGACGACGAAGAGCGTCGTGTTCGGGTTGGCGTGCGGGGCGATGAGGGCACGGCGCTCGAAGGCCAGCTCGGTCACGAGGCCGCGCGCGTCCTGGTGGATGACCGTGCCGCTCACGCCGCGGGTGCCGGGCGGCCCATCGGGGCGGCGCTGGCCGGGCCCGAAGCGGCGGATATCCATGGCGGGGCTCAGCGGCGCTTGCGCTTCTTGGCACGCTGGCGGATGGTCGCCTCGGGGTGCTTGTACCTCGCCTGGCTGAAGAAGCGCGCCCGGCGCAGCTGCTGGTTGTAGGCGGCGATGATCGGCGGGAAGTAGCGGAAGCGCGTCCAGGCGTACACGGCCAGCCCGATGACCAGTGTGACGAGCACGAGCAGGAAATACCAGCGGAAGAGGGCCATGATCAGTACCAGGCCGAAGGTGATGAAGCCGGTCCACAGGAACCATTCCTGCATGCCCACCAGGGGCTCGAAGCGGCGCAGCTGGCGCGTCCGGACGTTATAGACGATCACCTGGCCGACGAGGAAGACGACCGAGGCGGCGATGACCGGCCAGTAGATGTCCGGGAATCGCTCCGGGCGCCACTCCTTGAGGAGGTATTCCCAGGGCGCGAGGGTCACCGTTTCCTCCGCTGTCACTCGTTCGGGGCGGGCCGGCGGCGGGCCCCGGACGCAGCGTCCGGAGGATACCAGAGGGCGCCTCGCGGGCGGCACGGAAGCCCGTTGCTATACTCGGTCGCCGGGGACGGCGCCGTCACGACCGCGCGCGCCGCCCCGCTCACGGAGTCGGAGGGTGCCACGGGTGCGAGCCCTGCTCTCGGTCGCCAACCGCGACGGCATCGGGCCCTTCGCCCGGGACCTGCTCGAGCTGGGCGTCGAGGTCTTCGCCACCGACGGCACGCGCGAGGTGCTCGCCTCCGACGGGATCGAGGTCGGGCCCATCAGCGCCCTGACCGCGGTGCCGCCGCTCCTCGGCGGACAGGTCAAGACCTTCCACCCCGCCGTCTACGCCGGCATCCTGGCCCGTCGCGACCGGCCCGACCAGCTGGCCGAGCTGGCCGAGCAGGGCATCGGGCAGATCGACGTCGTGGTCGTCAACGTCAAGCCCTTCGCGCCCCAGGTCGGGGCGCGCGTCGTGCCCCTCGATGAAGCGATCGAGATGATCGACGTGGGCGGCGTTGCGCTGCTCTCGGCGGCCGCGCGCAACTACGCCGGGGTCGCCGCGGTCCCCGACCCGGCCTACTACCCGCAGGTCCTGGCGGAACTGCGCACGCGGGGGCAGGTCTCGGCCGAGCTGCGCCAGCGGCTCGCCGCCGAGGCCTTCGCCGCCGTGGCGGCGTACAACGCCGAGGTCGCCGGCTACCTCAACCACATCGCCGGCATCCGCTTCCCGCCGCGGCTCACGATCGCCTTCGAGAAGAAGTCGGACCTGCCCTACGGCGAGAACCCGCATCAGCAGGGCGCCTTCTACCGGGAGACGACGCACCGCTCGGGCTCCCTCGCCGATGCGACCCAGTTCCAGGGCCCCACGCCGACCTTCAACGACCTCCTCGATCTCGACGCCGCCTACCGCATCGTGAGCGACTTCACGTCCCCCACCGTGGCCATCGTCAAGCGCGCCAACCCGGTGGGCATCGCCTCGAACGACGAGCTCGTGGGCGCCTACCGCCGAGCGCTCGAGACCGACTCCGTGAACGCCTTCGGGGCGACGGTCGGCATCAACCGGGCCCTCGACGGCCGAACGGCTCGGCTGATCGCCGAGAACGCCTATGAGGCGGTCGTCGCGCCGGGCTATTCGGAGGAGGCGCGGGCGATCCTCGCCGAGAAGTCCTCCCTCGGCGTGCTGGCGGTGCCGGCGACCCCGGCCGACGGCCTCTCCGACTACGGCATCGCCAACCTCGATTTCGAGCGGATCGGCGGCGGCCTCCTCGTGGAGACGCTCGACCGGGGCGACGTGGACCGCTCCGAGCTGCGCGTCGTCACGAAGCGACGCCCCACGCTCGAGGAGCTGACCGACCTGCTGTTCGCCTGGCGTTGCGTGCGCCACGTCAGCAGCAACGCCGTGGTGCTGGCCAAGAACGCCGCCCTCGTCGGCGTGGGTGCGGGACAGGCCAGCCGGCTCGTGGCGGTCGAGATCGCCCTCCACCGCGCGGCCGAGCGGGCCACGATGAGCTGCCTCGCCTCGGACGCCTACTTCCCCTTCGCCGACGCCATCCAGCTGGCCGCCGAGCGCGGCGTCACGGCCATCATCCAGCCCGGCGGCTCCCGGCGCGACGAGATGGCCATCGAGGTCGCCGACCGCCACCACATGGCGATGGTCTTCACCGGCCGCCGCCACTTCCGCCACTGACGGGGAGGCCGGCATGGAATCGCGACTGGCGCTGGAGATGGTGCGCATCACCGAGGCCGCGGCCATCGAGTCGGCGCGACTCATGGGCCGCGGCGACCGCCACGAGGCCGATCGCGCGGCGACCGAGTCGATGCGCGCGACGATGGACGACGTCGAGATGTCGGGCACCATCGTCATCGGTGAGGGCGAGCGCGACGAGGCGCCGATGCTCTTCATCGGCGAGCAGGTGGGCCAGCGCCTGCCCGGCCAGCCAGAGGTGGACATCGCCGTCGACCCGCTCGAGGGCACGAACCTGGTGGCCATGGGCCAGGCCAACGCCATCACCGTCCTGGCCGCCTCTGAGCGCGGCGGCCTGCTCCACGCGCCGGACACCTACTTCGAGAAGCTCTGTGTGGGACCGATCTCAGCCGGCCACGTGGACCTGAACCTGCCGCCGGCTGAGAACGTCCACCGCATCGCCGATTCCCTGCGCCGCAAGCCGACCGACATCACCATCGTCATCCTCGACCGGCCCCGCCACGAGGCACTCATCGCCGAGGTCCGGGGCACCGGCGCGCGCATCAAGCTCATCAGCGACGGCGACCTCTCGGCGGCCATCAGCTGCGCCGTGTCGGGCACCGGCGTCCATGCCGTGATGGGCATCGGCGGCGCTCCCGAGGGCGTCATCACCGCCGCCGCGCTGCGCTGCCTGGGCGGCGAGATCCAGGCCCGCTTCCGCTTCCGCAACGACGAGGAGCGAGCCCGCGCCGCGCGCATGGGCCACACCGACGAGGGGCGCGTATATCGCACGGCCGACCTCGCGCCGGGTGAGAACCTCGTCTTCAGCGCCACCGGCGTGACCGAGGGCGACCTGCTCCACGGCGTGCGCTTCTTCGGGGGCGGCGCACGCACGCACTCGCTGGTCATGAGCTACCAGACCAAGCAGGTCCGCTTCGTGGACACCGTGCACATGTTCGACCGGGACAAGCCCCCGGCGGTGCGCTTGTAGGCCACGCCCCCGCCGGGAACCGCTAGGCGCCCCTTCGGCGGGCCAGGGCGATCGCGCCACCGACGACCAGGACCAGGAGCCCGAGCGCTGGGAGCGCGACAGACGGGCCTGGTTCCCCAGGGCCTCCCGCCGGCGGATCCGTCGCTGCCGGTGAAGACGACGGGCTGGAGGCCGGCGCCGAGGTGGAAGCGGTGGCGCTCGACGTGGGAGCCGCCGTCGGGGATGGGGAGAGGGTCGCCGACGCCGTCGGCGCAGGCGTGGACGTGGGGCTCGGGGTCGGGCTGGCGGTCGGCTTCGAGGTCGGCTTCGAGGTCGGCTTCGGCGTGGGCTTCGGCGTGGACTGCGCCGTCGGCTGCGGGGTCCCCGGCGCCTTGACCACGATCTTGCCGACCATCTGCTCAGAGTGGACCTCGCAGAAGTACGGGTATGTCCCCGGCGTCGTGAACGTCCACTCGAAGGTCGGTCGCGGCTCGTCGAGCCCGATGATCCCGGAGTCGAACTTCCCGTCCGGCAGGGGGGGTGTCCCCGACGTCACGCTGTGGGGCTCGCCGGCGAACGTCCAGCGCACCGTGTCACCCACGCCGACCGTGAGCGAAGCGGGCCCAAAGCGGTAGTTCAGGGCGGCGACCGTGTGCGTCGCCGCCGCGACCGGCAGCGAACCGGCCAGGCCGATGCCGAGCGCGATGGCCGCGCTGCGGGCGAGGATACGGCGCCAGGCAGGGGCGATCGGCACGGGGCGGCCTCCGGGTCGAGTGATCGTCGGCCATCGATACGCGCCCCGGCCGGCTCCGGTTCTGACGGGCGCCTCCCGCTTCTGGGAAACCGGGCCGGCCCGGCGTTCGTATCCACGGGCATCGCCGGTCACGGGCCACACCGCAGGCCGGCCGGCGTCGAGGACTGCGAGGAGGAGGAGACGATGCGCTTCCGGATGTCCCTGTGCAGCGCCGCCATGGCGCTGCTGATCCTGCCCGGCGTCGCGTCGGCCGCCGGCCCCGACGCCCGGGATGCGACGCTCGACGGCGCCTCCGAGGTCCCCGCCGTGGCCACGGCGGCGACCGGCGACGGATGGGTCGTCATCAGCTCCGACAACACGACCGTCACCTATTTCGTCGAGTACAGCGGCCTGTCGGGCGCGCTCGCCGCGGCCCACATCCACACCGGTGCCCCGGGCGTGGCCGGCGGCGTGATCCTGCCCCTGGCGGCCGGGCCGAGCCCGATGTTCGGGACGCTGACGTCGGCGGACTTCAAGCCATCCGGCAGCGTGACCACCTTCGCCGAGGCGCTCGCCGCGATCCGCGGCGGCACGACCTACTTCAACCTGCACACCGCGGCGAACCCGGGCGGGGAGATCCGCGGCAACCTGACCGGGACCGCGGAGGCCTTGGAGGCGACCATCGACGGGGCCCAGGAGGTCCCGGCCGTGGCCACGGCGGCGACCGGCAACGGGCTCGCCGTCATCAGCTCCGACGGGACGTCGGTCGGCTACGCGGTCACCTACGGGGGCCTGTCGGGCGCGCTCGCCGCGGCCCACATCCACACCGGTGCCCCGGGCGTGGCCGGCGGCGTGATCCTGCCCCTGGCGGCCGGGCCGAGCCCGATGTTCGGGACGCTGACGTCGGCGGACTTCAAGCCATCCGGCAGCGTGACCACCTTCGCCGAGGCGCTCGCCGCGATCCGCGGCGGCACGACCTACTTCAACCTGCACACCGCGGCGAACCCGGGCGGGGAGATCCGCGGCCAGATTGGCGCGGCCGCCGCCCCGACGCCCACCGGGACGCAGCCCGCCACGTCCACGGAATCACCGATCGATCCAAACGGCGCAGGATCCGCGCTCCCGGCCCTCACATCTCTCTTCATCGTGGCGGCGGTCGGCGTCCTCGCCGGCGGCCGGCGACTCTCGTCGCGCCGGACCCGCTAGAACGCACCGTCGCCGCGCGCCGGGTAGCGAAGGGGCGGGCCCTCGGGCCCGCCCCTCTTCTCGTGTCGCCACTACACCTCGGCTGCCCCAAGTGTCACCATGGACGCTTCATGCGGATACCGCGCATCGTGGCCATGGGCGGGGGCGGCTTCTCGACGGAGCCGGAGAAGCCGCTGCTCGACGACTTCATCCTCACCCTGGCCCGACGCAGACGCGGGCGGCCGCGGGTGTGCCTGCTGCCCACCGCGAGCGGCGACGCGTCCGACCTCATCGTCCGCTTCCACGGCGCCTTCGACGGTCGGGCGGAAGCGAGCCACCTGGGCCTTTTCGACCGGACGGTCACCGACCTGCGCGCGTTCGTCCTGGCGCAGGACGTCGTCTACGTCGGCGGCGGCAACACCGCCAACATGCTGGCCGTGTGGCGTGTGCACGGGCTGGACTCGATCCTCGTCGAGGCCTGGCGGGCCGGCGTCGTGCTGGCCGGCCTGAGCGCCGGCGCGATCTGCTGGTTCGAGGCCGGCGTGACCGATTCGTTCGGGTCATCGCTGGGCCCGCTGCGGGACGGGCTGGGACTGCTGCAGGGCAGCATGTGCCCGCACTACGACGGGGAGCCGCTGCGCCGCCCGACCTACCGGCGTCTGGTCGGCGAGGGTTTCCCGGGCGGCTACGCGGCGGACGATGGAGCGGCGTTCGTGTTCGCCGGGACGCGGCTCGAGGAGGTCGTGACGTCGCGGCCGGAGGCGCGCGGCTGGCGGGTCATCCTCGGGTCGGGCGGCGTGATCGAGGAGCCGCTGCCGGCGCGCTACCTGGGGGCGTAGGGGACCAGCAGCCGGCGCCGGCATCCCAGGCTGCCACCGCCCGGACCGCGTCCGGACCATCGAGCACGGCGCGCACGCGGCGGCGCGTCGCCACGGTCGTGCCCCAGCCCGGCGGCACGAGGCCGGGCGCCAGGTCGGCCAGCGGCGCCAGGACGAAGAGCCGCTCGACTGCCGAGGCGTGCGGCACGTCGAGCCACCCGACCGCCTCCCGGGCAGGATCGTCACTGCGCGCGTCGAGCGGCCGCCTCACGTGGATCCGGTGGCGCCCGAAGAGGAGGAGGTCGAGGTCGAGCTCGCGCGGTCCCCAGCGCCGGCGACGGCGTCGACCGAAGGCGACCTCGATCCCCTTCAGCGCGAGGAGGAGCGCCAGGGCGCCGGTCTCGGGGTCGGGTCCGGCGGGGACGTCCAGGGCCGCGACGGCGTTGTGGAAGTCGGGCTGATCCTCGACGCCCACCGGGCGCGTGGCGTAGAGGCGCGATACACCCCGCAGGCGGGCGCCCGGCAGCCCGGCGAGCACGCGCGCGGCCGCGGCCAGCGTGCCCGGCGCATCGCCCACGTTCGCGCCGAGCCCGACGTACGCCCGCACCCGTCCCGCCACCCGCGCCACCTCCCGTAGACTCGCCCGACGATGGGCGAGGCGACGGTCATCATCCTGCACCCGGGCGCGGACGGCGAGGGGCCGCTCACGAGGCTGCTGGCCGAGGCCCGCGATCGCCTCGTGGCACACCAGGCGCGGCTCTTCGAGCACGCAGGAGTCCATGTCGTGCGGATCGAGCGCGGTGCGCGCGAGGCCAGCTTCGGAGAGCGGCTGGTGGCGCTGGCCGGGGGTGTGCCGGGTGGGCTCATCATCCTGGGTGGCGGCGCCGTGCCGCGCCTGTCGCCGGCCGACGTGCGACGGCTCGTTGCGGTGGCAGGCGGTGGCGGCCGTCGCGCGCTCACCAACAATCGCTATTCGTCCGACGTGTGCGCCGTCTCCGACGCGGGCGCCCTGCGCGACCTGTCGCCGCTCCGCGGCGACAACGCCCTGCCCCGCTGGCTCGCCGAGCGCGCGGGATTCGCTGTCGAGGAGCTGACCGGACGCGAGCGGCTGGCGCTGGACCTCGATGCGCCGCTCGACCTGGCGCTCGTCGCGCTGCTGCGGCGCCCGCCGGCGGGCCTGGGCCGGCTCGCGCGCGAGCGGGGCCTGGCCGTGCCGCGCCTCGAGGAGTTGCGGGCGCTGGCCGCCGATCCGCGGCGGGAGCTGCTCGTCTTCGGCCGAGCCTCGTCACGGACGCTGGCCTGGTTGGAGCGCCACGTCGCGTGCCGAGTCCGCTTCCTGGCCGAGGAGCGCGGCCTCCGCACGGCGGCTCCCGGGCAACGCCCGCCGCGCGCCACGTTGGGGCGGCTACTGGCAGATCGGGGTCCCGCGGCCCTGGCCGACGTCGTGGCCGAGCTGGCCGACGGCGCCGTCCTCGACTCGCGCGTGCTCCTCGCCGATCGCCTCGGCGCCGACGAGCACCGCTGGCCCGCCGCCGAGGACCGCTTCGCCTCGGACCTCCTGCGGGCGGGGGACGTGAGCGATCCGTGGTTGCGCGAGCTCACGGCCTCGGCGGCAGCGGCGGCCGTGCCGGTCCTGCTCGGCGGTCACTCGCTCGTGGGACCAGGGCTGCCCTTGCTGCTCCGCCAGGATCGGGGCACGGTCCATTCCCGTGGGGCATAGCCACGCACCCAGCGGCGTGTCCGAGACGGTTCGGACGGCGCGAGGCGTCATGACAGACCAGAGATCACGCTCGACGATGCCGCACCAGAGCTCGATCGCGCCGTCCGACGCGCGTTTCGGGTCCGGCCTGCAGGCCGTCCGGCCCCCTGCCTCAAGGACCATGCCTATCGGGAATGGCATCAGGCCTTTAGACGGCCGGGGCCGCTGACGCTGAGGCGATCCACGTCGTCGGGTTTGCGACCGCCGCGGACGCGCACGCTAGAATGGCCGCGCGTGCCGGGAGACGCTCGCATGCCCTGCCTCGATGCGTCCCGCCCGCCCGCGCCGACCCCGCCCACGCAGCTCGACGCATGAGGACCGCGTGACTGGACTCTGGTACGTGCTCGGCTTCGCCTTCGCCGGGTTCACGTTCGTCTTCATCACGATCGGCGCTGCCTGGCTCCTCAGCCACCGTACCCGCGGCGACCGCCACAAGGGCTTGCCCTACGAGTCGGGCATCGACACCTTCGGCGATACGTGGGGCCGTTTCGGGCTCTCCTTCTACATCTACGCCCTGCTCTTCGTCGCCTTCGACATCGAGGTCGTCTTCATCTACCTCTGGGCGCTGGTCTTCCAGGACCTGCTGGTGGGGGGCTTCGTGAGCATGCTCATCTTCGTGGGCGTCCTGCTGGTCGGCCTGGGCTACGCCTGGCGCAAGGGGGTCCTGACGTGGAAGTGACCCTCGAGGGCAGCGGCACGACGGCGCTGGTCCCGGCCCCCGAGAACGAGGTCGTCGAGCCCATCGTCCTGCCCAACACGGTCTGGACGCCGGCCGACCCGAGCGCCTACGGCGGTGGCCGCCCGCCCGCGGACACCCACCTGCGCGAGTGGGAGGCGACCGGCGCCCATGGCGACGACGCGCGCTGGGGCGCCCTGGACGTCATCCCGACCAAGGCCGACTACGTCCTCGACCTCATCCGCGTCAACAGCCTCTGGCCGCTCCTCTCGGGGCTGGCCTGCTGCGCCATGGAGATGATGTCCGCGGCCACGTCGCGCAACGACATGGACCGCTTCAACATGTTCCCCTTCCGCGCCAGCCCGCGCCAGGCGGACGTGCTCATCGTGGCAGGCACGCTGACGACGAAGATGGCCGGTCCGCTGGTCCGCCTCTGGGAGCAGATGCCGGAGCCGAAATGGTGCGTGGCCATGGGCGACTGCACCTGCTCCGGTGGCCGCTACAAGCGCTCCTACGCGACGATCCAGGGCATCGATCGCCTGATGCCGGTGGATGTCTACGTGCCCGGTTGCCCGCCGCGGCCGGAGGGGCTGATCTACGGCATGCTGAAGCTGCAGCAGCTGATCATGGACCGCCGGGGCCAGTGGCGCGATCGCCGCATCGGCCCCAGCGTGCCGGACGGCGTCTGAGCGACGGGAGGAGTCGCGCCATCGACAGCGCACTGAAGCGCCGCCTCGAGGCCACGCTCGGCGAGCGGCTGTACGGTCCCGTGGCGCAGCGCCATGACACGACCGAGATCCGCGTCGCGCCCGGCGACGTTGCGGCCGTCATGCGCACCCTGCACGACGACCCCGACCTCCGCTTCCGGCTCCTGGCGGACATCTGCGGCGTCGACACCGGCACGACGATGCAGGTCGTCTACCACCTGTGGTCGGACACGACGCCGGACTGGCTGCGTGTCATCGCCGCGGACCTCGACCGCGACGATCCGCGCGTGCCCTCGATCACCTTCCTGTGGAAGGGCGCCGAGTGGGGCGAGCGCGAGGCCTATGACATGTTCGGCATCGTCTTCGAGGGCAACCGCGACCTTCGTCGCATCTACATGCCGCCCGACTACACCAGCTTCCCGCTGCGCAAGGACTTCCTGCTGCCCGACGACGCGTCACGCTCGCCGGGTATGGGCGTGCGCCACATGGAGCAGGCGCGCAGGCCGGCCGACGCCCCGGCCGCCGCGCCACGCAGCGCGAAGGCCGGCTGAACGTGTCGACCACGCCGCAGGCGCGCGTCCGTTCGCTCGACGACCCGGAGCTCTACGTCGAGACGCCGGCCACGATCTTCGACGCCATCCCGCCCTACCCGCCGCGCACCGAGCGCGAGGCCGAGTTCTACTCGGTCCGCGAGGGCGAGATGCTCATCAACCTGGGCCCGCAGCACCCCTCGACCCACGGCGTCCTGCGCGTCGTGTTGAAGATCGACGGCGAGCGCGTGGTGGACCTCGACCCGGTGCTGGGCTACCTCCACCGGGGCGTGGAGAAGATCTGCGAGAACAGCGACTGGCACATGGTCGTGAGCCACTGCGACCCGCTCGAGTACATCGCCTCGATGTTCAGCGAGCTGGTGCCGGTGATGGCCGCCGAGAAGCTGCTCGACGTCGAGGTGCCGCGCCGGGCGGAGTACATCCGCGTCCTCGCCTGCGAGCTGAACCGGATCTCCAGCCACGCCCTCTTCATGGGCTGGCTGGCGCTCGACCTGGGCGGCCTCACGCCGATCCTCTACGGCTTCATCGAGCGCGACGAGATCGTCGAGATGCTGGCCGCGCTGACGGGCCAGAAGCTGCTCTTCAACTACATGCGCATCGGCGGCGTGAACGGCGACCTGAACCACGAGTTCATGAGCCGCCTGGGCGACTGGATGGGCCACGCGGCGCAGCGCATCGAGGACAGCCAGACGCTGATCAACGAGAACGAGATCTTCGTCAAGCGGACGCGCGGCCTGGGCGTCATCGACCGCGAGACGGCCCTGCGCATGTGCCTCTCCGGCCCCCCGCTGCGCGCCACCGGCATCCCCTACGACGTCCGCCGGGCGCACCCCTACGGCGTCTACCCCGAGCTGGAGTTCGAGATCCCGACGCGCGAGGAGGGTGACTCCTATGCGCGCTACCAGCTTCACCTCGACGAGATCAAGCAGAGCATCCACATCATCGACCAGGTGCTCCACAAGCTGCCCGACGGCCCGGTCATGGCCAAGCTGCCGCGCCTGCTGCGGCCGCGGCCGGGGCGCGCCTTCGCGGCCATCGAGAGCCCGCGGGGCCAGTACGCCGTCTACGCCATGAGCGACGGCACCGATCAGCCCTTCCGGCTGCGCATCCACGACCCGTCGTACTTCAACCTGCAATCCGTGGGCCTGCTGACGCCGGGCCACCTCATCGCCGACACGATGGCCATCATGGCCAGCCTGGACCCGATCATGGGCGGCGTCGACAAGTGATGACGCTGACGCGCTCCTGGAGCCGCCTCACGCCGGCCGGCAAGATCGTCGTGCCGCTGCTGGCGATCGTCGTGGCGCTGACGGTGGCGCTGCTGCTGGGCATGGTCACGGGCATCGTGCCGGCCATCACGGGCGCGGTCCTGGACACGCTCGAGGCGAACGTCGGGATCGTGCGCTTCGTGGTCGCCATCCTGGCAGTGCTGCTCTTCACCATCCCCACGGCCTTCATCGTCGGCTACCTCGAGTTGAAGGCCATCGCCTTCATGAACCTGCGCCTCGGTCCCAACCGCGTCGGCCCCTGGGGCACGCTGGCGGCGGCCTTCCACGGCTTCAAGATCCTGGCCAAGGAGGACTTCACCCCGACCGGCGCCGACGTGCCGGTCTTCACGCTGGCCCCGGCGGTCGTCTTCCTGGCGCCGGTGCTGGCCTTCCTCGTGCTGCCCTTCGCGCCGGGGCTCTTCGGCCAGGACATGAACATCGCCCTGCTCTACTTCTTCGCCATGGGCGGACTGGGCGTGGTGGGGCTGATGATGGCCGGCTGGTCGAGCTTCAACAAGTACAGCCTGCTGGGCGCCCTGCGGGCGGCGGCGCAGATCATCAGCTACGAGATCCCGCTCACGCTCTCGGTCGTGGGGCTGATCCTCCTGGCCGGCACGCTGAGCCTCAACCAGATCGTGCTGAACCAGCAAGGCAGCTTCCTCGACTGGTACGTGTGGCAGCAGCCGCTGGGCTTCGCCATCTTCTTCATCGCGGCCACCGCCGAGGGCAACCGCACTCCCTTCGACCTGACCGAGGCCGACAGCGAGATCGTGGCCGGCTTCGCCACCGAGTACAGCGGCATGCGCTTCGGCTTCTTCTACTTCGCCGAGTACGTCAACGTCTTCCTGCTCTCGGCACTGACGGTCGTGCTCTACTTCGGCGGCTGGCTGGCGCCCATCGACATCGGCGCCGTGCTGCACCAGGTCGGCCTGACCTTCGACCCCGCGCTCGACCCGGGCAGCCTCGGCCTGGGGCTGCTGCTGGGCATCCTCATCGTGCCGCCGCTGGCCATCGTCGCCCTGGCCCTGCCCTTCTGGGCCTTCAGGAGCGGCCTGCCCTTCTGGAAGGCGCTGGTCGTCGGCTTCCTGCTCTTCAACGTCATCGCCGCCGGCGCCACGCTGCTCTGGGCCGTGGCCAGCTTCGAGGTCGTGGAGGGGCTGCTCTGGTTCATGGCCAAGACGTACGTCTTCGTGGCCATCCTCGTGTGGATGCGCGCCACGCTGCCCCGGGTGCGCATCGACCAGCTCATGGGCTTCGCCTGGAAGTGGCTCCTGCCCGCGGCGCTGGTCAACCTCTTCGTGACCGCCCTGGCCCTCATCGTCATCGACGCAGTGAAGGGCTGAGGCGATGGACTTCAAGACCCTCGTGCCGGGCATCGGGATCCTCAAGGGCATGGCCCTGACCATGCGCCGCATGTTCCAGGCCAAGGTGACGGTCCAGTACCCCGAGGTGGTGCAGGACATCTCGCCACGCCACCGCGGCCGGCTGCAGCTGCTCTACGACGAGTACGGCACCCTGAAGTGCGAGACCTGCTTCCAGTGCGCCGCGGCCTGCCCCATCGAGTGCATCGACATGGGCGGCGTGGACACGAAGAGCCGCTTCCACGTCCACTGGGGCCCCGCCGAGCAGTACGCCGAGCGGCGCGAGGAGTCGGCCCTGCGCCGCTCCGGGCGCCCGGTCCCCGACCGCACCTTCGATCCCTTCGCCGCCATCGACACGGCGGCCCTGGATCGCATCTTGGCAGAGGAGGACTACGACCCACGGCGCATGCTGACCATCCTGGAGCGGACGCAGGACGCCTACGGGTCCCTCACGGTCGCCGCGCTGAAGCACATCAGCCACGGCACCGGCGCCTGGTACGCCGAGATCTACGGCACGGCCAGCTTCTACGACCACCTCCGTCTGGAGGAGGCGAGCGGCCACGTCTTCGCCATCTGCCGCTGCCCGGCCTGCACCTTCCGCGGTGCCGGACGCGTGGTGGCCGCACTGGAGGCTGCGCTCTCCACGCGCTTCGGGCAGGCCAGTCCGGAGGGCGCGGTGCGCCTCGAGCCGGGCGACTGCCACGGCGCCTCGCCGGAGCGCGCCCTCGTGACGCTCGACGGCGAGGTCGTCCACGACGTCGCGCCCGACGCGGTCGCGCGCATGGCGTCCCAGCTCCGCGCCGCCCACGCCACGGCGGGTCGCGCATGACGCAGCGCATCCTCGCCGGCAGGAAGGGCTGGCCGAGGGTCGTCCTCGCCCGGGCCGGCGCCTACGATCCCGACGCGGGTCTGGCCGCGGCCGAGAACGCCGGCGCCTGGAGCGCCTGGCGCAAGGCGGTCGCCGACCTCGCCCCGGAGACGGTCATCCGCTTCGTCGGCGAGGCCGGGCTGCGTGGCCGGGGCGGCGCCGGCTACCCCGCCGCCGACAAGTGGCGCACCTGCCGGGCGCAGCCGGCGGCGCGGCGCCATGTCGTGGCCAACGGCTACGGCGCGGACCCCGGGGCGGCCACCGACCGGACGTTGCTGGAGCAGGACCCGCACGGGGTCCTGGAGGGCCTCGCCCTGGCCGCCTTCGCCGTGGGCGCGACGAGGGCCTACGTGGCCGTGCGGGCGGACGCGACCGTGGTCGTGCGGCGCCTGGCGGCCGCCATCCGCGAGGCGGAGGAGGCCGGGCTCATCGGCAGCGACGCGCTCGGCGCGGGCTTCGACCTGCACGTCGAGCTGCGTGAGCTGCAGGGCGCCTTCGTGCTCGGCGAGGAGACCGTCCTGCTGCGCGCCCTGGAGGGCAAGCGCGGCATGCCCGACCAGCGGCCGCCCTACCCGGCGGTGAAGGGCCTGTGGGGCGAGCCGACCGTCGTCAACAACGTGCAGACCCTCGCCGCCGTGCCCTGGATCCTGGCCAACGGGCCGGCCGCCCACCGCGCCATCGGCGCCGCCGATTCGCCGGGCACCGCCCTGGTACAGGTCAGCGGCGCGGTCAAGATGCCGGGGGTGCTCGAGGTGCCCATGGGCACGCCGCTGAAGCAGATCGTCGCCGCGGCCGGCGGCGCCACCGGCGAGCTGAAGGCCGTCCTGGTGGGCGGCCCCTCGGGCGGCTTCCTCCCCGCCGAGCGGCTCGACCTCCCGTACTCCCACGCCGCGCTGGCCGGGGCTGGAGCCATCGTCGGCTCGGGGACCGTGCTCGTGGTGGACGGCAGCGCCTGCATCGTCGAGCTGGCCACGCTCCTCGAGCGCTTCATGAGCGACGAGTCGTGCGGCAAGTGCATCCCCTGCCGCATCGGCACGCGCCGCCTGACCGAGATCGGCGAGCGCTTCATCGGCGGCCGGCCGCGCCCCAACGACGTGCAGCTCCTCGGCGACCTGGCCGCGGACGTCCGCGACGGCTCGCTCTGCGGGCACGGCATCACGGCGCCCAATCCGCTCGTGAGCGGGATGCGCTACTTCGCCGCGGAGTTCGAGGACCACATCCTCCGCAGCACGTGCCCGGCCGGCGTGTGCACCCCGTTGCGTGTCGCCGGAGGCACCGCCTGACCCCATGGCCGACCCGACCACCCAGCCCGCCGCCGCCCCGCACCCGGCCGCCGCGCCCCCGTCGCTGGCCGACCAGCTGCTCGACGTGCAGGCGCCCCAGCGGCCGCTCTCGGCGCCTGCTTTCACGATCGAGGTGGATGGGCGCCAGGTGACGGGCCGTGAAGGCCAGACGATCCTCGAAGTCTGCCGCGACAACGGGATCGAGATCCCCACCCTCTGCTACGAGCCCAAGCTGCCCGGCTTCGGCGCCTGCCGCATGTGCGTGGTCGAGGTCGAGGGCGAGGGCCAGCCGCCCATCAGCTGCTCCCGCGCCGCCGAGCCGGAGATGGTCGTGCGCACCCAGACGCCGCGCATCCGCCAGATCCGCCGCACGAACCTGGAGCTGATCTTCAGCGACCACAACGCCTATTGCCTGCCGCCCTGCCAGAACAAGTGCCCCAGCCGCATCGACATCCCGGGATTCCTCAAGGCCAACGCGGAGGGCGACTTCGTCGAGGCGGCGCGCATCTTCAAGCGCACCATCCCCTTCCCCAGCGTGCTCGGCCGCGTCTGCCCGGCGCCCTGCGAGGAGCACTGCCGGCGCGACGAAGTGGACGAGGCGATCGCGATCCGCGACAGCCACCGCTACGCCGGCGACCAGGTCATCAAGGCGCAGGCGAAGGGGGTCAAGGCGCCGGTCCCCTTCGAGGTCCAGGCCTCCTCGGGCAAGCGCGTGGCGGTCATCGGCTCGGGCCCCGCGGGCGCCTCGGCGGCCTACTACCTGGCCATCGCCGGCCACGCGGTGACGATCTACGAGCGCGACCCGGAGCCCGGCGGGATGCTCCGCTACGGGATCCCCCAGTACCGCCTGCCCAAGGACGAGGTGCTGGTGCCCGAGTACCAGGGCCTGACCGACCTCGGCGTGACCTTCACCTGCAACGCCGAGCTGGGCCGCGACTTCACCATCGACGACCTGCAGAACCAGGGCTACGACGCGGTCGCGGTGGCCATCGGCTGCTACGACACGAACAAGCTGGGCGTGCCCGGCGAGGACGCGAAGGGCGTGCTCGACGGCCTCGAATACCTGAAGATCGCCACGCTGGGCCTGCCCTACCCGGGCCACCGGGGCACGCGCGTCGTGGTCATCGGCGGCGGCTTCACCGCGATGGACTGCACGCGCACCTCCGTCCGCCAGGGCGCGCTGGAGGTCACGCTCGTCTACCGGCGCGACATGAAGGACATGCCCGCCGCGAACGAGGTCCACGAGGCCATCGAGGAGGGCGCGCGGGCCATCTTCCAGGCCGCACCCACGCGCGTCGTCACCGACAAGCGGAACCGCGTCACCGGGGTCGAGCTCCAGCGCATGCGCATGGGCGCCCCTGACGCCTCGGGGCGCCGCCGCCCGGAGCCGATGCCCGGCACGGAGTTCGTCATCGAGTGCGACCGCGTGCTGCGGGCCATCGGCCAGGGGCCGCAGCTGGGCTGGCTCGACAGGGGCGCCGCGGGCGTCGCCGCCACGAAGCAGGGGCGCCTCGCCGCGGACGGCGTCACCTTCGCCACCGGCCGGCCGGGCATCTTCGCCACCGGCGACGTGCGCATCGGCGCGGCGACCGTCGTCGAGGCCGTCGCCGAGGGCCGGCGCGCCGCCTACGCCGTTGACGCCTACCTCAAGGGCATGGACCTCGAGGCCATCAAGACGCGTCAGACCCTGGCCGAGCCGCAGCCCGAGTTCCTCTCCATCGTGCCCTACACCGGTGAGCTGAAGGAGCCGCGCCTGCGCCTCCAGGCCATGGCCGCCGAGGTGCGCAACAAGAGCTACGTCGAGTACGAGATCCCCTACACGCAGCAGGAGGCGATGGCGGAGTCGAAGCGCTGCCTCCAGTGCACCTGCGAGGCGATCGGCTTCTGCGACCTGCGGCGCCAGGGCATCGAGTACGGCACGACCCTGGCGACGCTGGAGCCGGCGCGCACGGGACTCTCCTACCGCAGCGTCACGGAGAATCGCTTCACCGGCCACAACCACGACTACATCCGCGACGACAGCCACGCCTTCATCCTGCGCGAGCCGTCGCGCTGCATCGACTGCGGCCGCTGCGCCAACGTGTGCAAGGAGGTGGTCGGCGCCGCCTGCTACGACTTCATGCGGACGGGCTTCGACACGCTCGTGACCACGCCGCTGGACATGAGCCTGAACACGACGCCGTGCGTTTCCTGCGGCCGCTGCGCGGAAACCTGCCCGACCGGCGCGCTGATGCCCAAGCCGCGCGTGCTGGAGAGTACGACGTCGACGAGAGCCGCTGCATCCTGTGCGGCATCTGCGTGGATGCGTGCCCCTACGACGCGCTGCGCTGCGGCCCCGACTTCGAGCTGGCCCACACGAGCCGCCAGGAGCCGATGATCGACCTCCTGGCCATCAGCGCCATCGAGCGCGACACGGAGATGAGCTACGTGCGCCGCGAACGCGACTGGCTGGAGCGTGCCCAAGCCTCCGGCAGGACGCTCGACGCGGGGCGCAGCCTGCCGGTGCTGCCCTCCGGCCTCGGCGGCAACGGTCGCGGCGACGGTCGCGGGAACGGCAGCGGCCACGCCCATGCGAAGTAGGACGGACCTCGCGTGACGCTGCCGCAGACGGTCCCCTTCCTCGGCTGGAGCTGGAACGACCTCCTCTTCCTCGTCCTCGCGACGGCGCTGCTGGGGACGGCGCTGATGGTCGTCCTGGGCCGCAACATCATCCGCTCCGGGCTCTGGATGATCGCCTGCTTCGCCACCCTGGCCGGCGTCTATGCCCTGCTGGGCACGCCCCTCGTGGCGGCCGCGCAGGTGCTCGTCTACATCGGCGCCATCAGCGTCCTGATCCTCTTCGCGATCATGCTCACGCAAACGAAGGGCGGCCCGGCGGCCCTCGTCTTCCACCATCAGGCCTGGGCCGCCGCGATCGCGGCGGTCGTGCTGGGCACGCTCCTCGCGCTGGTGGTGACCTCGACCGAGTGGCCCCTGGCCGGCGAGTACGCCGCGACGTCGGTCAGGGCGATCGCGCAGCTCCTCTTCAGCGACTACGTGCTGCCCTTCGAGATCGTGGGCGTGCTGCTGCTGGCGGCGGTCATCGGGGGCGTCTTCCTGGCCAAGCGCGACGAGCCGCGCGACGAGCCCCACGGGGAGCGGCCCGAGTGAGCCAGTCGCTGGACAGCTACCTCGCGCTCTCGGCGCTGCTCTTCGCCGTGGGCACCTTCGGCTTCCTGGCCCGGCGCAACGCCATCGCCATGCTCATGTCGATCGAGCTGATGCTCAACGCGGTCAACCTGGCCATCGTCGCCTTCGGCGCCTTCGTGCCCTCGCTGCGGGGTGACGCCTCGGTCATCGCCCTCGTGGTCATGGCCGTCGCCGCGGCCGAGGCGACGGTGGGCCTGGCCATCGTCATCGCCATCTACCGCAACCGCCGCACGCCGCTCGTGGACGAGTACACCCAGATGCGGGAATAGCCGGCGATGCCGATGGAGCTCCTCGTCACCCTCGTGCTCGCCCTGCCCATCGCCGGCTTCGGGCTGACGGCGCTCGTCGGGCGCCGCCTCGGCACGCGCGCCTGGATCGTCGCCGTGCCGGCCATCGTCGTCACCTGGGCCATCGCCATGGTCGTCGTCTGGACCGCCCTCTCCGGCGGCTTCGGCACGGACGGCCTGCACTTCACGCTGTACCAGTGGGTGCCGGCCGGCGACTTCACGATCGAGGCGAACTTCGCGGTGGACAACCTGACCGCGGTGCTGCTCATCGTGGTCACGACCGTGGGCATGCTGGTGCACGTCTACTCGATCGGCTACATGGCCCACGACCCCGGCCGTTGGCGCTTCTTCGCCTACCTCAACCTCTTCATGTTCAGCATGCTGCTGCTCGTCCTGGCCGGCAACTTCATGCTCCTCTTCGCGGCCTGGGAGCTGGTCGGCCTGTGCAGCTACCTGCTCATCGGCTTCTGGTACCCGCGGCCCAGCGCGGCCATCGCGGCCAAGAAGGCCTTCCTGGCCAACCGCGTCGGCGACGTCGGCTTCGCGCTGGGCATCTTCGCCGTGTGGACGACGGTGGGCACGCTGAACTTCACAGACGCCTTCGAGCGACTCTCCGAGGGTCTCGCCGGCGGCCAGATCGAGGCCTGGGCGATCACCGGCATCGCCCTGCTGCTCTTCTGCGGCGCGGTCGGCAAGAGCGCCCAGTTCCCGCTCCACGTGTGGCTGCCCGACGCGATGGAGGGCCCCACGCCGGTCTCCGCCCTCATCCATGCCGCGACCATGGTCAACGCCGGCGTCTACTTCGTGGCCCGCGCCAACCCGCTCTTCAGCCTCTCACCGGAGGCGATGTTCGTGGTCGCCGCGATCGGCATCTTCACGGCCATCCTGGCCGCCTCGATCGCGCTCACCCAGAACGACATCAAGCGCGTGCTGGCCTACTCCACGTTGAGCCAGCTGGGCTACATGTTCGCCTCGCTTGGCGTGGGCGCCTACGTGGCCGCCATCTTCCACATGACGGCGCAGGGCTTCACGAAAGGCCTCCTGTTCCTTGGCAGCGGCTCGGTCATCCATGGGGTGCACGAGGAGCAGGACATGAACCGCATGGGCGGCCTCTGGCGGCGCATGCCGATCACGCACGCCACGATGCTCGTCGGCTCGCTCTCCATGGCCGGCATCCCGCCGCTGGCCGCCTTCTTCAGCAAGGACGAGATCCTCGGCGAGGCCTTCAAGAATGGCTTCCTGTGGGTCTGGCTGGTGGGCATCGTGGTCGCCGCGCTGACCGCCTTCTACATGTTCCGGCTGATGGGCAAGACGTTCTACGGCCCCAGCCACGTGGACCCCGCGGTCGAGCCGCACGTCCGTGAATCGCCGCGCTCGATGACCGTGCCGCTGATCCTGCTAGCCATCCCCGCGGCGCTGCTGGGGCTCGTCCTGGGCCTGCCCTTCGGGGCCGGGCTCATCGGGCAGTGGCTGGAGCCGATCTTCGAGGAGGCGCAGCTGAACCTCGGCCTGCACCACGAGCCGGTGCAGATCCTCGGCGTCGACGGCGTGCTCATCCTCGTCAGCGTGGCCGTGGCCACGGCCGGCCTGGCCGTCGCCATCCGCCTCTTCGGCTTCCACTGGCCGCTGCGCGGCGACGACACCGAGGCGCAGCCGGAGCGCGTGGCGGCGCTCACCGCGCGGGCGCCGCGCCTCTACCGTGCCTCCTTCCGCAAGTGGTGGTTCGACGAGCTCAACGACCTGCTCTTCGTGCGCCTCGGTGGCCGCGTCGCCCACTTCATCTGGTGGTTCGACCGGGCCATCGTGGACGGCACGGTCAACGGCATCGGGGACGTCGTCCAGGGCGCTGGACGCGACCTGCGCCGCATCCAGACGGGGCGGGTCCAGAACTACGCGCTGGGCATCGCCATCGCGCTGATCGTCATGGCCGGCGGCTTCCTCATCGTGACGGCCCGCTGATGAGCGGCTTCCCCATCCTCACCGCGATCGTCGCCGTGCCGCTCGCTGGCGCGATCCTGCTCGCGTTCGTGCCGCGCGACCGGCCGCAGCTCGTGCGCTACATGGCGCTGGGCATCGCCCTGCTCACCTTCGGGCTCTCGCTGGCGCTGCTGGCCGGCTTCGACCCCGCGGAGGCCGCCGCGCAGGGCTTCGTGCGCAAGGAAGTCGCCGAGTGGATCCCCGCCTTCGGCATCCAGTACAAGCTCGGCGTGGACGGCATCAGCCTCGTGCTGGTCGTGCTCACCACGCTGCTCACCTGGATCAGCATCCTGGCCAGCTTCAAGCCGATCACCGAGCGTGTGAAGGAGTACATGATCTCCTTCCTCATCCTCGAGGTGGGCATGCTCGGCGTCTTCATGGCGCTCGACCTCTTCCTCTTCTACGTCTTCTGGGAGATCGTGCTCGTGCCGATGTACCTGATCATCGGCATCTGGGGCGGCCCGAACCGCATCTACGCCACGATCAAGTTCGTGCTCTACACGCTCGTGGGCTCGCTGCTCATGCTGGTGGCCATCCTCGCCACCGCCTTCGCCTACCAGGCCGCGACCGGCAGCTGGACGGGCGCCTTCGACTACGAGCAGCTGCGCGGCTTCGGCTTCGACACGACCCTCCAGGTGCTGGCCTTCCTGGCCTTCTTCCTGGCCTTCGCCATCAAGGTCCCCATGTGGCCGTTCCACACCTGGCTGCCCGATGCCCACGTGGAGGCGCCCACGGCGGGCTCGGTCATCCTCGCCGGCGTCCTGCTGAAGCTCGGCGGCTACGGCTTCATCCGCTTCGCGCTGCCGCTCTTCCCGGCCGCGGCCCAGGCCTATGCGCCGGCGATCATCGTCCTCTCGCTCATCGCCATCGTCTATGGGGCCATCGTCTCGATCGTCCAGCCCGACCTCAAGAAGCTCGTCGCCTACAGCTCGGTCAGCCACATGGGCTTCGTGACGCTGGGGATCTTCGTCTTCCAGCCGCAGGCGATGGACGGGGCGATCCTGCAGATGGTCAACCACGGCCTCATCACCGGCGCCCTCTTCCTGTGCGTCGGCGTGATCTACGAGCGCACCCACGACCGGACCATCGCCAAGATGGGCGGCCTGGCGGCGCGCACCCCGGTCTACGCGGCGATCTTCGGCTTCTTCATGCTGGCCAGCGTGGGCATGCCCGGCCTGGCCGGCTTCGTGGGCGAGTTCCTCGTCTTCCTGGGCACGTTCGCGGTCAGCCCCATCGCGGCCGCCGTGGCCACCACGGTCATGGTCCTCGGCGCGGTCTACCTGCTCTGGATGTTCCAGCGGGTCGCCTTCGGGCCGGTCTCCGACTTCCTCAAGGGCGTCGGGCAGCACCTGACCGACGTGACGCCGATGGAGCTCGTGACGCTCACGCCGCTGGTCGCCCTGACCGTCCTCTTCGGCCTCTTCCCGGGCCTCATCCTCGGGCTCATCCAGGCGCCGGTGGACTCGATCATCGAGGCCATCACGGGTGCGCACCCCGTGGCGCTGCTGCCGTGGCGGTGATCCGGTGACCGTCGCCGAGCTGCTCGCCATCGCGCCGCTCGTCTTCGTCATCGGGCTGGCCATCGCGCTCGTGGTGGTGGACATGATCCGGCCGCATGACGATCGGCTCATCGGCATCGTGGCCGTGGTGGGCCTCGTGGTCGGCCTGGAGGTCGTGCTGCTGGCCAACGGCGACGGCACGGGGGTCTTCGGTGGCGCCTACGTGCGCGACCGGCTGACCTTCTTCCTCGACCTCGTCTTCCTGGCCATCGCCTTGCTGACGATCCTCTTCGCACCCGACTACCTGCGCCCGCGCGGGCTGCCCATGGCCGAGTTCGCCGCCACGCTCCTCTTCGCCATCAGCGGCGCCATGCTCATCGGCGGCGCGCGCGACCTGCTCGTGCTCTTCCTCGGCCTGGAGCTGCTCGTGCTGCCGGGCTACATGCTGGCCGGCTACGCCAAGCGCGACGGGCTATCGACCGAGGGCGCCATCAAGTACTTCCTGCTGGGCTCGTTCAGCTCGGCCATCTTCCTCTTCGGCCTCGCCTTCACCTGGGGCTACACCGGCTCGACGCGCGTGGCCGACGTGGCCGTGGCGCTGCAGGGCGTGACCGGCCCCGGGCTCTCGGCAGGGCTGGCCATCGGCCTGGCGCTGCTGACGTCGGGCGTCGCCTTCAAGATCGCCGCCGTCCCCTTCCACTACTGGACGCCCGACGCGTACCAGGGCTCGCCCACGCCGGTCACGGGCTACCTCTCGGTGGGGCCGAAGGTGGCCGCCTTCGCGCTCATCCTGCGCCTCTTCGTGGAGGCGCTGGCGCCGCTCAAGGCCGACTGGGTGGACGCCATCGTCATCCTCGCCGCGATCACCATGACCTTGGGCAACCTGGTCGCCCTGACGCAGGACAACATCAAGCGCATGCTCGCCTACAGCTCGATCGCTCACACCGGCTACATGCTCGTGGGGCTGGCCGCCTTCGCCGGCGCCCCGGCAGGCTCGCCGGCGGCGCAGGCCGGCCTCGAAGGGCTCCTCTTCTACGCCGCCGCCTACACCTTCATGAACCTGGGCGCCTTCGCGGTCGTGACCGCCCTGCAGGGGCGGACCGGCGTGACCAGCCAGATCGCGACCTTCGCCGGTCTCGGGCGCCGGGCGCCGCTGGCCGGCGTGCTGATGACGCTCTTCCTGCTGTCCCTCACCGGGATCCCGCCCACGGCCGGCTTCTTCGCCAAGGCCTACGTCATCCTTGCCGCCGTGCAGGCCGGCGGCTGGGTGAGCGTGCTGGCCGTCGTCGCCGTGCTCAACGCGGCCGCGGCCGCCTTCTACTACCTGCGCGTGGTCGTCTGGATGTACATGCGCGAGGCGCCCGACGACGCGCAGCCGCTCACCGACTCCTGGCCGATGAAGGCCGGCCTGGCCGCCGCCGCGCTGGGCACGGTCCTCTTCGGCCTCGTGCCGGGCGTCATCATCCCGACCGCCCAGGCCGCCGCCCAGGCGCTGCTGCCCTAGCGAGCCCGCGCGCCAGGCCGGACAGGAACCGCGCCGTCTCGCGCGGGGAGGCGAGCATCGCGTCCGCCTCGGCGGCCACGGCCGGCGACACGTCGGGGTGGGTGTGGACCGCCACCGCCAGGCCCGTGAGATCTCTGGCGTCGCGGGCGACCCGAAGCACGGCGAACGCCTCGGCATCGCTGCGGTCGTCGCCGATGAGGACGACGAGGGCCGGCCGACGCTCCCGGAGCAGGGTCGCGAACGCGTCGCGCTTGGCCGTGGCGCCGGGTGGGCGCAGCTCCAGCGCACGGCGCAACGGGAACCGCTCGAACCGCTCGTTCGGATCGAGCCGGTCGACGACCGCCCGGACCTGCCGCGCCGCGGCCGCGATATCCGGCGCGGTGCGGAACCAGAAGGTCACCGCGGGCGGCTTGCGCTCGACGATGAGCCACGGCTCGCCGATGGCGGCCGGCACCTCCATCGCCAGCCGCTCGGCATCGGCGGAGAAGCCGTCGTGGGTCGGGTCGGCGACGACGACGAGCGACTCGGCCCGGGCGCCGCGGGGCAGGAACCCGTGCTCGAGCCCGTGGTTGCCGAGATAGGTTGCACCGCCCACGCGCACGCGACCGGCCAGGTCGGGCGCCGTGCGCCCCGAGAGGAGCACGACCTCCACCCCGGGAGTGGCTGCCAGTCTCCGCAGGGCGCGCTGGGCGAGCGGCTCCGGGCGGGCGCCCCAGGGGTCGAGCCCGATGCGGCTGATCGTGCCGTCGAAGTCGGTGATCACGAGACAGGGTCGGCGGCGGAGGTCGGGCGCGGCGAGGGCGAGCGCCGCGCGCCAGGAGACGGCGCCCGGGACGGTCACGGCAGCGTTGCGTCGGGCAGGACCGTCTTCAGGCCGGCCAGGAACTCCTCCGGTCCGGGTTCGCCGTAGACGACGGCGCGCACGATCCCCGCGCCATCGATCCAGAAGTGCACCGGCAGCGCATAGGCGTTCCAGGCCAGCTGCGCCTTGCCGTCGCGGTCGAGCCCGACCGGCATGACGATGTCCAGCTCGTCGACCAGCGCCCGGACCACGGCCGGATCCTCCTTCACGTCGATGACGAGGATCGGCAGGTCGGGGTACTTCAGCGCGAAGCGCTGCATGAGCGACAGCTCATCGCGGCAGGTGGGGCACCAGCTGGCGGTGAAGTTCACCCAGACCGGCTTGCCGCGCAGCGCCGCGAGGTCGATCTCATCGCCGGCGACGCCGTCGACCTTCAGCTCGGGCGCCCGGTTGCCGACCGCGACGCCGGTGGTCGGGCTGGGGCTGGGGCTGGGGGTCGGCGCCGGGCTGGGGCTGGCGGTCGGGCTCGGGCTGGGGCTGCCCGCGACCGGCGCGAGGGTCGGGCGGGCCGGCATGATCGTCTCCGGCTGGAGGCCGGCCACGACCACCGCGAGCGCCACCAGGCCGACGAGGAGACCGGCCAGGACGCCGGCGAGCAGGGGGGATCGCATCTCTGCCGGAGTGTACCCGCCGTCCCGCCCCATCCGTGGGACCACACCGGGACCTTCGGGTGGCGGGGCCGCAACGCCATCCTTGCTAGCATCGGGGGGACGATGTCCCTCCTGCGCCGCGCCACCGACCGCCTCCTCCCCGCGCTCCTCGCGGCGGGCGGCGTCGTGCTCCTCGCCTCGGGGCTGATCACCGTCGCGCAACCGGCGGCGGGCGGGGACGACGTCCTCCTGCCCACCCCCTCGGCCATGGTGGGCACGCCCACGCCGACCCCGGCAGCGACGGGCTCCGCTGGGCCATCCGAGCCCCCATCGCCCACGCCGAGCGCCAGCGTGGAGGTGGCCGTCACCAGCCGCGTCGTCATCCCCGCGCTGAAGATCGACCTGCCGATCGTGGCCCAGAGCTACGGCCCCGGCCAAGGCAGCTACCCGCTGTGCGACGTGGCCCAGTACCTGGAGATCTTCAAGCAGCCTTCGCAGCGGGGCACCACGTACATCTACGCCCATGCCCGCGAGGGCATGTTCCTGCCGCTCCTGCTGCAGTCGCAGCGCGACAACGGCCAGGCCATGATCGGCGACCTCGTGCAGGTCTACACGAGCGACGGCCACGTCTACCTCTACGAGATCTACCGGGTCAAGCGCCACGCCACCGACTTCTCGCTGGCGGAGGACGTGCCCGAGGGCGAGCAGGGCCTCATCCTCCAGACGAGCGAGGGGCCCAGGGGCACGATCCCCAAGCTGCAGATCGCGGCGAAGCTCCTCAACGTCGCCCAGGCCAGCCTGGCAGAAGCAAACCCGACGCCCTATCCGCGCGACTGCCGGTAGCCCCCGCCGGACATGCCCGCCGGGCATGCGAGCGGCTGATCGCGAGCGTGGCTGCCTTCGGATGACGCGTCGTCGCGGGGCAGTCACGCACGGCTTCGCGGCTTCGCATGACCGCGGGGCATGCGCGGAGTGAGCGGACCGGCCTCGGTCAGAGCCAGCCGATGCGGTGGAAGTAATAGGCGGCGGCCGCGCCCATGGCGACGACGAGCCCGCTCACGAACCAGAAGCCGGCCCCCTCACCGAACTGGAGCGCCAGGGCCGCCTCGCTCATGCCGAAGATGCCGGCCACGGCCCCCACGCCGGCCAGGATCACGGTCACCGCCGTCAGGCGCTTCATCACGTCGGAGAGGTTGTTGTTGACCGTCGAGAGGTAGGCGTCGAGGGTCGTGGTCACCAGCTCGCGGTAGCTGTCCAGCTCGTCCGTGAGCCGGATGAGGTGATCGTAGACGTCGCGGAAGTAGAGGATCCGCTCGGCGGCAACGAGTGGTTCATCGCGGTTGGTGAGCTGGTTGAAGATCTCCCGCTGCGGGCTGACCGCGTGGCGGATCATGAGCAGGTCGCGGCGGACCTGGAAGAGGCGCTCCACGATCCACGTCGTGGGGCGGCGGATGACGTCGTCCTGGAGGTCGTCGATCTCGTCGCCCAGCCGGTCGAAGACCGGGAAGTAGCCGTCCACGAGGCCGTCCACGATGGCCCACAGGAGGTAGTCGGCGCCCTCACCGAGATAGGCGTCCGCGCCGCGGCGCAGGTTCACCAGCTCGTGCGGGTCCCAGCCCGTGTCGTGCGACGTCAGGAGGAAGCGCGGACCGAGGACGATGTCGACCTCGGTCGCCTCGAGCTCGCCGTCGTAGATCAGCGCGAACATCACGATGTGGAGGGCGTCGCCCGACCGCTCGACCTTGGCCCGCTGGTTGCGCTCGAGGATGTCCTCGGCCACGAGGGGGTGGATGCCGAGGGTGCCGCCGAGGTCGTCCAGCAGGGCCTGGTCGCCGTGGGTAACGTCGACCCAGAGGCTCGCCGACGGGTCCGCGTACGCCTCCCGGACGGCCCCGCTGGTCGGTAGCTCGCGCACCCCGGCGGGCGTCCAGGCCACCGCGCGCAGGCGCGGCTCCTCAGAGGGCGAGGGCGGGCTCGTCGTCGGCGGCCGAGAGGGCTCCATCGGGGCCGATGGTAGTCGAGGCCGGAAGGGGTCGGGCGCCCACGGCGCGGCGCATCGCCAGCGCGGGAAGGGCCGAGACCAGCATGACCAGCGCCGCGATGGCGAAGATCCCGGCCAGGATGGCCGCGGCCTCCCCCGCGGCCCAGCCCTCCAGGGCGTCCACCACGAGCGCATCCTCGAGCGGCCTGCCGCGCAGCGCCGCCGGCAGCACCGCGTCCCGGGCGACCGGATCCACCAGGACCACGGAGAGTGACTCGATGCGGTTCGAGCCGAAGGCGGTCAGGATCGCGAGCCCCACGCCCATGCCCACCATGCGCGCGACGGTCACGGCCGCCGAGGCGAGCCCGAAGGCCGCCCGGCCGAGCGCCTCGACCGCCGCCGTCGAGCGCGGCGTGACCGAGAGCCCGAAGCCGAGCCCGAAGAGGGCCAGCCCGCCAGCGTAGACGATGAGGGCCGTCGAGGGCGATGCCGTCGCGACAGCCCCCAGGCCGGCCGCGCCGAGCAGGATCCCGGCCAGGCTGACGAGGACGACGCCGAGGCGGCGGATGGCGAAGCCCGAGATCAGGGCGCCACACGCCATGGCCGCCGCCAGCGCCCCAAGCGCGACCCGCTGCTGGTCCGGCCCGCCGTAGCGGACCCGATCGACGAAGACCGCCGCGCCGACGATGGCGGTCGCCAGCGCGTAGCCGGTCAGGAGGCTGACGAGCACGGCGCTGGAGAAGACGCGGTCGCGGAACGCGCGCAGGTCGAGGAAGGGGTCCGCGGTGCGCAGGAAGCGGACCGCCGCCATGGCCCCCGTCACCAGCGCCGCGGCCGCACCGAGGGCCACGCCGGCGCCGCCGGGGGTCGCGTCGGAGCCGACCCACGTGAGGGCCAGCAGGCCGGCCGCGAGGGCAACCGTGAAGAAGGTGGCGCCGGGCCAGTCGATCCGGCCGCGCCGTTCCGGCGGGGGCCAGGCCGGTGCGGCGGCCCAGATGAAGATGGCGCCCACGACGGCCAGCGGCGCGCCCAGGTAGAAGACCCAGCGCCAGGCCGGGACAAGGAGGCCGGCCGTCGTCGAGCCGGCACCCCCGGTGGCGGCGAACCACGGCCCGAGATCGAAACCGCCCAGGACGAAGGCCCCGGCGAAGGGGCCCAGCGCCATGCCCAGGAACGTCGCCGCGCCGACGACCCCGAGCGCCCGCGCCCGCGCGTGGCCGGCGAAGAGGTGGCTGGCGCCCGCCGTGGCCAGCGGCACCACCGCACCTCCGCCGATGCCCTGGACCACGCGGGCGGCGATGAGCCAGTCGAGCGACTGCGCCGCACCGGCGAGCAGGCAGCCGGCGGCGAAGAGGAGGAGCGCCCCGATGAACAGCGCCGGCAGCCCGTAGCGGTCGGCGGCTCGGCCGGCCAGCGGCATGGCCGCGATGTAGGCCACGAGGTAGGCGTTGACGATCCAGCTGGCGTGGCGCAGCTCGGTCCAATCGGTCAGGTCGGCGATGATCGCCGGCAAGGCGACGGCGGTGATCAGCAGTTCCACGCCGACCAGCAGCGCGCCGCCGGCGAAGGCGGCGAGGAGCAGCAGCCGCGCGCGATCGGTCACACCGACGAGTCTAATCGCCGTCGAGGCGCGGGCGGCCGAGGCCGGAGGCGTGGGGGGCGGAGGGCGGCGACTCCTGGCCGCGCGGCGGTGGTCAGGCTCGGGGAGGGCCGCCGGGCGCGCTGCGCACCAAACACCAAACGGTGCGTAGCCCGCGCTGCCCGGCCCCTCGCCCGGGTATGGAGACGCGCCGGCCCCTCGCGGCACCGGTCCGAACGCTCCGGCGAGCGTGAGATCCGGGTCGGTCGGGCGCGGCCGGCCATCTCGGCCGACCGGAACATGCGGTTTGGTGCTCTGGGAGCAACACGCCCCTTGAGACCCTCGCGGCGATCACCGCGAGGGGTTGACAGGCTTGCAGGGCCGGCCTAGTATCAACGCCCGCTTATATAAATCCCCGCTACCAGGACGGCCCCATCCAGCCCGTGCCCTCCCCCGCCCGGATCCGCTCGACGATCGCCGCCATCGCCGCCCCGCCCGATGAGCTGCGCGAGTTGCGCGCCTTCCACAAGGCGCTTGCCGACGTGACGCGCCTGCGCATCGTGGAGCGCCTGGCCGGGTCCTCGGCGACCGTGACGGAGCTCATCGCCCACGTGGACCTGAGCCAGCCGCTCGTCTCATGGCACCTGCGCACGCTCAGGTCGATCGGCCTGGTGGAGACCCGGCGGCAGGGCCGCGAGGTGATCTGCTCGCTCCGCCGCGACGAGTTCGACCGCTTCGCGCGCCGCGAGCGCGAGATGCTCGACCTGGGACGCTGAGATGGGCGACGGATCGCTGCTCTCCAACGACGCGCGCGACCGCTTCCGCGCCCGCCTCCAGCCCTACGCCGCAGGCATCGCCCGGCTGGGCCTGACGCCGAACATGCTGACCCTGATCGGTTTCGGCATCGCCATCGTGGCCGCTGTCGCCGCCGGCCTCCAGTGGTGGGTCGCGGCCGGCCTGATCTCGGTCGCCGGCGGCGCCTTCGACATGTTCGACGGCGCGGTCGCCCGGGCCACCGGCACCGCCTCGAAGTTCGGGGCCTTCATGGACTCCACCTTCGACCGCTGGGGTGAGGGCACTGTCTACGTCGGCGTGGCCGCCGGCTGCGTCGCGGCCGGCGAGCCGTTCGCCGCACTCCTGGCCACCCTGGCCCTGAACTCGGCCGTCATGGTCAGCTACACGCGCGCCCGGGCCGAGGGGCTCGGCTTCACGGGCGAGGTGGGTATCGCCCCGCGTCCCGAGCGCATCGTCATCCTCGGCGCCGGCCTCGTCGCCACCGGCCTTGCGGGGGGCCCAGGGGGCTCGCCCTGGCTGCAGCTCGCGCTGGGCGCCCTCTTCGTCCTCACCACCGTCACCGTCATCCAGCGCATCGTCCACGTCCGTCGCCAGGCGGCGCAGCAGTAGAGAGGATCAGGCAGAGACACGTGAGCAGCAATAGCACCAACGGCCACGCCCCCCGGCGCAAGGACGGCAAGATCCGCGTCGCCATCGTGGGCGTCGGGAACTGCGCCTCGAGCCTCGTGCAGGGCCGCTACTACTACGAGAACGCCAAGGCGGGCGACTTCGTCCCCGGCCTCATGCACGTCGACCTGGGCGGCTACCACATCCGCGACATCGAGTTCGTCGCGGCGTTCGACATCGACAAGAACAAGGTCGGCAAGGACCTCTCCGAGGCCATCTACACGAAGCCCAACAACACCTACGTCTTCCAGCAGGTCCCCAGCCTGGGCGTGACGGTGGACCGCGGGATGACCCACGACGGCCTGGGCAAGTACCTCAGCCAGATCATCGAGAAGGCGCCCGGCCCGACCTCCGACGTGGTCGGCATCCTCCGGGAGCGCGAGGTGGACATGATGGTCTCCTACCTGCCCGTGGGCAGCGAGGAGGCCACGAAGTGGTACGTCGAGCAGGCCCTGCAGGCCGGCGTCGGCTTCATCAACGCCATCCCGGTCTTCATCGGGCGCGAGCCGTACTGGCAGCGTCGCTTCGCCGAGAAGGGCCTGCCGCTCATCGGCGACGACATCAAGAGCCAGGTCGGCGCGACGATCAGCCACCGTGTCCTGACCCGCCTGTTCATGGATCGCGGCGTGCGCCTCGACCGCACCTACCAGCTGAACTTCGGCGGCAACACGGACTTCCTCAACATGCTCGAGCGCGAGCGCCTCGAGTCGAAGAAGATCAGCAAGACCAACGCGGTCACCTCGATGCTGGACTACGAGATGGACCCGGACGACGTCCACGTCGGCCCCTCCGACCACGTGCCGTGGCTGCAGGACCGCAAGTGGTGCTACATCCGCATGGAGGGCACGACCTTCGGCGACGTGCCCCTCAACGCGGAGCTGAAGCTCGAGGTCTGGGACAGCCCCAACAGCGCCGGCGTCATCACCGACGCCATCCGCTGCCTGAAGCTGGGCCTCGACCGGGGCCTCAAGGGCACGCTCGTCGCGCCGTCGAGCTATTTCATGAAGAGCCCACCCATCCAGATCCACGACGACATCGCCCACAACCGCGTCGAGGCCTTCATCCGCGGTGAGGACGACGAGACCCTCGTGGGCACCGAGACGCTGCCCGGCAAGGTCGTGCGCAAGCTCGCGCCCGCCCGGGCCAGGGCCGTGGCGGCGACGAAGTAGCGCCGGCGGCGCACCATCCATGTCCGATCGGGCCGCCGACGAGGCACTGCGCACGACCGAGGGCGCCGGAGGGCCGGCCACGAAGGCCGGGGGCGTCGCGTACGCCCCGCATCGCCGGCTCGACGGCGGCACCGGCCTGCGCCGCCTCGTCTCCCGCGCCAACGAGCGGCTGGTCGTCCTCGGCTATCGCTTCGCGTCGTGGCTATTCGGCTGGCTGCCGATGGGCCTCACCTGGCCGGTCGTGCGCGTTCTCATGCTGGTCGGCTACGCCCTCTGGCCGGCCAAACGGCGCGTCATCCTGGCCAACGCCTCGCACATCCTGGGCCGCCCCATCGACGATCCCGCCGTGCGCGCTCTGGCCCGCCGCGTCTACCAGACCTACGCGCGCTACATCGTGGAGCTGATGCGGCTGCCGTCGCTGCCCGAGCACGTGCCCGCCCTGCTCGTGCGGGCCGAGGGCGAGCGGGGCGTGGACTCGTTCGTGACCATCTGGGACCACTATCGCGCCCAGGGCCGGGGGCTCATCGCAGTCAGCATCCACATCGGCAGCATCGAGACGCTCGTGGCCGCCTTCGCGGCGCGCGGCTTTCCCACCTACGGGCTGGCCGACGACTCGGCCTACCCGGAGTTGTTCGCGCTCCTCCAGGCGCAGCGCCGACGCTGGGGCGTGGAGGTCTTCGCCTGGCGCAACATGCGCCGCGTCTTCGGCGTGCTGCGCGAGCCGGCCATCCTGGGGCTGCTCGTCGACTGGGGCTACCGGCCCGACGGCATCCCGGTCCGCCTCTTCGGCGGCTGGACGACGCTGCCCGCCGGACCGGCCGTGCTGGCCGCCCGGACGGGCGGGGTAATCCTGCCCATGGTCTGCCGGCGCACGCCCGACGGCAAGTTCGAGGCCGAGCATTTCACGCCCATCGAGCTCGCCGACGACTCCCCTGGGGAACTGGCACGGGCCACGCAGGCCATGGCCGACGCCGTGGAGGCCATGGTCCGGCCCGCGCCCGAGCAGTGGTACACGTTCAAGCCGATGTGGCCGGCGACCGCGGCCGAGAAGGCCGAGCTGGCCGCTCGACACGACGCTTCGTGAGGGCCCGGTGAGCGACGCCACGACCGCGATCCCCAGCCCGGACGCGACGGGCGGCCAGCGCCTCGCGGCAGCCCTGGCGGCCGGCGCCTCGTGGCTGGCCTGCCGGCTTCCCGAAGGCATGCTCTGCCGGCTCTTCGACCTCCTGGGCGCCGGCCATTACCTCGTCAACCGGCGGCGCCGCGAGCTGGCGCGGAGGCACCTCGCCCGCGTCTGCGGCTGGCTCACCGAACGCGGCATGGCCGCGCCGCACGTGGCCCGGGCCGCGAGAGACCCGCGGGCGCTGGAGCGCATGGTGCGCGATGCCTTCCGGCACCACGCCCGCTACTACCTCGAGGTCATGCGCACGACCACGATCACCGATGCGTACCTGGCGCGCCACTTGGCCTTCGAGCGGCAGGAGCATGTCGACGGGCTCCTCGAGGCGCGGGAGGAGGGGGTTGCCGGCGCGCTCTTCGTCGGGCTCCACTTCGGCTCCATGGAGCTGCCCGCGCGCTACGCCGTGGTGCGCGCGGGGCGGCCCGTCCTGACCCTCCAGGAGACGCTCTCGAACCCCGCCCTGCACGCCTGGTTCTCCCGCCAGCGGACGGCCGTCGGCCTGGAGATCCTGGATCCCGCCCGCGCCCTGCGGCAGCTGGTGCAGAGCATCCGCGGCGGCGGCATCGTGGCCCTCGTGGCCGACCGCGATCTGGACGGCACGGGGCGCACGACGGACCTGTTCGGGGCGCCGGCGTTGCTACCGGTGGGACCGGCGCTGGTGGCCATCGAGGCGGGGGTACCCGCCTGGGCGGTCGCGGCACGGCGGGCCGGATGGACCACCTACGCCGTTCGCGTCGAGCCCGTCGAGACGCCGCCGCCGGGACCCCTGCGCGAGCGCGTGCCGGCCTTCCTGGCCGCGGAGGCGCGTGCCTTCGAGCGGCTCGTCGCGGACGCGCCCGAGCAGTGGTGGACCGTCCTCTTCCCCATCTGGGAGGAGGTCGCATGACCGAACGCGGCGGCCGCGCCGACCTGCACATCCACAGCGCCGCCTCCGATGGCGTGGCCGGCGTCGAGGAGATCCTCGAGCACGTCCGGCTGCGCACCGACCTCGACGTCATCGCCATCACCGACCACGAACGGATCGACGCGGCCCTGGCCGCCCGCGCCATCGCCGTCGCCCGCGGCGACCGCTTCGAGGTCATCGTGGGCGAGGAGGTCACGACCCGCGGCGGCCACCTGCTGGGGCTCTTCCTCGAGGAGCCGGTGAAGCCATTCCGCTCGCTGCGCGCCAGCATCGCCGCCATCCACGAGCAGGGTGGCCTGGCCATCCCCGCACACCCGCTGGTGCCCTACCCGCTGTGCGCGAGTGCACGAGCGCTGCGGCGCCTCGTCGAAGACCCCGATCCAGCCGTCCGCCCCGACGGGATCGAGGCCTTCAATCCCACGGCGGCCGGCCGGCCCTGGCACCCCCGCGTGGTCGAGTTCGCCGCTGCGCACGCGCTGGCCGCGGTGGGCAGCAGCGACGCCCATCTGCCGGAGCACATCGGCCGCGGCCAGACTCGCTTCCCAGGCCGGAGCGCGGCGGACCTGCGCGCCGCGATCATCGGGCGGCAGACCGCCTGGGAGGGAGACTTCCATGCGCCCCTGGCGCAGGTGGGCATGCTCGGCCGCCAGGTGGCCAAGTACGCCCGGGACGTCCGCGACGAGGTGCGCGGCCGCGTCCTGCGCGATGGTACCGGGCGCGACCTGGGCTACCCCGGCGGGCGGCAGAGGCCACCGCGCTTCGACGAACGCGAGATGGGGGAACGGGAGCGGCCGGGATGAAGATCGGCCTCGTCACGCCCTACATCTACCCGCTGCCCGGCGGTGTCAACGAGCACGTCCGATACCTCTACGAAGGGCTCATCGAGCGCGGTCACGACGTGCGCATCATCAGCAGCACGCACGGCCTCCAGCGGGCCAGCGAGGGAGACGTCATCCGCCTCGGACGGGGCTTCAGCGTGCCCACCAACGGGTCGGTGGGGACACTCACCGTCTCGCCCCGCTACCTCTCGCAGATCCGCGCCCTGCTCGAGCGCGAACGCTTCGACGTGCTCCACTTCCACGAGCCGTTCGTGCCGCTGCTCTCGCTGTTCCTGCTGCGCGAGTCGCGCAGCGTCAACGTGGCCACCTTCCACGCCTACGCCGGCTGGAGTACGAGCTACGAGTTCGGCCGCCGCTTCCTGGGCGGCTACGCCCGACGCCTCCACGGGCGCATCGCCGTCAGCGCCGCGGCGCGCCACTTCATCGACCGCTACTTCCCGGGCGACTACAAGCTCATCCCCAACGGCGTGGACCTGACCCGCTACGAGGGCATCGAGCCGATCGAGCGCTGGCGCGACGGGACGGCCAACATCCTCTTCGTGGGCCGCTTCGAGCAGCGCAAGGGGCTGCTCGTGCTGCTCAAGGCGTTTCGCGTCCTGCGCCGCTCGGGCCTCGACTGCCGGCTCATCGTGGTCGGCAGCGGGCCGCAGGAGCGCGAGGTGCGCCGCTACATCGCCACCCGCGGACTCAAGGGCGTGGAGCTGTTGGGACGCGTCGGCGACGCGGAGAAGGCGCGCCTCTTTGCCACCGCGGACGTCTTCGTCTCACCGGCCACCGGCCAGGAGTCGTTCGGCATCGTGCTGCTCGAGGCGATGGCGGCCGGTACGCCCATCGTGTGCAGCGACATCCACGGCTACAAGGGCGTGGTGCGGCGCGGCGAAGAGGCGCTGCTCGTGCCGCCGCGGGACCACCAGGCGCTCGTCGGCGCCGTTTCGCGCCTGCTCGAAGATCCGGCGTTGCGCGCGACCATGGGCGCCTCGGGGCGCGTACGCGCGCAGCAGTTCTCGTGGCCGAGCATCACCGCCAAGGTGGACGACTACTACGGCTTCGTCATCCGCCGCCTGGCGGCGCAGGGGGCGCTGCCGCGCGACTTCAGCGCCGACGTCCCAGCCGCGCCACACGCGGCGCGGGCCGGGGGTCAGGGAACGATGGTGATGGGGGCCGACCAGGCGCCGTAGTTGCCCGCCCTGTCCCGAGCCCGGACGCGGAACTCGTAGACCCGGCCCACGGTCAGGGTCTGCACGATCGAGGTCGACGTGGTGGCCGCCAGGATCGTCCGCCAGGTCGTGCTTCCGCCGTAGCGGTACTGCAGCTGGAGGTCGCGCAGGCCGGACGTCAGCACCTGGAGCCGCACATCGGCGCCCGTCCATCCGATCGTGGCCTTGCGCGTGGTCGACGTGGCGGCGCTCAGGCCGGGCGTCGTCAGCTTCGCCCAAGCACCGGTGCGGTCGGGGCCCTTGAGGAAGATCGTGGCCCAGATCTTCCTGCCCGTGGCGTCCTCGGCGAGGCCGACGCCCAGGTAGTTGTAGTCGCGGCTGGTCACGATGGCGTAGTGGGAGGAGGAGTCGCGCCACTGCTGCGCCGCGCTCGAGGCGGACTCCGACAGCTCGCCCGAGCTGTTCGCGGCGAGGATCTCGCCGGTGCCGAACCACGTGATGCCGGCCTCGGTCATGAGGTCCCAGGCCCAGCGCCCGTCGGGCTGCTGGTGCGCGAAGTAGCCCTTCTCGGCCATGTCGGTGGCACGCGCCCGGGCGATCGTGCGCAGACGGACGTCCACGCGCAACGGCAGGAGGCCGACCTCGGCACGCTGCTGGTTCAGGAGGGCCACGACCTGGCGCTCTGCCTCGGCCATCGCGGTGGTCTCGGCGGCGGCGACCGGCGGCGCGGCGGGAAGGAGGAGCGCGCCGACGAGGGCGAGCAGGGCGACGCGGCGGATGATGGTCGACATGGCGCTGGACTCGGTACCCCTCAGCGACCGAGGGCGGGAGATCCCGATCGGTCGAGCTGAGTCTCGCCGCGCGACGCGCCCGACTCCATAGCACGGCCGTCCCAGCGGGAACTGCCGGATGGTACGGGGCCCGCCTCACCCGGATGGCAGCCGGCGGGAGCCCGGAGACGTCGCTTCGGGCTCAGGCGGCCGGTGCCGCCTCGTCCGGCGCAGGCGCCACCCGGTCGGCCGCCGAGGCAAGCCGCCAGGACCACGTGGCGTACATGGCGGCCACGGCGAGGAAGGCGACCATCGCGGTCAGGGCCAGCGATTCGACGCCGAGCACGGATGTCTTGACGGCGGCCGCCGTGTTGACCGAGAACTGGAAATCGTAGTTGTAGGTCGGCAGCGGCAGCGTCTGGAAGAGCCGCGCCAGGCCGGTGGGCACGGGCAGCGCCCCGATGTCCGGGTAGAAGAGCACGAACCAGAGCCCCATGGCGCCGACGACGCCGACGATGAAGCGCCGCGGGTCGCGCGCGCCCAGCGCAAGCCAGGCCGCGAAGGCCAGCGGCGGCAGGATCGCCGCGGCCGCCACCGTCGGCGCCAGGTCGCCGATGGGGGCCGAGATGAGGGGCAGCTCCGTGAAGCGCGTCTGGACGAGGGCCAGCGCCGCGGTCGTGGAGACGACGGTCAGCCCGACCCAGCCGGACCCCGCCGGGAAGCGCCGCGCGGCGCGGTCCGCGCTGCCGGCCCCGTCCTCGCCCGTGCCGATGCCCAGCGTCCGCACCTGCCAGGCGAAGACGAGCACGCCGACGACCAGCACGAGCAGCGAGACCGCGACCCGCTCGGTGAGCACGAACGCCTCGCTCACGTAGCCGCAGGCCTGCGAGCCGGGGTTCATCTGCTGCACGCCGGACACGGCGCAGAGTGGGGCGCGCAGGAGCCATAGCAGCGCCGGCGCCACGATCGCTACGGCGGCGCTGGCACGGGCCAGCAGCCACGTTCGCGCCGAGGGGCCGTGCCACAACTCGGCCAGGAAGTAGCCCACGGCCAGCACGAGGAAGGGCAGGGTCGTGTAGTAGTGGTACTGGAAGGTCGCTCGGTCGATGCGCGACCAGGGCAGCCACTGGCCGGCGAAGCCGATCACCACCAGGGCCAGCGCAGTGCTGCGCCGCCGCCAGGCGGTCCAGGCGGTCCAGGCCATGGCGGGCACGGAGAGCCAGAAGAGGACGAGGTTGCCGGCGTCGTAGATGATCGCTGTCGAGCCGCCGCCGAGGCCGGCGAGGTAGAACCAGACCGGCTTGAGGTCGAAGGGCCAGGCCCACCACGGCGATGACGCGGCGTGGGTCGCGCGCAGGTCGTTGTGGTAGTTGTACATCGACTGCTGGAGGGCGAGGAAGGTCTGCCCGGCGTTGCCCGCCGGCAGGGACTCGGTCCAGCGGTTGCCCAGCTCCACCCAGGGGTAGTAGCTCGCGACGTAGACGGCGAGCGGGATGGCCGTGAGGCAGACCAGGGCCCAGAGCCACGGGACACCCCAGCGCCAACCGGGCAGCAGCCAGCCCTGCGGGGCGGGCGCGGCCGGCTCCAGGAGCGTCTCGGGGTCGCCGGGCTCTGGTAGCGGCGCGAGCGGCCCCAGGCCGACCCGGGCGGCCAGGGCCACCACGAGATACGCCGCGATGCCCGAGCCGATGAGCAGCAGGCCCCCCGCCAGCAGCGTCGGCGCCCCCAGCGGCCCCTCGGCCGGCAGCGAGGGGCCGAAGGCGATCGAGGCCAGCCCCAGCGCGGCGCCGGCCACCCCGGGGGCGAGGACGGCGAGGCGAAGCTCGTCGAGCGTGAAGCGGACGGGCCGCAGGACGATGGCCACCGCCAGCAGCAGGGTGAGGCCGACCATGATCACGAAGAAGACGGCGTTGCCCTTCAGCAGCACCAGTGCGACGGCGACCGCGACGGCGAAGACGGAGCCCGCCCCGAGCGTCATCCGCCTGGCGCCCATGCGGCGCAGGACGACGACGGTCACGGCCGCCGCGAAGAGCGCCACGACGCCCGTGCCCAGCGCGTCCGGCGAGCTCGAGCCGGGGGAGCTCATGGCCAGCCAACCCAGGACGCCGGTCATGGCGATCATGGCCAGCAGGGCGGTGATCCGCCCGAGCGCCGAGCGCAGCAGGACGAGCAGGACGATGCTGCCGAGGGCATAGATGCCCACCCACTTCGCGGCCAGCGCCAGCCCGAGCAGGATACCGACCAGCGGGAGCCCGATGAGGACCGCGCTGCGACCGCGCCAGGCGCCCAGCCAGAGGGCCGCGAAGGCCGTGTAGGCGGCCACGATGAACAGCCCGACGTACGTGTCGTTCATGGCGATGCGCGATTGGGCGAAGGCCATGCCGTCCACGAGCAGGAGGCCGGCCGCCAGCAGGGCCACGCTTCGGCGGCGGACGAGGAGCCGGCCGAGCAGGAAGACGAGGCCGGCCATGAGCGCCCCGGCGATGACGCCGGGGAAGCGCCAGGCGAAGGCGTTGCTCCCGCTGTCGACCACAGCCAGCGACCCGTCCGCGGCGATGGTCACCAGCTCCTCGCGGTCGTCGCTCGGCCGCTCGGGCTGGGCGTCGAGGGCCCACGCCACGGGCGTCGCCGGGAGGCGGGCGTCGGCGAAGACCGCGTTGGCGCGCGGCTCCACGACGTAGATGGTGTCGGCCGCACCGTCGGGCGTGCGTCCGAGGACGTGAACGAGCTTCGTGGCCGGATCGAAGAGGACGTCGCGCGCGGCTGCCGGCAGCCAGACCGCCTCGAGCTGCACCGGCGCCGCGTCCCGGCCGACCTCGACGCGCTCCAGCTGCGCCCCGGCCGCGACGTAGATCGTCGGCTCGCCGACGCGCTCCACGAGGGCCAGCCCCGTGGCCGGCGAGGCGGTCGGGAAGAGGTCCACCTGCACGAGCGTGGCGGCATCGAGCAGGTAGAGGCCCTCGGTGGCGGCCACGGCGGCCAGCTCCCCGGTCTCCAGTCGGGTCCCGGGCAACTCGCCGGCGTCGATCGCCGTCTGCACCTCGCCGCGTACGTCTTCGGCCACGGACGAGGCGATGACGACGTCGCCGGCGCCGTCGGCGAGCAGCGCCCGGATCCGCTCGGCGTCGTCACCCAGGATCGTGGCGAGGCGGGTCGCCATCGTGCCCGGGTCCGTCACCTGTCGCGCGTCGACGACCAGTCGCTCACCGCCCTGGAGGCTGGTGATGTCGGCCGCACCGGCCAGCGTGGTTCCGGCCAGCCGCGCGCCATCGGCGAGGGCGAGGGCCGCCACGCGGTCCCCCTCGAGCACTGCCAGGAGCTCGCGCCCCTCCCGGTCCACGCTCATCGTCAGCGCCGGGCCGCCCAGGTCGCCGAGGCGCTGGGCCTCGCTCAGCGCGCCCGGATCGGCGCCGGCGCGGACATCGTCGAGAGCCTGGGTCTCGAAGGCCCAGACGACTCCGGCGAGGTCGGCGATGAGCAGCCGGTGAGCGCCGGCGTCCACCGCCAGGGCTCCGGGCTGAGCGCCGTCACCGAGGGTGATCGTGGCCGCCAGGCCGCGGTCGACGAGGTCGTAGACGCGCACGCCGCCCGGGCCGGAGACGTACAGGCGGTCCCCGGCACGTCGCGGCGCGAGCCCGCCGCCCTCCCAGCGGGTCTCGACGACGGCATCCCGCGCGGCGAAGCCGAGCTGCGCGGTCCCGGTGACCCGGTCGTTCCCGAAGGCGACGATGCCCGCCGCCATGAGGTACTTGGCGAGGTGCGGGTGGGTGAACTCGTAGATCGCGTGCGGCTGACCGTAGCGCCAGTCCTGCAGGAACTCCGTCGCGGTCCGCGCATGGTAGACCTCGTCGAAGTGCATGTCGTAGGGCTCGCCGACGCGCCACCCGCGCAGCGTCAGGGCGGCGAGCACGATCAGCAGCGCCACGAGCAGGTCGAGGCGGCCGATGCGGCCACCCCCCTCGCCGGCGAGCGCGGCGCTGCGGTCGCGCCGCAGGAGACGGGCGCCGAGCCGGGCATCGAGCACGCCGCGAGCGCGCGAGGCGAGGCTGGACGCGATCTCCTCACCGAAACCCCAGCCCGGCTCCGGCGAGACGCGTCGCTCGCCGCCGACCTCCTCGAGCCATGGCGCCGCTGCGACGGCGCCGAACGGAGCGGCTGGAGGAGACGGCGGGGTGGGCCTCGGCTCCGCCGCCCGGGCCCCGACCGGTCCGGGGAGGGCCGGGCGGGCCGCACCGCCGAGCGCCATGGCGGCCGCCGTCTCCGCCCGGAAGACGTCGCGCCGCCCGAGCAGAACGGCGGCGCTCCGCCAGAGGAGAAACGCGAACACCGCCGCATGGACGAGGGCGCTGAAGGCGACCAGGGGGAAGGTGCGGAACTCGGCGCCGAAGGCGAGGTCGTCGACGTTGGGCGTGCCGTACAGCGGGATGGTCAGGACGGCGTGCAGGTTGATGAACGAGGCGAGCGCGAGGAGGAGCGTGGCCAGCAGCGTGCGCCGCTCCTGCAGGGCGAGGAGGGGCAGGAAGGCGAACGCCGGGAAGAGATAGCGCTCGTGGGCCCTGGTGGGGAGGACGAAGAAGGCCAGGCTGAGGAAGGCTGCGGCGAGCAGGATCGAGCGCCGGTCCGCGCGACGCAGGAGCTGGCCCACGCCGACGAGGAAGCCCAGCGCGAGCAGCGCGGTGCCGATGACCACGCCCGGGATCTGTCCCACGAGCGGCACCGTGTCCGGCGCCCAGCCACCACCGCTTGCCAGCGAGGAGTGGCCCTCCGGAGCCACGAGCGCCCAGGGGTTGTAGGCGTTGACGCTCAGCCAGGGGTAGCCGCCGGCTGCCTCAGCCATCCGCCGCAGCAGACCGGGCAGGTCGAGTCCGAAGGGGGCGATGAGCAGGAGGAGGACGAGGGCGCCCACGGCGGCCGACGAGACGAGCCGCCAGGCCCCCTGCTCCTGGGCCGCCCAGGCCCGGAAGAAGGCGGGTCCGCCGCCGACCTGCGGGCCGCTGCCCGGTCGCAGCAGGTGGCGGCGGAGCAGGACGGCACCCAGGATGGGCAGCATGACGATGCCGTACTGAGGCTTCACCAGGCCCGCCACGACGGTCATCGCCGTGGCCCCCTCGGCGTGGCCCTCGATGAGCAGGGCGATCGCGCCGAGCATGGCCAGCGTGCCCACCGAGTCCACCTGCCCCCACAGCGCGGAGTCGTACCAGGTCACGGGGTTGAACACATACAGGGCGGCCGCGACCAGTGCCAGCCGCTCCGCCCCCGGCCGATCGCCGAGCCAGCGTCGAGTGAGGCGGTAAAGGAGCGCGCCGATGGCGATGTCGGCGGCGATGGGCGGCACCTTGAGGAGCGCCGTCACGACCGAGGTCGGGTCGGCCCCGGTGATCCCCGCCAGGGCATTGCCGAGGAGGCCCAGGAGCCACAGCACGAAGAGGTAGCCGGGCGGGTAGTCGGCGAAGCCGACGGAGGCGTAGAAGCCGCCCGGGCCGTGCGCGACGAGCGTCTGTGCCCAGGCCGTGAAGCTCGCGATGTCCGTCTCGAACCCGGATCCGGGGTAGAGGACGTATGCGATGATGAGCCGAAGCGCCAGTCCGGCGAGGAGCAGGATCGTCACGGCGGAGACGACCGTCGGCGCCCGGGCCGAGCGACCCGACGCTCCGAGGCTCCGATCGGTCTGACCCGCCCCGGGTGTCGTCAACTGCCGACCGGCCTCCAGAACGAGCGACGAGGGTGGAGGGGAGTATAGCAACGGCCGACCCCGGTCCCGACCGCGCCGCCCCGCGGCTCCCGAGGGGCATCGGTGCCACGGTCCGCGCCGCGCTGGCGTCGTTCGACCCCCGCTGGCTGAGCGTCGGCTTCGCCGTCCTCGGCGCACTCGTCTACGTGCTCTCGAACCCTGAGCGTCAGAACTTCTACAACCACTTCGTGTGGCAGGCCGATGCCTTCCTGAACGGCCGTGCCTGGATCCCCTGGCCGGTCGAGAGCGGCCCTGTCCAGAACGGCTACTTCCAGGATGTCTACCCTCTTGCCGGCGAGGCCGGGCGTGGCCTCATCCCCTTCCCGCCGCTGCCGGCCGTGCTGCTGATGCCCTTCGTGGCTGCGACCGGCCTGGGCACGAACGCCGCCCTCCTGGCCGCGCTCCTCGGTGGCGTGAACGTGGGCCTTGCCTGGCGGCTCACCGCGCGGCTGACCACGGACCCGCTGGTGGCCGTGTTGGCCACGCTCTTCTACGGCTTCGGCACGGTGGCCTGGTACGCGGGGATGCTGGGCAGCACCTGGTTCCTGGCGCACGTCGTCGCATCCACGTTCCTGCTGCTGGCGATCACCGCCGCCCTCGACGCCGAGCGGAGCGGCGCCGCGGAGGACGGTGCCCCGCGGACGCTCGTGGACCGCCGGCAGTTCCTGGCCGGCGTCCTGTTCGGGCTGGCCGCGCTGGCGCGACTGACGACGATCTTCGCCGCCCCCTTCTTCCTCTTCGTGGGCGGCGGCGGGACGCTGCACCGGCGCGGTCTCTCGGCCGGCCTGGGCGCGGGCATCCCGGTGCTCCTGCTCCTCGCCTACAACCTGGCCGCCACGGGCCAGCTCTTCCACCCCGGCTATGAGTATCTCTACGGGCACGAGTACCGCCCCGTCCCCGACGGCCTGCTGGCGCAGCTCGTTCCGGCACTCCAGGGCATCACCTACCACCCCGGCGAGTGGACCCTCCAGGATCCGCGCTACCTGCCCCAGAACCTGGTGATCATGCTGGCCTGGCTGCCGCAGGTGCGGCCCGAGTGCGGCCTCGCGCTGCTCGACCAGGCCTGTCCGCTCCTGCAGCCCGACCGCCTGGGCATGAGCCTGATCCTGACCAGCCCCGCCTGGCTGCTGGCCGTGCCCGTCGTCCGGCGCGACCTGCGGCGCCGCATCGTGCTCGGCTCGGCGCTGGCGTTCGGTGCCGTGGCCGTCGTCAACCTCATGCATTTCAGCCAGGGCTGGGTCCAGTTCGGGTATCGCTTCAGCAACGACTTCGCGCCGTTCCTGCTCGTGCTGATGACGCTGGGCCTGGCGCGCTACGGCGTCCGCCGGTGGACCGTGGTCCTGGTGGCGGTCTCCATCGCCATCAACGGCTGGGGCGTCTACTGGGGCATCGTCCTCGGTTGGTGAGCGATCAGGCGGCCCTGCCCGAGATCAGTAGCTGACGAAGTCGAGTCCCAGGATGGCGTACACGCCGTAGGCGTTGACGAGGATCCCGATGAGGATCGCCGCCCGCGCCGGGATCGAGATGCCCTGCCGGAAGGCGTAGCCGAGCATCAGCCACAGGATGGGTGCGACGTCGAGGCTGAAGCGGTAGCCGAATTGCGTCTCCCCCACGTTGCCGTGCGTGACGATCGGCAGCAGCGCCAGCAGCACGGCGATCCAGCCGAAGACGACGAACGTCTCGGACCGGCTCGCCCGGATGAGCCAGAAGTAGATCGGCGTCGAGAACGTCAGCGCCAGGCCGACCCAGTTGGGGCGAAACCAGGGGAAGACGCCGTCCACGAAGTCGAAGCCGCGGAAGAAGATCGTGTGGATGTGGCGCGGGAGGTATGAGAGCGACAGGATGCCGTCGCGGTACCAGGGCTCGTCGAGCACACCCGGGATCTTCTCGTAGCCGAAGTCGAAGGGGCTGCCGAAGCGGGCCATGTTGTAGAGCGCGACGAGCGCCGCCGGAATGGCCAAACCCAGGAGGAAGAGCGCCGCGGCGCGGATGCCGGCACGGTCGGGCAGCGCCAGCCGCGGCCGGACCTGGACGCCCGCGTAGAGCGCGAGATAGAGCGGGAAGGCGAGGCCCACGGGCAGCCGCGAAGCGGCCGCCAGGCCGAGCAGGACGCCGGCCAGGATCGGCCGGCGCCGGTCGAGCGCCAGCCACAGCGCGAGCAGGGCGTAGAAGACGCCGTTGACGCCGGCGAAGAGCCAGGACGTGCCGACGCCGGCGGCCCACCAGTGGACGCTCCCCAGCGCGAACGCGGCCGTGAGCGCGCGCTGCGGCAGCGGCGCCACGCCGATCTTCCCCAGCAAGGTCCAGAGCAGGGCCACGTTCAGGCCGCCCACCAGCGCCGAGGCGATCCCCTGGTCGAACGAAGGGCCGAAGAGGGCCACGAAGGGCAGGACGGTGACGGCCGGCATGGGCGGGTACGGCACGTACCAGCCGCCCCCGGCGCGGTCCACGTGCTCGATCCACGGCATCGGGTCGGACACGTGGAGCTGGCCGTGGAGGAAGGCGTTCGCCAGGGGCACGAAGGCGTCGAGCGCCACGGGGCGGGTGTCGGTCCACCAGTACAGCAGCCCGGTCGAGGCGGCCAGCAGCGCGAACGAGAGCCACGGCCGTTCCCTCAGCCGGGCGACGAGGAGGTCGAGCAGGATCTCCCGTCCCGCGGCGGGGGGCGCGAGACCGGGTGACGCCATGGCCGCGACTATACTGCCGCCGTGTCCAGCCCTGTCGGCCTCCCGGCCCTCGCGACCGACGCGCCGGCGGCCGGATGGGCGGCGCGGCGGGTGCCCGCCCTCTCCTACTTCTTTCCCGCCCACGACGAGGCCGAGAACATCGCGGCGCTGGTGGCCGAGGCGCTCGAGGCGCTGCCCGAGCTGGCCGAGACCTTCGAGGTCATCGCCGTGGACGACGGCAGCCGCGACGGCACCGGCGCCATCGCCGACCGCCTCGCGGCCGAGCATCCGGGGATCGTCCGGGCGGTCCACCACGAGGTGAATCGCGGCTACGGCGCCGCACTGCGCAGCGGCTTCCGCGCCGCGCGCCACCCGCTCGTCGGCTTCACCGACGGGGACCGCCAGTTCCGCGTGGCCGATCTGGCCGCGCTCATCGCGCGCATGGACACGCCGGACGCGCCCGACGTGGTGGTCGGATACCGGCTCCGCCGCGCCGACCCGTTGGTCCGCACCGTCTACGCCCGCCTCTACCGCCTGGCGCTGCGGCTCTTCTACGGCCTGCCGGTGCGCGACGTGGACTGCGCCTGCAAGCTCTTCCGCCTCGACGCGCTGTCGGGCATCCGCCTCGAGTCGGGCGGCGCCTTCCTCTCCGCGGAGCTGCTCATCAAGATGCGCGCCCGGGGACGCCGGATCGTCGAGGTCGGAGTACCCCACCACCCGCGCACGGCCGGCCGCGCGTCCGGGGCGAACCCGCGGGTGGTGCTGCGCGCGGTGAGCGACTTCTGGCGGTTGCGGTTGCGCCTCTGGTTCGCGCGCGGCACGGCGCTCGAGCGCGGCGAGGCGGTCATCGAGGCGCGCGCGGCCTGAGCCGCGACCGGTCAGTCCGGGCGGCGCTCGGGGCCCTCACCGCGCGACTCCCCGAGGTCGATGTCGAGCGAGTTCACGAACTCGCGGAAGACCGACAGGCGTTCGTCCTCGTCCGGCTCCGGCGTGACGCCGGCACGCTCGAGGACGGCGTCGGTGGCGAAGATGGGCACCCCGGCCCGGATGGCGATGGCGATGGCGTCGGAAGGGCGGGCGTCAACGTCGACCGTGCGGTCTGCGAGCTGGAGGATGAGCCGAGCCCGGAACGTCTCGTCGGCCAGGTCCGACACGACGACCTGCTTGACGGCCACGCCGAGCTCCTCCAGCGTGCTCGCGAAGAGGTCGTGGGTGAGCGGCCGCTCCGGCGTGATGCCCTGCAGCCGCCGGGCGATGGCGTCCGCCTCGGCCGTGCCGATCCAGATGGGCAGGTACCGGTCGTGCTCGAGGTCCTTGAGGATGACGACGTGCTGCGAGGAGAGCATATGCACGCGCACGCTCTCGACGACCATCTCATTCAGGCCCGGCGGCATCTCCGGATTATCCCACGCTGCCGGGCCGGCTCATGGCGCGGGGCTCTTGGACGGCGACGCGGCGGGCGGCGCCGATGCGCCCGGCGATCCCGAGCCGGCCGGCGACGGGGAGGCGCCCGGCTCCGGCGCCTGCTCGAGCGGCGTGGCCAGCATGCGGCCCGGGTCGGCCCAGACGAGCACGGGCGCCTTCTCCGCGCCGCGATCGACGACGAACATCGCTCGCACGCCCCGCAGGGGCGGCCCGCCGCTCTCGGCCACGAACTGCTCGAGGTAGTCGCCGGAGAGCTTGGAGAAGGCGAGCACGCGCTCGTGCTCGGCGTCCCATACCCAGATGCGGCCCTCGCGTCGAGCCGGAAGGGCGGCCATCAGGCGGTAGTCGTGGCCGGGCCGCAGGTCATCGCCGTCCGGCGGCAGCGCCAGCTCGAAGTCGTCGGCCCGGCCGGTCTGGTAGCGGGTGAGCACGTCGCTGCCGAGTACGTAGGCGTCCCCGTCGATGAAAAGCTGGCGGAAGCCGGAGACGTCGGTGGCGGCGGCGAGGTAGTCGTTCGGCGCGGCCGGGAAGCCGCTGCCGTCGGCCGCCGGCGGGTAGCGCAGGATCTGCTTCGAGCTGGGGTCGACGACGTACAGGAAGTAGAGACCGGAATCGGCGTTGCGCGCATACGTGGCCATGTCGCGCACGTCATCGCCGAGCGACGTGTCGCCGCCGAGGCGCAGCCGAGCCAGCGTGCCACGGCCCTCGGCGTCCGACGGTCGCCAGCGCCACAGGGCCGCGTCGCGGTCGAGGATGAACACATCGGGTCCGCCGAGGGCGAGGAGCCACGGCTCGCCGATGCCGTCTCCGGCCCCGTCGCCCTTGGTGACCACGACGCTGCCGTCACCGGACGAGAGGTCGACGCGGAAGATCGAGGCGGTCGCACGGTCCACGACGTAGGCGGCGCCGTCAGGGCCGCGGACCATGTCCACGATGTCCGCATCGGGCGAGAGCTCCGTGGTGAGGTCGAGCACGACGCTCGTCGCCGCCTGACGCACGGCGTAGATGCGGTCGAGGCCCCCGGCGACCCTCGTGCGCAGGGGACGGATCGTGGCCGCCGCGACGCCCAGCTCCTCGGCTTTGCCCAGCTCGGTCCAGGCCTGCCGCAACAGCTGTAGCGCCTTCGACTTGTTGCCCGTCACGAGGTCGCCGTCGTCGAAGACCTGGGAGATCCGGCCGCGCGCAGCCTGCAGCGCCTGCTCGCCCGCGTTGACGTCGGTGATCTGCTCGTCCTTGCCGGGCAGCGCACCGCCGAGGACCCACAGGCCGATGCCGAGCGCGGCCACGAGGCCCACGAAGGACAGGGCCGCCACCCCGGCCCGGCGCTGAGAATCGCGCCGCGAGGCGAGGGGCGTGATGCGCCGATAGCGTGCCCGGCGGCGCGGCAGCAGGCCGGTGATGCCCTCCACGAGGGCGGCCAGGGCCCCACCCACCGCCTCGCGCGCGTCGCGGGCACGCGACCCGACCGCGCTGGCGGCAGCGGCGACGGGATCGGCCAGCGGGATCGGCGAGCGATCCCGGGCGCCCGCCAGCGGCTCGGCGGGGCGGACCGGCACGAGCCGGTGCTCGGCGCGCGTGACCGGCACCTCGGCCACCTCCAGCGCCAGGAGCGCATCCGAGCCTTCGGCTGCGGCCGCAGCGAAGAGGTGGTGGAGGTGCTCCACGGCTGACTGGGGGTGGAGGGTGACGAGGGCGTTCTTGAACTCCTCCACGCCCACGCTGCGCGTCACGTTGCGGGAGACGAGCAGGAGCGAGTCGCCCACCGCGATCTCGCCGCGCCAGACGTCCACGCGCGGATCTGCCGCGCTGGGCAGCCCGGCGCCGCGCTCCTCCTCGGGGAGCGTGAGGAGTCGCGCCTGGCGCACGAGGTAGGCGTCCGCGTCCCCGATGGTCGCGACGTACAGCTCGTGGCCGCGCACGACGGCGATCACGGCGCCGAGGGAGCCGCTCTCGAGGCCGTGCCCCTCCCGCCCGTGGCGCAGCTGCTGGTTGGCGGCCCGGATCGCCTTCTCCAGGCAGATGGGGATGCCGGCCGACTCGTCGTAGTAGTAGCGCTCGCGGATCGTATCGGCCACGAGGGCGGCGGCATCGGCCGCTCGCCCGCCGCTGCCCGGCCGCACCGTGACGATCCCGTACAGGTTGCCCTTCGAGCGGCTCGTGGCGCCGATCGAGGGCTCGTGATGCAGGACCGCGTCGGGGGACGAGGCGAGGCGGTCGCCAGCCGGGACGAGGCCGATCTTCAGGTGCAGTCGGACGGCCATGGGGCGCTTAGTCTACGTCGGAGGGGTCCGGCCGACGACCCCCGCGGTCGGATCGGACGCCGCGCACGACGACGCGCAGCTGGCGCGGGTTCCCCACCCCGGGCACGCGTGCGAAGGCTTCCAGGAGTTCCGCCGCGCGCAGCCGCATCTCCTGCGCCACGATCGGTCGGTCCACGCTCACCACGATCGCTCCCTCGTCCTCGCGCAGCTCCACCAGCCGCGACGCTCCGGCCGCCGCCGGCACCCGCTCGGCGACGAGGCGCTCCCAGGTGGCAGCCGCGCGGCCAGTACGGAGCTGTTCCTCGAGCCCCAGCGCGGCGGCTGCCTCGGGCAGGAGGTCGCCCAGTCGCCGCATCGGGCGGCGTCGGTCAGCCACGGCGGCCCGCCGCCCCGACACGTGCGGCCGCCTCCACGCGTCCGGGCATGACGTGCCAGGCCGTGGACTCGGCCACGAGCGCGGGGTCCAGATCGTCCAGGGTCGTCGTGGTCACGATCGCCTGGGGCAGGGCGCGGATGCGCCGCACGAGGTGGGAACGCCGCTCGGGGTCCAGCTCGCTGAAGACGTCGTCGAGGAGCAGGAGCGGCGGTTCGCCGTCGGGACCCGTGAGCAGCTCCAGCTCGGCCAGCTTGAAAGCCAGGATGGCCGTGCGCTGCTGTCCGCGCGAGGCGAAGGCGGCGAGGTCCCGTCCGTCGAGCTCGAAGACGAGGTCGTCGCGGTGCGGCCCTACGAGCGTGGCGCCGTTCCAGAGCTCCTTCTCGGCCGTCTCGGCGAGGCGGCGGCGGAGTGCGTCGGCCGGCATCTCGCCCTCCCGGCCGTGGGCGTTGGAGGCGTAACGGAGGCCAAGTCGCCCCTCGCCCGGCGCGATCTCGGCGTGGGCCGCCGCGAGCGGGCCGGCCAGCGCCTCGAGGAGGGCCAGCCGCTCGGCGACGATGGCGCCCCCTTCGCTGACCACCAGCCCATCCCAGTAGGACAGCTGCTCCCGACCGGCATCGCCCTCGCGGATGCGCCGCAGGAGCCCGTTTCGCTGTTGGAGGGCACGCCCGTAGACCGTCAGCGCTCGCGCGTAGGCCGGGGAGCGAGCGGCCGCGAGGGCGTCGATGGCCGCGCGCCGAAGTGACGGCGAGCCGGCCACCAGGAGCATCTCCTCGGGAGCGAAGAGCACCACGCGGAGCCCTTCGCCGAGGCCCGCGGCGCGGCGCCCGACGCCGTTCAGGCGCAGGCGCTTGCGGGCGGAAGCGGAGCCCGAGCGCTCGATGGCCACCTCGAGGCGATCGTCGCCCCGGACGGCGCCGTGCGCCACGTCCGCCTCGAGGCGCGCGAACGGCGCCGCCCAGCGCACGAGATCGGCGTCGGTCGAGGTGCGATGTGACGCGCCCCGGGCGAGGATGACGAGCGCCTCGATGAGGTTCGTCTTGCCCGCTGCGTTGCCGCCGACGACCACCTGGGGCCCCGGTGGCAGGGCCAGCTCGAGCGCCTCGTAGCTCCGAAAGCCGGTCAGCGCGAGGCGCAGGACACGCACGGACGGACCGGTCCGTGCCGGCTCTAGGACGGGGTCCGGACCGGCATGATGACGTGCACGTAGCCGTCGTCGCCTACCGGCTTCAGCACGCCCGGCGAGAGCGGGCCGGTGAACTCGAGACTCAGCTGCTGTGCGTCGAGGTTGGCCAGCGCCTCCTGCAGGTAGCGCGCGTTGAACGCGACGGTCAGGGCTTCGCCCTCGATCGTCGCCTCCACCTGGCCCTCGGTGTCACCGACGTCGGCCGCGGCGGCGATCGTGACCACCCCCTCGGCCTCGCCGTCGACGCGCAGCTTGACGACGTTCGCCGAGGTGGTCGCGATGAGCGCCGAGAGGCGTACCGCCTTGAGCAGCTCCTCGCGGTCGACGACGACGCGGGTGCTATGCGAGCTGGGCAGGACCTGCTGGTAGTTCGGGAATTGGCCGTCGATGAGGCGGCTGACCAGGTCCACGCCCTCGAGATGGAAGAGGATCTGGTTCTTCGAGGGTGCGAGCACAAGGTCGACCGGCTCGTCCGTGTCGGCGAGGATCCGCTCCAGCTCGTGGTAGGAGCGGGCGGGAACGACGAGGCTCGTCTCCTCGACCGGCGCGAGGGTCGCGATGGTCTTCACCGCGATGCGGTAGTTGTCGGCCGCAGCAAGGGTCAGGCGGTCGCCCTCGAAGCGGGTCAGGACACCGGTCAGGATGGGCCGCGCCTCGTCCGTGGCCGCCGCGAAGACGACCTCGGAGAGGGCCTGTTTCAGGACGCGCTGGCTGATACGCGTCGTGGGCCGCTCGCCGGCCGAGGGGATGACCGGGAACTCATCCGCATCGATGCCGCGCAGGTGCGCCTTCTGGCGCCCGCAGTGGAGGTAGAGAGAGGCCGGGCCGTCCTGCTCCAGGTCGACCCGCTCGCCGGGCGCCAGCGAGTTGACGACGTCGGTGATGAGCCGGGCCGGCACCGTCAGGGCGCCGTCGGCCTCGATCCGCCCCGGCACCCAGTAGGTCATGCCGATCTCCAGGTTCGTGGCGGTCAGCTTGAGGCCGGCGTCCTCGGTCCGCAGCAGAACGTTGGCGAGGACCGGCAGCGTGCTGCGCGAGCTGACCGCCCGGCTCACGACCTGGAGGCCGCGGGCCAGGTTCTCCTGCATCACCGATAGCTTCACGGTCGACGGTCTCCCTCGGGCTGGGGCGCGCCTGGCGCCGAGTTGTCCACGGGTCGGGCCAGGGGTCTCACTTTGCTCGCTCCTATCTTCTCATCCCATCATCATCACCATCATGGTGTGGACGCCGGGGATGTCCACGCTGTCCCGAGCGTGCCGCGGACGTGGACGGCAGACCCTTCAGCGTGGACGCCGCCACCGCCGGCCGGACCCGGCGGTGGACGATCCGGCCGGCGGTGTGGACGGAGCCGAAGAATCGTCCACGGATGGTCCCACCCGCCCACCCGCCCGTCACGGTCGCCCCCGCGTCCCGAGCCGGCCTTGTCCACACGGGATGGGCGTTGTCCACGGAATCGGCGCACTTTTCCACAGCCGGAGGGGCAGGAAGGCGCTCTGCCCGGCCCTTGGGCGCCGTCTCAGTCGGCGTAGATGAGCTCGCGGACGGCGGCCAGCTCGCGCCGCAGCTCGTCGTTCTCCTGGCTCTCGCGCGTGATCTTGTCGCAGGCGTGGAGGACGGTCGAGTGGTCGCGGCCGCCGAGCTCGGCGCCGATGCGCAGCAGCGACACATCGGTCTCGGCGCGCATGAGGAACATCGCGATCTGGCGGGGCATGACGATGGCCTTGTCGCGCTTCTGGCCGCGCAAGGCCTCCATGTCCACTCCGTAGAACTCGGATACGGCCTGGGCGATGCGCTCCGGCGTCACGGTTCGCTTCTTGGGGTTGTAAAGGACGTTCGAGAGGACCGCCTGGGCGAGTTCGATGGTGATGGGGATAGCGCCCATGCTGGCGTAGGCGACGATGCGGTTCAGGGCGCCCTCGAGCTCCCGGATGTTGCTGACGACCTTGCGGGCGATGAATTCCAGCACGTCCTGGCCGATGCGCACGCCGTTCTCCTCGGCCTTGGCGCGCAGGATGGCGATGCGCGTCTCGAGGTCGGGCGCGGTCAGATCGGCGATGAGACCCCACTCGAAGCGGCTGCGCAGCCGCTCTTCGAGCGTGAGGATCGCCTTCGGCGGGCGGTCCGAGGAGAGCACGATCTGCTTGCCGTCCTCGTGGATGGCGTTGAAGGTGTGAAAGAACTCCTCCTGCGTCCGCTCCTTGTCGGCGATGAACTGGATGTCGTCGATGAGGAGGAGGTCGATCTTCCGGTAGCGGGCGCGGAAGTCATCGATGCGGCCCTGCTGGATGCTGGTGATGAACTCGTTGGTGAACTTCTCGCTCGTGGCATAGACGACGCGCTTGCGCGGGAAGCGGGCCAGCACCTGGTTGCCGATGGCATGCATCAGGTGGGTCTTGCCGAGGCCGACGCCGCCGTAGAGGAAGAGCGGGTTGTAGGCGTGGCCCGGGCGCTCCGCGACCGAGAGGCTGGCGGCGTGGGCGAGCCGGTTGGCCGAGCCGACGATGAAGGTGGCGAACGTGTAGCGTGGGCTGAGGCTGGCCGCGGGCCCCTCGCCGCCGACGCGCGTAGGCTCCAGGCGGACGGGCTGTGACGGGGCGGTCTCGGCGGCGGCCGCGGGCGCCTCCTGGACCTCGAACTCGAGCTGGACGCTATAGCCGACCACGCGCGCGAGTGTCTGGCTGATCAGCGAGCGGTAGCGCGTTTCCAGCCAGTCCTTGGCGAAGCCGTTGGGCACCGCGATCCGAAAGCGGCTCTCGTCGACGGCGACGAGAGCCGTGTCCTTCAACCACGTCTCGAAGTTCGCCTGGGAGAGGGCTACCTGGAGCTCGCCCAGCGCGGCGCGCCAGACCTGCTTCGCGTCCATCGATGGCACGACCCTGATATCTGGTGTTGTCAGGACATCACGTTCGGCCGTCCCGAAACCGCTCGGCGGTACCCGGAGAGGGCCTTCATCGGCCGATCGCCGATCGGGCCGTGGCGCTGCTCATCGCAGGCCCTGCCGGGGCTCCCAGTGGCTTGTGCCACCGGCGTCCCGGCGCTGGAGGCCCGGGAAGCGTAGCACCGGGTACGGGCCCCCGCAACGGGATTCCGTGATACTCCCTGGGAGTATCGGCCCCCCGGCCGTCGGATGGTCCGGGACGGCGGATGATGGCACGTCTCGAGATGGCCTGCACGGGCTCCGCGCAGCCCTCCACCGGGAGCTTTCCAGGGCTGCGACTCAGCCCACCGGATCTCCTGGGCGGGCGCCGTCGTCCATGCCCAAGAGGGGGATGCGGCCGTCAGCCGGCGACGCTCCGAGCACGAGCACTTCCGAGGCGAAGTCCGCGACGCGCCGGGGGGCGAAGTTGACGATGCACACGACGAGCCGGCCCATCAGGGCCGCTGGCTCGGGGTACGTCCCCGGCAGCTGGGCCGACGATCGTCTGGTGCCGCCGGGCCCGAAGTCGATGGTCAGCTGGTAGGCCGGCTTGCGCGCTTCGGGGAAGGCGCGCGCCTCGACGATGCGGCCGATGCGCAGGTCGAGGCGCCCGAAGTCCTGCCACGTGGCGCTACCCGGGGCAAGGAAGGGGCGACGGCCGATCTCTTCGGGGGTCACGGGCATGCTGCCTCCCACTCGGCGCCGATGGCCGCGTACGTGTACACGCGTTTGACGGACCCTCCGGCGCGTTCCTATAATCGCGCGGTCATCCGACGCCCCAGGCGCCCATCTGCGGAGCGTGAGGGCGCGTCGAACTGCCTCTATGGAGCAGGTGGTCCTCCGCCGGATCGCCGACGCTCCGGACCCACGGCCAAGGAGCCCACTCCCGCGCGATGAAGCAGACGTACCAGCCCAAGAAGCGCCACCGCGCCAAGGAGCATGGCTTCCGGGCCCGCATGAAGACGAAGGGCGGTCGCCGTGTCCTCGCCGCCCGGCGCGCCCGGGGGCGTCAGCAGCTCAGCGCCTGACCGGAGGAAGGGCGAGGGGACCCCGGGCGTGACGAAGACGCCCCTGATGCTGCGGGCAGCGAAGGACTTCGCGGCCCTCCAGCATTCGGACCGGTCTCGCTCCGACCGGCTGCTCGTGGCGCGTTTCGTCTCGAACGGCCTGGATCGGACGCGGTTCGGGATCTCGACGGGGCGGCGAGTCGGTGGGGCGGTCGTGCGGAACCGGATCCGGCGTCGGGTCCGGGAGGGCCTCCGGGCCCTCGTGCCGCGGTTCGTCCCCGGCTGGGACGTCCTCCTCGTCGTGAGGCCGGCCAGCTCGACCGCGAGTCAAGCGGAGCTCGCACAGGCACTCGAACGGCTCCTCCACAAGGGGGGAGCGCTCCAGGGAGAAGGGATCCCCAGGTGAGGAAGCTGGGCATCGGGCTTATCCGGCTCTACCGGATCGCCTTCGCCTGGCTACCGCCCTCGTGTCGCTTCGAACCGACCTGCTCGCGCTACGCGGAGCAGGCCATCGAGCGCCACGGGCTGCTGAAGGGGAGCTGGATGGGTATGAAGCGCATCGCCCGCTGCCATCCCTGGAACCCGGGAGGCTACGATCCGGTCCGCTGACGCGGGCCGACGAGGAAGGGACGAGACGAAGAACGTGAAGGCAGACCGGCGCATCAAGCTCGGCCTCGTCGCGGGCCTCGTGCTGCTGCTCGGCCTTCTCATGGGCGCTCCCGTCTTCGCCGAGACTCCCAGCCCGTCGGCCTCGGCGCCCGCCGTGACCCCCGGGCCCTCGTCCACCTCGGCGCCCTGCCCCAACCCCACGCCCACCGCGACACCGACGCCCGATCCGAACGCCTCGCCCACGCCGGAGGGCCAGACCCCGGCACCGACCCGCGCGCCGAACCTCTGCCCGGCGGTGGCCGGCGCCGACATCGGCAGCACGCTGGCCTGGCTCTTCACGCCGATCTTCCAGGTCATCTTCCTGGCCCTTGTCATCTCTCACAGCCTGGTCGGCGACATGGGCTTCGCGATCGTCATCGTAACCATCCTCATCCGGCTCCTGTTGGTCCCGATGTTCCGGCGGCAGATCGTCTCCCAACGCCGGATGCAGGCGCTGCAGCCCGAGCTGAAGGCGCTGCAGGCGCGGTTCAAGGGCGACAAGCAGAAGCTCCAGCAGGAGCAGATGCGCTTCTACAAGGAGCGCGGCGTCAACCCGCTGGCGGGCTGCCTGCCCAGCATCGTGCAGATGTTCCTGCTGCTGCCGATGTACTCGGTCTTCTCCAGCGGCCTCTCGGCCCCGGACATCAGCTCGATGCTGAACGTCTTCGGGTTCCACCTGGACGTGACCTGCCAGGCCGCCGCGGCCACCGGCCTGGCGCCCTGCATCAACCCCCATATCTGGTGGCTGGGCGGGCTGGACTCGAGCGTGAAAGAGGTCTTCTTCGAGTTCCCCAAGAGCCTGCCGGTCATCGGCGGCTTCGGGCTGAGCGCGCTGGCCCTCGTCTCGGCCGCGCTGCAGCTGGTGCAGACGCGGATGATGATGCCCAACACGAGCGACCCGCAGACGCGGGCCCAGAACCGGGCCTTCCTCATCCTGCCCCTCTTCTCCGTCATCTACGGCGCTTTCCTGCCGTCCGGCCTCTTCATCTACTGGATCAGCACCACGGTCTTCTCGATCGTGCAGCAATATCTGATCGCCGGGTGGGGCTCGCTCTTCCCGCTCTTCGGATGGAACCCGTCCTTCGCCGTCGACCATCAGCCTCGCTTCGCCGTCACGCCCGTGGCGGCACCGAACACGCTGAAGAGTGGCGCGGCGGCCGTCGACCGTCGGACCCCGACGGACCGTGCGGCCGGGACGGTGCGACCATCTCGCGAGCGAGGGCGGACCAGCCGGCGCGGGAGACGACGATGAGCGACTACCAGGAGTTCACGGGCAAGTCGGTCGAAGAGGCCATCAAGCAGGCCATCGAGGCCTTCGGAGTGGGGGGCCTCAACGACATCGACTTCGAGATCCTCACGCACGGCACGCGCGGCGTGCTGGGCATGGGCGCCGAGCCCGCCCGGATCGTGGCCGCGCCCCGCGCCGCACTGGGCGGCGCCGCGCCGCGCCGCGAGGCGGCGGCCTCCGTGCCGCTGCCCTCCGCGCCGCCGCGCGAGGATCGCGGCCCGCGCGACCGGGACCGCGACCGCGGTCGGGATCGCGGCCCCCGCGACGGCGGTCGCGGTCCCCGCGGTGAGACGCCGGTCGCTCCCCGGCCGGTGCCGGACCGCTCGGCCGAATCGGTTCCGGACGCCTTCTTCCCCGAGGTGGCACCCACGGCGCCGGCCGTCGCGCGGCCCCCGCAGGACCGCGGACCCCGTGAGGATCGGGGCGCGCGAGAACGTGACCGGGGCCGCCGTCATGGCGCGCGGCCAGAGCGCGGCGGCCTCACCGAGCGCGACCAGGAACAGCTCTCCGCGGCCCGCTCGTCGTTCGCCGTCGAGCGCGAGGAGATCCAGGCCGCCGAGGCCTCCCCGGAGGCGCTCGCCGCCGGCAAGGAGATCCTCGAGCAGCTGATGGGGCTCCTCGGCTACGAGGTGACGGTGGGCATCGAGCAGGGCGAGACGTCCAAGCTCAGCGTCATGGGGGCCGAATCGGAGAAGGAGGCGCTGGGCGCCCTCATCGGCCGCAAGGGGGAACGGCTCTCCGCGCTGCAGCACCTCGTGAACCTCATGCTCTCCAAGCGGATGGGCGCCTGGACGCGTGTCCTCGTCGACGTCGAGGACTACCGCGGTCGCCGCGAGCAGCAGCTGCGCGAGATCGCCCAGCGCGCTGCCGAGCGGGTCATCGAGACGGGCAAGATGCTCCAGCTCGAGCCGATGACCCCCCTCGAGCGGCGCTGGATCCACATCGCCCTGCGGGACTACCCGGGCGTCGCGACGCAGTCGGTCGGTGAGGAGCCGAACCGGCGCGTCGTGGTCCTGCGGCGGGAGGCGTAGCGCCGGGCGTCTCGGCGCGTCACCCCGCCGCCGGCACAGGCACCCGCCGCGTCCGGCAGCCTGCTAGGATGCGACCCTCGTGACCACGGGCACTGCGACCCTCGAGACGCTGCCCGTCGCCCGCAGCGCGGGCTGGCGGCGCGCCGTGCTGGGCTTCATCGTCGCCCTGGCGGCCCTCGCCGTCCTCGCCCTGGCCTTCGTCCTCGGGCTCGGCCTCGTCTACGACGGGAAGGCGCTGCCGGGCGTAAGTGCCGCCGGCGTACCCCTGGCGGGCCTCGACCGCGACTCGGCCAAGGCGAAGCTGCGGGAGACGCTCCCCTCACTCGCCGCCGGCAGGCTGACGTTGACCCTCGACGGCGAGACACGGAGCATCGGCTACGCCGGCCTGGGTCGCGACTACAAGCTCGACGCGATGCTCGACGCGGCCTTCTCCGTGGGGCGCGCGGGTACTCCGCTGGAGAACGCCCTCGACGGGGCGCGCTCGCTCGTGCGCGGCACCTCCGTCGGGGCGGTCGCCTCGTTCGACCGGGAGGCGGCTCGCCGCCATCTCGTCGCGCTTGCCGCCACGCTCGAGCGGGCGCCGGTCGACGCGAGCGCCGCGCTGCCCCTGGGGAGCATCTTCTTCGCCGCGACCCCCGGCGCCGACGGCCGACGCGTCGACGTGGACGCGGCACTCGTCGCCGTGGCTGCCGCCCTGGACGGCACCGACCCGGCGGACGCGTCGGTGGCGTTCTCGCCCGTCGTCGTGGAGCCGGCGGTCACGACCGCCGAGGCTGAGGCGGCCGCCCTGCGTGCCAGCGCACTCGCCGCCACCGACCTGACGCTCTTCTCGGGCAGCGACGAGTTCATCGTCAGCAACGAGACGCTACGCACGTGGATCGGCTTCGGCACGGCCGCCGACGGCGCGTACGCCCCGACCTTCGACGCAGCCGGGGTGGAGGCGACCGTGGCCCTGGTGGCAGGGCGCATCGAGGGCGTGTCGGTGAACGCACGCTACCGGATGCGCGGCGAACGGATCGTCGGCATCGTGCCCTCGACAGACGACCGGGAGGTGGATGCCGCCGCCTCGACGGCGCGCGTGACAGCGGCCCTGGCGGCCCTCGCGCCCGGCAGCGAGGCGCCGCGCGTGGAGCTGGCCGTGACCATCACGCCGGCCGCCTTCTCCACCGCCGACGCCGAGGCCTGGGCGCCCCGGCTCCAGCCCACGCCCAGCGGCAGGTGGACGACGCGCTTCCAGGTGGGCGAGAAGAACTTCTTCGGCAAGAACATCGCCATCCCCACCTCGATCATCGACGGCTACGTCGTGGCGCCGGGCGAGTGGTTCGACTTCTTGACCGTCGTGGGCGAGCTCAGCACCGAGAAGGGCTACGGGCCGGGCGGCGCGATCATCAACGGACGCACGGAGCCAACGGGCGCTCTTGCCGGCGGCATCTGCAGCACCTCGACCACGCTCTTCAATGCGGCGCTTCGCTACGGCCTGGAGATGGGCGCACGGCGCAACCACTACTACTACATCACGCGCTATCCGCTGGGACTCGACGCCACCGTCTTCAAGAGCGCGGGCGGCTCCAACCAGACGATGAGCTTCCGCAACGACACGCCCAACCCGATCCTCATCCGCGGCATCAACGCCTACGGCCTCGTCACCTTCGAGCTATGGAGCGTGGACGTCGGCCGGAAGGTCTCCTTCTCCTCGCCGATCGTCAAAAACGTCCGTCCGGCGCGGGACACGATCGAGTACACGGAGACCCTGCCGGCCGACGCCACCAAGCGCATCGAGACTCCCGCCGACGGCAAGGACGTCTGGGTCACGCGCACCGTCCGGGACGCTGACGCCAACATCGTCCACCAGGAGACCTACTACTCCCACTACGCCCGGGTGGACGGCGTCACCCTGGTCGGTCAGGGGTCCACGCCACCGGAGGCTGCGACCCCCTAGCGTGCCCGGTGCCGGGTGACCATCGGCGGCCGCGTTCGGGCCGGACGGCCGTCGCCGAACGCGGCTCCCCGGGATCAGGATTCGTGGCGGAGGTGCATCGCCATGCAAGCCACACCGACCGCCACGCACGTCCCGCCCGGCTCCGCCGCCGCCGCCTGGGTCGACCTCCGCCACGCGATGGTCGCCCGCTCCGCGCCCGACGGCTCGGTCGAGGTCGTCGAGCTGCGCCGCCCGGCCACGGTCGACGAGCCGGTCGAGCAGTGGCTCGCCGTCGTGGCCGACGCCATCGGCGACCACGAACGCGTCGTCATCCTCGGCTCCGGGCCGCTGCGCCTGGCGCTCGAGCGCGAATACGTCTCGATCTTCCACCGCCCCGACCGCATCGTGGACGTCGAGCCCTCCGAGCCGGTCGGCCGCGAGGAGCTGATCCGCCGGGTGGCCGAGCTCAGGGGCTGAGCGCGCAAAGGCACAGCGAAACGGCGCTCCCGGCGGAGGAGCGCCGTTTCAGAGATGAGTGCTGGTGGAGATGGGGGAGGGTCGAACTCCCCGTCCAGAACCATCAGCCGGAGACCACTACGAGCGTGTCCGATGCTTTGTCGTCGACCGCCCGGGCCACCATCGGCAGCGTCCCCTGCGGTCCAGCCGCGTGTCCCTGGATCGGGCCTGGTCCCCGGCTACGCGACGCTCGCCGGAGCTGCATCCCCGCTGCATGACGCTTCCACAGCCCACGGGGAGGAGGCTGCTTCCACGCTCACCTTACTGCCTAAGCAGCGAGGGCGAGAGCAGGCTGGCGGTTGCCAGTTACTTCGTTTTGCCGCCGGTTTAACGAGGCCTGACGGCACCTCGGCTCGCGTTCTCCGGGGATCCGGCCCTGTCGAAACCACGCATCCCCATGAGTCCCGGAACCCTGTCCGGTGCCTCAATCCTACCACCAGGTGGCGAGGCAGCCGATCGGCCTGCTCGCCGACGCAGCCGACGGGCTAGGGCGCGGCCGCGGCCGGTGCTGGTCGTGAGGTGACAGGGCAGCGCCCCGAGGAAGACGCCGTCGCACCCTCCCGGCGCGTGTTGTTCCCTGGACACCAAGCTTGCGCTCTTCGGCGGTCGTGGCCCGACTGGAGCTGGCGATCACCGTCGTCCGTGAGCGTTGCGCCGCCGATCCGGCCCGGGCCGGGAGCCGCGAGGGGGCGTCCCGGGTCCCGGAAAGGCGGCGTTGGTGCTCCAGGAACAACGCCCCAACGGAGCGCAGCCAACGTCGGGGTCCGGCCCCTAGCGCCCCCGGCCCCTACCGCCCGCGACGCACGCCCGCCATCTCGCGGTCGAGGTCGCGCTTCGCGTCCCGCTCGGCTATGGCGCGCCGCTTGTCGTGCAGCTGCTTGCCCCGCGCGAGCCCCAGCTCGACCTTGGCGTGCCCCTTCTCGTCGATGTAGAGGCGCAGCGGCACGAGCGTCAGGCCCTTGGACCTGGTCCGCCCCAGCAGCTCGTCGATCTCCTTCCGGTGCAGGAGCAGCTTGCGCGTGCGGCGCGGCTCGTGGTTGAAGCGGTTGCCCCCGGCGAACGGGGCGATCGTGACGCCGATCAGCCAGGCCTCGCCGCGCTCGATGCGCGCGTAGGACTCCTGGAGGCTGACCTTCCCGGCGCGGATGCTCTTGATCTCGGTGCCGGTCAGGGCGATGCCCGCCTCGATGTGCTCCTCGATCGTGTATTCGTGATACGCCTTGCGGTTCAGCGCGGCGGTGTGTTCGCCCATCGTGGGGTCCTTCGGCGGCGGGGCTCAGGGTCGGGAGACGGCGGCGCCCGCACTGTACCGGACGCACGAACGCCGGTCCGTGACCGGACCGGCGCTCGAGTACGCGATACCACCCGGCGGGGTTCTGGTTAGGCGGATGCCTCCCGCGAGGTGGTGCAGCGCTGCGGACTGTCGATCACTGCACATCACCTCCTTTCGTCTGGCGCGGACGATAACGGACGGCCCGCGTCGGCGCAAGTGGCGAGAGCGCCGAGGTGCGCTGTGCACCGGGTGTTCGAACCAGCGAACGAGGTCGCGTCCGGTCGCGTTCCTGTGCGCGGGATGTCCAGGAGGGCGGAGGAAACCCCTCGGCCGGCCGGAAGGGGGTCCGCCGGGCCCGTTCGGGCACCGTTCGTTCGTCCGGTTGAACGCTGGGTGCACAACGAGACCTGCCCGGGCACCCGCCGCCAGGCGAGCCACCGGCACGCTGCCCCGCCGGCAGCCGACCCCGCCCAGGCGCTACGTCTGCGCGCCCGTCAGCAGCTCGATCGCCTTCTCCAGCACCACGTCGGTCGTGGCGCCCTCCGGGACGGTCACCGGCACGTCCGGCAGGAGGCCCTGTCCGTGGATCCAGCGCTTGTCGGGGGTCAGCCACTTGGCCACCGACAGCCGGAACCCGCCGGTGTCGTTGGTCAACGTCTGCCACTGCTGGATGGTGCCCTTGCCGTAGCTCTTCTCGCCCACGAGCTGTGCACGCCCGGTGTCCTGCAATGCGCCCGCGACGATCTCGCTGGCGCTGGCCGAGCCGGCGTCGATGAGCACGACGACCTTGATCCGAGGATCGGTCGCGAGGCCGCCGGCGACCGCCTCGTGGACCTTCTGGGTGCCATCGGCGAATTCCTCCCAGAAGACTGGGCCGCTGGCGATGAACTCGCTGGCGATCTGCTCGGCCGCGTCGACGAAACCGCCCGGGTCGCCTCGCAGGTCGAAGACGATACGCTCGAGCCCCTGGGCCACGAGCCCCTCCAGGTGCTCGCGGAAGTCCCCGGCCGCGGAAGCGCTGAAGCCGTCGAGCCGGATGTAGCCGACCGTGCCCTCGGCGATGACCTCGCTCGAGACGGCTTCGACGTGGATGATCTCGCGCACGATGGCCAACTCGAATGGATCGCCGGCGCCGCGCACGATGGTCAGTCGGACCGTCGTCCCCCTGGGGCCCCTGACCAGGCCGACCGTCTCCGCCAGCGTCTTGCCGGTCAGCGACGCGCCGTCGACGGCGACGACCTCGTCGTTCTCCTGCAGCCCGGCCTTCTTGGCCGGCGACTCACGGATCGTGCGCACGACGACGATGTGGCAGTCGGGCCCGACTTTCTCACAGCCCTCCTCACCCTTGCCGTCGCGGGTCGTCATGACCGCGCCGATGCCCTCGAACTGGCCAGAGAGGCCGGAGATGGAATCGCGGTACTCCTCGGAGTCGAGGTACTGGCTGAAGGGATCGCCGATCGCGTCGAACATGCCCTTGATGGCGCCCTCGACGAGCTTCTTGCTGTCGGCGCCGCCGACGTACTGGCCGGCGATGGCGTCGTAGGCGTCCCAGAAGGGCTCGAAGAGCTGCTGGCGATCGGCCGAGGTGCCCGGCGTGCGCGCCTCCTGGCGGCCGAGCAGGAAGCCGGCTCCGAAGAGGGCCGAGCCACCGAGGACGGCCACCAGCGCGAGGGCGACGAAGACCGGGCCACGGCCCCTGCGACGGGCGGGCTCGTGGACGTACGGCGGCGCGGGTGAGGGCTCCAGCGCAGGCTCGAGCGCAGGCTCGAGGATGGGCTCCGTCGGGTCGAGGTCGGTCATGTGCCAGGGAAGTCTACGCGGGCGTGGCGCAGACGGTCCCGAACGTGGATGAAGCTTCGCCGGACCTCACTTGATGAGGTAGCTGCGCACCGAGATCGTCGCGCCCAGGCCCCCCAGCAGGGCGCCGGCGCCGACCACGAGGAGCACCAGCTGCTCGCCCAGCCGCTGGTCGAAGCCGACGGGGATCTCGCGCAGGACGGTCGAGCCGAGCTGGCTGATGGCCGGCGCGGCGACGGCGAGGATGCCCAGCGTGACGAGCGAGCCGAGCAGTCCCACGAGCAGCCCCTCGAGGACGAACGGCCAGCGGATGAACGCGTCCGAGGCGCCCACGAGGCGCATGATCTCGATCTCGTCGGCCCGCGCCATGACCGCCATGCGGATGGTGTTGACGACGATGAACAGGACGGTCAGGGCCACCATCAGCATGACGCCCAGGCCGACCGTGCGCAGCACGCCGGTGATGGCCACCAGCGCGTCGACCACCCGCTGCGTCTCGAGGACCTCTGCCACGACGCCCTTCGGCGCCTTCAGGATCTCCACGACCTGGCCGTACTGGCGTGGATCCTTCAGCTTCACGTTCAGGCTGGCGGGGATGGGGTTGGTGCCGGTCAGACCGGTCAGATCGGGGCGGCCCTGCGCCTCCTGCTGGGCGCGCCAATCGGCCAGCGCTTCTTCCTTGCTGGTGTGGGTGACGGTCGCCACCTCCGGGAGGGCCGCCACCTGCTCCTGCAGCCGGGCCACCCGCTCGGGCGCCACGCCGTCGTTGAGGAACGCCTGCACCTCGACCTTCGACTCCACGAACTGGAGGCCGGCCTCCAGCCCCGAGAGCACGAGCACGAGTCCCGACAGGAGCACGAGCATGAGGACCATGGTCACGGTCGCGGCGAGGCTCATGACGCGGTTGCGCCAGAAGCCCTGGGCGGCGCGGCGGACGGAGAAGGCCAGGAAGGAGAGCATCGGGTCAGTACTGGCGGTGGTAGCCGCCGACCTCGTCGCGCACGATGCGGCCCTCCTCGAGCGCCACGACGCGCTTGCGCAGGGCGGTCACGACCTCGGCGTTATGCGTGGCCATGAGCACGGTCGTGCCCAGCTCGTTGATGCGCAGCAGGAGCTGGATGATCTCCCAGCTGATGAGGGGATCAAGGTTCCCCGTGGGCTCGTCGGCGATGATGATGCGCGGTCCGTGGACCATGGCGCGGGCGATGGCGGTCCGCTGCTGCTCCCCGCCGGAGAGCTGGTTCGGGCGCTGCTCGGCCTGGGCGGACAGGCCCACGAGGGCCAACGCGCGCTCCACAGCCGGCCCCACCTCGCGGCGCGGCGTGCCCGTCACCTCGAGCGCGAAGCCGACGTTCTCGTGCACGGTCTTGCTGGGCAGCAGCTTGAAGTCCTGGAAGATGATGCCGATCTCGCGGCGGAGGTGCGGCACGTGGCGGCGGCGCAGGCGGGCGAGGTCGCGACCGGCCACCAGGACGGTGCCGGTCGTGGCCAGCTCGTCGCGGATGAGCAGCTTGATGAGCGTGCTCTTGCCCGCGCCGGACGGGCCGACGAGGAAGATGAAGTCGCCCTCGGGCACGACGAGATCGACCTCGATGAGGGCGCGCTTCCCGTTGGGGTAGACCTTGGTCACGTCGTGCAGGGCGATCGCCGCATGCCTGAGGTCCGGGATCGTGGCGTCGGCGCCGGGCCGCGCGAGGGCGGGATCCGCGGGCCGGTCCGGCGTAAGGGCCGACGGCGCGGGCGCGACGGCCTCGAGGGCGCCGGCGCGGGGCCGGAGGCTGGCCCGGAGGTGCGAGAAGGTCACATACGGCTCCGCGACTGCCGGGACCGACGCGACCGGGGCGTCGGTGAGCCGGCCGCGGCTCGGCACGCGGGCACGGCGAGCACGACCACGACGCCGGGGAGCGTAGCACAGGGGCTCGTGAGCCCTCTGCCACCGCCCGCTCGCGCGTCCCCGCCTGTGCGCTACGCTCGGGCACACGTCGGGCACACGAAGGAGGAGTGGATGGCACCCACCATCGAGCAGGTCGTCGCCGCGATCCCGGAATGGCTTGGGCGCCACGTCGACGTCGCGGAGATCCCGGGCGGCCTGACAAACCGCAACTACCGCCTGAGCGTGGACGGCGTGCCGATGTTCGTACGGATCCCCGGGCAGGGGACCGAGCTGCTGGCCGTCGACCGGGCCAACGAGCTCCACAACACGCGAGCGGCGGCGGAGGCGGGGGTGGGCGCCCGCGTCCTGCACCACCTGCCGGAATGGGACGTGATGGTCCTCGAGTGGCTACCCGGCCGGACGATGTCGAATGCCGCCTTCGCCGAGCCCGGCATGCCCGCCCGCATCGCCGCGGCGCTTCGGCGCCTGCACGCCGGCCCACGCTTCCGGGACGACTTCGACATGTTCCGCCTGACGGAGTTCTACCTGCGCGTCGTGGACGAGCACGCGGTGCCCATCCCGGCGGGCTACCGCGACCGGATCCCGCTCCTGCCGCGCATCGAGGCCGCCCTGGCCGTCGGGCCGCTCCCGACCGTGCCCTGCCACAACGATCTCCTGGCCGAGAACTACCTCGACGACGGCGAGCGGTTGTGGATCGTCGACTACGAGTACAGCGGCAACGATGACCCGACCTTCGAGCTGGGCAACACCTGCCAGGAGCTCGGTTTCGACCGGGCCCGGACCATCGAGCTGTGCACCGCCTACTTCGGCCGGGCGACGCCGGCACTGCTGGCGCGGATGCACCTCCAGATGATCATGTCGGACATGGGCTGGACGCTATGGGCGGCCATCCAGGCGCGGATCTCGACGATCGACTACGACTTCTGGGGCTGGGCCGAGGAGCGCTGGGGACGAGCCGCGGCCAGGCTCGACGGGCCCGAGCTCGCAGGCTGGCTGCGCGAGGTCGGTTCGGGGGCCTGAAACGGCGACGGCCCGGGTCTCCGGGCCCGGGCCGTCGATGGCTTGCTGCCGGGCGATCCCGACGGATCACTCCGGCGGGATCTCCTTGAACGCGTATTCCACGTTGATGCCGCCCGAGCGACGCACCATCTTCGTGACGATGTACCAGAGGGCGGAGAAGACGAGGATCCCGCCAACCACCGTGTAGGCCAGCTGGCTGGTCAGGCCGAGCTGCGAGTTGGTCAGGAAGAGGACCAGGAAGATCGTCCCGGCGATGAAGCCGAGTGCGCCGACGATCGTCACCGTGGGGATGCCCGCGATGGTGAACTTCGAGCCCGGCGAGGCCTCGTAGACGCCCTTGGCCCGGAAGGGCAGCAGGGCGCCGGCCAGTGCGGTGGCGACGAAGACGTAGCCACAGGCGAAGGTCACGCCCAGCGTGAGCGACGTCCAGGAGGTCGTCGACCCATCGGCGTTGGTGACCGCGAAGGTGTTGAACAGCCAGATCACCGGGATGCTGGCCAGGAAGTAGATGACGTGGGCGTTGACCGGAGTGTGGAAGCGGTCGCTGACGCGGCTGACCAGCTCCGGCAGGACGCGGTCGAGCGACATCGCGACCATCACGCGGGTCATGCCGATATAGCAGTTGTGCACGATCTGATGGCTGTTGAGGATGAAGCCCACCGAGATCAGCAGGATCACGAGTGGGCTGGCCGAGATGGCGATGGCCAGGATGTTCGGCCACAGGTAGAAGCCGCTGAGCGTAGCCTCCCCGACCAGCGACCAGTAGCCGGCACCGGCCACGTACAGGAACTCCGTCCCGACGGCGCGCTCGAGGACGAAGGCGAGCGTGGCGAGCAGGATCCCGGTCACGACGAGCGCGCCGACGATGATCATGGCCTGGTTGCGGAACGAGCGGGCGTCCTTGATCTCGCCGTTCTGCTGCGTGCTGTAGGTCGCCCACTGGAGCGATGTCCAGGCGATCGGTGCGATGAGCAGCGTGGCCAGCAGGCTGAAGGGCGGATTCGTGTCCACGCCCGCCGCCGTGGTCGCCGCCACAGCGTCCTGGTAAAACGTGGCGGATCCGCCGATGGAGGTCGAGAACGCGTTGAGTGCGCCGGGCACGTCCGCCGCGTTCGTCGTGAAGAGCACGACGAGCATCGTCCCGAATGCGAGCAGGGTGGCGATCCACATCACCCGCTGGAGCCTCACGTAGTTCTTGAAGCCGGACGCGAGGATGAGCAGGGCCAGGAGCGCGTTGGCGATGCTGGTCACGATGATCCCGTTGGCCGTCGTGAACCAGGTCGCGAGCTCGATCATGCCGGCGTTGCCCAGCGTGGCGCCGAGGCCCAGGAAGAGCGGTGCCAACCCCAGGTAGGCGAGCAGCCAGCCCGAGAGCGCCACCCACTGGAGGATCCAGATCACGAAGCCGGACATGACCAGCGTGAAGGCGATGCCGCCGCCCAGCACGCGGCTCTGGAAGACATAGTCGCCGCCCGAGCGCGGCAGCGCCGTCGAGAGCCATACGTACGCCAGCGCGATGGGGATCTCCAGCACCACCGCCAGCAGGATCCCCCACACGAGCTGGCCGCCCGGCAAGGCGCCCGGCGCCCACAGGTACGTCCAGGGGAAGATCAACCCCATCGTCAGGACGTTGTACACGAAGGCCGAGGACGGGGACATGACCCGCACCAGACCCGACGATTTCCGGACGAAGACCTCCGGTGCCGCCGCTGTCGCAGTCGCCATCCGATTTCACCTCGTAGCAGGGGGACGCGAGCCGTCATTGGGGGCGGCTCGATGGTGGGCGGCCGCGCGCGGCCGCCGCTCAGTTCCAGCCTCCGATGGCACCTCCCTTCCTCATGTCGCCACAGGTCCGCGTGGGCTCGCGGGCGGTGGCCGCCTCAGCCGGCCGTCATCTGGTAGCTCCGGACCTTCCCACCCGCGATGGTCAGCAGGCAGCCCCTCAGGATGCCCTCGCCGTACTCGCTGCCGGGGTTGATGCAGAGCGTCCGGCCGAGCCTGGCCGCCGCCTGGGACTCGTGGATGTGGCCATGAAGACCGAGCATGGGCTGGTAGCGCTCGATGGCCGCGCGGACCGACTGGCTGCCAGCGCCGTACAGCACCGGCTGGCCGCCGGTGACGATCTGCGAGGGTGGATCGGTCGACCAGTCGAGCTGGGGACACGTGTCGAGCGTCGAATCCCTGGGCGGAGCGTGGAAGTTGAAGATGACGTGGCCGTAGTCGCCGAAGCCACCGGCGACCCGCTCGATCTTCTCGGCCAGCTCGGGTTCCGGTGCCTCGCGGGGCGTCTTCCAGGGTGTCGGGTTGACGTAGGGCATGCTGACCATCAGGTGCTCATCGTCGAGCGGGACGACCCGGTCCTCACAGGCCACGAACGCCCTCGTGTCGGGCCGCTGCATGGCCGCCATGACCTCTGGGACGTCGTCGTTGCCGCCCGTCGCACAGCAGCGGATGCCGGTCCCGGCCAAGCGCGTCTCGGTGAGGTCGATCCAGCGCGTCAGCCGCTCGATGGCGAGGTCGTGGAACAGGTGCACGACCGCCGAGGGATCGTCGCGCACCGCGCGGTACTCGTCTTCGTCCATGGTGGCGTGATAGAAACCCAGGTCGGCGATGCGCTCGCGCATCGCCTCCACCTCCGACGCCGTCTCGAGGTGCTCGACCCGACTGTGGATCGTGGCCCGGTGACGTCCGCTGGCCTCGCGGATGATGGGGATCGCCAGCTTGCCCATGACGTCGCCGCCCATGACCAGGACGTCGGCACCGTAGAACTTCCCGGCGTTGAGGAACTTCCGCCACGTGCGCTCCGACCCGTGGACGTCCGTGGCGTAGAAGATCCGCGTGCCCCTGGTCGCGCGGTCGCGCCGGAAGAGCGGCATCGAGCGACCCGCCTCAGCCGCGCATCCGGAAGCCACGGGGGTCGTACATGACATCCGCTGCGATGACCGCCGGGACTTGCTCGTCGAACACGTCCACCAGGAGCTGGGCTCCCTCCTCGAGTCGAGACGGAAGATACACGTAGCCGATGGTCCGCGATACGGTGGATCCGTAGGCCACGCTCCGCAGGCGCCCAACGACGCGGCCTCCCGACCGGACCGCCTCCCCGCCGTAGACAGGCACGTAGTCCGCGCCGCCGACGAGCACCGTCCGGAGCCGCTGGCTCGGACCGTCCGGCTCCCGCTCGAGCCGGGCGCGCAGTGCATCCCGACCGACGAAGGGACCCTTGTCGAGCGCGACGAATGCCCCCAGGCCCGCCTCGAACGGTGTCTCCAGCATCGTCAGGTCCGTACCGTAGTAGCGGTAGCCCTTCTCCATGCGCAACCCGTCGAGCGCCCGGTAGCCGAACGGCCGCAGGTCCACCCCACGCCCGGCGGCCGCGAGTCGGTCCCAGGCCTGGATCGCCCAGGCAGCGTCGACGTAGAGCTCCCAGCCCAGCTCGCCGGCGTAGCTGATGCGCACCGCCTGGACGGGCGCGCCCGCGATGCGGATCCCGCGCGCTTGCCGGAGCGGGATCGCCCCATCGCTCACGTCGTCGTCGGTGGCGGCGGCGAGGACGTCACGCGCCCGCGGCCCCCAGAGGCCGAGGCAGGCGAGGTCGCCACTCACGTCGTGCAGCTCGATCGCCGCGTCGTCGTCGGCGACGTGCCAGCGCAGCCAGGCGAGGTCGCCGGCGAGGTAGCCCGCTCCGGTCACGACGCGGAAGCGGTCTTCGGCCAGCCTCGTGATCGTGACGTCCGCGACCATGCCTCCGCGCTCGTCGAGGAACTGGCTGTACGTCACGCTGCCGACGGGTCGGTCGACGTCATTCGCTGCGACGCGCTGGAGGAGGGCCAGGGCGCCCGGCCCCGCTACGGAGATCTTGCCGAACGAGCTCAGGTCGATGAGGCCTGCGCGCTCGCGAACGGCGACGGCCTCTTCCTCCACCCGCTCGAGCCACGGTGGTCGGGTGAAGCCGTACGCACGTTGATCGCGGCCGCTGCGACGCCAGGCGCGGCCCGGCTCGAGATGGTCCGCCCGCTCCCAGCCGGCCTTCGTTCCGAACACCGCGCCGAGCTCCTGGAGCCGACCATGCAGCGGTCCTGGCCGGCGCGGCCGCCCGGCCTCGTCCGCGTCGTGCGGGTAGCGCAGCCGGTAGTAGTCCGCGTAGGTCTCCCTCGCCAGCGCCGCCGCGTAGGTCGGATCACGATGCACCTCGCCGAAGCGCCAGGCCCGGTATGGCCCGATGTCGACCCCCGGTTCCCCGGCCGTTATCCAGCCGGCGAGCGCCCGCCCGATACCGCCTCCGCCGCCGAACCCGTTGAGCGACAGCCCCGCCGCGAGCCAGAAGCCACGGGCTCCCGGCAGCGGCCCGAGCAGCGGATTCGCGTCCGGCGTCATCGCATCCGGATGGCAGACGAGGCGGATCACCTCTGCGTCGGCCAGGAACGGGAAGCGACGGACGGCGCCGGCCATGAGCGGGGCGAAACGCTCGAAGTCGGGCGGCAGCGACCGCGCGGCGTGATCCCAGGGGACGCCGTCGACCCAGCGAGACTGCGGTTCGGTCTCGTAGCCGCCGAAGAGCATGCCGCCCTGCTCGCTCTTGCCGTAGACGAGGTTGTCCGGGTCGCGGAAGCACGGCATGTCGTGTGGAAGCTCGTGGCCGGGCACGGCGCGCAGCGCGATGTGCTGATGGTCGACCGGCGTCGAGGGCACGAACGCCCCGACCATCGCCGCGACCTGCGGCGCCCAGATCCCGGCTGCATCAACGACGTGCTCGGCGGCGATGGGGCCGTTGTCGGTCAGGACGCGGGTCACCTCGCGGCGCGGCGAGAGCTCGATGCCCGTGACGCGCACGCCCGTGCGGATCCGTGCCCCGAGGGCCCGGGCGGCCTCCGCCAGCGCGTGCGTCGCCGTGTGCGGGTCCAGGTGGCCGTCGCCGGGCAGATGGATCGCGCCGTGGAGCGAATCGGACGAGATCGCCGGCATCAGGCGCAGCGCCTCCTGCGCGGACACGACCTCCACGTCCAGGCCGATGCCCCGGGCACGGCTCGCGCCGCGTTCGAGCTCGCGGAGCTGGTCGTGACTCGATGCCAGCCGGAGGCTGCCTACCCGCTGGAACACGCCGAGCCGTTCGTAGAGCTCCACGCTGTAGCGGCGGAACCGCATCATGGTCGAGGAGGGATTGAAGACGGTGACGAGGCCGGCGGCGTGGCAGGTGGAGCCGGCGGTCAGCTGCGCCTTCTCCACGAGCATGACGTCTGTCCAGCCGGCAAGGGCGAGGTGGTAGGCGACGCTGCAGCCGGTGATCCCGCCGCCGATGACGACGACCCGCGCCTGTTCCACGCCCGTCCGACCCTCCCGCTGAACGCCCGCGACGCCGACGGTCGCTATGGGACGCTACGGTACGGCGTGGCGCGGCACGGCTTCAAGCGTCGGCGCGCCAGGCGACCGGGTCCGCCTACAATCACCAGCCATGGCCACCCCGCGCGACCAGAATGCGATCGTCATCGACCGCGCCGTGCTCGAAGCGGAGGTCGAGCGGCTCGTCACCGCCGCTGATGAGGCTGGTCTCACGGTGCGCGTGCTCGGTTCCCTGGGTGTCTCGATCCACTGCCCGGATGCTGCCGCGCTCCTGCCGAGCTTTCAACGGACCTACGCGGACATCGACTTCGCCGGCTATCGCCGCCAGGCGAAGGGCCTCGCCACGCTCCTCGCCGGACTGGGTTACGTCGACGGCCGCGAGGTGTTCATCACGTCCGAGGGCCGCCGATCGATCTTCGACGCTCCCCGCAGCGGGATCCACCTGGACGTCTTCTACGACCGGCTCGAGTTCTGCCACGTGATCCCGCTGAACGGCCGTCTCGAGGCGGATCGCCCGACGATCCCTCTCGCCGAGCTGTTGCTGTCGAAGCTCCAGATCGTCCGGATCAACGAGAAAGACATCGTCGACACCGCCCTGCTGCTCCTCGACCATCCGCTGGCCGATGGCGACGTGGACAGCATCGACGTCGGCCGCGCCGCGCGCCTGTGCGCGGCGGAGTGGGGCCTGTGGCGGACGGTCACGATGAACCTCGAGAAGGTCACCGCGCTCGTCTCGGGGTACCCCCAGCTCCGTGACGACCAGCGCGACCGTGTCCGGGCTGCCGTCGCTGCGCTGAAGGCCCGTCTCGACGAGGAACCCAAGCCGATGGCCTGGCGGATGCGGGCACGGGTCGGCGACCGACGCCAGTGGTGGACCGACGTGGATGAGGTGCGCTAGACGCCGCTCCGGGAGACATCCTGCAGTGCCTGCTCGAACGCCGGGGTCGAGGCGTTCGCCAGCAACCGGCTGAGATGCCTGTCGGCGTAGGCCACGAAATCCACATCGAGCGTGCTGATGGCTTGCTGCAACACGCCCCACATCGCCTCGCGGAAGTCCGACACGACGCGCATGAGGCGCAGCCGGGCCAGGCGCTCGCGGCGCGCCTCGCCCTCGTAGGCGGCGAGGAGTGCGGCGTCCTCCGCCGCCGAGAGGCCGTGGTTGACGCTGAAGTTGCCGAGGTCGAAGAACGGGTCGCCCATGCCCGCGTACTCCCAGTCGACGATGCGCACGCGTGTGCCGTCGTCGATGAAGTTCGCGTTGAGCAGGTCGTTGTGGCAGGGTCGCATCTCGACCGGGTTGCGCAGGAAGGCGACCTCGATGCGGCGGATCCGCTCGTGCGCCGGCTCGTATGCGTCGGGGATGGGCACGCCGCGCGCGAGCGCCAGGGCACGGTACGCCTCGCCGATGCGGTAGGGCACGAAGATGCCGGGGATGGCCGGCCCCTCGTGGATGAGGCGGATCGAGTCGGCCACGCGGCGGATCGTCTCCGGCTCATGGACCGCCTCGTCGGAGATGCCGCTGCCGACGATGAAGCGCGTGACGAGGTAGCCCTCGGGCCGGATGTAGGCCGTCACCTCCGGACCGACCCCTACCCCGGCCGCGGCTACCGTGGCGGCGTGCTCGACCTCGCGGCTGATGCCCAGCAGGTGCGTGTCGTTGCCGCCCAGGCGGATGACGAACGTCTCGCCGCCTCGCGCGGCCGCGGCAAGTCCTCCGTCCGCGTCGACGCGGAAGTTGCGGTTGGTGATTCCCCCGCTGATCGGCGTCAGGACGAGATCGCGACCGGCCAGCTCCGGCACGCGCTGCATGGCCGCGACAAGGGTCTCGCGCAGCTCGCCGCCGAGCGGTTCCTCGGGTCCCGGGGTGGTCATCGGCGTGCGTCGCCGTCTCGGGGGCCCGCCAGCCCCGCCAGCAGGGCGTGGTGCAGGAGGCCGTTGGAGGCCATCATGGTGGGCTCGTGGATGGAGCGCCGGCCGGCGAAGTCGGTGACCACGCCTCCCGCCTCCTCGATGAGGATGAGCGGCGCGGCCAGGTCCCAGGCGTTCATGCCGACCTCGATCATCGCCTCGGCGGCGCCCTCAGCCACGAGAGCGTAACCCCAGAAGTCGCCGAAGCCGCGGTCGCGCCAGGCGCGGGCGAGCAGGCCGCGGAAGCCGGGCGCCCAGGGCTCGATGTCGGTGGGCGAGCTGTACACGAGCTGCGCGTCGGCGAGGGCGGCCACACGCGAGACGTGGATGCGCCGCTGCTCCCCCGGCCCCAGCCCGGCCCCGCCCACGGCCCAGGCGCCGCCGCCGCGCCAGGCCAGCCAGCGCTCGCGCAGCGCGGGGGCGCTGATGACGCCGACCTGCATCTCGCCGTCGCGCTCGACGCCGAGCAGCGTGCCGAAGAGGGGCACGCCGCGCATGAAGTTGTGGGTTCCGTCGATGGGGTCGACATACCAGCGCACGGACGCCTCGCCGGCCTCCTCACCCTCCTCCTCGCCGATCAGGCCGTGGTCGGGGTGGACGGCCAGGATGCGCTCGCGGATGCGTCGCTCGATGGCCTTGTCGGCCTGGGTCACGAAGGACCGGTCGGGCTTGGCCGTGATCTCGAGGTCGCGCCGGAAGTGGGCCAGGGCGAGGGCGTCGGCCTCGTCGCAGAGCGCCAGCGCGAGGTCCAGCCAGCCGCGCAGCTCGGCCTCCGTCCCGAGCCGCAGCGAGGCGCTCCATTCGGGACCGTAGGGGGCACTCACGAGCGGATCCGCTCCCCGGCCGGGTCCCACAGCGGCTCGCGCACGACCTCGGCGCCGACCCAGGCGCCGAAGACGTCGATCTCGCCACGCGTGCCGGGGACGGCCCGCTCAGGCGGCAGGTAGGCGTAGGCGATGCTCTTCGCCACGGCATGGCCGTAGCCCCCCGAGGTGACCCGGCCCACGATCGCCCCACCGATGCGCACGGGCTCGTTGCCCAGCGTGACCGAGCGCGGGTCGTCGAGCACGAGGCAGGCCAGGCGCCTGCGGGGCCCGGCCGCCTTCCGCGCCAGGAGCGCCTCCCGGCCGATGAAGTCGGTGCCCTTGTCGAGCCTGACCGCGAACCCCAGGCCGGCCTCGTAGGGCGTCTCCTCGGGGGTGATGTCGCTCGACCAGACGCGGTAGCCCTTCTCCAGACGCAGCGCGTCGATGGCTCGGTACCCGCCGGCCAGCATGCCCTGCGCCCGTCCGGCCTCCCAGAGGGTCTGCCACAGCCCGCGTCCGTATTCGCTGGGCGGATACAGCTCCCAGCCCAACTCGCCCACGTACGTGACGCGCAGCGCCAGCACCGGGACGTGCGCCAGCGTGATCTCGCGCGCCGTCAGGTAGGGGAAGGCCTCGTTCGACAGGTCATCCCGGGTGAGCGGCGCGAGGATGTCGCGCGCCCGCGGCCCCCAGATGCCGAGGCAGGCGCGGGACGAGGTGACGTCGCGCACCCGGACGGAGCCGTCCGCGGGCAGGTGGGCCCGGATCCAGCCCAGGTCGTGGTTGCCGAAGGCTGTCCCGGTGACGATGAGGAAGAGCTCCTCGGCCAGGCGCGTGACGGTGAAGTCGCACTCGATGCCGCCGCGCGTGTTGAGCATCTGCGTGTAGGTGATGGAGCCGACCGGGCGGTCGACGTCGTTGGCGCACAGTCGCTGCAGGAAGGCGAGGGCGCCCGCCCCCGAGATCTCGATCTTGGCGAAGCTCGACTCGTCGAAGAGGGCGGCCGCCTGCCGCGTCGCCAGGGCCTCCGCGCCGATGGCCGGCGACCAGTGCTGGCCCGCCCAGCCGTGCGGGCGCAGCGCCTCGTCGCCCAGGGCGGCGTTGGGCTCGAACCAGTTCGGCCGCTCCCAGCCCGACTTCTCGCCGAAGACCGCACCGAGCGCGCGCAACTCCTCGTAGGCCGGCGAGAGGCGCAGCGGCCGGCCAGCCTGCCGCTCCTCGTTGGGGTAGTGGATGTCGTAGTAGGTGGCGTACGTCTCGAACGTCCGGGCCAGCGTGTACGCCTGGGAGCGGTACTGCGCGCCGAAGCGGCGGATGTCCATCTTCCAGAGGTCCAGCTCCGGCTCCCCCCCCACGATCCACTGGGCCATCTGCTGGCCGATGCCCCCGGCGCCGGCGATGCCATGGGCGCAGAAGCCGGCGGCCACGAAGAAGCCGCGCACCTCCGACTCGCCCAGGATGAACTCGTTGTCCGGCGTGAACGCCTCCGGGCCGTTGATGAGCCGCGTCACCTCCGCGTCGGCGATGGCCGGCACGCGCCGCACGGCGCCATCCATGATCGCCGCGAAGCGCGGCCAGTCCGGGGCCAGCAGCCGGCCGTTGAAGTCGGGCGGCACGCCATCGAGCGACCAGGGCGCAGGGTCGCGCTCGTAGCCGCCCATGCACAGGCCGCCCACCTCCTCACGGAAGTAGACCAGGTTGTCCGGGTCGCGCATGGTCGGGATGTCCGGCCGCACGCCCGGGATGGGCTTGGTCAGCAGGTACTGGTGGGCCATGGGGATGATGGGCACGGTCACGCCGGCCAGGCGGCCGATCTCGGGCGCGAACATGCCGCCGGCGTTGACCACTACGTCCGTCCGGATCTCACCGCGGTCGGTGACCACGCCGCGCACGCGGCCGCCTTCGACGCTGATCCCCGTGACGCGGTGCTCGGTCAGGATGCGCGCGCCGCGCGCCTTCGCTCCCGCGGCCAGGGCGAAGGCGAGGTTCGAGGGGTCGAGCCAGCCGTCGGTGGGCAGGAAGACGGCGCCCAGCACGCCCTCGGGGTCGAAGAGGGGGAAGAGATCGTGCGCCTCCCGCGTGGAGACCAGCTCCAAGGGCAGGCCGAAGGTGCGCGCCCAGCCGACCTGGCGCCGCAGCTCCTCGAGGCGCGCCGGGGAGCTGGCCAGGCGCAGCGAGCCGACCTCGTGCCAGGAGACGTCCACGCCGGTCTCCGCGGTCAGGCGCCGGTACAGGCCGGCGCCGTACATCATCATCCGCGTGAGGGTCGTCGAGCTGCGCAGCTGCCCCACCAGGCCGGCCGAATGGAAGGTGGACCCGGACGTGAGCCCGGCGCGGTCCACGAGCACGACGTCATGCCAGCCCAGCTCGGCGAGGTGATAGGCGATGCTGGTGCCGCCCACGCCGCCCCCGATCACGACCGCCTGTGCCTGCTCGACCATGCCGGAACGGGACCCTCCTGCTGTGGTGGGCGGGGCGCGGGGACGCCGCTACGGTAGCGCGAAGCTCCGCATGAGGTAGCGCTCCGCCGCGAGCATCGGCTCCGTCGCCGAGAGGATGGCCGGCGATCCATCGAGGCGCAGGCCGGCGCGCAGGAGCGCGGGCAGCGCTGCCGACGGGCCGGGCACGACGAGCTGCCAGCTGCCGGCGGGCTGGACCGTGGTCATGAGGTGGGCGACGACGCCCTCCAGCATGGATCCGTCGCGTACCACGACGGGCCCCAGGCGGCCGCTGGGCTGGGCATAGCCGTAGCCGATCACCGCCCCACTGCGCCGGTGTCGGTAGAGCCAGCCGCGCCGCCCCTCGTCGCGGTCGTCGCGGTGGTCGACGGGCCGGCGGTGGCCGACCGCGCCCAGGTCCAGCTCGTCGAGCGCGTCAGCCAGGACGATGCCCTCACCGGCGGCCTCGAGCGTCTCGAAGGCGGCCGCCGCGAGCGCGTCCGGCAGCGGCGCCAGCGCGCCCGGTCGGGGCGTGCCGGTCACGAGGTGGACGGGCACCTGCGGCACGAGCCCGTAGCGCGCGTAGAGACCCGTCGAAACCGGTTGGATGGCCTCGACGCAGGTGGCCAGGACGCCGCCTTGAGCGCGCCAGGCGTCCGGTCCGCCGCTGGGGAACGTGCGCTCCAGGAGACGACGCCCCAGTCCCGCCGCCTGGAAGGCCGGCTCCACGAAGAGGAAGGCGAGGAACCAGAGCCGCTCGCGCTCGACGGCGATGCCGAAAGCGACGGTCCTTCCGTCCGATTCGGCCAGCCAGGCGCCGGCCGGATGGCTGGCCGCGAGCCGGCCGAAGAGCCGCTCCAGGGCCCCCTCGTTGCGCGGCCAGCGCCCCTCGCGGCGGCGATCCTGAAGCTCCTCCATGGCCGCGTAGAAGACGGCCGTGCAGGCCGCCAGGTCGTCAGCGCCGATCGGCCGCAGGGTGGGCTCGGGCACTCGCTAGCCCGCCTCGACGCCAAGGGTGGCGAGCCGCTCGAGCTCGGCCTGCATGAAGGCGTCGAGGTCGCCGTCGAGGACCGCCGCCGTGTCGGAGGTCTCGTACTCGGTGCGGTGGTCCTTGACCATCTGGTAGGGGTGCAGGACGTAGGAGCGGATCTGGTTGCCCCAGCCCGCCTCGACGTGCTCGCCGCGCAGCTCCGCCAGCTCCTTCTCGCGCTCTTCCAGGGCTCGCTCGAGCAGCCGCGCCCGGAGGATCTTCATGGCCGCCTCCCGGTTCTGGACCTGGGAGCGCTCGTTCTGGCTCTGGGCCACGATGCCCGTCGGGATGTGCGTCAGTCGCACGGCCGAGTCGGTCTTGTTGACGTGCTGCCCGCCGGCGCCGGTGGCGCGGTAGGTGTCGACGCGCAGGTCGTCGGGGTCGATCTCGACCTCCACGTCGTCCTCGACCTCCGGGAGCACCTCGATGAGCGCGAACGTCGTCTGGCGCCGCTTCTGCGAGTCGAAGGGGCTGATGCGCACGAGCCGGTGGACGCCACGCTCGGCCCGCAGCCAGCCGTAGGCGGCGCGACCGCTCATCTCGATGGTGGCGCTCTTGATGCCCGCCTGCTCGCCCTCCAGGCGATCGAGGATCTCCGTGGCGAAGCGGTGGCGCTCGGCCCAGCGCAGGTACATGCGCAGCAGCATCTCGGCCCAGTCGGTGGCCTCCGTTCCGCCCGCGCCGGCGCTGATGCTCAAGAGCGCGCTACGCTCGTCATAGGGGCCCGAGAAGAGGAGGCTCGTGCGCTGGCGCGCGTAATCCGCGGCGAGCGCGACGTACTCCGCCTCGACGCCGACCGCCAGCTCGGGGTCCACCGCCAGCAGCTCGTGGAGCTCCGCCAGGTCCCCGGCGCGACGCTCCAGGTCCCGCCACGTGCGCAGTTCCTGGCGCAGCCCATCCGCCTCTCGCAGGACCTTCTGGGCCGCCCGCTGGTCGTCCCAGAAGCCGGGTTGGGACGCCCGCGCCTCGAGCGCGGCTAGGGTCGCCTCCCTGGTCCCGAGGTCAAAGACGCCCCGAGGTCGCGCGGATCCGCTCGACGAGATCGCGGACGTCTGACGCGTCCACTATCCACGACCTCGCAGGTCCTGGAGGAGCAGCGGCCGCAGTTCGATGATCCGCAGGGCCGTCTTGCTTCTCGCGACGACGGGGTTCACGCAGGGGCAGTAGCCGTTGTGGATGCAAACGCCACAGTTGCCGTCACAGTCGAGCCACGCGGCGTAGCTGCATTTCCGGCAGTCGCGCTCGCAGGCGATGAGGTCGACGAACTCGTCGTCGACGGCACCCGACTTCAAGCGATCCTCGCTCCCTCGATGGGCCTCCACGCGACGCCGGGGCGCTGCGCGCCGGAAGGCAAACCGAACGCCGGAAGGGCGACCTCCGGCGTGTTTCAGCGAGTATACGGAGGCGCCCCGCGGGCCTCAATAGGTCGAGCGGGGAAAAAAGGCCAAAAGGCCATGAAATCCGCCTTCACGGCCCGAAGAAGTAGCCGCCCAGCGCGGCCAACTCATGCAGTGTCGCCTCGAGGCGGGGCCCCGGCTCCAGGTCGGCGGGGCTGGTCCGGGTCGGCGATCCGCGGCCGGCGATGCCCAGCTCGCGGGCCACGAGGAGCACGCGCAGCATGTGTGTCCGGTCGCTGACGAACAAGGGCCGATCGAGGCCGTTGCGTCGCAGCAGCACGGCGACGTTGGCCAGCGACTCGCGCGTGTCGCGCCCGGTCGTCTCGGCCAGGATCCGATCCGCCGACACGCCGTGCTCCACGGCGTAGGCGCGCGCTGCCTCCGCCTCGGAGAAGCGGTCGCCCGGCTGGCCGCCCCCGGTCACCACGAGCCACGGTGCGGCACCGTTGAGGACCAGCTCGACCGCGTGGTCGAGCCGGGCCCGGAAGATCGGCGAGGGGACCCCGCCGTACTGTGCCGCGCCGAGGACCACGACCGCGTCCACGGGCACGGCGCGTTCGTCGCGCTCACCCTGCTGCCAGATGCGGAAGGTGGTGTAGCCGGCGAGGAGTGCGAGGCCGAGGAGGGCCGACAGGGCCAGCCGAACCAGGTCGCCGCTCAGCGACCGTGGCACTTCTTGTACTTCAGCCCGCTGCCGCAGTGGCAGGGGTCGTTGCGTCCGATCTTCGGGGCGCCCCCCGGTGTCGCGCCGGCCGGCCTGCGGGGCTCGTCGCCGAGTTGCTCGCGCATGACCTTGGGGCGGGCGGTCGCGGCGAGCCCGGGTACGAGCGGGGCCATGGCGTGCGCGGTCGCGGCGATCGTCGCCGCGGTGCCCCCGGCGTCGGTCGCGGACGCGGCGCCGGGCCGCGCCCCATCCCCGTCCGTGGCGCGCGACGGCTGACCAGGCCCTGGCAGCGGCGTGGTCGCCGGCTGGCGCGTCACGCTGACGCGGAAGATCGTCGAGGCGACCTGGCGCTGGATGAAGCCGCGCAGCTCCTCGTACGCCTCGAAGGCCACCTTGCGGAAGGCGTTCAGGGGGTCTTCGCCGCTGTAGCCGCGGAGGCCGATGCCGCGGCGCATGTCGTCGAGCTCGGTGAGGTGCTCGACCCACAGGGAATCGATCGAGCGCAGCAGCACCAGCCGCTCCACCAGCGCCCAGGTCTCCGGCCCGTACTCGGCCTCCTTGCGCTCGAGCATCTCGTCGACCTGGGCCCGCAGCAGCTCCGCGATATCGGCGCGGCTGCCGGCCTCCCAGAGTGCGTTCACGGAGGACGCCGCGGGCTCGAAGCCGAAGCCCAGCAGCGCCCGCGAGAGGCCATCCATGTCCCAGTCGTCGGGCTCGGCGGCGGCCAGGTGCTCGTCGAGCAGGGACTCGATCTCCCCGTCGAGGAAGCCGCGGATCGTCTCGGTCAGGTCCTCGTTGTGGAGGACCTTGTCGCGCTCCGCGTAGATCGTCTCGCGCTGCTTGTTGATGACGTCGTCGAATTCGACGACGCGTTTGCGCATGTCGAAGTTGAAGCCCTCGACGCGGGTCTGCGAGCTCTCGATCGTCTTCGAGACCATGCCCGACTCGATGGCCATGTCGTCCTGCAGCCCGAGGCGTGACATGAGCCCGGCCACGCGGTCGCCGGCGAAGCGCTTGAGGAGCGGATCCTCCAGCGAGAGGTAGAAGCGCGACGACCCGGGGTCGCCCTGCCGCCCGGCGCGGCCGCGCAGCTGGTTGTCGATGCGCCGGCTGTCGTGGCGCTCGGTGCCGATGATGTGCAGGCCCCCTGCGGCCACCACGCGTTCGTGGTCCTCGGCGCACTGGCGCCGCGCCTCCTCCAGCGTCGTGCGATAGACCTCCGGCGGCGCCTCGACCGGGTTGATCCCCTTGCGGTGGAGCATCTCCGAGGCGAGGCCCGCCGGGTTGCCGCCGAGCAGGATGTCCGTGCCGCGGCCGGCCATGTTCGTGGCGATGGTCACCGCGCCGCTGTGCCCGGCTTGGGCGACGATCGAGGCCTCCTTCTCGTGCAGCTTGGCGTTGAGGACCTCGTGCGGGATGCCCTCGCGTCGCAGCATCTCCGAGAGGACCTCGCTCTTCTCGACGCTGACCGTGCCCACCAGCACCGGCCGCCCGACTGCCCGCACCTCCTCGATCTCCCCGATGAGCGCCTTGAATTTCGAGGGCTCGTCGCGGTAGACGAGGTCGGCGGAATCGTCGCGGATCATCGGGCGGTGCGGCGGCACGGCCACCACCTCGAGGCCGTAGATCTTGTAGAACTCCTCGTGCTCGGTCATCGCCGTGCCGGTCATGCCCGACAGCTTGTCGTAGAGGCGGAAGTAGTTCTGGAAGGTGATCGTGGCCAGGGTCACGCTCTCGCGCTGGACGCGCAGCCCCTCCTTGGCCTCGATCGCCTGGTGGAGGCCCTCGCTCCAGCGCCGGCCCGGCATCTGGCGGCCGGTGAACTCGTCCACGATGACGATCTCGCCGTCCCGCACGAGGTAGTCGCGGTCGAGCCGGTAGAGTGCGTGGGCGCGCAGCGCCTGCTCGAAGTGCCGTGCCAGCCGCGGGTCTGCCGCGTAGAGGTTGGCCACCCCGAGCAGCTTCTCGATCTTGCCGATGCCCTCCTCGGTGGGCGAAACGGCGTGGTCCTTGAGGTCCACGAAGTAGTCGCCGCCCTCCTCCGCGCCCTCGGGGCGCGGCTTCAGGCGGGGCACGAGGCGGGCGAACTGGTAGTAGAGATCGCCCGACTCCTCGGCCTGGCCGCTGATGATGAGCGGCGTGCGCGCTTCGTCGATGAGGATGTTGTCGACCTCGTCGACGATGGCGAAGGAGCGCCCGCGCTGCACCCGCTGGTCCAGCTCGGTGACCATGTTGTCGCGCAGATAGTCGAAGCCGAACTCGTTGTTCGTGCCGTAGGTGACGTCCGCGGCATAGGCCTCCGCCCGCGAGCAGGGGCGCAGGAACATGAGCTTCTCCTCGCTCCCGCGGTGCAGGGGATCGAAGAGGAACGCCACGTCGTGCTGGATGATGCCCACGGTCAGCCCGAGCCCGTGCAAGATCGGGCCCATCCACTGCGGGTCCCGCTTGGCCAGGTAGTCGTTGACGGTCACGACGTGGACGCCCCGGCCGGACATGGCATTGAGTGCGGCGGCCATAGGCGCCACGAGCGTCTTGCCCTCGCCGGTGCGCATCTCGGCGATCTTGCCCTTGTGGAGGACGACCGCGCCCATCACCTGGACGTCGAAGTGGCGCATCTCGAGGCGCCGCCGGCTGACCTCCCTGGCGGCCGCGAAGACCTCCGGCAGGGCGTCGTCGAGCACCTCCTGGAGGCGCTGCTGGTCGGCCTTCCGGCGCGCCCTCGCCGCCTCGCGGCGACGCTCGGCCTCGGGGTGCTCCAGCTCGTCCTCGGACGGATCGGAGGGGCTGGCATCGTCGCGGATCTCCTCGCGCAGCGCGACCATGCGCTCGCGGATGGCCTCGTCGGAGAGGGCCTGGAACTCGGCCTCCAGGCCGTTCACCTCGTCCACGACCGGCCGCAGGTGGCGGAGCTCGCGCTCGTTCGAGTCGACGAACCGCGACAGCAAGTTCTTCATCGGACGGCCAAGTATAGGGCCGGGTCTCTCTCGGGCCCCCCACGGCCGGGGGTCAGCTCCAGAAGCCGATGCCGTAGCCGATGACGAGCAGCACGAAGGTCACTGCCGCGAGGCCGCCGAAGAGGAGGACGGCCCCCAACGGGCCGGCCTCCTGCCCTTCCGGGTTCTCGAGCGGCGCGGCGTCCCAGCGCGACGAGCGTAGCCGATGTCGCCAGCTCTTCTGCTCGACGGGGCTCGGCTCGAGGCCCCTCGTCACGGGCCGGTAGAGCTTCAGACTCACGGGTCGTCGCCCCTCGCTGTCAGGGGTTGCCGGCGCCGGCCGGGGTCGGCTCGGGTCGGCTGGAGATGGTGCGCATGCCGCCGTCCTCCCACAGGACCATCTCCTGCACGAGCTGGATCTCGCTTGAGAAGAGCGCCCCGACCGACTGCCCATAGTGGATGCGCCGGATGGCCTCGCCGATGAGGGGCGCGACGGAGAGCGTCTTGATCACGGGGATGCGCTTGGCCGGTTGCAGCGGGATGGTATCGGTGACCACGACCTCGCGCAGGACCGAGTCGCGGATGCGCTCCACGGCGGGACCGGAGAGGACGCCGTGCGTGGAGCAGGCGTAGATCTCCTCCGTGCCCTCGCGCTGCAGGGCGCGGACCACCTCCATGAGCGTGCCCCCGGTGTCGATCTCATCGTCGACGATGATGGCCCGCTTGCCGCGCACTTCGCCGATGACGTTCATGAGCACGGCCTGGTCGAGGTTGCCGACGCGGCGCTTCTCGATGACCGCCAGCGGCGCGTCGAGCAGCGCGGCGAACGTGCGCGCCCGCTTGGCGAAGCCGAGGTCGGTGACCACGACGACGTTCTCCATCTGCTTCTGGCGGAAGTAGTTGCTCAGCAGGTGGACCGCCGTCAGCTCGTCCACGGGGATGTTGAAGAAGCCCTGGATCTGGCCCTGGTGGAGGTCCATGGTCAGCAGCCGGTCGGCGCCGGCGACCTGGATCATGTCCGCGATGAGCCGCGCCGTGATGGGCACGCGCGGCTGGTCTTTCTTGTCCGAGCGGCCATAGGCGTAGTAGGGCACCACGGCCGTGATCCGCCCGGCGCTGGCGCGCTTGAAGGCGTCGATCATGATCAGCAGCTCCATGATCGACTTCTGGACCGGCGAACAGGTGGGCTGGACGAGGTAGACGTCCCTCTCGCGAACGTTGTCCAGGATCTTGACGAAGATGTTCTCGTTGGCGAACTCGAAGACGTCCGCCCGCCCCAGCTCCTTGCCCAGATAGCGGCAGATCTTCCTGGCCAGGTCCGGGTTGGCGTTGCCCGCGTAGAGGCCGAAGTCCTCCCCGAGGCTAGCCTTGGCGGCCGCGCCGAAGTCGCTCACGGGGTCGCTCGCTCCCGGATCACCGTGCCGCACCTCACGTCTCAGCCGGGCTCCCGTCTCCGGCGGGGGCGTCATTGTCGCCCATCGACCGCTGCTCCGCCAGCCCCGCCCGGAAGACGGCGATGCCGGCCACCGTGTCGCCCTCGTTGAGGCGCATGACGATGACGCCGCGCGCCTGGCTGCCGTAGCGGTTGATCGATTTCACGTCGGTGCGCACGACCTGCCCGCCGGCGCTGATGAGCAGCAGCTCCTCGTCCTGCTCGGTGACCAGCTCCACCGCGGCCACGTCGCCGGTCTTGCTGCCCTCGAGCGAGATGAGCCGCACGCCCTGGCTGCCACGGTGCATGGTCCGGAACTCGGAGAGGGAGACGCGCTTGCCGTAGCCGGTCTCGGTGAGCACCAGGAGGTCGGCCTCGGGACGCACGACACTCATGCCCACGACCCGGTCGCCGGCCCTGGCCAGGCGGATGCCGATGACGCCGGCCGCATCGCGGCCCATGGCCCGGACCTCGGTCTCGTTGAAACGGGCGATGCGCCCCAGCTGCGTGGTAAGCACGATGTCGTCCCTGCCCGACGAGATCTCCACCCAGACCAGGTCGTCGCCTTCGTTGACGGTGATGGCCCGGATGCCCGACGAGCGGACGCGCTCGAATTGCTCGATGGGCGTCTTCTTGATCACGCCCCGACGCGTGGCCATGACGAGGTTGTGACCCTTCTCGAAGTTGGGCGTGGTGAGCACGGAGAGGACCACCTCGCCCGACTCCACCTGGACGCCCTCGAGGTTGATGATCGGGATGCCCTTGGCCGTGCGGCTCGCATCGGGCGCCTGGAAGACCTTGGAGCTGAAGACGCGGCCGCGGTTGGTGAAGAAGAGCGCCCAGTCGTGGGTGTTGGCCACGAGCAGGTGCTCGAGCGCGTCCTCTTCGACGGTCCGGGCGCCGATGATGCCCTTGCCGCCGCGTGCCTGGCGGCGGTAGGTGGCCAGCGGCTGGCGCTTGATGTAGCCGCGGCCGGAGACGGTGATGACGACATCCTCGTCGGCGATGAGGTCCTCGTCGGTCATCTCGCGGCTGGCGTCGTCGTGGACGCGCGTGCGCCGGTCACCGGCGTACTTGCGCGCCAGCTCGGCGAGCTCCTCCTTGATGATGCCCAGGATGCGCGGCGGGTTGGCCAGGATGTCCTCCAGCTCGGCGATGAGCTGGATGATCGCGAGGTACTCGTCCTCGATCTTCTTGCGCTCCAGCGCGGCCAGGCGGCGCAGCTGCATCTCGAGGATGGCGTTGGCCTGGATCTCGGTCAGCGCGAAGCGCGCGATGAGGTTGCCGCGCGCCGCCTCGACATCGGCCGACTCGCGGATCGTCTTGATGACCGCGTCGAGGTTGTCGAGCGCGATCTTCAGCCCCTCGAGGATGTGCGCCCGGTCGCGTGCCTTGCCCAGGTCGAACTCGGTGCGCCGGCGGACGACCTGGCGCCGCCAGTCGACATGGTGCTGCAGGACCGATTTCAGCGGCAGCGTCTGCGGCTGCCCGTCCACGAGCGCCAGCATGTTCATGTTGAAGGCGAGCTGGAGCGGGGTGTGCTTGAACAGGTTGTTGAGGACCTTGTGCGGGTTGGCATCCCGCTTGCACTCGATGACCAGGCGCATCCCGTCGCGGTCGGACTCGTCACGCAGGTCGGCGATGCCCTCGATCTTCTTGCCCTGGACGAGGTCCGCGATCTTCTCGATGAGGCTGGCCTTGTTGACCTGGTAAGGCAGCTCCGTGACGACGATGGCGGTGCGGTTCTGGCGTGTCTCCTCGAAGGCGCACTGGGCGCGCATGACGACGCGACCTCGACCGTGGGCGTACATCTCGCGGATGGCGTCCACGCGCTCCTGCTGGCCGGTGAGGGCGTTGCGCCGCTCTTCATAGCGGAAGATCGTGCCGCCGGTCGGGAAGTCCGGGCCGCGGACGTACTGGCACAGCTCGTCGGAGGTGAGCGTGGGATCGTCGATGAGCGCGACGGTGGCGTCCACGATCTCGCCGAGGTGGTGGGGCGGGATGTTCGTGGCCATGCCCACGGCGATGCCGGACGAGCCGTTGATGAGCAGGTTGGGCAGCTTCGCCGGCAGCACCGAGGGCTGCTGTCGCGTGCCGTCGTAGTTGTCGACGAAGTCGACCGTCTCCTTGTCGATGTCCGCCAGCAGCTCCGCGGCGATGGCCGTCATGCGCGCCTCCGTGTAGCGCATGGCCGCCGGCGGATCGCCGTCGACCGAGCCGAAGTTGCCCTGCCCGTCGACGAGCGGGTAGCGCATCGAGAAGTCCTGGGCGAGCCGCACGAGGGCGTCGTAGAGGGCCACGTCGCCGTGCGGGTGGTACTTGCCCATCACCTCGCCCACGATCGCCGCGCACTTGCGATACGCGGAGCTCGCGGAGAGGTTCATCTCGTTCATCGTGAAGAGGATCCGGCGATGCACCGGCTTGAGGCCGTCGCGAACGTCCGGCAGGGCGCGACTGACGATGACGCTCATCGCGTAGTCGAGGTAGCTCGTGCGCAGCTCGTCCTCGATGCGGATCCGTCGAACGTTGCCGATGTCGTCGGTCACTCGCTCAGGCTCCTATCGGCTCGGTCCACGGGGAGGTCACGGACGTCGGGCAGGCCGCCCGCGACGAAGGCCAGGGCGGCGGCCTGGGCGCGGCCGGTGTTCGGCGCGCCGGGGCGGCGTCGGAGTCCGGCCAGGAGCGGGCGCAGCTCGGCGGCGAGGGCGGGATCGGCGCCGGCGCCGGTGAGCGCGTCGCGCACTACCCAGGCGCGCGCGCCGTCGTCGGTGTCCCGAGCGCGGGCCGCCTCACGCCGGAGAAGTGCGGTCACCCCGGTGGGATCCACCTCGCGCCACGAGCGCAGCGCCCAGGAGAGCGCCTTCTGCACGTCCGGTTCGTCGTCGCCGATCATCGCTTCGATGATCGGCAGACCGGGACGGGGGGCAAGGCTGGGGCGCTCTGCGGGCGGGAGGCGGAAGGGCAACTCGGCCAGGGTGGAACCGACCAGGCGGCGTTCCCAGCGGTGGGGCGAGTAAACGAGCAACTCGAGTTCCGCCCAGCGGAAGGGCTCGAGGAGCACGCCCCGTGCGACCACGCCGGCCAGCGAGTCGACGCTGACCCAGTCGCCGGCGGCCCGGGCGAGGCGGCGGATGAGCTGCCAGCTGCGCTCGGGGTCGGCAGGCAGGCTACGCCGCAACGGCACGTGGGCGAAGAGGCGGACCTCGAACGCCTTCGCCTCGGCGAGGGCCTGCGCCAGGTCGAGGGCGAGGGCTGGCGAGGTCGCGGCGAGCGGGCGCCGGAGGGCGCTCTCGACGGCATGCACCAGCGGCCAGCGGACGCCCAGCACCGATCGGCTGCCGGGGGCGATCCAGGCCTGTGCATCGCGATACCCCGGGTCGGCGAGACGCTCGAGTCCGGCTGTCAGGTGGGCCACGAAGCTCTGCGGGTCGCCGAGGTCGTCTGACAGACGCCGGCCGAGGGCGCGAGCCTCCGGAAGGAGAGCGGCCACGAACGCGGTCGCACGCTGCGTCGTGGAGCTCACCGCGCCTGCCGAGGCGGCGCGGATCGGTCGATCGGCCACGGCGGTGGGGCTCATGCCGGCGCGGCCCCGTCGACGGGCTCCAGCCGGAAGCGGTACTGCGCCTTCAGCTCGGCACGGCGGGCCTCAGGGGCGGCCACGTAGCGCGCCTCGGCGCTGGTGAGCAGCGTTCCCTGTGCGTCGGTGATCCGCCCGGCCGTGCGGAAGAGGCGCCGGCTGACCTCGAGGACCTCGCCCTCGACGTGGATCGGCCGGCCGGGGTCGACCGGCCGCACGTAGCGCACGGTCATCTCGGCCGTGACGCCCCAGCAGTCGTGCTCGAAGAGCGCCCAGCCCATGACCTCGTCGAGGAGAGCGGCGAGGATGCCGCCGTGGGCGATATCTGTCCAGCCCACGAAGTCGCGGCCCAGCGTCAGGTCGGCCCAGGCACGGCCGGCGCTCGCGTAGATCGGCAGCCGCAGGCCGCGGCGGTTCAACTCGCCGCACACGAAGCAGTGGTGAGGATCGACGACGAAGCGGTAGACGCGGCCGTCGTCCGGCACCACCGTGCTCGCGGCGGCCGGCTCAGATGTCAAGGTTGGCCACCTTGCGCGCCTCGGCCTTGATGAAATCCCGGCGCGGCCCGACCTTCTCGCCCATGAGCTTGCTGAAGATGAGATCGGCCTCGGCGGCATCGTCCACCTCGGCGCGCAGCAGCATCCGCGTGCCCGGGTTCATCGTCGTCTCCCAGAGCTGGTCGGCGTTCATCTCGCCCAGGCCCTTGAAGCGCTGGACGGTGAGGTTCTTGACCTTCATCTCGCGGATGATCCGGTCACGCTGCTTCTCGTCCTGGGCGTACTGGGTCACCTTGCCGGTACTGATCCGGTAGAGCGGCGGCTGCGCGATGTAGAGGTAGCCGTTCTCGATGACGTCGGGCATGTGGCGGAAGAAGAACGTCAGCAGGAGCGTCCGGATGTGGGCCCCGTCCACGTCGGCATCGGCGAGCAGGATGATGCGGTGGTAACGGAGCTTGGCGATGTCGAAGGTCTCGCCGATGCCGGCGCCGAGGGCGATGATGAGCGGGCGCACGTTCTCGGAGCCGAGGATCCGGTCCAGTCGTGCGCGCTCCACGTTGAGGAGCTTGCCGCGCATGGGCAGGATGGCCTGGAAGCGGCGGTCCCGGCCCTGCTTCGCCGAACCGCCCGCGGAGTCTCCCTCGACGATATAGAGCTCGCTGCGCGCGGGGTCGCGCTCCTGGCAGTCGGCCAGCTTGCCCGGCAGCGCCATGCCCTCCAGGGCGCCCTTGCGGATGACGAGGTCGCGCGCCTTGCGGGCCGCCTCGCGGGCACGGGCCGCGGTGAGACATTTCTGAAGGATCGCGCGGCCGTCGCCAGGGTTCTCGTCGAGGAACTGGTTGATGCCCTCGGCCACGGCCGTCTGGACCTGGCCCTTCACCTCGGCATTGCCCAGCTTCGCCTTCGTCTGGCCCTCGAACTGCGGTTCGGTCAGCTTGACGCTGATGACCGCCGTTAGCCCCTCGCGGACGTCGTCGCCGGACAGGTTGGCGTCGGAGTCCTTGAGCACGCCGGCACGGCGCGCCCAGTCGTTGAGGCATGTCGTGAGCGCGGCCCGGAAGCCCGTCACGTGGGTGCCGCCGTCGACGGTGTTGATGTTGTTGGCGAAGGCGAAGACGTTCTCCGAGTAGGAATCGTTGTACTGGAGCGCCACCTCGATGGTCGTCGTGCCCTCCTGGCGATCGACGTAGATCGGGCGCTGGTGGATCGTCTCCTTGTCCTTGTTCAGATGGCGCACGAAGCTGACCAAGCCACCCTCGAAGTAGAACGACTTCTCGTGGGGCGGCGCTTCGCGCTCGTCGACGAGCGCGATCCACACGCCCTTGTTCAGGTAGGCCGACTCGCGCAGGCGTTGCGTGATGGCGTCGAAGCTCCAGTCGAGCGTCTCGAAGACCTCGGCGTCGGGCATGAAGTGCGTGGTCGTGCCGTGGCGTCCTTCAGAACGACCCAGCTCGCGCACCGGCGAGGTCGGCTTGCCGCGCGCGTAGCTCTGGCCCCAGACCTTGCCGTCACGGGCCGTCTCGACGTGCATCCACTCGGAGAGCGCATTGACGACGCTCACGCCGACGCCGTGCAGGCCACCCGAGACCTTGTAGCCACCGCCACCGAACTTGCCGCCGGAGTGGAGCACGGTGTGGACCACCTCGAGGGCGTCCTTGCCGGTCTTGTGGCGGCCCACGGGAACGCCGCGGCCGTCGTCCACGTTGCGCACGCTGCCGTCGGGCAGGAGCCGCAGCTCGATCCGCGTGGCGTGACCGGCCATGGCCTCGTCGATGGAGTTGTCCACGACCTCCCAGATGAGGTGGTGGAGGCCGCGCCCGTCGGTGGAGCCGATGTACATGCCGGGCCGGCGCCGGACCGCCTCGAGGCCCTCGAGGACCTGGATGCTCTCGGCCGTGTAGCCCTGGCTCTTCGAGCCGCGCCGCTTCGGCCCGGCACCGTCGCCCACCTCGTCGCGGCGCCGAGCCGCCGGCCGCATCGTCTCCGTCACGCATCCCTCCCGACCAGGCGCTCGTACAGGCGCTCGAGGTCGTCGTTGCCGTAGTACTCGATGGTGATCCGGCCCCCACGTCGGCCCGAGGTGACCGTCACCTTGGTGCCCAGGGACGTGCGAAGGTCGGCCTCGAGGCGCTCGAGGTCGGGGTCGCTGGAGCGCGCCTTCCGGGCGGGTGTCGATGCCGGCTCCTTGAGGCGGCGCGCGAGCTCTTCGGCCTGGCGGACGTTGAGTCCGCGGGCCACGACCGTCGCGAGTAGCGCCGTCTGGCCGTTGGGCTCGGGGAGACCGGCGATGGCGCGGGCGTGGCCCTCGCTGATGCGACCGTCGGCGAGGGCCGCTCGCACCGGCTCGGCCAGGTCGAGGAGCCGGACCGTGTTGGCGACGCTCGAGCGCGCCTTCCCGACGCGTTGCGCGACGGCCCCCTGGTCCAGCCCGAACTCGTCCATGAGCTGGCGGAAGGCGTGCGCCTCCTCGAGCGGGCTGAGATCGGCGCGCTGGAGGTTCTCGATGAGCGCCAGCTCGAGCTGCGCCTGGTCTCCGGCCTCCCGCACCACGGCCGGGATGCGTTCAAGGCCGGCCATCTCGGCCGCCCGTAGACGGCGCTCCCCGGCGATGAGCTGGTAACCGTCGATGGTGGACGTGACGAGGATCGGCTGCAGCACGCCGTGCGCTGCGATGCTGTCTGCCAGTGCTTGCAGGTCCGCGCCGTCGGAGCCCTGTCGGGGCTGGTACGGATTGCGCTGGACGCGCGCGATGGCGATCTCGACCGGACCGGGTGGCGTTGCACGCTGCGGGATGAGCGACGCAAGGCCTCTTCCCAAACCGCCGCCGGGGCGGCGATCGGTGACGCTCACGCCACGGCCTTGGAGACCGGCGCGGCGAGGGGGATCGTGGCCGCGATGCCGTCACGGGCCAGGAACTCGATGGCGAGGTCGCGATACGCGGCCGCGCCGCGAGAATCGGGCCGGTAGCGCGCGATGGGCTGACCGTAGCTGGGCGCCTCCGAGAGGCGCACGCTGCGCGGCACGACCGTCTCGTAGACGCGCTCGCCGAGATGGCGGCGCACCTCGGCGGCCACATCGGCGGAGAGGTTCGTCCGGGCGTCGTACATCGTCAGCAGCACCCCCTGGACACGAAGCGACGGGTTCAGGTGGTCGCGCACGAGGTCGATCGTGGCCAGGAGCTGGCCGAGACCCTCGAGCGCGTAGTACTCGCATTGGAGCGGGATGAGCACGGCGTCGGCGGCGGTGAGGGCGTTCACGGTCAGGAGTCCCAGTGCCGGCGGGCAATCGATGAAGACCACGTCGTAGTGGCCGGCGACGGTCTGGAGCGCGCGGGCCAGGCGACGCTCACGCTGGGCGGTGCCGGCCAGTTCGACCTCGATGCCGGCCAGGCCGATCGCCGACGGCACGAGATCGAGGCCGTCGATACCGCTGGCGACGATGAGCTCCTCGAGCGGCAGGCCATCGCTCATGGCCTCGTAGGCCGATGCGGCCAGCCCGTCGCGATCCACGCCGAAGCCGCTGGTGGCGTTTCCCTGGGGGTCGAGGTCGAGGACGAGGACATGCCGACCGCCGAGTGCCAGGTAGGTGGCGAGATTGACGACCGTCGTCGTCTTGCCCACGCCGCCCTTCTGGTTCGCGCACGCGATCGTCTCGCTCACAGGCTGCGCGGTAAGTGCGTGTTCACTGCCGTCGATTCTAGCCGAAACGGCCCATTCGAGCCGCCTTCGGGCGCTCGGGGGAGGGTGAGCCAGAAGGTAGCCGAGGCAGGTCTACGGCCGCTTGGCGGTGCCTCATCGGCCGCTTACGAGGCCGCGTTCCACGTGGAACAGTCGTGAGCGGCTCAGCGAACCGGCCGCGTTCCACGGGCAACATCCGGGCGGCACGGGGATCGCGGTTCGCCGTCGCATCCAGCGAACAGTCGTGAGCCGGCCCAGCGACGCGGCGCGCTATACTCCGGCCCGGCAGCGCTGCTCACCCGGCTCCGCCTCGACCCCGTCCGTCGAGCGGCTGCGGGTCAATCCACGAGGCGACGACTCGATGAGCATCCCCCTTGCCGCGGTCGGCGCCGTCGTGGCAGCGCTCCTCGAGACCAGCGTTCTACCGGAGTTGACGATCGCGGGCGCGAAGCCCGACCTCTTGTTCATCATCGCCGTCGCCGCGACGACGATGATCGGGATCGAAAACGGCCTGACCTGGGCCTTCGTGGGAGGCCTGATGCTCGACCTGCTGACACCCGGGCGACAGCTCGGTGCCACGTCCCTGACGCTCCTGCTCGTGGTGGCTGCGACGGCAGCCGCCATGCGCTTCCTGCCGCAGCGCCGCGTTTCCGTCACCGTGGCATCCGTCTTCGTGCTCGGCTGGGCCTACCAAGTGCTGAACGTCGCCATCCTCGGCTTCACGGCCGGCACGGCCGCGACGCCGTCGGTGGCGGACATCGCGCCCGCCGTCGCCCTGAGCACGCTGCTCGCGGTCCCCGTGGCGGCCGCCATGCGCCTGTCGTGGCTGCGCTTCGGTGCGCACGACCGTATGGAGTGGTGACCGCGTGACGGCCATCGACCTCGATCGGCGCTCACCGCGGGGCGGGCTTCTTCCCCGTTTCGTCGTCTTCGGCCTCGCCGTGGTCGTCGTCGTCTCGGCCCTCTCCCTCCGGCTCTTCCAGCTGCAGGTGGCGAACGGCGGCTACTACGCGACGCTCGCGGATGACAACCGGGTCCTGCTCCAAGCGCTTCCCTCGAGCCGCGGCCTCATCTACGACCGCAATGGGCTTGCGCTCGTGCGGAACGTGCCATCGTTCACGGTGAAGATTCGGCCGGCGGACCTTCCGTTCTCGAAGCGCGACGAAGTCGTGGGCCGGCTGTCGAGGCTCGTCGGCATGACGCCGGCGGCGATCAATGAGGCTATCGACCGCAACCCCGGTTCGCGCTTCGATCTCGTCCGCGTGGCTGGCGACGTCTCCGAGGACGTGGCCCGGATCATCGCCGAGGAGCACCTCGCCCTCCCGGGCGTCCAGGTCGACGCGGAAGCGCGGCGCGAGTACGTCTACGGCTCGCTCGTGTCACAGGTCGTCGGCTACAGCGGCGCCGTCACCGCAGAGGACCTGAAGCGGCTGCGCGAGGTCGGCTACCTGCCCGACGACACGATCGGCAAGGCCGGAGTGGAGAACGTCTACGAGACGGAGCTGCGCGGTCGCTACGGCCTCGAGCAGATCGAGCGCGACGCATCCGGACGCAAGATCCGCGTTCTCGCGCAGGTGCGCCCGCCGCGCACCGGTGATTCGCTCGAGCTCAGCCTCGACCTGGACACCCAGCGCGAGGCCGAGCAGGCGCTGCGCTGGGCGATGGGCCTGGCCGGCCTGAAGCGCGGCGTCGTCATCGTGATGAACCCGCAGACCGGCGAGATCCTGGCCATGGTCTCGCTGCCCACGTACGACGACAACCTGTTCGCCCGGGGCATCAGCGTGACGGACTACGCCAAGCTGGCGAAGAACGCGGACCAGCCCCTGTTGAACCATGGCATCAGCGAGCAGTACCCGCCGGGCTCCACGTACAAGCTCGTGGCCGGTTCCGGCGCGCTGGCCGACGGCCTGATCACGACCAGGACGGAGCTCGATACGAAGCCCTACCTGCTGCTGGGGCGCACCTATCGCTTCTGGGAGTGGAACCGCCGCGGCTGGGGGCCGCTGACGATCTACGACGGCTTCGCCCACTCGAGCGACACCTTCTTCTTCCAGGTCGCAGCGCGACTGGGCATCGATCGCCTGGCCTACTGGGGCAAGCAGTTCGGCTTCGGCGCCCGCACGGGGATCGACCTGCCCGGCGAGGCGAAGGGGACCGTGCCCTCGAACGAGTGGAAGCAGGAAGTCTTCGGCCAGCCCATCTTCCCGGGCGAGACGTACCACGCCGGCATCGGCCAAGGCTACGACACGGCGACGCCGCTGCAGGTCCTGAACGCTTACGCGGCGCTGGCCAACGGCGGTCGCCTGCTCCAGCCCCAGGTCGTTCGTCGCGTGATCGCACCGGACGGGACCGTGGTGAGGGAGTTCGAACCGAAGCTCATCCGCGAGTTGCCGGTCGAGCCGAGCGTGCTGCGCGACATGCGCATCGCGTCGCGGCGCGTCGTGACCATCCGCCACACGCGCAACCTCGTCGAGCTGCCGATCGTCGTCTCCGGCAAGTCCGGAACGGCCGAGTTCGGCAAGCGCGACCGCCAGGGGCGCCTGCCCTATCACTCCTGGTTCGTCGCCTTCGTGCCCAAGGATCCCTACCCCAAGGCCGACGACGCGAACGGCTACAAGGCCGCCGCCCGGACCGACTCCGAGCTGGCCATCGTCGCCTTCGCCTTCGACTCAAACACGAAGGGCAACGCCGCCATCGAGATCGTCAAGTACTTCCTGCAACTCCATTACGACCTGAAGGTGGACCTGCGGAACCTCGACCTTCTCGAGCGCGCCAACTTCTACCAGGGCAATTGATGCGCGACGAGGATCGCTGATGGGCACGCTGCGCCTCGAGCCGACCCGCGTCCAGGCCTGGGCGGCGCGTTCTGCGACCGCCGTGTGGAACGCCTTCGACGTCCAGCTCGTGATCTATGCGCTGCTGCTCGCGGTGATCGGGCTGCTGATGGCCTACACGAACTCCGGCGACACGCCGCTCGCCGCAGGCTCGACGTTCGCCCGCGGTCTCATCTGGCTGGCGATCGCCATCGTCGCCTTCGCGCTCACGGCGGCCTTCGACTACCGCTGGCTGAAGACGTTCGCGTGGCCGCTCTACTTCGTGAACATGGGGCTGCTCGTCACCTCGCTCTTGATCGGCGACGGCGTGGGCGGCGTGGCCCGCTGGGTGACGATATTCGGCCTCCAGTTCCAGTTCTCGGAGCTGGCCAAGATCCTCATGATCGTCGTCCTCGCCAACTGGATCGCCAGCCGCCAGGGCGCCCGGCTGCATGGCCTGGCCACGATCGTCGGCGCCAGCGTGCTCGTGGTACCCGCGCTCGTCCTCGTGCTGATGCAGCCCGACCTCGGCACCTCGATCGTCTTCGGCGCGATCCTCGTCGGCACGCTCTTCATGGCCGGGGCCAGCCTGCGCTGGCTGCTCGTCCTCGGTGGAGCCGCCACCGCCTCCCTGCCGTTCATCTGGTCGTACGTGCTGCTCGACTACCAGAGGGGGCGCCTCTTGTCGTTCCTCGATCCGAAGGCCGACCCCCTTGGCTCCGGCTACCACCTCATCCAGTCGCAGATCGCGGTGGGCAGTGGCGGCCTCTTCGGCAGGGGCATCACGAACGGGACACAGAACCAGCTCGACTTCCTTCCGGTCCAGTCAACGGACTTCGTCTTCGCGATCCTGTCCGAGGAGCTCGGCTTCGTCGGCGGACTGCTCGTCTTCGCGCTCTTCGTGGCCCTCCTGTGGCGCGTCCTGCTCGTGGGCTGGCGGGCCGAGGATCCCTTCGCCCTGGCCTTCGCGGGCGGCCTGGCGTCGATGATCCTCTTCCAGTTGCTGGTCAATGTCGGTATGGTCATCGGCATCATGCCCATCACCGGCATCCCGCTCCCGTTCATCACGCACGGCGGCGCCTCGCTCATCAGCATCGCCGTCGGCCTGGGCATCCTCCAGAGCATCAACCTGCGCCAGGCGCGACCGACGTGGTGACGCCCGTATGCGCGACCGGGAATGGCGGACAGTCGAAGGACGTGGGCCTCTCCGGCCCGGCGTCGCCGGTGGTGGCGGCCGGCGTCGAGCGGGGGCCGTGACCGGGCACCTGCGCATCTCGAAGCGCACCCGCGTCGGCGAGGTCCACGGCCGTCTCGACATCGAGCCCGTCGTCGTCGGGGTCGACGAGGATCTGATCTCCGCCGCGCGACGCCCGATGGCCCAACCAGGGACGCGACTCCTCGCCGTGGTGGACGCTGAGGGCCGCCTCGTCGGCGTCCTCCCCGTCCTGCGCCTGGTCGAGGAGATCGTCGCCCGGGTCTCCCCCGAAGAGCTGATGGCCGAAGTCACGGATCTCGAATCGGCCGGCCGGTTCGGCCGTGAGGTCGGCGCCCATGTCTGTCGGGATCTCATGGGCCCGCCCGTCCACCTCACACGCGACTCGACCGTGGCCGACGCGTTCCGAGCGATGCACGAACATCAGTACTCGGGCCTTCCCGTGGTCGACGACCAGATGCAGGTCGTCGGCTACGTCGACCTGCTCGAGCTCGCGCTCCGCTACCTCGACCAGTTGCCCGCCTCGAGCGCGCCAGAAGCTCTACCGAGCTAGACGCCGGTGGACGTCTGGCTCGCCGCGCTCATCTTCGTCGCCACGTACGTGGTGATCGCCACGGAGCGTGTGCACAAGACGGTCGCCGCCCTCGGCGGTGGCGTGCTCATGATCGTTTTCCAGATCCTCGACCAGGACGAGGCCTTCGCGGCCATCGACTTCAACGTCATCTTCCTTCTGCTCGGGATGATGGTCATCGCCAACATCATGCGGAAGACCGGCGTCTTCCAGTGGGTGGCCATCCGCGCCGTCCAGCTGGCCGGCGGACAGCCGTGGCGGATCCTCGTCGTGCTCTGCCTGATCACGGCCATCGCGTCGGCCTTCCTCGACAACGTCACGACCGTCGTGCTGATCGGGCCGATCACGCTCTACGTGGCCGCCGCGATGCGCGTATCCCCGGTGCCGTACCTGATCGCAGAGATCCTGGCCTCCAACATCGGCGGCACGGCCACACTCATCGGGGATCCGCCGAACATCCTCATCGGCTCCGCGGCGGGCTACGACTTCGGCACGTTCACGCTCAACATGGCGCCAGCCTCCATCCTCGTCTTCGCGGGCTTCCTGATCCTGGCCCGGTTCATGTTCGGGCCGGAGCTGGCGCGGCAGCGCGACGGCCTCGTGATCGCCGACCTCGACCCGAGCGGCGTCATCACGGACTTCCGCATGATGCGCATCTCCGCAGTGGTGATGCTGGCGACGATCATCGGCTTCGTCATCGCCGGACCCCTCGGCTACGAGCCGGCCACGGTGGCGCTGCTCGGCGCCAGCGCCATCCTCCTGCTGGCGCGCGGGGATCCGGCCGAGATCCTTGCCGAGGTCGAGTGGACGACGCTCCTCTTCTTCGTCGGCCTCTTCATCGTCGTCGAGGGCGTCATCCGCGTGGGCATCATCGAGGCGTTCGCCAACGAACTCTTCAGCGCGACGCGGGGCGATGTCACGCTGACGAGCCTGGCCCTGCTGTGGGTCAGCGGCCTGGCATCGGGGATCGTCGACAACATCCCGTACACCGCCACGCTCATCCCAGTCGTGCAGCAGCTCGGAGCGCGCGGGGTCGAGCTCGATCCGTTGTGGTGGTCGCTCGCGCTGGGGGCGGACCTGGGTGGCAACTCCACGATCATCGGGGCTTCGGCCAACGTCATCATCGTGAGCCTTGCCGCCCGATCGGGCCACGAGATCCGCTTCGGCGCCTTCCTGCGTTATGGCATCGCGACCGTCGTCCTGTCTCTCGCGATCGCCAGTCTGTACGTGTGGGTGCGCTACCTGTTGTGAGCGGACTGATCGCGACCGTCCTGGCTCCGACAGCGCTGCCCGGTCCGGCTCCCTTCGCCGTCGCCGAGGCCGTGGTGCCCGCTCTGCTCGGCCTCTTCGCGCTCTTCGTCGGCGCCAAGGTCGGCGAGGAGATCGCCCGCCGGCTCGGCCAGCCGCCAGTGGTCGGCGAGCTTGCCGGCGGCTTCATCGTCGGCCCGTACGCCCTCGGCCTCGTGGTGCCGGGCGAGGCCGCGCTCGTGTTGTCGGAGCTCGGCGTGGTCGTGCTCCTCTTCTCAGTCGGCCTGGAGGTGCGCACCGACCAGCTGCTGGCCGTGAGACGCTCGGCCGTCGCCGCCGCGGTGCTGGCCATGGTCCTGCCCATCGCCGGCGGCATGGCAGTGATGCTCGCCACCGGCGCAGCGCCCGGGGCGGCGGCATTCGTGGGGCTCGCGCTGGCCGCCACCAGCATCGGCATCACCAGCCGCGTCCTGGCCGAGATGGGGGTCCTGGACCGAACCTTCGCCAGGGTCATCCTGGGCGCCGCGATCGTCGACGACGTGCTGGCCCTCGTCGCCATCGGGCTCGTCTCCGGTCTTGCGACCGGCGACGTCTCCGCCTCCACGCTGGTCGTGGCCGTGGCCGGCGTGGCGCTGGTGGGACTCGGCTTCGCCGTCGCCCGGCGTGCGCGCGGGCTGCGCCGGGAGGCGTTCACCTGGCCGCTCTTCGCGGACACCCCGCTCGTGCCGGCCTTCATCGTCATGCTGGGGCTGGCGCTCGTGGCCGTGGTGGTAGGCCTGGCGGCGATCATCGGCGCCTTCGTGGCCGGCCTCATCGTGGCCGAGACCGAGGCGCGCGAGGAACTGGAACACGAGATCCGGCCGCTGGCGGCGATCTTCACGCCCTTCTTCTTCGCCGTGACCGGCGCCGCGGTCGACCTGCGCGCCATCTTCGAACCGCGGATCACCCTCCTGGTGCTCGTGCTCACCGCGGTCGGCGTGGCCACGAAGCTCGCCGGCGGCTACCTCGGCGCGCGGGGCCTGGGTCGGGCGCGTGCGATGGCCGTGGGCGTCGGGCTCGTGCCGCGCGGCGAGGTCGGCATCGTGGTCGCCACGCTCGGCCTGGGGCTGGGGCTGCTGACGCCGGACCTCTTCTCCGCCGTGCTGGTCACGGTCGTGGCCACGACGGTCGTGGCGCCGTACCTGCTGGTGCGGGTCGTGCCGGCAGCCGCGGCGGCAGAGGATGTCCTGGCCGAGCGCGCCGGGGTGACGACGCTCGCCTGATCCCCGACCCTCCGTCAGCGACGGCGGAACAGGCCGCGCCGCTCGGGCTCGGTGGAGGCCGTGGTGCGACGACCCGCGGCGCGAAGGAGGCGATCGATCTCTTCGCGGTACTGGCGCCCGATCGGCATGCGGTCGAGCCACTCCACGTACTCGAGGTCGCGGCGGGCGATCTCGCCCAGCGACCAGCCGGCGTAGCGACCGAAGTTCAGGACGCTCCCCGACGGGTTGCCGGGCGGCGGGCCGGCCGCGCCGTGGCCCGCGGGCGTCCCCATCGACGCGGGGTCGTAGCCACTTCCCGCCGACGAGCGGCCACTGGTCCAGTTCGGGCTGGTTTCCTCGGGCGGTCGCGCGCGATGCGGCGGCTGGGCCGGGGACTCAGAGGCCGCTGTGTGACGGTGCGGTACGGACGGAGGAGCTGCGTGCGGCCGCGTGGCGCCGACGTGCCCGGCGCCTGCGCGCTGGGTGTCGTATGCGGCCCGACGGGCGGGGTCCTTCAGCACCGCCCAGGCGGCGTTGATCGCGGCCATGCGCGCGGCGGCCTCGGGGCTCTCGGCAACGTCGGGGTGGTACTTGCGCGCCAGCCGGCGATAGGCGGCCTGGACGACCTCGGCCTCCGCCTCCGGGTCGACCTGCAGGACCTTGTAGTGGTCGGTGTGCGACATGGGTCAGGCGGTACTGGCCGGCGGGTCCGCGGCGGTCGCCGTTAGGGGGGCCATCGTCGCCTCCGGCACCCGGGCCGGTGCGGACCCCGGCATCTCGGGCGCGCCCGGGGGCGGACGGTAGCCGGGCGACTCGGACGGTGGGGCGCCGCCGGCTCGACGGAAGACGTAGCGGTAGATGTCGCGCGACGCGGCAGCGATGGGCAGCGAGAAGATCGCGCCGAGCAAGCCGGCGATCGCGGCGCCGACGGTGAGGGCGAGGATGACGACCGCCGGATGCAGCTCCACTGCGCCGCCCTGGATCTTCGGCACGAGGATGTTGTTCTCGAGCTGCTGCACGACGATGTAGAGGAGCACGACCGCGACGACCGCGTCCACCCGGCCCGTCGTGGCGGCCAGCAGCAGCGTGGGGACCATGGAGATGATCGGCCCGATGATCGGCAGCAGCTCGAGGACGCCCGCGATGACCGCCAGCAGCACCGCGAAACGCCCGAAGATGGGATCCACCGCGACGTCCAGCAGCAAGAGGCCGGCGAAGGTCGCGATGCCCACGGCGAAGCACAGGACGAACTGGCCACGCAGCCAGCGCCCGAAGACCCGCTCGATGATGGCGATCACCGACCAGGCGTCCTCGCGCCAATCCTCGGGGATGGCGTTGCGCACCGCGAGCACCAGCCGGTCGCGGTCCTTGAGGAGGTAGAACGCCCAGACCGGCACGATGGCCAGGGCGATGATGTTGCCCACGAAGGAGACGACGCCTGTGGCGATGGGCAGGATCGCGCCGGGGTCGATGGCGCCGCCACCCGGGCCGCCGCTCGCCAGCGCGGCGATGAGGCCGTCGATGAAGTCGCGCAGCACCTTGGGCAGCTGCAGCTGATCGTAGGCCCGGGTGAGGTCGTCGAGCCGGGCCTGGAGTTGCTCGAGCAGCGAGGGCAGGTCCTCGACGAAGGCGACGACTTGGCGCACGAGGGGGCCGAACAGCAGCGACAGCCCCTCGACGAGGATGACGATGGTCGCCGCGTAGACGAGCAGGATGGCCAGCCAGCGCGGCGTGCGGCGACGGGTCAGCCAGCTCACCGCCGGATCGAGGACGTAGACGAGCAGGGCGCCGAGGATGAACGGGCCGAGCGCGCTGCGGCCGAGATAGAGGACGATCAGCAGCAGGATCGCGGCAGCCACAGCCACGGTGGCGCGCGGCGTGGGTGGTCTTACGCGGCGGATGCTCTCCATGGCCACGGTCGGGAGCGTAGCAGACGGTCCGTGAGGGGGCGATGGCGCCGGCGGAACAAGGTCCCGCCGCTGGCTTCCTCTTACGCGCATCGGGTGAGCCGAAGAAGGCCTTGCCTGCCTCTCGCGGTAGATGCGTGGGTGATAGTTAGCCGCTAGGGACTAATACCGCCATCTTCGTGGCTTCCCAGACCCTCCTCTGACTCCTAACGCTCCGGTGGCGCGCGAATGAGGGAAGATGGCGTGGCCGCGGTTGGCCCGGCGTGATCGACGGGATCGGGCCGGCTCACCGAAAGCCGAGGCCACCCTGTTTGACGCTTCCACGACCCGGCAGTACCATGCCTGTTCGCGCCCACGGACTCGACGCCCAGCTTCGCGTCGTCCGCCGCGCGCCCGACTCAGACGCAAGGGAACCATGTACGCAGTCATCGAGAGCGGCGGCAAGCAGTACCGTGTCCAGCTGGGCACGGAGCTGGCGGTGGACCGGCTCGACGTCGAGCCCGGCCAGACGATCGAGTTCGAGCGCGTCCTGCTCGTGGCCGACGAGGACCGGGCGGCCATCGGCCAGCCGCTCGTGAAGGGCGCGCGAGTCAGCGCGGACGTCGTGCGCCAGGACCGCGGCGACAAGATCGTCGTCTTCAAGTACCGGCCCAAGGCACGCAGCCGCGTCAAGCAGGGCCACCGCGCCGATCTGACCATCCTGCGCGTCTCGGACATCGAGCTCGACGGCAAGAGCGCCCGGAAGCTCGCCGCCGACGCGGTCACCGAGCGCCAGCGCCTCGAGGCCGCCGCCGCGGAAGAGGCCGCCAGGCAGGCCGCCGCCGACAAGGCGCTCGCCGCGAAGCTGGCGAAGGAGGCGAAGGCCGCCGAGGCCGCAGCCGCCGCCGAGGAGAAGCCCGCCAAGCCCGCGACCAAGGCGAAGGACGAGCCCAAGGCCGCGACCAAGGCGAAGGCCGAGCCCAAGGCCGGAGCGGGCGCCAAGGCCGCGCCGAAGGCCCCCAAGACCGCCGCCAGCCGCACCCAGGCGCCGCCGCCGGCCGCGAGGCCCAAGGCCCCGCGCGCGACAAAGCCGACGAAGAAGGACGAGTAGCCGCGATGGCGCACAAGAAAGCCGGTTCCAGCTCGCGCAACGGCCGCGACAGCGTCGGCCAGCGGCTCGGCGTGAAGGCCGGCGACGGCCAGCTCGTCACCGCCGGCTCGATCATCGTCCGCCAGCGCGGCATGACCTTCGTCTCCGGTGAGGGCACCGGCCTGGGCAGGGACTACACGGTCTTCGCCGTGCTCGATGGCCGCGTCCGTTTTGAGCACCAGACGAAGAACAAGAAGCGCATCCGCGTGGTCGCCGAGCCCGCGGAGATGCAGGCATGAAGCCGGGCCTCCATCCCAAGTACGTCCAGGCCGAGGTGAGCTGCGGCACATGCGGCCGGAAGTTCCAGGTCGGCTCCACCCGCCAGACGCTGCACGTCGACGTCTGCTCCAACTGCCACCCGTTCTACACGGGCAAGCAGACGATCGTGGACACGGCCGGCCAGGTCGAGCGCTTCCAGAAGCGCCTCGAGCGCGCCGCGCGATCCTGATCGTCCCCCTCGCACCTGCCGCGGCGGATCCCACCGGGTCCGCCGTCCTGATTCCCGGGCGCCGGTAGACTTCCGCCATGCCGCGCTTCGCCTACGGTGGTCAGGCCCTCATGGAGGGCGTCCTGATGCGTGGCCGCGACGCCATCGCCGTCGCCATCCGGCATCCCGACGGCGGCATCGTCACGGCCACCGAGCCGCTGGACTCCGTCCTCCATCGCAGCCGCTTCGCGCGAGCGCCGTTCTTCCGGGGCGTCGTCCTGCTCTATGAGACGCTGGTCATCGGCACCCGCTGGCTCATGCGCTCCGGGTCGGTCGCGGCGTCGGCGGAGGGGGTCGAGCTCGGTCGGGGTGCCATCGCCGGGACGCTCGTGCTCACCTTCGGCTTCGCCATCGGGCTCTTCGTGCTGCTGCCGCTCTTCCTGGCCCAAGCCGCGACGCCGGCGATCGGGCAGGCAGAGGCCTTCGTCGAGCACCTGGTCGAGGGGCTCATCCGCGTGGCCATCTTCGTCGCCTACCTGCTCCTCGTCAGCCAGGCGGGGGACATCAAGCGGGTCTTCCGCTACCACGGCGCCGAGCACATGACGATCCACGCGCTCGAGCACGACCAGGCCCTGACCATCGACAACATCCGCCGCCACCCAACGGCCCACCCGCGCTGCGGCACCGAGTTCCTCGTGGTCTTCGTCATCGTCAGCATCCTCGTCTTCAGCCTCCTGGCCGGGCAGAACCTGCTGGTCAGCGTCGTGGGGCGGATCCTGCTCATCCCGGTCATCGCCGCGCTGAGCTACGAGCTGCTGCGCTTCGGCGCTCGCCATCGCGACAGTGCGCTGGTCCGGGCGATCTTCCAGCCCGGCATCTGGCTCCAGCTCATCACCACCAAGCAGCCCGACGACGACATGATCGAGGTCGCCGTGGCCTCCATGCGCGAGGCCCTCGCCATCAGCGGTGACGAGGCGCCCGAGGGCAGCCTCGACCCGGAGCGCCGGCCGCTGACCGCGTCGACCGCCGCAGCCGAACCGGGGCCGGAGAGGGAGCCGGCCGCAGGCCTGGAGCCGTGAGCCTCGACGCGCGCCTCGACGAGATCGAGGCGCAGTGGCAGGAGATCCAGGCGCAGCTGGAGCGTCCCCAGGTCGCCTCCGACCCGGAGTCGCTGAAGCGCCTGGGCCGGGAGATGGCCCGCATCGAGCCGGTGGTCACCGTCTACGGCGAGCTGCGCGCCGTGCGCCACGAGCTGGCCGGCGCCCGCGAGATGCGCGACGACCACGCGGCAGAGGCGGAGATGCGCGAGATGGCCCGCGACGAGGTCGAGCGCCTCGAGGCCGCCGAGGCGGAGCTGGTCGATCGCATCCGGCTGCTGCTCCTGCCCCGCGACCCGAACGACGAGCGCGACGTCATCATCGAGATCCGTGCCGGCACCGGCGGCGAAGAGGCGGCGCTCTTCGCCGCTGAGCTGTACCGGATGTACGTGCGCTACGCCGAGCGCCACCGCTGGTCGGTCGAGGCGCTGAGCGTCAGCGAGACCGGCATCGGGGGCATGCGCGAGGCGATCTTCGAGATCGAGGGCCACGGCGCGTACAGCCGCCTGAAGTTCGAGGGCGGGGTGCACCGCGTACAGCGCGTGCCGGAGACGGAGTCGGGCGGGCGCATCCACACTTCGACCGCCACCGTTGCCGTTCTCGCCGAGGCCGACGAGGTGGAGGTGCACATCGACGAGAAGGACCTGCGCGTCGACGTCTACCGCGCCACCGGGCCCGGCGGCCAGAGCGTCAACACGACCGACTCGGCCGTGCGAATCACGCACCTGCCCACGGGGCTCGTGGTGGCCATCCAGGATGAGAAGAGCCAGATCAAGAACAAGGCCAAGGCGCTCTCGGTCTTGCGCGCCCGCCTGCTCGAGATGGAGCAGCGCAGGGCGCACGAGGCGGAGGCCGCCGAGCGGCGCAGCATGGTCGGCTCGGGCGAGCGCTCGGAGAAGATCCGCACCTACAACTTCCCGCAGGATCGCGTCACCGACCACCGCATCGGCATGGACCTGCACAACCTGCCCGGCGTCCTCGACGGCGACCTCGACCGACTCATCGACGCGCTGATCACCACCGACCAGGCCCAGCGCCTCTCCGTCTTCGCCGAGGTCGGCTGAGGAGAGCGGACGAGCGTGGCCGGCATCCGCGAGACGCTGGAGGTGGGCGGGGCGCGCCTGCGCGGGGCGGGCTCGGAGTCACCACGGCTCGACGCCGAGCTGCTCCTGGGGCACGTCGTCGGGTTGGAGCGCACGTCCATCCTCGCGCACCCCGAGGCGCCCCTGAGCGATGGGCAGCTGGAGCGCTTCAGGGCCCTCGTCGAGCGGCGCGCGGCCGGGGAGCCGGTCGCCTACATCCGCGGCGTGAAGGAGTTCTACGGCCTCGCGCTGGCCGTCGACCCGCGGGCGCTCATCCCCCGTCCGGAGACCGAGTCGCTCGTCGAGCTGGCGCTGGCGCGCGTCCGTGGCGCGCTGTCGGCCGCTCCCCGGCCGGCCGGCACGCGGCCCTTCCGGGTGCTCGACGTGGGCACGGGCAGCGGGGCCGTGGTCGTGGCCCTGGCGCGCACACTGGGCCGCGCCGGCTACGGCGAGGCGGTCCGCTTCACGGCCAGCGATCGCTCCCAGGACGCCCTGGCGCTGGCCGTCGAGAACGCGGTGAGCCACGGCGTGGCGGACCTGATCGACTTCCGCGTCGCCGACCTGCTCGACCCGGCCATCGAGGTGGACGGCCCGATCGACCTCGTGGTCGCCAACCTGCCGTACATCCCGAGCGCGGTCCTGCTCGAGTTGCCGGTCGCGGCCAGCTTCGAGCCGCGCGAGGCGCTCGACGGCGGCCCGGACGGCCTGGACCTCGTGCGACGCCTGCTCGTGGACCTGCCGCGCGTCCTGGTCGCGGGCGGCGGCGCGCTGCTGGAGATCGGCGCTGACCAGGGGGAAACGGCCGTTGCTGCCGCGGCCGAGCGCCTGCCCGGCTGGCCGGCCACGATCCATCCGGACCTGGCGGGGCAGCCCCGGGTCCTGTCGGTCGAGCGGCCGGGGCGGTGACGCGCGTCCGCCTGCTCGCCCTGGACCTGGACGGGACGATCCTCGGCGACGACCTGCGCATCAGCGCGCGGACGCGGGTCGCGATCCGCGAGGCCATCGCCCGGGGCGTGACGGTCGTGCTGGCCACCGGGCGGATGTACCGCAGCGCCCTGCCCTACTCCGAGTCGCTGGGGCTATCCGGGCCGCTCATCTGCTACCAGGGCGCCTACGTCCGCGAGCGGCCGGGTCCCGGCGGCGCGCCCGGCGCGATCCTCCGCCACATCACGATGGACGCGGAACCGGCTCGGGCGGCCGTCCGCTGGGCGCGCGAGAACGGTCTCGACCCGCATGTCAACGCCGACGACCAGCTGCTCATGGAGGTGGGCGACGAGGAGGCGCCCGACTACGAGCGCCTGGCGGGCATCGGCGCCGAGTTCGTGCCGGACCTCGTGGCCGCCATCGACCACCCGGCGACGAAGGTCCTGGCGGTGGGCCCGGCCGGCCTGCCGGCCCGGCTGCTGGATGCGGGGCGTGCCGCCTTCGCCGGCCGTGCGGAGGTGACCGTCTCGCACCCCGAGTACCTGGAGTTCACGGCGCCCGGCGTGCACAAGGGGGCCGCGTTGCGCTGGCTGGCCCTGCGGCTGGGTATCCCGATGGGAGCGACGATGGCCGTGGGCGATCAGCACAACGACCTCGAGATGATCGCCGCGGCGGGGGTCGGCGTGGCCATGGGCGGCGCCCCGCCCGAGGTGCGCGCCGCCGCGCGCCACGTCACGGCCCCGCTCGAGGAGGATGGCGCCGCGCAGGCCATCGAGGAGTTCGTGCTGCGCGGCTGAGGCGGCCGACGGGTCTGGCTCTCGGCGCCGGGCGTCGCGGGTCCTCTCACACGAACGTCGCCGGAGCGTTGGAAGCCTTGCCGGGGCTCACTGAGGTCGGGGCGGTCGGTCGAGAGCCTGGAAGTAGCCGTCAGCGGCTAACCGACGCCTCCGTTGGGCGGGTCGTGTGCGACATGCGGCGGCTCCAGGCTTCTAGTGCTCACGTGGTGTGCGAATGATGATGCCGGGCTGGGTCGCGGCGGCATCAGGCGTCTGCCGCTTCGTGGACAGGCACGCAGTCGGCCTTCGAGACACGCAGTCGGCCACCGCGGGCCGTCGCGGGTACACTCAGCGCGGCCGCGCGCCGCGCGCGGCGAGGGCCCGGGTCGCTGAGGAGAGGCAGAGGGCGATGAGCGTGACGGCGGAGGGCGGACTCGGGCTCGGGTGGGCCTCCATCGCCGAGGTCGATCCGGATCTGTGGGCGGCGATGGTCGCCGAGCGCGTCCGCCAGCACCGCAAGATCGAGCTGATCGCCAGCGAGAACTACGTCTTTGCCGCGGTCATGGAAGCGCAGGGCTCCTGGCTCACGAACAAATACGCCGAGGGTCTGCCCGGCCGGCGCTACTACGGCGGTTGCGAGTACGTGGACGTCGCCGAGCGGCTGGCCCAGGAGCGCGCCCTGGCCCTCTTCCCGGGCGCCGAGCACGTCAACGTCCAGCCGCACAGCGGCGCCCAGGCGAACATGGCCGCCTACATGGCCGTGCTCGAGCCGGGTGACCGGTTCATGGGCATGAACCTCGCCCACGGTGGCCACCTGACGCACGGGATGCACCTCAACTTCAGCGGCCGGCTCTACGAGGTCCACCCGTACGGCGTGCGCGAAGACGACGGCCGCATCGACTACGACGCCCTCGAGGCGACGGCTCGGGAGGTGCGCCCGAAGCTCATCGTGGCCGGAGCCTCGGCCTACCCGCGCATCATCGACTTCGAGCGCATGGCGGCCGTCGCCCACGAGGTCGGGGCCCTGCTCATGGTGGACATGGCACACATCGCCGGACTGGTGGCGGCCGGCGTCCATCCCAGCCCCTTCCCGCACGCCGACATCGTCACCACCACCACGCACAAGACCCTGCGCGGCGCACGCGGGGGCACGATCTTCAGCCGCGTCCACCTGCCCGACGCGGTCGATCGGGCCCGCTTCCCGGCCGTCAAGGGGACGCTCGCCGCGTCCATCGACCGGAACGTCTTCCCGGGCACGCAGGGCGGGCCGCTGATGCACGTCGTCGCCGCCAAGGCGGTCGGCTTCAAGCTCGCGCAGCGGGAGGAGTTCCGCGAGGACATGCGGCGCACCGTGGAGAACGCGCGGATCCTGGCTGAGACGCTCGTGGAGCGCGGCGCCCGCGTCATCTCGGGCGGCACGGACACGCACCTCGCACTGGTGGACGTGACTCCGCTCGGGGTGACCGGCAAGGAGGCCGAGCGGCTGCTCGACGAGGTCGGCATCACCGTCAACAAGAACGCCATCCCCTTCGATCCGCTGCCGCCGAATACGGCCTCGGGCATCCGCGTGGGCACGCCGGCCACGACGACGCGCGGATTCGGGCCCGACGAGATGCGCCAGGTGGCGGCGCTCATCGTGCGCACCATCGAGAGCCGGGACGAGCCGGCGGTGCTGGCCGGGATCGGGGCCGAGGTGGACGCCATCTGCGCCCGCTTCCCGGTGCCCGGGCTCCCGGCCGCGTGACCCCGGAGAGCTCCTCGACGATCCTTCTCATCGTCGGGGCGCTCGCTGCGGCGCTGGTCGTCGCCTTCGCCGTCACGCCCCTCGCGGGGCGCATCGCGGGCCGCTTCGGGGCCATCGACCAGCCCGGGGCCGCGCGCCGCGTACATGCCGCGCCGATCCCGCGGGCGGGCGGGCTGGCCGTCGCGTTCGCCTTCGTCGGCGTGGGGATCGCCGCGATCGCCCTCAACGGGCGCCTGGCGGTCGTGCCCGAGCTCCGCACGGTCGGGCCCGCGCAGCTCGGCGCCCTCTTCGGCGGTGGCGCACTGGCGGCGCTGATCGGCTTCCTCGACGACGTGGTCCAGCTGCGCGCCCGCTGGCAGCTCGTCCTCCAGCTCGGGCTGGCCGGCGTGGCCATCGTCGCCGGGGTGACCATCGACGCGGTCAACAACCCCTTCGGAGGCGGCGTCATCCGCTTCGCCGAGCCGTTCGCCGTCGGCTTCACGGTGCTCTGGGTCGTGGGCATGATCAACAGCATCAACTTCATCGACGGGCTCGACGGCCTCTCGACCGGCGTCTCGCTCATCGCCGCGCTCACGCTCGGCGTCATCTCCCTGACGGCCGGCATCGACCAGCCCGAGATCGCCCTCCTGTGCGCCGTGCTGGCCGGCTCGCTGGCGGGCTTCCTGCCCTGGAACTTCCACCCGGCGCGGATCTTCATCGGCACCACCGGGGTCTACCTCATCGGCTATGCCCTGGCCATCCTTTCGATCCTCGGCACGGCCAAGGTCGCGGTGGCGTTGCTCGTGCTCGGGGTGCCCATCATCGACACGTTCTGGATCATCGTCCGCCGGCTCCTGGCCGGCCAGTCGCCGTTCACGCCCGACCGCGGCCACCTGCACCACCGCCTGCTCGACCTGGGCCTGACGCACCGGGGCGTCGTGCTCACGATCTACGCCATCTGCGGCGTGCTGGCCTTGCTCAGCCTCCTGCTCACGGGAAGCGGCCAGCTCTATGCCTTCCTGGGTATCGTCGTCACCGGCGGCGCGTTCCTCTACCTCGTCACCCGGCGCACACAGGACGCCCTGGACGCTTCGAGCTACGAGGACGAGGATCAGCCGCCGGGTTGAGCCTCTCTACGGTGCTAGCATCGGTGCACGGCCGCACCGGGCCGGGTCGCTCGAGAGAGGTGCATGGAGACCGCGCGGCCGCTGCTCCTGGTCCTGCTGGCACTCCTCGTCGCGTTCGTGGCCGTCGTCCTCGTCGCGCGCCTGGTCGGTCGTCGGATCGCCCGGTCCCGAGAGGCGCGCGCGCTCCGCGAGGCCGAGCCGCGCGTCGCCGAACGCCTGGCGGCGCTGCGGCCGCGGCCGGTCGCCACGGAGCAGGCGCGCCCGACGCCGGTGCTGTTGCCGCCCCCGCCGCCCGTCCGAGAGCCGATGGTGCAGCGCACTCCGGTCGCCGCGTCGCTCGGCGTGCTGGGGGCGTCTCCGGGCGCCGACCCGCGGCGCCGGATCTGGCGCGATGCCTCCGGCGCGCTCGTCGTCGTCGCCCTCCTCGGGCTGGTGGCCGTCGTGGCTTTCCCGCTCCGGGGCGGCACGGCCGCCACTGCCGGCCCAACGTCCCCCGCGGGACAGGCTGGCGGCCCGCCGGACGTCGCCCAGGGCACGCCGTCCGGCACGGATCTCGCGGCGGGCGCCACGCCCCTGCCGACCCGCGCGCCGATCATCATCCCGACCGCCTCGCTGCCCTTGACCGGGCCGACGGCGAAGCCACCTGCGAGGCCGGTTGCGAGGCCCACGCCCAGGCCCACCGCACCGCGGACCCCGACGCCGAAGCCGACCGTATCGCCGACGCCGACGCCGACGCCGACGCCGACGCCCACGGACACGCCGGCGCCGTGACCCCGGGACGGTCCGTCGGGCCGGAGCGTCGAGTCGCAGCTGCTATACTGCGCCGGCCTTGACAGGCTGCCCGTGAACGGTATCGGTCGCCTGAGCGCCTATTTCGCACTCTTCTCCGAGATCGCTCTCGTGTTCCTGGTGACCACGTTGGCCGGCGCACTCGCCGGCCACTGGCTGGACGGCCAGCTGGGGACGAATCCCCTCCTCGTCCTGATCGGGTTGCTGGGCGGTTTCGGGCTCGGGGCCATCGCGGTCCACCGGCTCGTCACGCGCTTCCTGGCGAAGTTCGAAGACTGATGCGAGCGCGGCCGTGAGCCGCGCTCCATGTGTGTGGAGCGATCTTGTCGAGCGACCAGCCCGTGGCCGTCGAAGTGGCCGACACCAGCAGCGTTGATGTGCCGGCCGGCGCCTCGAAGGCCCGGCGCAACCTGCTCCTCGTCGTCGGGGCGGTGCTCGTCCTCAACGTCGTCGCGCTGATCCTCTTCCCACCCTTCCCGCGGGGCGGCCAGCCCGGCGAGGCGTGCGCCTTCCCCGTCTGCTACATCGACGGCAACCTTGAGTTCCCGGCGCCGCACGTCGTCCTTGACCTCGCGCCGGGCGGCGATGCCAGCGCGCTCGTCACCTTCCATCCCAGCCTCACCTCGACCATCGTCACGATGTGGCTCATCTCGGCGCTGCTGCTCGTCGCCGCCTTCCTGGTCGGCCGCCGCAGGCAGCTCGTCCCCGGCCGCGTCCAGAATGTCGCCGAGTTCATCCTCGAGGCGCTCGCCGGCTTCGCCACGTCGCTGGGCGGCCCGCAGGCGCGCCGCTACGTGCCGATCTTCGCCGCACTCTTCATCTACATCCTGTTCTTCAACTGGAGCGGCCTCATCCCCATCGTGGGCAAGGTCGAGTTCCTGCGCGCTCCGACGAGCGATGTGAACATCACCATCGGCCTGGCCCTGGTCTCCTTCGCCCTCTTCCATATCGAGGGCGTGCGGGCCATGGGCATCCGGGCCTACCTGGGCAAGTTCTTCCCCCTCCGCGAGTTCCGCAACGGCATCTCCGCGGGGCTCATCGCCATGTTCGTCGGCCTCGTGGAGCTGATGCTCGAGTTCGTCAAGCCCCTCACGCTCTCGATGCGACTCTTCGGCAACATCTACGGCGGCGAGGTCGCCCTGGGCGTGATGACCTCGCTCACCCTGGCCTTCATGGTCCCCGTGGCGCTGCTCGGGCTGGAGTTCATGCTGAACTTCATCCAGGCGCTTATCTTCAGCGTGCTCACGCTGATGTTCATCCTGGCGGCCATCGAGACCCACCACGACGAGCACGCGGAGCCGGCCGTCGAAACCGGCCACGGTCGCGACGAGGCTCGTGCCCCCCATCCTGAGCCGCTCGCGGCGGCCCACTGACCAGCGGTCCCAATGAACCCGGGCCAGCCGCCCGGGGTGTAGGAGGAAAGCCCTGACATGGAAAACATCGGCGCGGGCCTGGCGGCCCTCGGCGTCTTCGGCCCCGGCATCGGGATCGGCATCCTGGCCGGCCTGGCGGCCACGGCAATCGGGCGCAATCCCGACGCGGCCGGCCAGATCCGCGGCCTGGCCATCATCCTCGCGGCCTTCGCCGAAGGGCTCGGCGTGCTGGCCATCGTGGTCGGCCTGCTGACGATCTTCATCAAGTAGCCCGCCGGTTCACGGAGAGCACGTCGTGGAGATCCTGGCCGTCGCTGACGGCCTCGTTCGAGAGGTCGCCCGGTTCGCCGCGGCCGAGGCCGGGAGCGAGGGCGCCGGCCTGACCATCAACTTCTTCTGGGTGATCATCAGCTCGCTGAACTTCCTCGTCTTCCTCGCGCTCATCTGGACCTTCGCGTTCAAGCCCATCACACGCACCCTCGAGGAGCGCCGCGCGAAGATCGAGCAGGGCCTGAAGGATGCGGACGCGGCGCGGCGCGAGCGGGAGGCGGCGGCCGACGAGCGCCTCGCCACCCTGACCGATGCCCGGCGCGAGGCGAAGGAGATCCTCGATCGCGCCCAGAAGGTGGCCGATGAGACCCGCCAGCGCGAGCTGGACGTCACGCGCACCGAGCTGGAGCGCGTGCGCATACAGGCCACGGCCGAGATCGCCTCCGAGAAGGACCGTGCCCTGGCCGAGGTCCGCGGCGAGATCGCCGATCTGGCCCTGCGGGCCGCCGGCAAGGTCGTCGGGGAGACGCTCTCCGCGCCGCGCGAGCGCCGCCTCGTCGAGGAGTTCCTCGCCGAAGTCAGCCCGGGACAGGGGGCCTGACCGGGATGGCCCGCTCGTCCAGCTCCGCCCGGCGCTACGCCGACGCCGCCTTCGCCATCGCCCTGCGCGACGGCACCGTCGAGCCCTGGCGCCGCGAGTCGGCCGCAGCGGCCGCGACGCTGGGCGAGGAGCGGCTGGCGCGCGTCCTGGCCAACCCGGCCGTCCCGCTCGCCTCGCGGGCCGAGCTGGTCGGAGTCGCCGTGGGCGCCTCCATCAGCCGTCCCGTGCTCAACCTGGTCCTGCTCCTCCTCCGTCGCGGCCGGATCGACCTGCTGCCGCGCGTGGCGCGCGAGTTCGCCCGCCTCGACGATCTGCGCAACGGCGTCGTCAACGCCACCGCCACCAGCGCGGCGCCTCTCGACCCGGACGAGGTCCGCGCTCTGACGGCCCGCCTCCAGCGACTCACCGGCGGCCGCGTCGAGCTGACCACGAACGTCGATCCGAGCCTGCTCGGCGGCGTCGTCGTGCGGCTCGGCGACCGCCTGATCGACGGGAGTGTCCGAGGCCGCCTGGAGCGGTTGCGGAGCCGGCTCGCCTCGGGCGCCCTCTAGGAGAATCCCACCCATGGCCCTTCGTTCCCACGACATCACCAGCATCATCAAGTCGGCCATCGACGCCTTTGACGTCGGCGCGGAGACGCGTTCGGTGGGCACCGTGCTCGAGGTGGGCGACGGCATCGCCCAGATCTACGGCCTCGGCGACGCGGTCGCCTCGGAGATGCTCGAGTTCCCCGGCGGCATCTTCGGCCTGGCCCTGAACCTCGAGGAGGAGACCGTCGGCGCGGTCATCCTGGGCGACGCGAAGGGCGTCAAGGAAGGTGACACGGTCAAGACCACCGGTCGCGTCGTCGAGGTACCGGTCGGCCAGGCGTTGCTGGGCCGCGTGGTGGACCCGCTGGGCCGGCCGCTCGACGACAAGGGTCCCATCGCCGCCACGAAGACGCGCGCGGTGGAGCGCATCGCCCCCGGCGTCATCGTGCGCAAATCCGTGGACACGCCGGTGCAGACCGGCATCAAGGCCATCGACGCACTCATCCCCATCGGCCGCGGCCAGCGCGAGCTGATCATCGGCGACCGGCAGACGGGCAAGACGGCCCTCGCCGTGGACACGATCATCAACCAGAAGGGCAAGGGCCTGGTCTGCATCTACGTGGCCATCGGCCAGAAGCTCTCCACCGTGGCCAAGACGGTGGCCGTGCTCGAATCGCACGGCGCCCTGGCGCACACCATCGTCGTCGTCGCGGGCGCCGAGGACCCGGCGCCGCTCCAGTACCTCGCCCCGTACGCCGGCGTCGCCATGGGCGAGGAGGTCATGGAGGAGGGCGTCCAGCTCGACGGCACGCTGATCAAGACGCCCTGTGCGTCTACGACGACCTCTCCAAGCATGCCTGGGCCTACCGCGAGATGGCGCTCCTGCTGCGTCGCCCGCCCGGCCGCGAGGCCTACCCCGGAGACGTCTTCTACCTCCACAGCCGCCTCCTCGAGCGCGCCGCGCGCCTCAACGAGGAGAACGGCGGCGGTTCCCTGACGGCGCTGCCCATCATCGAGACGCAGGCCGGCGACGTCTCCGGCTACATCTCGACCAACGTCATCTCCATCACCGACGGCCAGATCTTCCTGGAGACCGACCTCTTCAACGCGGGCCAGCGGCCCGCGCTGAACATCGGCACCTCCGTCTCGCGCGTCGGCTCGGCGGCGCAGACGAAGGGCATGAAGAAAGTCGCCGGCCCGCTCAAGCTCGACCTGGCGCAGTACCGCGCCCTGGCCGCCTTCGCCCAGTTCGCCAGCGACTTGGACAAGGCCACGCGCGACCAGCTGACGCGCGGCGAGAAGCTCTCGGAGGTCATCAAGCAGCCGCAATACCAGCCGCTGCCGGTGGAGAAGATGGTGGCCATCCTGTACGTCGCCTCGCGAGGTCAGTTGGACGACATCCCCACGCCGCGCGTGAAGGAGTTCGAGAGCGGCTTCTACCGCTTCCTCGAGAGCGAGCGAGCGACGATCCTGGCCCAGCTCGCTGCCTCCGGCGCCCTCAGCGACGAGATCGCGGCCGGGCTCGACGAGGCCGTGGCCGCCTTCCGGCCCGGCTTCCTGGCCTAGCGGTCGGTCGGGACCAGGCGAGCGAGGCGGACGTGCCCAGCCAGCGTGAGATCCGGCGCCGCATCGGCGCGGTCCGCAACATCAAGCAGATCACGCGCGCCATGCAGTTCGTGGCCGCCTCCAAGCTCAAGCGCGCCCAGGACGCGACGCTCTCCGCCCGCCCCTACAGCGAGAAGATCGACGAGGTGCTCGCCGACCTGGCCAGCGTGCTCGGCGCGGAGGACCACCCCCTGCTGGCGCGCCGCGAGGGCGGTAAGCGGCTCATCGTGCTCGTCACCACGGATCGCGGATTGGCCGGCCCGCTCAACTCCAACACCATCCGCTTCGCGGCCAAGGAGATCACCGAGCATCCCGGCGACATGGCGCTCGTCACGGTCGGACGCAAGGGCCGCGACGCCATGCGCCGCTCCCGTGTCCCGATCCTCGCCCACTTCAGCGGCTTCGGCGATCGGCCCGCCTTCAGCGACGTCACGCCGCTGGCCCGCCTGATCGTGGACGAGTACCTCGCCGGTCGCGTGGGGCGCGTGGACATCATCCACAGCGTCTTCATCTCCACGCTGGCCCAGCGGCCGCAGCTGGACCGGCTGCTGCCCGTCGAGCCGGCTGCGGACACGGCCGGCATCCCGGGCCGCCAGTTCATCTTCGAGCCCAACCCCGGCGAGGTGCTGCGCCAGCTGCTGCCGCGCTACGTCGCCACCCGCCTCTTCCAGGCGGTGCTGGAGAGCAAGGCCAGCGAGGAGTCCAGCCGCATGGTCGCCATGAAGAGTGCGACCGAGAACGCCGAAGACCTCATCGACGACCTGACGCTCTCGTACAACAAGGTCCGTCAGACCAACATCACCCGCGAGATGATCGAGATCGCGACCGGCGCGCGCGCGCGCTAGGCCCCCAGGAGGCAACGAGAACGACGATGGCGACCGCAACCCCGACCGCGACCGGCAGGGTGATCCAGATCACCGGCCCGGTGGTGGACGTCGAGTTCCCCGCCGGCATGCTGCCGGCCATCTACAACGCCATCGAGGTCAGCCGGCCCGACGGCTCGACGCTCGTGTGCGAGGTGCAGCAGCACCTCGGCAACAACTGGGTGCGCTCGGTGGCCATGACCACGACCGACGGCCTGCCGCGCGGCGCCGCGGTGCTCGACACGGGCGCGCCGATCACGGTGCCCGTGGGCGAGGTCACGCTGGGACGCGTCTTCGACGTGCTCGGGCTGCCGATCGACGGCAAGGGGTCGGTGGCCGCTTCGGTCATGCTGCCCATCCATCGCTCCGCCCCGGCCTTCGACCAGCAGACCACGGCCGACGAGGTCTTCGAGACCGGCCTCAAGGTCATCGACCTCATCTGCCCCTTCAAGAAGGGCGGCAAGTGCGCCATCTTCGGTGGCGCCGGCACGGGCAAGACGGTCATCATCCAGGAGCTCATCCGCAACGTCGCCCAGGAGCACTCGGGCTACTCCGTCTTCGCCGGCGTGGGCGAGCGCTCGCGCGAGGGCAACGATCTCCTCCACGAGATGACCGAGTCGGGCGTCATCGCCAAGACCGCCTTCGTCTTCGGGCAGATGAACGAGCCGCCCGGGGCGCGCCTGCGCGTCGGCCTCACGGCGCTCACCATGGCGGAGTACTTCCGCGACGAAGAGGGCCGCGACATCCTCCTCTTCATCGACAACATCTTCCGCTTCACGCAGGCGGGCTCCGAGGTTTCCGCGCTCCTCGGGCGCATGCCCTCCGCGGTCGGCTACCAGCCCAACCTGGCCACGGAGATGGCCGCGCTCCAGGAGCGCATCACGTCCACCAAGAAGGGCTCCATCACGTCGCTGCAGGCCGTCTTCGTGCCGGCCGACGACTACACCGACCCGGCCCCCGCGACGACCTTCGCGCACCTCGATTCGACCATCCGCCTGGAGCGCGGCATCGCCGAGCTGGGTATCTACCCGGCCGTCGACCCGCTCACCTCGACCTCGCGCGTGCTCGACCCGCTCATCGTGGGCCAGGAGCACTACGACGTGGCCCGCGAGACCCAGCGCGTGCTGCAGCGCTACCGCGACCTGCAGGACATCATCGCCATCCTGGGCATCGACGAGCTGTCCGAGGAGGACAAGCTGACAGTCGGCCGGGCGCGGCGCCTGCAGCGCTTCATGAGCCAGCCGTTCTTCGTGGCCGAGGTCTTCACCGGCCGCCCCGGCCAGTACGTCTCGATCAGGGACACGGTGGCCTCGTTCAAGGAGATCCTCGACGGCCGGGCGGACGACCTGCCCGAGCAGGCCTTCTTCCTCGCCGGCACGATCGCGGACGTCCGCGAGAACGCGGCCAAGCTGGGCGCATGAGCGCTGGTCCGATGACCGCTCGCAGGTGGAGGGGCGCCGCATGACGCTGCGCCTGGAGATCGTGACGCCGGAGAAGCTCGCCTACTCGGACGACGTGGATAGCGTCGTCTGCCCCGGCGTGGAGGGCGAGCTGGGCATCCTGCCTCACCACGCGCCGCTCCTGACCACGCTCGGCTACGGGGAGCTGCGCATCCGCAAGGACGGGCGCGAGGAGTACTTCGCCATCGCCGGCGGCTTCCTCCAGGTGCGTCCGGACAAGGTCGTGGTGATGGCCGAGACGGCCGACATGGCCTCCGAGATCGACCTGCAGAAAGCGCACGCCGCCCGGGCCGAGGCGGAGCGGGCCCTCGAGGCCGGCTTCGTGGAACCCGCCGACCTGTCGATGGCGCGCGCCCAGCTCCAGCGGGCCCTGCTGCGGATCCGCGTCGCCGAGCGCCGCCACCGGGAGGGTCCGCGGCAGCGCGGCTGATCTGGTGGCCGACGCTCGCCCGTTCCACTGGGAATTCACGCCGCCGGCGGTCCCGCGCGAGATCTTCCGCGTCGAGGGCGGCCGCCCGCTGCACGGCCGGTTGGCCGTCAGCGGCTCCAAGAACGCCGCCCTCAAGCTGCTCGCCGCGGCCACGCTGACCGGGGAGCGCTGCCGGCTCACCAACGTGCCCGAGATCGAGGACGTGCGCGTGATGGCCGAGACGCTGCGCGACCTCGGGGTCGTCGTCGACCACCCCGAGGCGAACGTCTACGAGATCGCCTCGGGCGACGTGGACTGGCTCTTCGTGCCGCTCGAGGCGGCAGCGAGGATGCGCGCCAGCTTCATCCTCCTGGGGCCGCTCCTGGCGCGCTTCGGGCGGGTCATCATCAGCAACCCCGGCGGCGATCGCATCGGGCGGCGGCCGGTCAACCTCCACGTGGAGGCGATGCGTGCGCTGGGCGCCCAGATCGACTACCGCAACGGCTACTACTTCGCCCGGGCGCCCGGGCGACTGCGCGGCGGTGAAGTCGTCTTCCCCACGGTGACCGTGATGGGCACCGAAAACGCCATCCTCGCGGCCACGCTGGCCGAGGGCACCACCCACATCCGGCCCGCGGCGCAGGAGCCGGAGGTGGACGACCTGATCGCCTTCCTGCGCAAGATGGGCGCCGACATCGAACGTGCCGCCCCGGACACGATCGTCGTGCGCGGCCAGCGCCGCCTGCGCGGTGCCGAGCACCGCGTCCTGCCCGACCGCATCGAGGCCGGCACGTTCGTGGTCGCGGCCGCCATCACCGGGGGAGAGGTGACCCTGGAGGGCGCCCCGTGCGAACACCTCGGCGCCTTCCTCGGCGTGCTCGCGGAGGTGGGCGTGGCGGTGGCCTGTGGCCGCGACACGATCGAGGTGCGCGGCGCGCCCCCCGGCAGTGGCGCCTACCGCGCAGTGGACATCGCCACCGACGCGTACCCCGGCCTGGCCACCGACCTCCAGCCGCCCACCTGCGTCCTGCTCAGCCAGGCCAGCGGGACCAGCCGCGTCCACGAGACGATCTTCGAGGACCGCCTCGAATGGCTCGCCGAGCTGGCCCGCATGGGCGCAGCGGTCGAGATGGCGGACCCCCATCATGCCGCCATCCACGGTCCGGCCCGGCTCCACGGCGCGGACGTCGAGATCGGCGACCTGCGCGCCGGGGCCTCGCTCATCCTCGCCGCGCTGGCCGCCGAGGGGACGACCACGATCCACGGCGCGCACCACGTCCGGCGGGGGTATGAGAACATCGAGCGCAAGTTTCAGGAGCTCGGCGCGCGCGTGACGCGCCTGCCCGAGCCCGGCACCGCGGAAGGGATGGCACCCCCCACCTCATGAAGATCGGCATCGACCTCGGCACGGCCAACGTCCTCGTCTACGTCAAGGGCCGCGGCGTGGTCATCCAGGAACCGTCGGTGGTCGCGGTCAGCGACGACAACCACATCATCGCCGTGGGCGAAGAGGCGCGCGAGATGATCGGGCGCACGCCGGGCAACATCACGGCCATCCGACCCATGAAGGACGGCGTCATCGCCGACTACGTCATCACCGAGGCGATGCTGCGCTACTTCATCAGGAAGGCCGGCCGCTGGATGACGAAGCCGGACGTGATGATCAGCGTCCCCTCAGGCGTGACATCGGTGGAGAAGCGCGCCGTGCGCGACGCGGCCCTCAAGGCCGGCGCGCGAGAGGCGTACCTCATCGAGGAGCCGCTGGCGGCGGCCATCGGGGCCAACGTGCCCATCTCGGGGCCGTCCGGAAACATGATCATCGACATCGGCGGCGGAACGAGCGAGATCGCCGTCATCGCCCTCGGCGGCATCGTCGTCAGCGCCTCGCTGCGCGTGGGCGGCAACCGCTTCGACGACGCGATCGCCAACTACATCCGCAAGAAGTACAACCTCATGGTCGGCGAGCGCACCGCCGAGGACGTCAAGATCCAGATCGGCGCCGCGCTGCCCCTGGAGCGCGAGCTCCAGATGGAGGTGCGCGGGCGGGACCTCATCGCCGGCCTGCCGCGCACCATCTCGCTCACCAGCTCGGAGGTCACCGAGGCGCTCGAGCAGCCGCTCCAGCAGATCGTGGCCGCGGTGCGCCAGGTGCTCGAGCAGACGCCGCCGGAGCTGTCGAGCGACATCATCGACAAGGGCATGGTCATGTCCGGCGGCGGCGCGCTGCTGCGCAACATCGACAAGCTGCTCACCCAGGTGACGGGCGTGCCCTGTCACGTGGCCGAGGATCCGCTGAACTGCGTCGCACTGGGCACGGGACGCGCCCTCGAGCACTTCGACTTCTTCAAGAAGTCGCTCGTGCCGCGGATCTGACCGCGCGCCGGCCATGCCTGGCGATGACGTCAGGGGGGTCTTCGCGGATCTCCACTGCCACAGCTCGGCCTCCTTCGATTCGCTGAGCCGGCCGAAGGACCTGGTGCGCCTGGCGCGGCAACGCGGCCTGACCCATCTCGCGATCACCGACCACGAGCGCATCGAGGGCGCTCTCGCCGCCCGGGAGCTGGCGCCCCAGGGCCTGACCGTCATCGTGGGCGAGGAGGTGCGCAGCACCGACGGCGACGTCATCGGCCTGTACCTCGAACGCACCGTGCCGCCGGGCCTCTCGGCACTGGAGACGATCGCGGCCATCCATGAGCAGGGCGGCCTGGCCGGCATCCCGCACCCCTTCGACCGCTTCCGGGTCTCGGGCATGGCCCGGCTCTCCGGGCAGCGGCTGGCGGACGTGGTGGCGGTCGTGGACTACGTCGAGACCTGGAATGCGCGCGTGCCCGCCGCCTCGGTCAACGAGCGAGCGGCAGCCTTCGCGCGCGACCACGGGCTACCCGGCGTGGCCGTGTCGGACGCGCACTCGCTGATGGAGGTGGGCGTCGCCTGCACGCGCCTGGCCGGGCCGATCGACGGCCCCGCCGAGCTGCGCGCGGCCCTGCCGGATGCGACGCTCGTCCCCGGCCGCGCCTCGTACCTGGCGCGGGCGCTGACCCCACTGGCGAAGCTCGTGCAGCGCACGCGCGGCAACGGGCGCATCCGCCCCATCACGAGCGCCCGGTGAGCGACCCGTTGCCGCCCTCCTCCCAGGGGCCGCCGCTCGAGGTCCTGCTCGAGGCAGGGGCCGGCGAGGAGGTGCGGCGCGAACAGATCTCGCTGGCCCGCCGGCTGCGGGACCCGCGCACGATCATCTCCATCGCGCTGCCCATCGTCATCATCGCGCTGGTCCTGCGCAGCCTGCCCGGCTTCCATCTCGACGATCTCGTGCGCCTGATCCTGGCCGCGAACCCGCTGTTGTTGCTGGCCGGGTTCGCCATCTACTACCTCGGGTTCCCGCTGCGGGGCTATCGCTGGGCGTTCCTCCTGCGCCGCACCGGCATGTCCATCCGGGTGCGCGACTCGACCGAGATCATCTTCATCAGCTGGCTGGTCAACTGCCTCGTGCCGGCCAAGCTGGGCGACGTCTATCGCGCCTGGCTACTGCGCCTGAATTACGCCGCCTCGCTGAGCCGGACCTTCGGGACCGTCTTCATCGAGCGCGTCTTCGACCTCTTCGCCATCGCCATCCTCGGCCTTGCCGCCGGCTTCTGGAGCTTTCGCTCCGGCCTGGCGCCGGCGGTCCAGTTCATCCTCGGCCTCGGTGTCGTCGTGGTCATCGCGCTCGCGGTGGGGCTCTTCACGCTGCGCAATTTCGGGCGCCGGCTGATCGCCCGCCTGCCGCTGCCCGGTCGCGTGAGCGACTTCTACGAGCGCTTCGAGGAGGGCGTCTTCGCGCTGCCCGCCAGGCAGGTGCCCTTCCTCGGCATGGTGACCGTGCTGGTCTGGACGACCGAGGCCTTCCGCCTCTTCTTCGTCATCCAGGCGCTCGGCTTCAGCGACCTCCATCTCGGCCTGAGCGGCACGATGTTCGTCGCCCTGGCGGCCTCACTCCTGACCGCGGTACCCCTCACGCCGGGCGGCCTGGGCATCGTGGAGGCGGGCATCGTGGGCATCCTGACCGGGATCTACGGCGTGCCGCTGACCGAGGCGACCGCGATCGCCCTCGTGGACCGCGCCATCAGCGTCCTGTCGATCATCGTCCTGGGCGGCATCGCCTACGTGCTCTCGCCGAAGACCAAGGGGCTGCGGGGGACCGAGCCGCGTTCCGAGGCGCGGGCGCCTGAGGGAAGCCCCGCCGGCCGCCGACGCCGATCGGCGCCGGGCCAGAGAAAAGCCGAACGCCGGTCCCCAGTGACCGGCGTTCGACCGTTTCCCCGAGACCCGGCGGTGACGCGGGTCGGATGAGCTCTAGTTGCGCTTCGGGAAGCGCACCAGGGGTGTGGCGCCCGGCCGGGCGGCGGCGCCGGACATGGGCCGCGCCGCCAGGCGGCGCATGCGCACGGCGAGGTAGTACTCCATGACCTGGCGGACCTGCGCTTCGCTCAGGTACTCGTCGGCGCGCAGTGAGTACTCGACGCGCGCGGTGGGGTTCGTGGCGGTGGAGGCGACGAGGCCGAAGTACTGCGGCGTGTCCGCCTCATCGTGGATCTCGCGCAGGCCGCGGGCGAGCTTCGTGGCTGTGCCCAGCGAGGGGGTGCGGTCGCCGCGGATCAGTCGTGAGATGGTCGAGTGATCGACGCCCGACTGCTGCGCCAGCTGGCGCTGCGACATCTTCTTCGCCTTGAGCTGCGAGCGCAGCCACTCGTTGAAGGCGCGGCCGTTCTGGACACTCATCTGCTGGCCTGCCTGACCTCAGCGTGAAGGGTTCCCGATGCGGGAATCATCCGAGGGGCGGCTCCGGCTCGATATAGGCCCTTCGTACCGTGGGCCCCGGACTTCGGGCCTCAGCGGTCCTCACAGGACCGCACCGCAGCGGCCTGCCACGGTGCCGCGCGCCACCGGGGCCTTGGCTCAGCCGCCCCCGGCGGGCGCGGCGCGGGCGCGACTGCCCTTGAGGTTCAGCGCCGTGGGTGCCAGGTCGGGCAGCGGCTCGCCTGCGAGGAGGGATCGGACGCGCTCCATGTTCAGCGCGTCGTAGCCGTCTTCCATGCCTGGCGTCTCGAGGAAGAACGGGACGCCGGCCAGGCGCGGGTGGCCCAGCAGGTGGCGGAGTCCGTGGGGGCCGATGTTGCCCCCGCCGATGTGCTGGTGGCGGTCGAGATGCGAGCCGCAGGCGGCCTTGGAGTCGTTGAGGTGGATCATGGCCAGGCGTCGTGCGGTGAGGCGTCGGTCGAACTCCTCGAGGAGGGCGTCGAGGACCTCCGGGCGGCTGATCTCGTGGCCGGCCCCCCAGAGGTGCGCGGTGTCGAGGCAGAAGGCGACGCGCTCCGCGTCGGCGCCGGCGACCGCGACGGCCTCCAGGATCGCCTCCAGCTCGTCGACCGTCGCACCCATGCCGTCCCCGCCACCGGCCGAGTTCTCCAGCACCAGCAGCGGCGCACCGACTCCCCCGGGCGCCTCATCGAGGACGCGGCGAAGCCCGGCCGCGAGGCGCCGCCGGCCCTCCTCGAGGCCTGTCCCGCGGTGCGAGCCGATGTGCACGTTGACGAACGCCGCCCCGTAGCGGGCGCCCATGCGCAGCTCGGCGGCCAGGACGCCGATCGAACGCTCCCAGAACGTCACGTCGGGGCCGGCGAGATTGACCAGGTAGGCGGCGTGCGTGGCCAGCGGCGTGATATCGAGCGCGGCGAGGCGGGCCCGGAACGCGTCCAGCTCGGCCGGTGGCTCGCTCCGGCGGCGCCAGGCCGTGGGGTTGTCGGCGAAGACCTGGATGGCCGTGGCGCCGATCTCCCGCGCCCGCTGCGCTGCCTTGACCATGCCCCCGCCGAGCGGCAGGTGCGCGCCGATGCGACGGCCGCCCAGGGCCGCCAGGGGGTCGGGGATCATCGGCGGATGGTAGCCGAGGTGCCGCCCGGAGGCGCCCGGGCGGCGCTGGCGTGGCCGC
>LDXM01000002.1 GCA_001443375.1 Chloroflexi bacterium CSP1-4
AGGACGCCTTCATCTTCGAGCCTCGAGGGACCATCAAGATCAAGGGCAAGGGCGAACTGGCCACCTACTTACTCGTGGCGCGGCGCTGACGCCATGCAGTCCAGGGAGCTGATCTTGCGCAACCCGAGCGGTCTCCACGCCCGGCCGGCGGCACTCTTCGTCGAGGTCGCGAGCAGGTTCGGCGCCCGAATCACGGTCGAGAACCTCGATCGAGGATCGCGCACGGTCGACGCGAAGTCGATCCTGCTGCTGCTGACCGCCGGCGTCCAGCGCGGCCACCGGATCCGGATCGCGGCCGACGGGCCCGACGAGGTCGAGGCGCTGCGGGCCCTCGAGGAGCTGATCGAGGCCGGCCTGGGCGAGCCGGCCGAGGGCTGAGGGCGCCCTCAGGCGAGGGCGCCCGCCCGGAGAGCCTCGAACCTGGCCCGCACCGCGACGGCGGATGGCTCGCGGAGTGCCTCACCGGCGGCCATCCGCATCTCCGCGAAGTCGCTCCCGCGGATCGTCCGCCTGACCTCGGGCAGGCTTCCCGCCGACATGCTCAACCGGGTGATCCCGAGCCCGACCAGCGCCAGCGCGGCGGTGGCGTCGCCTGCCATCTCCCCGCACACCGAGAGCTCGATGCCGGCCCGCTCCGCGGCCTCGACGGATCGAGCGACGAGACCGAGGAGCGCCGGATGGAGCGAGTCCTGGTAGCGCTCGAGCTGCGGGTTGCCCCGGTCGACGGCCAGCGTGTACTGGAGCAGGTCGTTCGTGCCCAGGCTGCCGAAGGCGATGCGCCCGAAGTACGAGTCGGCGACGAGGATCGCCGAGGGGATCTCGAGCATCACGCCGAGGGCGACCTCGCCGTGCGCGATGCCGTCCGCCTCCAGCCCGGCCCGGGCCCGTTCCGCCAGCTCCAGGAGCGTGGCGGCGTCGGTCGCATCGGCGATCATCGGGGCCATCACCTTGACCTGTCCGTGGGCCGCGGCGCGATACGCGGCACGCAGCTGGGTCACGAAGACCTCCGGCCGGACCGCCGCGAGGCGCAAGGCGCGGACGCCCAGGAAGGGGTTCGCCTCCGGCTCGATGGGCAGGTAGGGGATCGGCTTGTCGCCGCCGACATCGAGCAGCCGGATCGTGACCGGGTGCGGCGCGAAGGCCGCGACCACGCGCCGGTATGCGTCGAGCTGCTCGTCCTCGCTGGGCGGCGTGGCGCGCTCGAGGAACAGGAACTCCGTGCGGAAGAGGCCGACGCCCCGGGCGCCGAGGGCGACGCTCCGAGCCGCCTCGTCAGGCGTGCCGATGTTGGCGAGGAGGAACACCTCGACGCCGTCGCGGGTCACCGCCGGCAGCGCCGCTTCGGCCAGGCCGCGCGAGGCCGCCGCGTCCGCGGCCGCGGCGCGAGAAGCCAGCCGCTCGGCGACGGCCACGTCCGGATCGATGAAGACCTCCCCGGAGTCGCCGTCGATGGCGAGGACCGGGGCTCGACCCTCCAGGTGGGCACCGGCGGCGGCATCGGCGAGCGCGACGAGCAGCCCGGCCACACCGACCACCGCGGGGATCCCGTAGGCGCGCGCGAGGATGGCCGCGTGGGCGGTCTTGGAGCCGGCCTCGAGCGCCAGGCCAAGGAGCCGCTGGCGGGGCAAGGTCGCAGCCAGCGAGGGCGCCAAGTCGTGCGCGACGACGATGGCAGCCTCGTCCAGGCGCGGCACGTCGGCCTCCGGCCGTCCCGCCAGGTGCCGCGCGACTCGCGCCGCGACGTCGATGAGATCGGCCGCCCGGGCCGCCAGGAGTTCGTCGCCCAGGGCGCGGAGCTGGTCGGCCAGCTCGCCGGCCGCCCCGAGCGTCGCTGCGATGGCATCCTCCCCGCGCTCCCGGATGCGCTCGGCGCTCAGCGTGGCCAGCGCGGGATCGCGGGCCATCGCCGCCTGGGCGTCGAAGATGGCCCCCTCGTCGGGATGGCCCGAACTCGACACCCGCTCGGCAAGGCGCTCCAGGTCCCCGGCCGCCGCTTCGGCCGCCGCGGCGAGCCGGGCGATCTCCCCTTCGGCCTGCCCCGGATCGATGCGGCCGCCAGCCGGCGGAGGCTCGGGCGCCACGAGGATCCAGGGTCCACGGGCGATCCCGGAAGAGGCCGCCGTGCCGGTAAGCGACTGCACCGGCCCATTCTGCCTTGCCATGGGCGATCGGGGCGCGCCATACTGGAGCTGCGTCCACCGAGGGAGTCGGATGGAGGGTTGGAGTCGATGGGGGACAGCGTCGGGGGCGACGGCGCGCGAGGCACCCTGTCGGACCTGCTGCCCACAGTGGCGATCCGGCTCGGGGCGTCCGCCGACGACTGGCGTGCCGCCGTCCGGGTGGCGGGCGACGCACTCGTGGCGAGCGGCGCGACATCGGACGCCTACACGGGCGAGATGATCGCCACCGTCGAGTCCCTCGGTCCGTACATCGTCATCGCGCCGGGCGTCGCGCTGGCCCATGCGCGCCCGTCGCCGGCCGTCCACCGGGCAGGTCTGAGCCTGGTGACCCTCGTGACCCCCGTCCCCTTCGGACACCGCCAGAACGACCCCGTGCGCCTCGTGATCGGCCTCGCGTCGCCGGACGCCGAGGGGCACGTGAACGCCCTGGCGACGCTGGCTGACTTCATCGCCGACGACGACCGCCGGAGCGCGCTGCTCGACGCGCGCGATGCGGCGTCCGTCCGACACCAGATCGCGGCCTATGAGGCCCGGGAGGTCGTATCGAACGTCAAGGGAGAGGAGGGAGTCATCGCGTGAAGATTCTCGCGGTCTGCGGCATGGGGCTCGGCAGCGGGCTCCTGCTGCGGATGCAGGCCGAGAAGGCCCTCAAGCAGCTCGGCGTGCAGGCCGACGTGGAAGTGTCCGACATGGGCTCGGCCCGCGCCCTCTCGGCGACGGCCGACCTGATCATCACCTCCGAGGAGCTGGCCCAGCAGCTCGGCAACGTCAAGCCCCGCGTCGTCACGATCACGAACTTCGTCAACCTCGCGGAGATGGTGGCGAAGCTCGAGGAGGCGCTCAAGGACCGATAAGCGATCGAAGCAGGTGCGCCGGCCCAGCCCGGCGTAGAGGGAAGGAGTCAGAACGTGGATCAGATCGGATACGTCGTCGAATTCCTCGCCAAGGAGGTGTTCGGCAAGCCCGCCTACCTTGTCGGGCTCATCACGCTCATCGGGCTGATCGCGGCCCGCAAGACCACGGGCGAGGTCATCGGCGGCGCCCTCAAGGCGACGCTGGGCTTCGTCGTCCTTGGCATCGGCGCCGGCGCGGTCGTCGGCGCCCTCAACCCGCTGGGCGAGCTGATCAAGGGCGCCACCGGGGCGGAGGGCGTCGTCCCGACCAACGAGGCGATCACCGCCATCGTCACGGCGAACCCGGACTACGCCACGAACATCGCCTACGCCATGTTCTTCGGCGTGCTCCTGTCGCTCGTCATCGCTCGCCTGACGCCGCTGCGCTACGTCTTCCTCACCGGCCACCACATGCTGTTCATGGCCACGGTCCTCACCGTCGTCCTGCTCAGCGCCAAGGTGACCGACTGGCTGGCGATCCTGACGGCGGCCCTCGGGCTGGCGACGATGATGGTCATCATGCCGGCCTTCGCGCATCCCTGGATGAAGAAGGTGACCGGCAACGAGCCGGTGGCCATGGGCCATTTCGGGACGCTCGGCTACATCGCGGGGGGCGCGGCAGGCCAGCTCTTCAAGGGGTCGAAGAGCACCGAGGAAATCAACTTCCCGAACAGCCTGCGGTTCCTGCGCGACCCGATGGTGGGCACCGCGGTCGCGATGATCTTCATCTACCTCCTGCTCTCGATCATCTTCCTCTTCCGGGCGCCGGAGGCGACGGTGGCCGAGCTGGTCGGCTCGGGTGACATCGGGGGCGTGCTGGGCATCCTCGCCACGCAGTTCGGCCAGGCTCTCGTCTTCGGCGGCGGCGTCGCCGTCATCCTGCTCGGCGTCCGGACGATCCTCGGTGAGATCGTGCCGGCCTTCGCCGGCGTGGCCGAGAAGATCGTCCCGGGCGCGGTCCCGGCCCTCGACTGCCCGGTCTCGTTCCCGTACGCGCCGAACGCCGTGATCATCGGCTTCCTGGCCAGCGTGGTCGGGGGCCTGCTCGGATTCGGCATCCTGGCGGTCTGGCTCGGTGCGGCCTTCGCCCTACCGCTTATCCTGCCCGGGATGATCCCCCACTTCTTCACCGGCGGTGGGGCGGGCGTCTTCGGCAACGCGACCGGCGGCCGCGCCGGTGCCATGGCCGGGGGCTTCGTGAACGGCCTGCTCATCACGCTGCTGGCGGCATTCCTGGTGCCGACCATGAGCGCCATTGGTTTCCCCGGCACGACCTTCGGCGACACCGACTTCCAGTGGTTCGGTCTCGTCGTGGGCAACGTCGCGCGGATCGGCGATATCACCGCCGCGCTCGGGGTCGTCGTCGTGTGCGCGATCCTCATCCTGATCGCCAGCTGGTGGCAGCGCCGCTACGTCGAGACGGGTTGGGTCCCGGGCGGCCAGTCCTAGAACTCCGACCATCGATACGGTCGCTCGCCGACCGATCGACGACCAGGATCCGAAGGCCCGGGCAGCGCGCCCGGGCCTTCGGCACAGCAGGGGCTGAGATGACCTCGCACGACCTCGTGTTCCGCGACCGGTACGGCCTCCATCCCCGGGCGGCGATGCGGATCCAGCAGACGGCCGGCGCGTTCCGCTCCCGGGTCACGATCCAGAGCGTCACCGCCGGCGGCGCTCCGGTGGAGGCGCGAAGCATGATCTCGCTGGTCAGCGCGGGGATCCGGCAGGGCGACACGATCCGGCTGGCCGCCGAGGGAGAGGACGAGGCGGCGGCCGTCGCGGCGCTCCGGGCGCTGATCGAACAGGGGGTCTGTCACCCCTGAGCGTCGGCGAGCGCTCGGCTCAGGGCCGCGTGGGAACGCGCAGCAGCGCGCTCCCCAGCCGCAGGCCCGCCCCGGCCAGCTCGTGCTCGAGGCCCCGGCTGAGCCAGTAGCGTTCGAACAGCACCTTCCCCGCGTGCCAGGTCCGACCCGGACGACGAAGGACGACGGCCGGGTCCGGGGTGGCGAAGAAGTCACCGGCGGCGAAGCCCGCCACGCCGTTGCCGAGCTCCACCCAGCAGTAGCCGTGGCCGTCGAAGCGGCCGGCCGCGGTGCCACTCCCCAGCCGCGCGGCGATCTGCGCGGCCACGACCTCGGCCTCGGCGTGCGCGAAGACGCCAGCCTTGGGCAGGAGCTTGCCGTTGGCGAGGGTGATGGCGGTCACGTCGCCGATGGCGAAGACGTTCGGGGCGCTGGTCTCGAGCGTCTCGCGCTCGACCGGGATCCAGCCCGACGGCCCGGCCAGGCCGGAGGCGGCGACGGCCGCGGGCGGCCGGTGGGGCGGCACCGCGGCCAGCAGGTCGAAGTCCACCGCCGACCCGTCGCTGAAGCGGACCTGGCGCGCTCCTGCGTCGTAACCCTCGACCGGGTGCCCGGGGAAGTAGCCGATGCCGCGCTGGGCAAGGAGCCCGATCACGGCCTGACCGAGGACGGGTCCCGCGACCGGCATCGGCGCCGGCTCGGGCGTATGAAGCTCGATCGTGCTCCGGTCTCGGAGGCCCCGACGGCGCAGCTCGGCGTCGATGAGGAAGGCGGCCTCATAGGGCGCCGCGGGGCATTTGAAGGGCAGCCCGCTGACGGCCACGACGATGCGGCCGCCGGAGAAGCTCGCGAGCGCACTCGCGAATCGCTCGGCCCCGGCGAGCGTGAAGAAGTCGTGGGCCGCGTCGGCGTAACCGGGGACAGCCTCCGGGGCGAGGTCGGCGCCGAGGGCGATGACGAGCGCATCCCCGCTCAGCTCGCCGGCGTCGGTGGCCACGCGCCTCGCGCTCGGATCGAGCCCGCGAACCTCGCTGCGGACGATCTCGATCCCGGGTCGGAGCATCTTGGCCAGCGGGCGCGAGATCGCGGCCGGCCGGCGCTGGCCGACCATGAGCCACAGGAGCGACGGCGCGAAGACCTGCTCCGCCTCGCGCTCGACGAGGATGATCCGGTGCCGCCGATCGAGACGCCCGCGCAGCGCATCGGCGGCGGTCGCGCCGCCGATCCCGCCCCCCAGGACCAGGATCGTCGCCATGGTCGGCCTCCCCTTGCTGCACCTGCCGCAACAGAACGACATGGAGGCTACGGCGGAACGGACGCTACGGGCAACCGCAGGCGGCCGACAGGGCCGAAGGTCATCTGACGGCCCACGCCGATGTACGATCCGAGTCCCCAGCAAGGTGCGACCCTGAGTGTCTCCGCGACCGCGTCCCCGTGCGAGGATCGACCGACCCCGGCCACGTCGGGCCGCTCGATGAGCGTCCCGATGCGCTTCGACCTCTACCTCGAGTCCGGCCCCCGCCGGCGCAGGACGATGGTGCACGTGCTGGCCCTGCCGGGCTGCATCGCCACGGGCCCGACGACCGAAGAGGCGATCGAGAACGCGCCGTCCGCCATCCGCGCGCGGCTCGAGTTCCTGCGCCGCCACGGCGAGCCGGCGGCCGACCCCGAACCGCTCGAACTCGTCGTCGCCGAGCACGTCACCGAAGGCGTCTGGCTGGGCAACGGCGCGGCGTTCTTCGAGCCCGATCGCGAACCCCTGGGCGCGGAGGAGGCGTGGCGCCAGGTGACGTGGATGGCCTGGGCACGCGAGGAGTTGATCGCGGCCGCGCGAGCGCAGCCGGGCGCGCTCATGGCCGCACCGGCCGGCGGCGGCCGGGCCGTCGGGGCGATCCTGCACCACGTGGCCGACGCGGAGCGCTCTTACTTCACGTCGATGCTGGGATCGGTGCCCGGCCTGAACGCCGCCCTGACCGCCGTCGAGCGGTCCGGCGACGAGATCTGGGAGCCCCTGGCGCGGGCACGAGGCCTGATCGTCGAGCGTCTCGCCCTCATGTCCGACGAAGAACTGGCGCGGCTGGTGCAGAAGGGCGGCGAGCCGCGCTCCACGCGGCGGATGCTGCGCCGCATGCTCGAGCACGAGTGGGAGCACACGCTCGAGCTCCGAGCCCGCCTCGAAGCCTGAGCCTCGCCGCGCCGCCGCCACACGCTCGAACCTCATCTCGGCGCTCAGCAGCGCCAAGGAGTTCGCCATCGCGGCCCGGTCGCACATGCCCGCGTGGTCCTTGCTAGGCTGCCCAGGATGATCGGGGCGAAGATCGCATGATCGCCGAGGGCCACACCCGCCAGGTCGGGATCCTCGTGTTCGACGAGGTCGAAGTGCTCGACATGGCCGGGCCGTTCGAGGTCTTCTCGGTCGCCTCACGCCTGATGCTCCGGCAGCGACCCGCCGAGCCGCCGCCGTTCGGCGTCGCGCTCGTCTCGGCCGATGGCGGAACGGTCCGCGCCCGCGGCGGCCTGCGCCTGACGCCGGACCGATCGATCACCGACGCGCCGCCGTTCGACATCGTCGTCGTCCCGGGCGGGATCGTCGACGCGCCAGAGCGGGACCCGATCGTCACTTCCTGGGTCCGGGAGCGCTGGACTTCATCCGCGGTCGTCGCCTCGGTATGCACGGGGGCCTTCGTGCTCGCCGCCGCCGGGCTCCTCGACGGCCTCAAGGTCACCACCCACCGGGAGGACCAGGCGGTCCTCGCTCGACGGTACCCGGCCGTTCGCGTGGTGGGGGACCGGCGCTGGGTGGACCACGGTCGGATCGCCACGTCCGGCGGGATCAGCGCGGGGATCGACCTGAGCCTGCACCTCGTCGGGCGGTTCCTCGGCATCGGGCACGCCCGCGCGACCGCACACCAGATGGAGTACGACTGGCGCGAGTCACCCGCTGGCTGACCTGCGGGGTGTCCCCCGAGTGGTGGGCTCGGAGGACGGCTCCTGACGCCGACCGACCGAGCGGCGCCGCGGCGAGCTCATGGAGCAGGATCCCCGAGATCGACCGGGCGGGCCTATGCATGTCGGCCGGTCATGCGGGCGGCCGAGCCCACGCTCGTCCACCGCTCGATGAGGCCTCATCGCGAGGTGGTTCAGCGTGGAATCGAGGGCTCGGATGCCGGGGGGGCATGCGGCTGGTCACCCCGTACACGGCATTCCCAAACGCCGGCCGGTCGCGCACACTGGTGGGCATCTCGCCCTGCCGCCAGGCAGATGGGAGACGAACGGGGCTGGCCGATGCGTAGTCTCCAGCGACTGAGCCTCCGCTTCAGGATCGCCGGCGGCGTCCTCGCCGGGCTGGTGGTCCTCTTCTCCTTCTTCGGCTTCCTCGCCCTCCGTACGATCGACCTGAGCATCGACGTCGCGCTCGAGGATCGCCTCCGCCTGGCGCAGATCAGTGCCGCGTCTGTCGATGAGCTCCTGGAGCACACCGCCCGGCAGCTCGAGAGGACGGCCGCCTTCGTGGCAGCCGGGCCGACAGAGGAGGAGGAAGGGCAGGCCGCGCACGTCTACGATCTGCTCAGTGAGTTCGATCGGATCGTGCGCCTGAGCCCGGAGGGCCGCGTGCTATGGATCGTCCCGCCGCGGGCCGACGACGCCGGCTGGCCCTTCACGGAGGACGCGGCGGTCCGGGCGGCGCTCGGTCGCACAGAGACCAGCATCGTCGCGCCCTCACGGGGGATCCCGCGAATGGCCTGATCGCGATCCTGGTCACGCCGCTCGATGGGCAAGACCGCTCCGCCGGCTTCCTGGCCGGGGAGCTCCGCGCCTCGCACGCCGACGTCAACCTCCTCTCGCTCCCGCAGAACGAGGGCTCGGTTCGCTCCGAGATCGTCGATGCGGCCGGCTACATCGTCGCCGCGTCCGGCACCGGAGAGCTCGAGCGGCCGGACGAGCACGTCGCGATCCTCGCCCCGATGATCGCCAGCGGACGACCCGGGACGACGATCCACCACCTGGGGGACGGCGCCGACCACCTCGTCGCCTTCTACCCCTTTCGATCGCGCCCGGGTGGCGTCGTCGTCGAACAGACCGAAGACGCCGCGCTCGCGATCCCCCGGGAGATGCAGCGGACGATGCTCGTCTACGGTATCGGCGCGCTCCTCATCGCCTCGGCCGCCGCCTGGCTCCACGCCCACTCGGTCGTGCGCCCGATCCGGCGCCTCACGGGGGATGCCGCGCGAATGGCCTCCGGCGACCTGGAGAGCCCGATCGCGGTCTCCCGCGACGACGAGATCGGGGAGCTGGCCCGCCGCTTCGACGAGATGCGCGTCAAGCTGAAGGCCTCCCTCGAGGAAAGCGCCCGCTGGGCGGAGGAGCTCGAACGCCGTGTCGACGAGCGGACACGCGAGGTGGAGGAGAGGAACCGTGAGCTCAGCGCCCTCAACCGGATCCGGCGGCAGCTCCTGGCCAAGACGATCTCCGCCCAGGAGGAGGAGCGCAAGCGCCTGGCGCGGGAGCTGCACGATGACTCGGCGCAGACGCTGACCGCCGTCCTGATGACGCTCAAGACGGCCGAGGACGCGCTCCCCGCCGCCTCCCACGGCGCGCGGCAGGCGATGGACCGGAGCCGCTCCCAGCTCGAGGTGGCACTGCGCGAGATCCGCAAGGCGATCGTGGATCTGCGACCGAGCGCCCTCGACGACCTGGGTCTCGCGGCCGCGGTGCGCTCGTACGCCGACGAGCATCTGCGCCCGCTCGGCATCAAGGTCGCCCTCGAGATCGGCGGCGACGAGCAGCGCGCCACGGGCGCCGCGGCGACCGCGATCTTCCGGATCGTCCAGGAGGCCGTCAACAACGTCGCCCGGCACTCTGGCGCCCGGCGGGCCAGGATCGCCCTCGAGTTCGGTCCCTCGGCCGTCCTCACCGTCGTCCAGGACGACGGCGCCGGCTTCGATCCAGAGAGTTTCCGGCAGCCCCACGAGAGCGGGCGCGGCCTCGGCCTGCTCGGCATGCGCGAGCGCGCCGAGCTCTTCGGTGGCGACGTCGAGATCGAGTCCGGCGCCGGGCAGGGGACGTCCGTCCGCGTCCGGATCCCCTACCCGTAGGAGGGCACGCCGTGGAGGGGATCAGGGTCCTGATCGCCGACGACCACACGCTCGTGAGGGAAGGGCTGCGCGCCCTCCTGGAGGGGCAGGGTGGCTTCGACGTGATCGCCGAGGCCTCGAACGGGCGCGAGGCGGTCGATCGCGCGATCCAGATGCGGCCCGACGTCGTGCTCATGGACATCGGGATGCCGGAGCTCGATGGCCTCGCGGCGACGCGGCGGATCACCAAGGTCAATCCGGCGATCCGCGTCCTCGTCCTCACCGTCCACGAGACCGAGGACTACTTCTTCCGTGTCCTGGAAGCCGGCGCCCACGGCTTCCTGGTCAAGGACGCCGCCTCGACCGAGCTGGTGGCGGCCGTGCGAGCCGTCCACCACGGCGGCGTCTACCTCCACCCGCCGATGGCGAAACGCCTCGTCGAGGAGTACCTGCAGCGGATCGGCAGCGGCGAGGAGCGTGCCGCCCACGCCATGCTGACGCCGCGCGAGCGCCAGATCCTGGCGCTGATCGGCGCCGGCCACACCAACCAGGAGATCGCCGAGCAGCTCTCGCTCAGCGTCAACACCGTGCAGGCGCATCGGAGCCACATCATCGACAAGCTCAACCTCCACAGCCGTGCCGATCTGATGCGCTACGCGGTCCGCGTCGGTCTGCTGCGGGAGCCTCGCTAGCCCGGCGCCCGGCGGGTCCCACTTCGGGGTGACGCCGAGCGCCGGCGGTGCCGCAGCATCGCGGAAAGACACTAGTGCGAGGCGCTTCTTTTCCTTCGCGTCTGCTCAGTTGGCCTGATGTGCCCGCCGACTGGCGAGGTGGACGATGGTCCCGAGATGGACCTCGAGGAATCCGAGCGGGCGACGGCGGACCGGGACGTTGATCCCGGGGAGGCGATACCTCCGTACGCCGTGACGGACGGATCGCAGTTCGGCCGGCGCCGCTTCCTGCGGGTCCTCGGACTCGGGACGCTCGCCGTGGTTCCGCTGCCGATCCTGCCGGAGCTGATGCGCGCCGCGGGCCTGGCCGAGGGCCAGCCCGAGCCGGTCCACGGCATCGGTGAGCCGGCGCGCACGCGCGACGGGCGGATCCGCCAGTGGACGATGATCATCGACCTCCGCTCGTGCGACGGCTGCCAGAGCGTCGGCCAGCCGCCGCGCTGCACCGCCGCCTGCATCGAGGGCCACTTCGCGCCCGAGCCGATGGAGTGGATCGAGGTCTACGAGGCGGATCTGCCGGGCGGCGGCACGCAGTTCATCCCGACGCCCTGCCAGCAGTGCCAGAACCCGCCCTGCGTCAACGTCTGCCCGGTCGGCGCCACCTTCTCCACCCCGGAGGGGACGGTCCTGATCGACCAGGACCGGTGCATCGGCTGCCGGATCTGCATGGCCGCCTGTCCCTACGATCGGCGCTTCTTCAACTGGGGCGACGCGCCGATCCCGCCGGAGGCGTTGCTGGCCGATTACTCGCCCGAGCACCAGGTCCCCGCCAAGAAGGGGACGGTCATGAAGTGCGACTTCTGCCCCGACATGGCGCGCACCGGGACGCTCCCCTATTGCGTCCAGGGATGCCCGAACCGGGCCATCTACTACGGTGACCTCGAGGAGGACGTCGCCACCAACGGCAGGGTGGTCGTGTCGGCGTCACGCTTCCTGGCGGAGAACGACGCCTACCGGCTGAAGGAGGACCTCGGCACCAAGCCGCGCGTCTACTACATCCCCGGCCACGGCGAGGCGGTCGGGCGCGACGTCTTCACCCCCGACCGGCAGCCGACCGAATGGCCCTGGATGGAATGGGCCGAGGGGGCCGTGACATGGCAGCGCTGAGCGAGTGGCACGGGCGCCTGGAGGAGACGGCACTCGCGCCTGTCAGGCGGACCGGCTTGCGCTACTGGGCGCTCGTCGCCTTCCTGCTCGCCGTCATCGGCTGGGGCGCCTACGCCTACTCGGTCCAGCTCCGCGACGGCCTCGTCGTGACCGGGATGCGCGACCGGATCTCCTGGGGCCTCTACATCGCCACCTTCGTCTTCTTCATCGGCATCAGCCATGCCGGCACGCTCATCTCGGCGATCCTGCGCGTCTCACAGGCACGCTGGCGGACGCCCGTGACGCGGATGGCCGAGTTCATCACCGTGGTCGCGCTCGTCTGCGGTGCCTCCTTCGTCATCATCGACCTGGGTCGCCCCGACCGCGTCCTCAACGTCTTCATCTACGGCCGGTGGCAGTCGCCGATCATCTGGGACGTGCTGGCCATCACCACCTACCTGACGGGCAGCATCACCTACCTCTTCGTCCCGATGATCCCCGACCTGGCCCTCTTCCGGGACCGGCTGGCCGGTCGCACCTCCCGCTGGCGAGGTTGGCTCTACCGCGTCCTGGCGATCGGCTGGAACGGCAGCGCCGCGCAGCGGCGCTCCCTCGCCTCCGCCATCGGCGTGCTGATGATCCTGATCATCCCGATCGCCGTCTCGGTCCACACCGTCGTCTCGTGGATCTTCGCCATGACCTTGCGGGTGCCCTGGAACAGCGCCCTCTTCGGGGCCTTCTTCGTGGCCGGGGCGATCTTCTCGGGGATCGCCATCCTGATCATCGTGATGGCGATCCTGCGCCGCGCCTACCACCTCCACGAGTACGTCACGGAGAAGCACTTCGTCAACCTCGGCTTCCTGATGGCCGCCTTCGCGGCGATCATGATCTACGCCAACATCAGCGAGCTGCTGGTCCACGGCTACAAGCTCGAGGAGGGGGTGGAGTTCCATTTCCGCCAGATCTTCCTGGCAGAGTTCGCCCCGCTCTTCTGGTTCTATCTCCTGGGCGGCCTCGTCGCCCCGATCGTGATCGCCCTGCTCCCCGCGACCCGGAACATACGCGGGATGGTCGTGGCGTCCGTCCTGGTCACGTTCGCGATGTGGATCGAGCGGTACGTCATCGTGGTGACCGGACTGCACGTCCCGCTTATGCCCTACGAGCCGGCCAGCTACGCCCCGACCTGGGTCGAGTGGTCGCTGCTGGCGGCGGGACTCGCCCTCTTCGCCCTGCTCATCACCGTGTTCACCAAGGTCTTCCCGATCATCGCGGTCTGGGAAGTGGCCGAGGATCACGAGGCGATGGTCGGGGCACCCGGCGCCGCCCGGCGCGCCGCCCGACCCGCCGCCCTGGAAACCCAAGACGTCTAGCAGGAGAAACCGGCCCATGAACGTGATCACTCGGCGCACCGTCCGGACCGCGATCGGCTTCTTCGCGGTCGGAGTCCTTGCCCTCGCCCTGGCAGGCCCAGCCATCGCCTCGCACATCCACGTCCGCGCCACCGTCCCCAGCGAGATGACGGTCGGCGAGATGGTCCGCATCCCCGTCGCCCTGCAGGAGGCAGACGGCGCGCCACTCCGGGGGACGACCGTCGTCTTCTATCTGCACGCAGTCTTCGCGGGCGTCACCGGAGAAGCCGAGATCGGCCGGGCGGTGACCGACGAGAACGGCGTCGCCACCCTCGCCTACAGGCCGCGCCTGGCCGGCCACCACGAGCTTCGCGTGGAGTACGTCGCGCCCGCCGAGGGCGAGGTCGAAGTGGTCAGCACGGCCTTCGACGTCACCGGCGGCGAGCAGCTCTACCGCTCCGCGCCCGGCATCGACGTCCCGGGCCTCAACGTCGGGCTCCTCATGGCGGTGGTCACGACCGTCTGGTCGATCCTCCTCTGGGTAGCGCTCCGGCTCGTTGCGATCTCGCGCGCGGGCAGTGAGGTCAGGACACCCGGGCCCAGTGGGGCACGATGAGCCGTTTCTTCGTCCCCCTCGTCTTCGTCGGGGTCATCAGCGGCCTCGCGTTCGGCCTGATCGTCGGCGTCATCGCGCGCAGCCCCGAGACGCACGCCAACGTGCGGCCGGAAGGCTTCGACCGGACGCCGATCATCTACGTGGGCGAGGAGATCCCCTTCGCGGGCATCGGCCTGGCCGACCCCTGGCTCGTCACGGATGTCGATCAGGCCGCGCGCGGCCGGCTCCTCTTCCTGAGCAACAGCTGTGCCGCGTGCCACGGCCTCGGCGGCCAGGGGGGAGTCGTCGGCCCCGACCTCGACCCCGGCGAGCTGACGCTCTCGGAGCTCCGGCGCGAGGCCCGATCCGGTCCGAAGGGGATGCCCAACTTCATGGAGGAGGTCATCAGCGACGACGATCTTGAGGCGATCTACGCCTTCCTTGAGGCGACCCGACAGGGAACCTCCATCACATCCGACGGGTTCACGTCGACCCCCTAGCAGGAGGAACAGAGATGGGAACGCTGCGCACCAGGCTCCTGGCCGGGATCGCCATCGCCGGCCTCGCCGCCGCGGCCTGCACAGCCGCCGCCACGCCGACGCCGACCGAGGCACCCACCGCCGCACCGACCCCGATGCCGAGCCCGAGCCACGAGCCCGGCGGCGACGTGATCGCCTTCGAGGCCGCCTCCGCCACGATCGCCGTCGATGGCGACACTTCCGACTGGAGCGCCATCGAGGGCGCGACGGTCAAGCTGGAGCAGATCCGCCTCGCCAATCTTCCCCCGGCGCAGGCGGCCGAGATCAAGTTCGGGCCCCTCGACCCGGTCGACGTGACATTCAAGGTGGCCAATGACGGCAAGAACGTCTACGTCCTCCTCGAGGTGCCCGGCGACTTCGACTACGACCCGGCCAACCACAACCTGTCGGCCTCGGTAGCCGTGATGTTCCGCGTCGACGAGCCGGCCGCGCCGCACATGGGCGCCGAGGAGCCCGAACTCGACAAGAGCCTCGGCATCGTCGACATCTGGCACTGGGAACTCGATTGCGGCCCAGGCGCCGTGTCGGGCGGCAAGGGCATCGCCGGTGGCGACGATCCCGCCTGCAACCTCGACGACGAGTACTCCACCACCCCGGAGAACCGCAAGGACGACGGCGGGGGCGACGTCGTGAACGCCGCCGCCGAGAACGGCCTGACCGGAGTCTGGGAGCACACCGGGCGAGCATCCGGCGCCGGCGCGGACGGCACCTGGATCTTCGAGATCTCCCGGCCGCTCCAGACCGGGGATCCGCAGGATGGCCAGTTCGCCAGCGGCAGCACGGCGTACGTCGCGCTCGCCTTCTTCGACCCCAACGAGGGCCCCGAAGGATGGAGCGACGCCGGGCACCTGCAGAGCGCCTACAGCGGCTGGATCGAGGTGACCCTGAGGTAGCCGCCCACCCGGTCATCCGCACTCACCGCCGAAGGCCCCCGCGCCCCTGGGGACATCCCCGCGGCGCGGGGGGCGGCTCTCTCGGAGGTGCTGGGCGGGCAGACGAACCCCTCACCCCACGAGCTCGACGCCGGCCCGCTCACATGCTCGCCTGAGCCGGTCGTCGACGGTGGCCAAGGCGAGCCCGCGCCGCGCCGCAAGGGCGAGGTAGGCGGCGTCGTAGGCGGTCAGATCGAGCTGGCGCGCCAACTCGGTCACCTCGCCCAGCGCAGCGTCCAGCGGGACCCCCTCAACCTGCACGGGCAGCGATACCAGCAACTCCCGGACGTGCGACAGGTCGGCCAGAGCGAGGCGACCTCGCCGCTCCGCGGTGCGGAGACCGTTGGCGACCTCGAGCGGCCAGATCGCCGGGGCCAGAGCCTCGTCGTGCTCGAGTCGATCGAGGACATGATCTGCCAGCTCGGATGCCTCGTCGGCGAAGCACCAGGCGAGGGCCACCGAGGCGTCCACGACGAACACTACCGGCGGCCCTCGTCGATGAGCTCGCGGAGTGACAGCCCATCGCGTGGGTGGGCCCGGCGGAAGGCACGTAGACCGGCGATGGCCTCGTGCGCGGTCAGCGTCGGGCGCGTCGAGGCCGGCGCGAGCACCGCGATCGCGACGCCGTGCTTGGTGATCGTGATGGCCTCCCCGTTGGCCACCTCGTCGAGCAGCCGGGGAAGGTGGGTCTTCGCTTCGTAGGCGCCGATTCGCCGCATGACTCCTCCATCTGGTCTGAGACCAGTCTACTTGCGGATAACGGCGAGTGCAACAACCGGGCGCTGCAGATTGCTCTCACGGGACCGGGCAGTGGCTGCGCGACCGCTCGATCGCCTGACCGGATCTCGAACGCGCCCCCACTCGAGGGAGCCGAGGTCCGGCCGTCCACGAGCAGGCTAGCAAGGACCGCGACACCTCGCCCGCCGAGTCGCGGCCGGCGAAGCCGCTTTCCGCGACTCTCCGAGGTCCTGTCTGTGGCATCGTTGTGGAGCCGCGGGCTCAGGCAGATGGTGACCGAAGCTCGACGGGGAGGACACGATCCGATGGCGCGCACGTGGCTGTCGATCCGCATCGATCTGGTTGAGGGCCATGGGGAGCACCTGTGGCCCCGCCCCGGCCGCATCTTCGCGGCGGCCCGGAGCCATACCTTCGCCCAGCTGGCGCGAGCCACCGACGACGCCTTCGCTCGCTGGGATAGGGCCCACCTGCACGAGTTCCGCCTCGCCGACGGGACGCGCTTGACGGCGCCCCACGTGGACTGGGAGGACCTGGGTCCCGCGATCGACGACCGCCAGGCTCGACTCAGCCGCCTGGGACTCGGCGAACGGTTCGTCTACGTCTTCGACTTCGGCGACGACTGGACCCACCTCTGTACCGTCGGCCCTACGCGCGTGGACCCACTCGAGACGCTCGGGATCGTTCCGGACGAGCCACTCCCCTACTTCGGCTGGGGCGACATTCCCGACCAGTACCGGCGCCGCTGGGACGGTGACGACGGCGAGTCTCGGCAACCCGAGGATCCCGAGCTTGCTGACCTGCCGCCCCTCCGGCCATGGTGGGGCCCGCGCGACCGTTGGCGCGGCCAGCTGGGGTGAGTCTGTGTGGGACGGGTGCCGGCGTCTGACGCTCTTCGCGCCTGGTCGCACCTCCCCGTTTGCCCATCTCCGGGCTGGATTGCGCCCTCGAGGCGTTCGTCGCCATCACTCCACTGTGGCGCCGGCGGGCGCCCGGTTGGAGCGCAAGAACCTGTCGTGGCCCCAAGACGTTCGACAGTCGGGTTGACGGTTCGCCGACCGGCAGGGCATCCTCTCCGCAGGCGACAGGTGCCCATCGCCCGTTCTCGACCGCCCGAGCCGCAACGCCATGGGAGCCAGCCGCATGTCCAAGCGCCGTCCCCGAACGACCGTTCGGGTCCTGCTCGCCGCGCTGCTCCAGGCCAGCCTGATCGGCTCGGCCGGCGCGTCGGTCGTCTCCGCCCAGGTCCCGCTGGTCCCGCTCACGACCGACCAGGTGAGCCATCGCCTCGCCCGCGAGGTCTTCGGCTATCTCCCCTACTGGGAGCTCGATGGGGGGATGGACGCCTACTTGCGCTATGACCTGCTCTCGACGATCGCCTTCTTCGGGGTCGGTATCAACTCGGACGGCTCGCTCGACACGACGACGTCGGGCTACAGGGCCTACATGAGCGACCTCGCCACCCAGATCATCGAGAAGGCGCACGCATACGGCATCCGGACGGTCATCACGTTCCAGTCGTTCGGGACGACGAAGAACGCGGCGTTCCTCTCGAACGCTGCCGCCCAGGCAACGTTCGTCGAACAAGCGATCGCGCTCATGGCACTGCGCGGTGCCGACGGCGCGAACCTGGACGTCGAGGGTCTCCAGGATACGTACTTCCCGGCCTATGGCGCCCTGACCGGAGCCCTCAGGAGCGCGGCGATGGCGGTCAACCCGATCGCCACGATCAGCGTGGCTACCAATGCCAACACATCGGGAGCGAAGATGGCCGCCGTCGCCGTCGCGAACGGCGCCGATCGGGCGTTCCTCATGGGCTACAACTACCGGACGTCAGGCAGCAACCCGGTGGGCTCGATCGATCCGCTCGTGCGCGCCGGGGGCGGGCTGAGCCTGTCGACGAGCCTCGATCTCTACGCCTCGTACGGCGTGCCGCTCGACCGCGTCCTACTCGGGATCGGGTATTTCGGCCGCAGCTGGCCGACGGTATCTGCCGACCTGCGCGCGGCGCGCCAGACGAACACGTCCTTGTACGGCAGCTCTCAGGTCTTCTATCCGCGGACCCTGCCGGCCTCGGCCAACGCTGCGACCTTCGACTACGACCCGGTCGAGCAATCGGCCCGACTGACGAAGTTCGACACAGGCCGCAACACCTGGGTCCAGACCTACTACAACGACCCCGCGACACTGGCGGCGAAGATCGGGCTGACCAACCAGCGGAACCTCGCCGGCATGGGGATCTGGGCCCTCGGCTACGATCGTGGCCAGCCGGGTTACTGGGAGGCCGTGGCCGATGCCTATGCCGCGCCGAAGATCACCTCGGTCACGGTGATGCCGGCGACGCCACCGCCGAACACGATCCCGACGCCCGGCCTGACGAACTCCTCGAACGTCCTCGTCGACACGACCTGGCAGGACGGCGGGGCCCAGACGACGGAGATCCAGTTCTCGAACGACGGCCTGACCTGGTCTGGCTGGCAGCCGATCGCGCCGTCCCTCCCGTGGGCGCTGACGCAAGGCGCCCCGGACGGCCCGCGGGCCGTGTACGTCCAGATCCGGGGAATGAACGGGGCCGTCTCGCAGGCGGCGACGGCTGCGGTCGTCGTCGACACGACCGGGCCGATCGCGAACGCACCGTCTGCCGCCATTCCGGTTCGCACGACCGCCGGAGCGACGGGGCCCGGTGACGTCCCGGTGAAGATCGCCTGGAACGCCACCGACGCGACGAGCGGCGTGTCGTCCTACCTGCTGGAGATGAGCCTCGACGGCGCTCCCTACGCTCCCCAGGCACTGCCGTCGTCGGCCGGGGCGGCCGCCGCGATGACCTTCAGCACGGGTCACGACTACCGCTTCCGGGTCACGGCGACCGATCGCGCCGGCAACGTGGGCCCGCCGGCTGAGAGCGCGCCGATGAGCGTCGCGATCGTCCAGGAGTCGGCATCGGCCGTCCGGTACTCGGCCAGATGGCGAAAGGTATCCTCGAGCAACGCCCTCGGCGGGACGCTGAAGTACGCAACGGTCAGCGGGTCGACCGCGACGTTCAGGTTCACCGGCTCAGCGATCAGCCTCGTCGGACCGCTCGGGCCGGGGCGCGGGGCCGCGAAGGTCCTGATCGACGGCGTGGCTGCCGGCGCGTTCAACGAGTATGCGAAGTCCGGGCGGTCGCGTCAGGTCGTGTATTCAAGGACGGTCGCGCCCGGCCCGCACACGATCACGATCAAGCTGGCCGGCACCGCCGGCCACCCGCGGGTCGATCTGGACGCGTTCGTCGTCCTGAAGTAGGCAGTCGATCCGGCCACGCCTGCCGGCCGCCCAGCTGTCGCCTACTGCACTATCCGGCTGCGAACACGGGAAACGCCCCCGGTCGTCGGGCTGGCGCGCGCCGACTACTTCGCGCGCCGCTTCTGGGCGGGGATGACCCGGGCGCTCCCGGCGGTGGGCCAGAGCGTGCTCTCGTGCCCGTCGTCCCAGAGCACCCGATAGTGCGTCCCGTAGGGGGCCACGATGACCTCGAGGATGTCGCCTTCCCGGGCGGGCTGGCCCACCTTCTCCGACTCGACGACGATCCGGTCGCGGGTCTTGCCGACCATCCCGATCACCTCCCTGCCCGGCATCTCGCCCCGGACCACCGCGGACGTCCGCCCGCGTGAGGTCGAGACACCGCCCGATCGTGCCACCGATGACGGCATCCGGCCAGTGCCGGCCGGCCCAGGCCGATCGCGGCCAGCTCAGGCTGCTGCCTCCGCATCGTAGTCGGTGAGCTTGACACCAGTCGGGGGGCCACCCCGATTCGGCGAATGCCGTAGGCTGACCGCCAGCAAGCCCGCGGCTCCGTCCCGTCACCCAGCGTCCCCGCACGAGAGCATCGTTGCCCAGACTGCCGAGGCCCCTCGCCGCCCCGACATTCGCCCTGGCGCTGATCGTTGCGGGCGCGCCGCTCTCGCTCCTCCCGGCGAACCCCGTCTCCGCGGCCGTGGTCGCCGCGTACACCTCAGCCGGCCGCGAGCCGCTCGCGCCAGGCGTGGACCACGACTGGGGTCGGCTGTCGACGACGGCCGGCAGCCAGGCGGTCAACCTCGTGGAGGTCGATCAGTCGAATCCGGCGATCTTCTTCGAGGCTTCCCTGTCCAACGGTCGGGTGACGGGCCTCGAGCGCACGAGCAGTCAGGCGATCAGCCGCTCGGTCGAGGGCCACCGGGTCATCGCCGCGATCAACGGTGACGTGTGGGCCGGCTTCTCGAATGACATGGAGGACGCCCCCAACGGACTCCACGTCGAGGCGGGCGAGCTCGTGACCGCCAGGACCACCGGCCGGCCGACCTTCGGCGTCGGTCCGGACGGTCGTCCGATCCTGGGCTCGCCTCTCGTCAGCATCATGCTCGGCACGACCTCCGCCGGCCAGTTCGTCATCAACCGGGTCAACCAACTGCGGCGCGCCGGCGATGTCGTCCTGTACACCCCGCACTTCGACAGCCGGACGAGCAGTGCCGCCTCCGGGATCGACGTCGTCATCAGCGGGCTGGCGCTGCCGCTGCGGCCGTCGGGCACGTGGACCGGGTTCGTGTCGACCGTGAGGCCGGCCGAAGGGGGTTGGCCGATCGACCCTGGAACCGTCGTCGTCACGGTGCCGGCGTCGTCAACGCTCGGCACCTTGCTCCCGGGCGAACCAGTGACCCTGTCGACGACCATCACACCGGGCTGGGAGTCGATCCAGCAGGCAGTCGGCGGGCGCGAGTGGATCATCCGCGATGGGGTCGTCAGCATCACGCCGCATCCGCCGAGCGCCGACGAGATCCATGCGCGGAGCGCGATCGGCCTCACCGCCGATGGGCGCATGATCCTGGCGACCGTCGGTGGGCGTGAGGTTGGCGGACGCGCAGGGGTCCTGCTCTCCGAGCTGGCCGAGCTGATGCTCGAGCGTGGGGCCGTCTCGGCGATCAACCTCGATGGCGGCGGTTCCTCGTCGCTCGCCATCCGCCGGGCGGGAACGGACGGCCCGGTCCTCGTCAACCGGCCGTCCGACGGCTTCGAGCGGCCGGTCACCAACAGCATCCAGGTCATCAGCAGCATGCCCACCGGCCCGCTGTCCGTCCTCAACGTTCAGCCCGGGTCGCGGAGCGTCTATCGGAACAGCACGATCGATTTCAAGGTCAGCGGGATGGACGCGGGCTACAACCCGGTTCCGCTCGCGTCGGGCCCGGTGAGCTGGTCGCTGAGCGCGCCGATCGGAACGATCGATGCAGACGGCCACTTCGTCGCCACTGACCCAGGCACCGGGCAGGTCGTCGTAACCGCCGACGGCGTCACCGGCACCGCCCCGATCACCGTGCTCGCCGATACGACCGCGCCCGTGGCGAAGACGCCGCGCGTCACCCTCCCGGTTGACCGAGGGATCGGCACGGGCGTGCCGGTCACGGTTGCCTGGGACGCCGCAACCGACGACGGATCGGGGGTGGCGTCATACGAGCTCCAGCGCAGCGTGGACGGCCATGCCTGGACGACCATGCCGAAGGCGTCGCCCTCGGCACGCACCGCGGCGCTCACCCTTACCCGCAACCGGACGTACCAGTTCCAGGTCCGAGCCGTGGACGTCGCTGGCAACGTCGGAGCCTGGAAACCGGCCGGCGCCTTCCGCCTTGCCGTGGCTCAGGAGGCCACCCGCGCCCTGTCGTTCGTGCGGGGCACCTGGAGCCGGACCACCTCGGTGTCGTACGACGGCGGTGCCGCCCGATCGACGCGCACGGTCGGCGGCATCGCGCGTTTCACCTTCACCGGCAACTCGTTCGCCTGGGTCGCCGCGAAGAGCCCGGTACGAGGGGTCGCGCACGTTTACGTCGACGGGACGTTCGCGGGCAATGTCGACACCTACCGGCCAACCCCGGCCGCCCGACTGATGGTCTTCACCCGAACCTGGTCGGCCTCGACCCGTCACACGATCGAAATCCGCGCGGTCGGGACGTCCGGCCATCCGAGGGTGGATCTCGACGCGTTCGTCGTCCTGACGCCGGTCGCAGCCACGACGCCGCCACCTCCGCCGCCGTAGCCCACACCGACACCCTCGGCATCGGGGGCGGTGCTGGTCGGTGCCGGCGACAACGCCTGAAGAACGGCTCGGCCGCGGATCAAGGGGCTGCCATGACCCGACCTGGGGCCCGTTCCGCGACCGGACCCACCCGGTCCCCGGCAACCACGAACCGGCGTCGCTGGATGCGGTGCTTGGGCTTGTCCTACTCGGCTGAGGTTCGCGGTCTGCCCATCGCGGTCGGGCATTCTTGTGCCGGCCGTGCCAGCTTCGTCGACACGATCCACCGACACGATGGCATGCGTAGGCTCAGAATCGTGGGTGACCGCCCAGGAGCGCCATCCTGAGGCGCCTCGTGTGCGAGACTCGTCGCGTGGCGCACTTCCGCTATGACCCGGGCATCATCGAGCGCTTCCCGGCGGTCGTCGGCGGCGTCATCCACGCCACCGGCGTCCACAACGACCCGACGCCGCCCGGACTCGCCGCAGCCTTCCACGACGAGACGCGCGCGGTACGCACGCGGATCGGCGAGACGCCCCTCAGCGAGCTGCCCACGCTGGCGGCCTGGCGCAAGGTGTTCCGCGGCTTCGGCGTCGATCCGACGCAGTACCGCTCGGCGGCCGAGGCACTCCTGCGGCGCCTGACGAAGCAGGGCGAGCTGCCGTCCATCGGGACGCTGGTGGATCTCGCGAACCTCGTGAGCATCCGCTACGCGCTGCCCGTCGCGATCTTCGACCAGCGCGGGATCTCCGGCGGCACGATCGTCCGGTTCGCCCGCGGTGACGAGCGCTGGGTCGACCTCGGCTCGAGCCAGACCGCGCACCCGGAGCCCGGCGAGGTGATCTTCGCCGATGAGGCGGACGTCGTGAGCGCCCGCCGCTGGTGCTGGCGGCAGAGCGCCGGGAGTGCCGCGCGAGAGGACACGACCGAGATCCTCGTCACGGTCGAAGGCCATCATGGAACGGCCGACCGCGACGTGACGCGGGCGCTCGCGGACCTGGAGGCACTCCTCGTGACCCACGCGGCGCCGGCCACGATCCGCAGCGCCGTGCTGAGCGCCGGGGACGCAGCGTTCGAGTAGCGCACGCCGTCACCAACGGCACCGTGCCACCGGCCGCGGTCGCCTGGGGTGGCCCGGGGGACACCAAGGGACGGCGCGGCCGGCTAGTCACGAGGTACGATCATGCTGGTGCGAGAACCCCGTCGCCATCCCTCAGGCTGTCACGACGCAGCGAATCCGCCGAGCGGGGGCGCTACCGAAGGATCCAGACGACCGAGCGGGAGCCGCCCGAGGCGAGACTTGTCTGGCCGACGGCGACGAGGCCCGCCGGACCCATCGCGAGACCCGACAGGCTGGTCCTGCGGTGATCCGCTGTTGGGCTCGTCCGCCGTAGACGTCGCACAGCGCCGACTCCGGCGCCGGGTGGGGACTGGCGCCAGCGAAGCTGACAGTATGCGCACGTTCGACGGGGAGGGCGCCGCGGTCGGGGACATAACAGTCGACGATGGGATGGCCCTGCCCGGGATCAGTGGCGCCGGAGCTCGACGAGAGGTCGGCAACCACGACACCACCAGCGCCCCGATCAGGACATCGCGCCAGGACGCCGGGACGGCTCCCGGGGCGCCGGCACCGGGCCCGTCCGCCACGAGGGCCACGGGTCCGGCCTCCGTCACGGCGCGGGCGCGGCCGAGGGAAGCGGACTCGGGCTCACGCCCACCAGGAGCTGCAGCTGGCGGAGCGCCTCCTCGACCAGCCGGATCTCCTCGCCGTAGCGGGCGAAGTCGCCGTCGCGCAGCGCGGCCTGCGCCAGCTCGAAGTGGAGGTTGGCGTAGTCGATCAGCCCCTGGAGATCGCCGGCCGGCGGGGTGGTCCCCGGTCCGGGCGACGGCCGGGGGGTGGGCACCGGTCCGGGACCCGGCGATGGGGTGGGCCCGGGTGAGGGACCCGGACCCGGGCCCCCGCCCTCGATCTCGAGGAGCTGACGGAGCGCGTCGCCGAGCGTCTCGGCCCAGACGACCTCGCTCGGCGAGGCGACGACGATCCTCTGGAACTGCGGGAACTTCGCGGCGGTGGACTGGAGGTAGACCGGCTGGAGGTAGATGATCGAGTCCTGGACCGGGACCACGATGAGGTTGCCCCGGATGACCGTCGAGCCGGCCTGGCTCCAGAGGGTGATCTGGGCGCTGATCACTGGGTCGGCGTCGATCTGGGCTTCGATCTGGGCCGGGCCGAAGATCGTCGTGTCGGCCGGGAAGCGGTACACGCGGACCTGGCCACGGTGCGGGTCGTCGTTGCGGGCGGCCGCCCAGGCGATCATGTTCGGGCGCCCCTGGGCGACCATCGGCTGGAGGAGCAGGAACTCGTCGTCCGCCTCACCGGGCATCCGCATGATCACGTAGTACGCCTCGCTGGGGAGGCTCTGCTCGCTTCCCTGCCCCAGCGGCGTCGTCCAGAGGTCCTGCTGCTGGAAGAAGGTCAGCGTGTTCTCCACGTGGTACCGGCCGTACATCGCCGTCTGGACGTTGAACAGCTCCTCCGGGTAGCGGAGGTGGGGAAGGAGATCGGCCGGCATCTCGTCGAGCGGGCGGAACAGGCCGGGGAAGATCCCGCCGTAGGCCTGCACCAGCGGGTCCGAGGGATCGGCGACATAGAAGCTCATCCGCCCGTCGTAGGCGTTCATCACGATCTTCACGCTGTTGCGGATGTAGTTGAAGGGCGCCCGGTCCAGCCCCGTCCGCACGAAGCTCGTCGGGAAGAACGACTGGGCGTGCGGGAAACGATCCGAGACCGTGTAGGCGTCGGCGATCCAGACCAGGCGGCCCTCGGCGGTGACCACGAGATACGGGTCCTTGTCGTAGCGCAGGAACGGCGCGATCCGCGGCAGCCGGTCGAAGAGCGATCGACGGAAGAGCAGCTGGCTCTGGTTGGTGACCTGGTCGCTGATTAGCAGGTTGAGGTCGCGGAAGCGAAGAGCGAAGAGCAGCCGCTCGAGGGTCCGGTCCAGCCGGATCCCGGTGGTCCCGGACCAGCGGGTCTCGATCGCCTGTTCGCCGCCCGCTTGCTGGCTCCCCTGCGGGAAGTCGAACTCGGGCTGCTTCGCGCCGACGATGACATAGTCGATCGTCGGTCGCTCGCCGAAGTAGATCCGGGGCTCCGTGACGACGGGCGCCCCGTCGGACGAGACCGGCGGCAGGTTGCGGATGAACAGGCGCGGCTCGCCGTTGCTGACGACCTCGTTCACCGGGACCATCGCCAGGCCGATGCCGTGGGTGTAGATGATCCGCTCGTTCAGCCAGCCGATCGCGTTGGGGTTCTTCTCGAGGGCCAGCTCGCGGGCCGAGAGCATCACCTGGCGGCGCTCGCCGCCGATGTCGTAGCGGTCCGTGTCCACATCGAAGAAGTCGTAGTACTGGCGGACCGTCTGGAGCTGGTCGAGCGTGTCGCCCAGCGGCCGGTAGTCCCACAGCCGGGCGTTGCCGAAGGTGGCCGCCTCGTCGGCGATCTTCTCGGCGGTCAGGGCCTGGTCGCCCTTGTAGTCGCGGGTCTCCCAGCCGTCCAGCCCGAAGGCGAGGCGGGTCATCGCGATGTTGTTGCCGATGTATCGCTCTTCCTTCTGGTAGGGGTTGGGATCCACCGTGAAGCGCTGGATCGCCTCCGGGTAGAGGGTGCCCAGGACGAGCGACGCGCTGAACCAGATCAGGACGGCCATGACCAGCGGCACCACCCAGCGGGTGAACGCCCCGCCCACGAGGAAGGCCGCGGTGAGCGCCGAGATGACGGTCAGGACGTCGCGGCCGAGGAAGCGGGCGGCCTCGTCGGTGTAGCTCACGCCGCTGGCGACACCGTTGGCGGTGTAGGCGAACTCGAACTTGTCGAGCTGATAGCCGGCAGCGGTCGAGAGCAGGTAGAGCCCGCCGAGCACGGCCAGGTGGACGCGGACCGGTGTCGTGAACACCTCGCCGCCCCGCACCGCCGAGGCCAGGTAGCGGGCGAACGCGATCGCCAGCGCACCGAGGACCAGGCCGTTCAGCGCTCCCTGGACCAGCCGGAGAAAGGGCAGGTCGAACAGGAAGAAGCCGATGTCGCGGCCGAACACGGGGTCCGGCCACCCGAAGGCCACCTGGTTGCGCCAGAGCAGGATCGTCTCCCAGTCCGAGGCGATGCCGCCGGCGATCAGCAGGGCCGCGAAAAGGCCGAGGGCGATCAGGATCGGGGTCGCCATCGGCGTGAGGTCCGGGATCTCCGCGACGGTGGGGCCCACCGGGCGCGGACCGGCCGGACCACGACCGAACGGGTCACCCGGACCGAAGCCGCCCGGACCGAAGCGCCCGCGCTCGGCATTGCGGGCCGCCTCCGACATGCGCTCGAAGAAGCCGCGGATGGCGCCACCCTCGCCACCGCCCGTGGGAGCGAGTCGCCCGGCCAGCCAGAGGTTGCCGAGCAGGACGACCGCGGCCACGACGATGCCACCGGCGAACAGGAGGACCGAGGCGCCGAGCCGGGGCCAGAAGACGCTCTCGTAGCCGACGCTGGAGTACCAGATCGCGTCGGTCCACAGGTCCAGGCCGAAGCTAAGCAGCCCGAAGATGAAGAGCGCGGCGAGAAGCAGGAATGTTAGCCAGAATCGCCGGACGGCTCGCCGCAGCCCGCCCCTGGCGCCGCCGTCGTCGTTCGGGCCACCTCGGCGCATGCTCGGGGGACGTCCTCCGCCGGCGCCGCCCCCGCCCCGCCGAGCTGGCCTGGGTGGCGGCTCCTCCTGCCCGTCCGCGTCGTCGGGGGCGCCCGGCTGGTCGCCGCTCGCCGGGGCCTGTCGGCGCCGGAGGTCGTCCCTGAACTCATCGAACATGTCGCGCATCCAAGCCAGTCTACCCGGCCGGCGGCATCACAATTCCGCGAGCGCCCCCACGGCCCCCCGGAAGGCCGCCAGAACGGCCGAAGCGAGTTCCGTCGGACGAAGCGTCGCCGTGCGCGCCGGCTCCCACTTGAACGCGGCCCGGGCGGCGGCCGGCACGCTCCATGGATCGGCCGGGGCGTCGGGCGGGACGAGCGGGGCGAGACGGATCGCCATGCGGCCGTTCTCTTCCAGGATGAGCCCGGAGCTGGGCGACCAGCGGCGGGCGGTGGCCATCATGGAGCGACGGCTGAGATCCGAGCCGACCGCCGATGTGGTCGGTGCCGGCCGGCGATCAGACCGAGGTTAGGGCGCCCTCTCCCCCATACGATGGCATGCGTAGGCTCAACATCGTGCGAGCGACAGGAGCGGCAACCGACGAGCGGAGCGGTGGTGGACACGGCGCTGAGGCCGGCCACATTCAGTGTCCATCCCGCGGTGGGCCACCAGGCCTGATCGTCCTCAGCGTGAGGATGTGCGCCGTCACCGCAACCGCGATGGCGGCGAGCAGGAACCTGAGCCAGACGGGGTCAACGGCAAGGATGCTGATCCCGATGAAGAGCCACAGCATCGCGATGGCGAAGATCTTGACGTTCAGCTTGATGGCCCGCCGGTCGCGATAGTCCCTGATGTACTCGCCCAGGAGGCGGTTGTTGACGAGCCAGTCGTGCAGGCGCGCCGAACCGCGGGCGTAGCAGGCGGCCGCCAGCAGCAGAAACGGGGTGGTGGGCAGCACCGGCAGGAATATGCCGATGATGCCCATGGCGAGCGCCACGGTGCCGCAGATGACGAGTGCGGCCCGAGTGCCCTTCCTCACGACAAGACCTTCGCTCGGATGCGAGGCGGCCCCAGCGCCGCCGGACTCGGCCGGCCTCCGCGAGTCCCCGAGCCGAGGCCGCTGGCGATGGTGCCCACGGGTCGACGCTCAGCCGGAGCGGGTCGGTGTCGCCAGTGGCTCGGCGCGGTCCCGGCGGCCAACGTGCGGGCCACGGACCGGAAGCGCGGCGACCGAGTCGTAAGCAGTCAGGCCGTATCGCTCTCCGTCGCGATCGTTCACGAATCGGTGACGCGATAGACCGTTCCGGTGGCGGCGTCGGTCAGGTACAGCTCGCCCGCCTGGTCCTCGCCGAATGAGGTGATGAGCGCGTCCGTGGTGAGCGCCCGGGTCGGGGTCGTGCCGCGAACGGCACCACGGTCGATGTACCAGACCTCGCCCGAACAGTAGTCGGCGAAGAGGTACGCGCCGACGAGGTCCGGGTACGCGGACCCGCGGTAGACGTACCCGCCGGTGATCGAGCAGCGTCCCCTGGCATGACCGTACTCGGTCACGGGCAGCGTCTTGCCGGTTCGAGAGCAGCCGGTCGACGGCGCGTAGCAATGCGCGCCCTCCATCACTCGCCAGCCGAAGTTCAGGCCACGGCCGGCGTTGCGACCACGGACAGCGAGGGCTCGGTCGACCTCCTCCCAGGCGTTCTGCCCCACGTCCCCGATCCACAGATCGCCCGTGACCCGGTCGAACGAGAAGCGCCACGGGTTGCGCAGGCCGTAGGCCCAGATCTGGTCGATGCCACTGCGCCCGACGAAGGGGTTGGTCGGAGGGATCCCGTACGGCAGCGAGCCGGTCCGCTTGTCGACGTCGATGCGCAGGAGCTTGCCGAGCATGACGTTCTTGCTCTGCGCCCGATCGCCCGGATCGCCGGCACTGCCGCCGTCGCCGAGTCCGATGTACAGGTAGCCGTCGGGACCGAACGCGATATGGCCGCCGTTGTGATTCGCGTATGGCTGACGGACGCGCAGGAGCGTCCGGCCGCTTCCGCCATCGACTCGGTCGGGGTTCGAGGCCATCACGCGATACTCGCGCACGACGCTGTTACCGTTGACATCCGTGTAGCTCAGGTAGAGCTTGCCGTTGGTCTTGTAGCTCGGATGGAAGGCGAGCCCGAGGAGGCCCTGCTCGCTGCCGGTCGAGACCGAGGAGCTGAGGTTGACGAACGGTGCAGCCACCAGGCTCCCGTCCTTGACGATCCGGACCTTGCCGGTCTTCTCGACGACGAACAGGCGACCCGAGCCGTCGCCCGCGTGGGTGACCAGCAACGGCTCCGACAAGCCGGTGACGACGGACGTCAGCCCGAGGTGGATGTTGGCGGGGACGACGGCTCCGCTCGCGGCGGTCGGAGTCAGCAGTGCGCCGGCGAACAGGATGGCGAGGGTGCGCCGCAGGGCGGCGCGGCGAATCGAAGTCATGCCCGAAGCATGGGGTGCGACGTCAAGTCGTATCGCCTCCATCCGCCGCATGCTGTCACGTGACCCAGCGGCGGGCGACGTGGATGGGACTGATCGGGGCGAGAGGATTTGAACCTACCCGTCCCACGCCTTTGGTTGTGCTGCCCGACTGGATCACAGACAAGCTTGAACCGCGTTTCACGGGATCGATTGGAATTCGCAGGGACCAGTTCGGCCACGGCCATCGTCTTGATCACGCACGAACGCCATGTACTTCCCATCGGGATGACTGGCGTGGGCATGATCGACTCATCAGGCGTTTGCCAGTTCGCGCACTGGCTCCTGCACCCAGGCGAGGCCGTTCTTGAAGTAGCCCAGGCTCTCGGCCTTGGCCTCGGCTGTCGTGTCGGGCGACAGGACCCGGCCGAGAAAGCCCTCAATGTCCTCGAAGTAGCGCTTGTAGAGGTAGAAGGCGTAGAAGCGTTGATCGACCTCGTAGTTGAGAAAGGCGCGTTGGTAGAGGGGCAGGAAGGCGGCCGCCGCCTGGGGCGTGGTCAAGTGGAACCAGGTGTCGCGCTCCGGTGGCGCGAGCAAGACGTCGTCCCAGTCGATGAGGTAGAGCCGACCGGACGTGTCGCGAAGGATGTTGCCGGGCGCGTCATTGTGGGTTACCACCATCGGCGCGTCATCGATCCGGGCCAGCTCACCGAGCAGCCGCTTGTAGCGGTTAAGGTCGCCCTCCAGCTCGCGCTCAATCAGCCGAATCTCCCGGTGGAACTCCTGTTGTGACGGCTCCACGAAGGTGCCTCTCAAGATCTGGTCGAGTTGGCGCTCGAACAACCGCAGTGTCGGGTCTTCGAAGGTCTCGCGCCCTGCCGGAACGGTGATTCGGGCCCTGTGGACGTGCGTAAGCAGGTCGACGTAGGCCTCAAGTGGATAGTCGAACGTCTGCTCGCCGTCGATGAATGTGTAGACCACGAGGATGTCGCGGTCGAGGGTCACGCTGAGCGCACCCGACGTCGTCGGCATCGGGTAGCTCATCTGCCGGATGCCAAGGTCGTGCAGCTCCTTCTGGACCGGCAGCGCCTTCTCGATGTTCGCCGAGTAGCGTGAGATCGGGGTCAGCTTCGCGAAATAGTTCGGGCCGTCGGTCTCGACGATGTGGGTCTCGGCGACAAAGCCGCGCGGCCCGGGCCGGATGCTCGTGGCTTTGAGGCGGTAGTGGTGCCGGAGGAGCTCTTCGAGGTTCATGCGGGATCGAACACTACACGGCAGAAACCGCCCTACGTTCTCGCCTCGATCGTCACACGCGCCACGCGTTGACGACCACAGCGATCGCCGTGCAGACTCGAGCAATGGAGCGCCCAAAGCCGTTGCCGGTCCTGCCGCCCGATGAACTCGGCCTGCGTCGCGCACGGCGGCTCTTGGCGGACTTCCGCACGCCCTGGCGCGACCCAGCGATCCCGGACCGGCTGCGTGAGGAAGCGCTGCGCGAGCGACGGGGGTCGCGTCGGCCCTGGGCGCTATCACGAGCGGACTGGTGGTCGCCCCGCTCGGGGACCGAGCGAGGGCCTGGCTCGTCGCTCGCCATGGAGTCCCGCGCGACGGCCAGGGCCACGGGACGATCCGCCGCAATCTGGGACCGCTACGGGGTCGTGGGGTTGGGCCTGCTCGCACCACTGCTCGTCGGGGCACCGCTGGGGACCGCCCTGGGCCTCCTCCTGGGCGCGCCCGTGCGACGCCTCCTGCTCTGGGTGAGCGTCGGCATCGTGCTCTGGAGCGCCCTGCTCACGGCCGCCGGGGCCCTCGGGCTGGCCGGCTTCGAGACGCTACGCGGATGACGGAGAACGGTTCCCGGGGCGGCGATGCTCGCCAACTCGCCGCGGAACTGCAGCGTCGTGTGGCCCGTGCAGGCGGGGACGGCGCGACCAACTGGGCCTACGGCGAGCGCCCGACGTATCGCCGACTGGTTGACAGCCTCGATCCGACCGGACCGGTCATGCCGTCTGGGCCGCCACCTCCCGGACCCGGCGGGCCATCCACGCGATGACCGCCACACCGACCACGATGAGCAGATAGCCGCCGAGCGGCCCGCCGTCCGGTAGGGCGCCCTTGGAGATCGCGGCGAACGCGGCCGTGATCACCGCCCCGACCACGAGGACGCTCGTCACGATGTTGGCAGGCGCGCGCTGGAGCGCCGCGTACCAGGTCGCGACGTAGCCGAACAGGAGTCCGCCTGTCAGCAGGACCCAGGCCCAGCCGGTCAGGCCGAGGGTCCCGATCGCACCGAGCTTGCCGGTTGCCGCCAGGAAACCGAACAGGACGATGAGCCCGAAGCCGAGCCGCGCGGCGCCGGCGACGCTCGGTGGAACGCCACCCGACAGGAGCCGCTTGGCGATGACGACCTCGATCGACCAGAGCAGCGTCGCCGCCGCGATCATCGTCTCGCCGGTGCCCCAGACGATCCCGGTCGGCGGCACGATGATCGCCTGGCCGACGAGGAGGACCGCGAACGCGGCGATCTGCGGCCAACCGAGCCGCTCGCCGAGGAACGGGATGGCGAGGAGGGCGACCCAGATGAACAGCGTCTTGTGGATGAACGCGGCGGAGGGCGCGCTCGCCTGGGCGAGACCCGTGAAAAACAGCAGGAAGGGGATGCTGCCGCCGATGACGCCGAGGATGAGGAGGCCGCCCCACTGGCGTGGCCGGAGCGCCCGGGCCGCTGTCCCACCGCCAGCCCTCGCCGCGAGGCCGACGAGGAGCCCGGCCGCCACCGCGTTCTTCAGCGTCGTGAAGACCGCGGGGTCGGGCACCTGCTTCACGGCGAAGCTGTTCAGGTAGATGGCGAGACCGCTGATCACGGCCGTGGCGAAGGCGAGGCCGACACCCCAGGAGACCGTCTGTGGCAGCGCCTCGAAGCGCGCCGCGAGGCTCGACCGTGAAACCATTGCAGACTCCTTTCTCTCCGTGTCTCCGCGTGCTGTCGTGTCCGTGTGCGCTGGTGGCACTACCGTGTCGATGTCAACATCGCTCACGTGGCCCGGCCGCCTCGGTGTCCATCAGATCGTCTCGTTCGCGATCGCGAGGTGGTGGCGCGACCACCGCTCGAGGGCAGATCGCTGCGCGTCCGTGATCACCTCGCAGACCCAACCCCAGTGGATCGAGACCCAGTCGCCCGGCCGCGCGTCGTCGGCGAAGCCGCGGCCGTCCACCTGGCGGGCGATCCGCTCCTCGCGCGGCGGGTCGAGGGCGAGGCGTCCGTCGCGGAGCACGAGCGGAGAGCGCTTGGCGACGAGCTCGCCCCCGTCGGCCCGAACGACCCGACCCCAGCTCACACGACAGCCGTCCATCGTCGCGAGGCTGTGCTCGAGCTCGCCGACCCGGCTGTGAACATCGAGAACATGGAAGCTGTGGTGGGGCCGGGCGCCCGCGGGCGCCTTGCCGAGGACGAGCTCCCGGCTCCGGCCCTGAAGCTGGCGCCCGAAACGCTCGCGGAGCGAGTCGTACAGCTCGCTGACCTCGACCCGCTCGAGGAGCGGGCTGCCGAGCCAGTAGGCCTCGACGACCCGGACGTCGAACGGGTCACGGATCCCGTTCGCCCGGGCGATGAGCTGGAGGTACGGGAGGGCGCCGGTGAACGACCGCAGGAGCGGGGCGAGCCCGCCGTCGTCGACCCGCTCGACAGCATGATCGAAGAGCGTCCGGTTGACGTCCGCGCCGCAGTAGCGAAGCCGGTTCGGCATGAACGCATAGCGGATGAACCGGAGCGTGCCGGCAAGCGGCGCTGCCGGGGGCTCGAGAGCGATCCCGGCGGGAGCGGTCTCCGAGGACCTCGGCGAGACCGTCATCGGCTCGCCTCCTCGAGCATCGCCTCGAGCCCGGCGTAGAAGCCCAGGACCATCTCGACGTCCTCCGGGTCCATCCGCTCCAGCGCCTGGCTCGCGTAGACGACGACGTGCTCGCCGACCGCAAGATCGTCGAGGCCCGTCGCATCGACCCACGTCGGCCGGCCGTCGTAGTCGACCTGGACACGGGTCCCCTCGACCCGCAGGACGCGGCGCGGGATCGCCTGGCACATCGCCGCTACCCGGCGACCGGGGTGGCGCCTGCCGGCGCGGTCGCAACGGCGAGAGCCTGCTCGGCCAACCGGCGGACCTGTCGCGCCGCGATGGCCACGGCGCGAGCGACCGGTTCGCTCAGTCCCTCCCCGTGCGTCTCCGCGTCGAGCGGCTGGCAGCCGACGAGGCGGACGGTCCCCGGCAGCACGCCCAGCGACCGGGCGAGGAGCAGGATCCGGTACGGCTCGGCGAGATGGAGGTTGGAGAAGAGCGCCCGCCACGCGTCCGGATCCATCTCGGACGGCTCCGGGATCTCCGGCTCGAGGACCCAGACCGTGCCGGGTGCCTCGCCCCGATCGACCGCATCGACGACGATGAGCGCGTCATAGCGATCGATCAGCTGGTGGACGACACTCATCCCACCGATCCCGGTCTCGATCAGGTCCACGCCTCCGGGCAGGGGGTCGCGGTCTAGCACCTCCGCGACCCGGACGCCGAACCCGTCATCGCCTCGGAGAACATTGCCGACGCAGGCCACCAGGATGCGCCCCGTCATGACCTGCCGCCCCGGAGTACCCCGATCCGGATCTCCGCGCCCACGACGGCAATGGGCATGACACCGAGACCGGAGCCCTCCGCGTCGAGCCGGCGTCCGCCGCGGATGTCGAAGCGGCAGCCATGCCACGGGCAGATGAGCGTCGAGCCTTCGAGCCGCGCTCCCGATGCGAGCGGCAGCGGGGTACCTGGACACACGTCCCGATAGGCGTAGAAGTCCCCGTCGAGGCCGACCACGAGGACGCCCAGCCCCTCGACCGCGACACCGCGGACCGTTCCGGGCAGGACCTCGGCGACCGGCATGGCCGACCGCCAATCGAGGGTCGGACGCTCAGGCCGCCTGAGGTTGTCGATCTGGATGAGCCCTGGCGGGCTGGCGGGCTGCGCGGACGGGCTGCGGACATGGACGTGGCCGGGGCGTTCGGGCACGATCTCCACCTCCATCCGCTCGAAATCGGGCAGGCCGTCGCGGAGGGCCTGCTCGATGACGTGACGGAGGGTGGCCGTCGAGCCGACGCACCCCGCGCAAGCGCCGGCCAGCCGCACCGTCACGACGCCGCCCACCGCGTCGAGTACGGCCAGCTGTCCCCCGTGCGACTCGATGTACGGTCGGGCCGCCTCGAGAACCGCCTCCGCCCGCAGCCTGTCGCCGTCGTCGCCCAGGTCGTACAGATCGAACAGGAGGCGGACCTCCGGATTGATCAAGACGCGCTCGCGAAGGTCGGCCTCGCGGAGAACGGCGTCAAGTCGCCGCAGGCCCGCGCGGTGAACGATGTCGACGGCGCGAAGGAGGTCCACGAGCAGTCCCTGGACGCGCTCGTCGGCATCGGACTCGACGGTTGCGACGAGCTCGGTCAGGCGCTCGACGGCATCGGCGACGGCGGCCGGAAGCGCATCGGCCGCGAGCGGAGCGGCCGGCGCGAGATCCGCGACCGCCTCCGCCCTACGCGCCACGAGCCGCCTCCGGCCGGTTCGGGCACGCGTCCGCGTGGTGCCGCGGATCCTGGCACCAGCAGCCGGGGCCGCATTCGCCGTGCCCCGCACGGGTCATCGACGCGAACTCGTCGTCGAAGCTGCGGGCACCCTCCTCCGAGCCGCGCTCCGTGAGGAGGAACCGGCGTGGCGACCGATCGGCGGCGACGACGAGGCCACCCGCAGCCAACCGCTCGAGCTGGACGGCGACCATGGCCGGCTCCGCGGCGAGGAAGCGGGCCAGCTGGCTCGCGTCGACATCGGCGGCGATCCCCTCCCCGCGCATCCAGTAGAGCGCCTGGAGGATCTCGGAGCGCCAGAAGAGCTCGTTGAGCGCCTCCGCTCCGGAGCCCGCCGGTACCGCCTCGGCCCGACCGTTGCGCCCCGCGATCATGCCAGCCACTTCTCGACCTCGCGCCGCACGAGCGTCTCGACGGCGGCGAGGGCGACCTGGACCGGCTCGCTGACGACCGGTCCCCAGTCCTCGTCGCGGGGCTCGACCTCGATGACGGTCACGCGTGGAGGGAGGGCCTCGAATCGGCCGAGGATCGCGAGGAGGGCGTCGAGGCTGATCAGGCCGGTGACCGCCTCGGCGACCCATCCCTGGATCTCGTCGTCGGACCGGCGCGATGGGCGGTACGGCGCGCACCGGACGGTCCCCGGAGCGTCGCCCCGACGGACGCCCGCGACGAGGATCATGGCGTCGTAGGGCTCGGCGGCCTGCAGGGCATGGAGGACGTGGACGGCACCCGCGCTCAGGTCTTCGACGTCGACGCCGGCCGGCCAGTCGAGGCATGCCAGGCGCTCCACGAGGAGCGGTCCAGCCGACAGGTCACGCAGGTTCGTGTAGCCGACCCCGCCCACCAGCACGCGCCGCCCACGAACCGCCGCGCCCGGGACGGCGTCGGCTGACGGGGCTGCGACGCTGCCCAGGCCCATCTAGTCGTCCAGTTCGCAGGCGCAGGTCGTGACCTCCTGGACGATCGTCTTCGCCCCCGCATAGACGTGGGTCGTGCAGGGCATGCACGGGTCGAAGCTGCGGATCGTGCGCAGGATGTCGATGGCCTTGAAGTCGTCCGGGCTGTCGAACCGCTCGAGGATCGGCGTGTTCATCACCGCCTCCTCGTACGGGCCGGGCTTACCGAACGGATCCGGCGGCGACGCGTTGGTCGTCGAGGGCGTGTTGATCTGGTAGTTCTCGATGAGGCCGCCGTCGAGCACGAGGTGATGGGCCAGGTAGCCCCGCCCGGCGCCCCAGAACCCGACACCGATCCGCCGGTCGCGCGGGACGACGAAGTCGGCCGAGACCCTCGTCTCGCCCTTCTTGATGAGGTCGTAGCCGGCGAGGAGGTTGTTCAGGCAGACGAGGGCCGAGTACGCCTGGGCGAACGCCCGGGCCCGGTTGCGCTCGACCGCGTTGTTCTCCTCGGGCACCTTCCATTCGAGGGTCATCTCCGGGAGCGCGCCCTTCGGGAGCGTCATCCGCATGCTCGTGCCGGTAGGCTCGATGAACGGGTTGGCGGGCATCTTGCGGGCGACGGCGGTGATCCACATCCGCGCGTAGGCGCCGGCCTCGAGGACCTCGCGATCCCAGCGCGGCGACGTCGCCCAGGTGTACTTCTCCTTCCAGCTCCGGCCGGTCGGCGCCGGCAGGGTCTGCTTGTTCCAGGGGTGGTGCGGGCTGAGCGGGTTGCCGAGCGGGTCGGTCGGAAAGGCGGGCGTCCCATTCGCCCACGGCTCGTAGTAGGAGTGCTCGACGAATTCCTCGAGGCCTAGATTGATCCGCTGCAGATCGGTCGTCCGGAGCTCGCCGGCGACCATCGCGCCCGGCGTCGCCCAGCGCGCCTCACCCCACTTGTCGGCGTTGGCGTAGGTCGCGTCGTAAGCCTCATGGTGCTCCCAGATCCCGAGGTCGATGAAGCTCTTCGGTCGGCTGCCGATGCGGTGGAAGCCGGGATTCGCCGCGTACAGGAACTCCGAGATGTCGTCCCAGATCAACGCCATCCGCTTCGAGTGGTCGAGCAGCTCGAACAGGCGGATCTGGTACTCGTTGAGTGTCTGGGTGGTGATCGTCGTGCTGATCCCGCCGGGGACGATCGTCTGTGGGTGCGGGTACTTGCCCCACACGAGGACGCACATCTCGCGGGCGCGCCGGGTGACCTCGAACGCTTCGAGATAGAGCGCACCCGACAGCGGGGTGAGCGCGGTCATGATCTCGGCGACCGTGCGGAAGCCGTGGACAGCACCATGAAGGGTCGGTGCCGTCTCCGCCGCCGTCCACAGCTCCGGGTTGGTCGCCTTGACGACCGGCTCGGAGTAGTCCGGCCCGGCCAGCAGGAACAGGTGGAGCGGGTGGTCGTACAGGAACTCGGCCGCCTGGCCGAGGTTCCGGACGATCGTGCCCATCGGCGGCGGGGCGACCCCGAACGCCATCTCGATCGCCTCGGCGGCACAGTTCGAGTGGACGCCGCCGCACACGCCGCAGGCGCGGCTGGAGATGAAGATCGCGTCGCGCGGGTCGCGGCCCTTGAGGATGACCTCGTAGCCCCGGAACAGGGTCGCCATCGAGTGGGCGTCATGGACGGTCCGGTTCTCGAGGTCGACGACGGCGTGGAAGGCGAGCGCGCCCGCCACGCGCGTCACCGGGTCGATGCTGATCTCCTTGATGTGACCGTTGCGTGCCAGGAGCGCCTCCATCCGGGCCTGGCGGTCGGCGGTCTCGGTGCTGGCGGAGTACACGTACGGGTCGGCTGCCCCCTCCCGGAGATGGGCCTTGCCCGCCTCGTCGAAGACGACCGGCAGGTTCTTGAAGCACATCGTTCAGGCCTCCTGCGGCACCAGCGCGGCGAGTCTTTGGTCCGCCGAGGCGAGAACGCCGGCCACGGCCTCGGCTCCCTCGGTGATCTGGGTCAGCGCCGTCGCGGTCGTAGGCAGCTCCGTCTTCAGGATCGCCGTCTCCGCCTCGATGGCGCGGACGCCCATCGCGACCTTGGCGATGGTCGCATTGATCCCGCTCAACGACCGCCGGATGCGATCGAGCATCAGGACGAGGACGCCCAGGAAGAGCCACAGGGCGAGGCCGGACAGGATGGTCAGCAGGAGCTCCATCAAGCGCGTCCTCCAGCCAGTGCGCGCCTCACGGCCGCGACTCTCCGGGCGATCGAGGCGCTCGTCGCGGCGAGCGCTCCGGCGCCGGCGGCGAGCCGTCCGACGACCGGCACGACCCCCTCGAGCGCCGCGATGATCGCGGTGTTCTCGACGATCCCCACGGCGGCCGGAAGGGCCACCTTGGCGAGTCGATCGATCTCGCGGGCGTGATGCACGACCCGGACGATCTCGAGGACGGCGATCGCCGTCAGCACGAGGGCCCCGAGGAGGGCGATCCACCAGGCAATGACGATCGCGACGTCCAATTCGATCTCCTACGCGACTTCGCGCGCGCTGAAGCGCCGCTCGCCCATGGCGCCAGCCAGCTCGTCGTCGGCGACGTCGAGATGCTCGGCGGTCTCGGCGAGGGCCGCGGCAACCTGACCCAGTCCGTCGTTGAGAGCCGTCACGTGATCCGACAGCGGCGCCGTCTGGCGTTCCACGACCAGGAGGCCGTCGGCGATCCGGCCAAGGCTCCCGGCGACGCTCCAGAGCGCCCGCCCGATGACGATCAGACTGACCGCGACGACGATGACCAGGACCGCGGCATAACCGACGCTCAGCGCCGTCAACAGCTCGATCATCCTGTGCCCCCCCGACCCAGCGCCTCGGGCAGCCGGGCGAGCCGGTCGTCCATGGACATCGCGACGGTGGCGATGTCCTGGGCGGTGCGCAGGATCTCGGTCGCGGTCTCGTTCGTCTTCTGGAGCTGCCAGATCTGGACCGTGTTTGTGGCGATCGCCGTTCCGGCGCCCCACACGGCCTGGGCGTGCGCGTCGATCCGCTCCGCGGCACGGGCGATCCAGATGAGCAGCGCGGCCACGACGAGGACCACTACGAGGGCGATCCCGAGGGTCACGATCCAGAGCGTCGTGGGATCCATGGTGGGCGCCTCCTGATGGCTACCGGTCCTTGGCCGCCGTGCCGGAGTGGCGGATCCAGTCGTAGCCGACGTGGATCAGGCGATCGACGAATGTCGGGCGCGGCGGCGCGCCCCAGCCGCTCGGGACTTCGCCCGCGCGGTCCCAGCGAGCTGTCCGGTCGCGGTCCCGCTCGCTGACCCGGCGGAGGGGCCGGATGAACAGGCCGGTGAGCTTGGCGCCGGTGGCGGAGAACGTCGAACCGGGCGGCTTCTTGTAGAAGGGCGCGAAGCGGTCCGGGAAGCCCGGCATCGTGCAGCCGATGCACACCCCGCCGACGTTCATGCAGCCGCCCACGTGGTTGATCGCGCCGCGGCTCGTGATGTTGCAGTTCACGACCGGGCCCCAGCAGCCGATCTCGACGAGGCACTCCTTGTCGCCATACGCCTCGGCGAACGTGCCCTCCTCGTAGTAGCCGGCCCGGGTGCAGTTCCGGTGGACGGTCTCGCCGAACAGCCAGGCCGGCCGGCCGAGCTCATCGAACTCGGGCAGCGGCCCGACGCCCTGCAGGAAGAGCAGCACGGCGGCGACCGTCTCGGTGAAGTTATCGCCGACCGGGGAGCAGCCCGGGATGTTGACGACCGGCAGGCCCAGGGCGCTCCGGTAGTCCTTGCCCAGGAAGTCCATCATGCCCATGGACCCGGTCACGTTGCCGAACGCCGCGGGGATTCCACCCCACGTCGCGCAGGTGCCGATCGCGATGACCGCAGCGGCCCCGGGTGCGAGCCGGCGGACCCACTCGGCGGACGGGACCTGGCGCAGCCGGCCGTCGACCTCCTCCTCGCCGACCGCCGACCAGTACCCGCCGGAGCCAGCCGCGAGCGACTCGTCGGCGAGCGATCCCTCGTAGACGATGACGTACGGGTCGCCGAGCTCGCCGCGCCAGGCCCGCCACATCGGCTCCATGTAGGCTGCGCCGGCCTCGAGCTGGACGGCCGTGTGATGGAGGAAGACGAGTGGGATGGCCGGGAGCGAACCGGTCAACAGGCTCTCGACGGACGGGGTGGTGGCTCCCAGGACGGCGATCGAGCAGCCGTCGCAGCTCATCCCGGCGAGCCAGAAGACGTGCACCCGGTCGAACGGTCCGATCTTCGTCCGCGGCCCGCCCCCGGCCGCGACGATGGTCGCCCAGGCCTCCTGGCTGATGCCCGCGACGTTGCCGACCTGCGAGACCGGTTGCCCGGGTGGGGCGATCACCACTGGATGCCTCCTCTCGGCGGTCAGCCGGCGCTCGGCGCCGCCGACCCGGCGCGGGCCGCGATCGAGTCCGCGAGCGCCGCGATCGCCACCACTGCCGGACTCGTCGGGTCGTGGTCGACGAGGGCACGACCGCGCCGGTCGGCTTCGGCGACTCGCTCGTCGTACGGGACGATGCCGAGGATCTCGAGGTCGTGGCTATCCGCGTAGGCGTAGATGGCCGCGCGGTCGCGCTCGTCCCGCACCTTGTTGGCGATGACCCAGACCCGCTCGATCCCCAGCTCCCGGGCAAGCGGGACGACCCGACCCGCCGTCTCGAGCGAGCGGTAGTACGGCTCGGTGACGACCAGCAGAGCGTCGACGTTGCGCACGGTCCCTCGCGACAGGTGCTCGATCGACGCCTCGGAGTCGAGGATCGTGACCTCATCGGACGGGCGATCGGCCAGCTGCTCCATGACCTCGCGGACCATCCCGTGCTGACCGCAGATGCAGCCCTGGCCCGCTCCGAGCAGGCCGGTCATCGTCAGGACCCCCACCCGATCCGGCGCTTCGACCCCGAACTCGGCGAGAACCTCGTCGAGCGGGCGGGCGAGATGGGCGTGGGCCTGGCCGCCGTTGTCTGTCCGCTCGTCGAGGATCGCCTCGCGCGGAACGCGTCGGAGTCGGGTCGCCTCGTCCGCTGGCACCCCGAGCGCCGCCGCCAGGTTGGGGTTCGGATCGCCGTCGAGGGCGTTGACGCGAAATCCTCGGCGCGCGTAGACGCGGGCGAGCGTGGCGGCGAGGGTCGTCTTGCCCGAGCCGCCCTTGCCGGTGAGCGCGATCCTCACGTCGGACCGCCCACGGAGGCTGTCGCGCGCGCCGTCAAGGACCGGGCCACGATGCTCGGCCCCGCGGCGAGTCGGCTGTATCGGGCGAGGAAGGAATCGAGCACCGCCCGGTTCTGCTCGAGCGTCCGCGCCCAACCGTCGAGCAGATCCCATCCGTCCGAGGTCAGCGCGTAGATTCGCCGCGCAGGGCCCCTGCGGGGCAGCTCCCACTCCGAGGAGACGAGCCCATCGCGCTCCATCTGGCGGAGCGACTTATAGACACTTGCGGGATCGGCGACCTCGAATCCGAACGGGCGCAGCCGGTCGATCAGCTCATAGCCGTGGGCGGGCGCCTCAGATAGCAGGAGGAGCAGGCACGGCCGAGCGAAGTTCTTGGGCTGGCCCCCGTCGCAGCGACAATCGTGCGCGGCCTCAGCGGCCTCCGCGGCCTCCAGAACGGGCAACTCCTGCACGGGTCGCTCCAGAATCGGGTGCGACGCCGGACTAAGGTCGTCGCGCAGATATAGGGCAGCGTCCCAACAACGGCATGGTAGCGACCAAGTCAATACTCGCCAAGCGCGATCTCTCGAAGCGCGATCTCTCCAAGCGCGATCGGCCCCGCAAGCGGCCGCCCGTGTCAGCGCCGCGGCGGGAGGGAGTCGTTGATCGCGTCCGCGACGAGGTTCAAACCGATCACCACGAGGATCAGCGCCGCGCCCGGGAAGAACCACAGCCACCAGGCTACCCGCAGGAAACCCTGCGCCTGGCTGGCGAGGTAGCCGAGACTGATCGCATTCGGGTCGCCGAGCCCGAGGAATCCGAGGCTCGCCTCGACCAGGATGACCTGGGCGATGAGGAGCGCGAAGTAGACGATCGTCGCCGGCAGTGCGTGGGGCAGCATGTGGCGGAGGAGGATCCGCAGTTCGCTGCAGCCAAGGGCGCGCGCCGCCTCGACGAATTGCCGCTCCCGGACCGACAGGATCTCGGCCCGGACCACGCGGGCGAGGAGCACCCACGAGGTGAGCGCCAGGACCAGGACGATCCGGTCGAGGCCGGGACCGAAGAGCGCGATCACCATCATCGCCAGGAAGAATCGCGGCAGGACCTGCCAGAACTCGCTCAGGCGCATGAGGAGATCGTCAAGCCGGCCGCCGCGCGCCCCAGCCGCCGCCCCGACGCCAACGCCGAGGGGCAGCACGATGAGTCCCACGAGCAACGCGACGAGGACGGTCGTCCGGACCCCGTACACCAGCCCGGACAGGAGGTCGCGGCCGAGGTCGTCGGTCCCCATCCGGTAGGCCGCCGAGGGCGGGGCGAGTGGTGGCCCGACCGGCACGAGCGGGTCCGCCGGCGCCAGGACGTCGGCGAGAGCCGCGACGACGAGGAACCCGAGGACGATCAGCAGCCCGAGCCAGCCGGTGGCCGTGCGGACTCGACCGCGGGACCGTCGTCGGTCCGAGGTCGCGACACGACGCTCGGCGTCTGTCGCGCGCGGCCACGCCGGGGCCTCGGCGGCCGGATGGCCTGCCGCAGGCTCAGCGATAGCGGATGCGCGGGTCCAGCCGAACATATGCGAGATCGGTCATGACGTTGGCGAAGACGACGCTCAACCCGACGACCAGGAAGATCCCCAGGACGACCGGGATGTCCCGGGCCTGGACCGATGAGAGCAGGAGTCGCCCGATCCCCGGCCAGCCGAAGACCATCTCGACGAGCACGGCCCCCGAGAGGAGATGGCCGACCCGACCGCCGATGACGGTCAGGACCGGCAGCATCGCCAATGGCAGGGCGTGGCGGGTGAGGACCCGGCTCTCGGGGAGACCCTTGGCCCGGGCCGTGCGGACGTAGTCCTGGCGGAGCTCGTCGAGTAGCCCGATCCGCGTCAGCCGGGCGATCGCCGCCACCTCCCCGGCGGCGAGCACGGCCATCGGCAGGAGGAGGTGCCTGGCGACGTCGGCGATCGCGCCGAGCCCCGTCGCCGACGAGCGTGGATCGGTCATCCCGCCGATCGGGAACCAGCCGGCATGGAGGGCGAGCGCGAGCAGCGCCAGCTGGGCGAGCCAGAATGCCGGCGTCGCAAGCAGCGTGAGGGCGGCGAGGTTGATCGCCACGTCCGGCCCACGACCGGCGTGCGAGGCGGCGACCACGCCCAGCGCGATCCCGATCAGTGTCGACACCACGAGCGCCGAGCCCGTCAGCAGAAGGGTCGCAGGCAGGCGCTCGAGAACCACGTCGAGCGCGGGCCGACCCAGCACGTAGGACACCCCGAGGTCCAGGCGTGCCACGTTGGCCACGAAGACCCCGAGCTGCTCGGCGAGGGATCGATCAAGGCCGAACTTGGCCCGCATTTCGGCGTAGTACGCGGCATCGCCGTGCTCGCCGGCAAGCGCCACGACCGGGTCGCCCGGCGCAAGGTGGATGAGCAGGAAGCTGACGAGAAGGATCCCGGAGACCGCGAGCGGGACCTGGAGCAGGCGCCAGGCGAGGTAGCGTCCGGTCACGGCCGACAGGTCGCCGCTTCGGCGAACTGGGCATATGGCGCGAAACCCATGCAGGCCAGGCGGTACGCTCGAGTTCCCGCCGTCTCGACGAGCCAGACGTACGGCTGGTCCTTGACGACCTGCTCCTGGATCTGGCGGTAGATCTTCGCGCGCGCGGCAGCGCCGAACGTCTGCTGGGCTTGATCGAACAGCGCGTCGACCTCGGGGTTCCGGTACGCGGCCGCGTTCGAGAACGGAATCGGACCGATCTGCGACGACACGAACATCCGTCGGACGCCGATCTCCGGGTCCGTCCCGTTGCAGTAGGAGATGATGTTGGTGTCGAAGTCGCGAGCCTTGAAGACCGTGTCGGCGAAGACCGGTGGATCGAGCGGCTTGAGCGCCACATCGATACCGACCGTCCCGAGCTGCGCCCGGAGGAGCTCGCCGTAGCGGGCGAACGACGGGAAGTGGAGGAAGTCGATCTTGAGCGGCGTGCCGTCGGCCACGCCGGCGACCCCGGACGCAGTCCGGATCCCACCGTCGGCGGCCTTCCAGCCCGCCTCGTCGAGCCGGGCGGCGGCAGCCTTCGTGTCGAACGCGGGCATCGCCAGCCCGGTCGCGTGCGCCCAGGCAATGCCGCTCGAAATCGGCGCCTCCGCGACCCGGCCCTCGCCGAACAGGATCAGGTCGACGTACTGCTGGCGATCGATGGCGCTGGCGATCGCTCGCCGGACCCGAACGTCCTGCAGGATCGGCCGGTCGAGGTTGAAGCCGACGGTCATGATGCAGTTCGAGCCACCCGGGTTGCGGTCGGTCCGCACGAACTTCAGGTTCGGGTCACTCGCGAGGCGCTGCTGATCGGGTCCGGGGAGGCCCCACAGCCAGTCGACCTCGCCCTTCTCGAGCGCGATGACCTGGCTGCCGGCATCCGGCATGATGCGCATGACCACTGCGTCGAGCTTCGGCAGGCCAGGCTTCCAGTACGCCTCGTTTCGCGCGAGCTCGATCTCGGTGCCCGGCGCGTACGATACGAACTTGAACGGGCCGGTACCGACCGGCGCGAGGTTGGCCGGGTTCTCTGACGGGTCGCTCCCCTCATAGATGTGCTTCGCGATGATCGGTGCCTCGGTCACGTCAAGCTGCTGGAGGAGCGGCGCGTACGGGTGCTTGAAGCGGAACACGACGGTCGAGGCATCGGGCGTCTCGATCGCCTCCAGGGCCGGACCCACCGAGGCACGGGTCCGAGAGTGGAACTTCAGGAGAACCTCGTCGAAGGTGAACTTGACGTCCGCCGAGGTGAACGGCCGGCCGTCATGCCAGGTGACCCCTTGTCGGAGCTTGAATCGGTAGACCTTGCCGTCCTCCTCGACGACCCAGCTTTCGGCCAGCTCGGGGATCGGCTCGAGGTTCGGGCCGAGGCCGACGAGACCGTTGTACAGGAGCTCGCTGGCGGTGTGCGTGGCGCCGCTCGTCGTGGTCGCCGGGTTGAGCTGCCCCGGGTCGGCGCCGATCGCCACGACGAGCGTCCCGCCGCCGCCAGCCGTTGGGGGAGCACTGGTCGCCGGCGCCGGCGACACCGCCGGCGACGGGGTTACCGCCGGCGCGCAGGCACCGATGACGGTGGAGAGGAGAACGGCGAAGACCAACGACCGCGTGCGCACATCACCCTCCATCGAAGACGCCGTCACCCCGCGTCTGCGAAGTCGCAGCGTATCCGTGAGAGCGCGGGGCCACTAAGTGCTGGCCCCCTCTAGGTGGCCTGCTCCGGGGAATGCGCGGGCCGCCGGACGGCGCCGGCGTCAGTCGGTCATCAGGTTCTCGCCCACGGCGTCGCGCCACCGGCCCGCGTCCACGAACGACAGGAAGGCCTCCCCGACGGGACCGAACCGGCGATCCGGCGGGTACACGAGGTGCCGGTGCCGGCGGAGAGGAAAGCCTGTCACCGGGAGCTCGACCACGACCCCGAGACGTAGTGCGACCGAGACGGCGTAGCGCGAGAAGATAGCGACCCCCAGACCCCGAGCCACGGCCCGCTTGATCGCGGCGCTACTGGCCAGGTCCATCGCGACCTGTACCGGGCGTCCGGTCTTGGGGAGAGCCTCCTCGGCGGTCTCGCGCGTCCCCGAGCCGGGCTCGCAAAGGATGAACGGCTCATCCGCGAGGCGCGCCAGCGAAACACGACGGGCACCGGCCAGCGGATGCCCTGGTGCCGCGATGACGAGGTCCACGTCCGACGCAAGACCGAGCTGACCAGTCAGATCGAGGCGGCCTTTCGGTTGCGTTGGTCGGGGCGAGAGGCATAGCCCCGCGACCAACGACCTTCCGATCACGATGCGGCTCGCCGAGCCACCGGAACCGCACGAGCTGGACCGGAGCGCATGACTCGCCAGCGCTCTCACGACCCCGCCGGACGCGCCACGGATCGTGAGGTCGGCGTGGTTGCGGCAGTCCTCGTTGCCGGGTCGGAGAAGGCCGCCGCCCACCGACTCGGGCTGTCGCACTCGACCGTGAAGCACCACCTGGCGAACGCGCGGTACAAGGTGGGGGCGGCGACGACCGCGCAGCTCGTGTGGATCCTGGCGCCGCGGCTGCCCGATCCCGAGGGTGTCCAGACGGACGACTAGCGGGTCTGCCGGAATGGATCCGAACCTGTGACCTTCGGCCCCGAAGGGCCGACGCTCGATCCACTGAACTTCCAGGCGCGCGGGCAACGACCAGACCGGGCTTGCGCCTGTTAGGCCTTCGGCTTCTGGTGTTCGAAGGAGGTTCGGGCAACCTCATGGCTCGATCCGGACGCTGTCGACGATCGCTCGCAGCTCGGCAAGATCCTCCGCGGGCGAGCCGGGGGACCCTTCCGCCGCGATCATCAGACGCGTCCCTTCGACGTCGACGATCCAGAACTCCTCCCGGTAGCCAGGCCCCGTGTAGCCATAGAACGCGTCCCCTGGTTCGGCGGTGTCGATGAACCCGACCCAGCTCTTGAGGTTGCCTTCGACGCATCCGGTGAAACGGAGGTCGTTTCCCGTTCCATCGACCGGCAGGTCGGGCACGGTCCATTCCAGATGCTTCCCGCTGTAGCCATCGATGGTCACGTCCCTCGTGGGCGCCGTCACCTGGAACGGAGCCAGGTCCGCCAGCGCTTCCGCCAGGTCGTCGACGCTCGGCCCGACCGGTGGATCGGCCCATGAATGGTCGCGGCACCCATCACTCACCAGGTTCGTCACGGTGGTGATGCTCACGCCGACGTGTGAGGGGTTGCCTGGGCAGCCACTGGCCGAACAAGCCGTTCCCTGATTGGCGAACTTGGCAGCGCCGATCCACATCGACCATCCCTCGGCGGGGATCTGGTACACCACGCGGAGAGCGGTGGCGGGGTCGCCGTCGGGGTCGATGAAGTACGTTCCGGGCTCGAGTGGAGCGAACGGCTCGATCTCCATGACGTCCAGGACCGACGGCGTGGAGCTTGGTGTCGGGGCGGAGCTCGGCGTCCGCGTCGGGGTCGACGGTGGGCTGAGCGTCGGGTTCGTCGTAGCTCCCGGGGCGGAACTCCCGCAGCCCGAAACGATGCCAACGACGAGTGCGATGGCCAGGGTCGCTCGCGCAACCGCTCGTGCGGCAAGCGTGAAGTGGGTCGCCGTTACCCTCGTGTCCACTCTAGCCCCGCCGGGTCGATCAGCGCGTCGCGCAGTGAGTCGTAGGAAAGGCTGAGGTTTCTCAGCTGCTCTTCGAGCGGTGCACCGCTGAGCGCGTGGGCTTGGCTGCCGTCGTCGCAGGCGTGGTCGGGCTGTGCGATGACGATCGTGCTCGCGTCTCGCGGCGCAGCGACCGCGGTCATGGTTGACAAGGCCCCATCGCAGAAGGACGCGAAGTCACCGCGAATGGTCACCCCATAGGAGCCGTCGGGCATCGCCGTCACCTCCATCGTGAGATGGCTGCTATCAGGTTGCCGGTCGGTCGCCTTCCAGGTGCCGGTGAAGTCAACGGGTTGACCGGGGTGATCGTGGGATTCGCCGGCGCTGGAGCCGCGCTGGTGTTCGCCCCATTCCCTGCTGGCTCTGAACCGGAGATCCAGACTGCTGGCCTGTTGTCGGACTCGCCGCCGACGATGAAGTCAGACCCCCATGCTGCGGCCACATTGGCCTCCGCACCGGTCGGAGCCCCGAACCGATCGTCGACGGGCAGTCGTGACCAAGAGCGTCCGTCAGGCGACGTCCAGATCACCGTCTCTGCGGATGGGCAATCGAGCATGCAGACGCCGTCGGCCCCGACCGCGATGTACCCGGCAGCCCCTGCAGCGATCGATCTCAGGTGCATCTCGACCCGCCACCCATCGTCGTTGTGAAGCGCCGGCCAACGAGACGGCCCGAAGGCGTCTTCGGCGACGTGCTCCCATGACCGTCCGTCGGCGGAGAGCCACACGTCGGCGGAGAGCCACACGTCGGAGGAGTCCTCGACGACGAAGCCGTTGGGCCCTCCCGCCACCGTCGCATACCGCGTAGATTGCGGAACAGGCACGCTCGCCCACGAGAGGCCGTCGTTCGAGGCCCAGAGAACGGGCACGAAGGTCCCCGAGTTGTCGTCGTGGATCCAGGAGGACACTCCCCAGGCGATCAGGTTGCGCCCCGACACGGCGACGCCCAGCATCTCGACGGCGCCCTGCGTCTGGACTCGATCCAGCGGGCGCTCCAGCTGCGACGGCTCGCTTGGAGCCGGCGGTACATCGGCTAGCGTCCAGTCGGTTCCATCCGTGGAGTACCACGCCTTGTTGTCGCTGCCGACGGCCACGACGCCGGGACCGGCGACGGCTGCGGCGATCGGCGTACCCGCGCGGAGGTCCGGGTCCATCGCCGAGTCGGCGATGCGCTGCCAGCTCAAGCCGTCTTCGGATGCGAGCACGTCGTTCCCGACAAGCAGGAACCTCTGATCCGTGGCAACCAGCGCCGCGCCGTTGTGTCCGACCGGCCCATGCTGATCAGCCGGCACGCGCGTCCAGTCGCGACCGTCGGCGGAGAAGTACAGCCGGGACTCGTCACCTTCGCCCACTGCCGCGAGTAGGCCACGTGGGCCGGCGGCAACCGCGAATACACCACCCTCGGCCCCCGAGTCGATCACCACTCGCCGCCAGGCACCCGGCGTGGTGGGCAGGGCAGGCGGTCGTTCCGGCTGATTCCTTTGTGAGCCGATGTAGACGACGCCGGCGACAAGGAGCGTAACCATCAGGGACAGCGCCGCGAACACGACGGCCACCCGCGCGAGGCCTTGGCGTCGCACTGCGATGTCCACCGAAAGCCACCTTTCGAGGAACGTCCACGCGGGCCGCTGCCGCGTGCGACCGGCCTGCGCGACGATGTCAGGGAGGTAGTCGGGCCGCGCCGGGCCGGCTACGTCGCCAAGGGCGGCATGCAGCTGGTCAGTGGAGAAGGAGCGAGGGGTCGTGTACTTCCGGTTCATGCGAATCGCTCCGTGGCCGTTGCCGGGACCGGCAACTCGTTCTCGTCGGCGACACTGATGCGCATCGCCGCGAGCGCTCGGTTCAGGCGGGATTTGGCCGTCCCGACCGGGATGCCGAGCGTGGCGGCGGTCTCGGGCAGCGTGAGATCGAGGTAGTAGTGCAGCACGACGACCGCGCGTTGGGCGGGGTCGACGGCCGCGAGCATGCGTTCGACGTAGAGCGTGTCGGCTACCCGGGACGTGGGGTCCGAGACCGGTGCGTCGTGGAATGGCGTGAGCTCGACTTCGAAGGTTCGGCCGCGCCGCTTTCGAGCGATGTCAAGGCAGGCGTTGACGGTCAGCCGGTGGAGCCAAGCACCCAACCTGTCCGGGTCCCGAAGCCCGCGCAGGTTCTTCCATGCCCGAAGCGTCGCCTCCTGGACCGCATCGCGCGCGAGCTCCGGGTCGCGGAGGATCAGCCGGGCGGCAGTGTCCAGTCGCGCCAGGTGCTCGCCGACGAGCATCCCGAAGGCCTCATGATCGCCTTGGCTCGCCTGCTCAAAGAGACGCGTCAGGTCCACGGTGTCCTCATGTCTCGCCGCGGCGAACGACCGCGGATACCCATATTGACTCGCCATCGAACCCGAACGGTTCCCGGCACGGTCGCGCTCGCCGTTGCCGTGCGACGAGTTGGGCCGGCGCGAGCCGTTCCATGGACCGACTGAGCCCATGCCGGCGCAGTCGGTCGAGGACGAGGAGCACGACCAGGACGATCGTGAGCGCGGCCGCTGCGCCGATCCGGGCCGAGGAGTAGACATCGGAACGCGAAGCGTGAGGCCAGGGTGGCATGACCGTCCGCGCCTTGCCCCGCTCCCTCGAGGACCTCCGCGGCCGCCGTGCGGCGCGCTGGATCCGCGAGTCGACGGCGGGCCAGGCGGACAACTTCGGGCCCGACGCCCAGGCCGAGCAGCAGACCCGCGCCATCGAGCGCTGGGGCCTCGTCGACACGGGCGGCGCCTGGGAGGTGGCCCACTCGGGGCGGACGATCGCCGCGACCGGCCAGTGGGCGGAGATGCTCGCCGGCGCCGGCGAGGATTGGGAGGTCCTCGTCGTCGGCTACGTGTCCCGCTTCGCCCGGGACCTGCGGACCGCGGTCAACGCGCGCCACGACCTCCACGCCCGGGGCGCGGTGATCCTGTTCGCCGACGAGCGCGTCCTGTCCTCCGACGAGGACGAGTGGGAGCGCTGGGCCCGGGAGGCGGTCGAGGCCGAGGCCTACAGCCGCAGGCTCGCGAAGCGGATCCGGGAAGGCTATGCCGCGAAGCGTCGGCGACTCCGCGTGCCGGGTGGCAACCGGGCGCCGTTCGGGACGATCCGCGACGGTCGGACGATCACCGTCGACGAGGCCTCGCTCTCCATCGTCCGCCGCGCCTACGAGCTCGCGTCGGCCGGCCTGACCGCCCGCGAGCTCGCCGCTGCGACCGGCCTTGCGCCGACGCACGTCGCGGAAGTGCTGACCAACCCGTTCTACGCCGGTCGCCTGCGGACCGGCGAGCCATCCGCCCTAGGCGCGCTCGTCGACGTCGGGACCTGGGAGCACGTCCAGGCGATGCGGGCCCGGTACAGCCGCCGGCACCGCGGATCCGTCAACCGCCGCCAGTATGGGCTCGCGGGGCTCCTGGTCTGCGCGGCCTGCGGTCGCCGGCTCATCGGCCACGTCGGACGCTACCGCCACACCGACGCCTGCGAGCCGTTCAAGGCCGCCGCCCCGCGCCGATACCGGCGCTTCGCGACGACGAACCTCGACCACCGCGTCAAAGGCGAGTCGTACAAGTCCGAGCTCTACGAGGCAGCCATCGGTCGGGCCTTCGAGCACGTCGCCATCTCGGCCCGGCTGAAGGTCGACACCGTCGCCGATGCGACGCGACAAGACCCCGAAAGTGGCGACGTCCTGGCACTGGCGCGCATCAACCGGGAGCGTGACCAGGCCGCGCTGCGGTTCGCCCGCGACCGTGATCTCGGTCGGCTCGAGGCGACGATGGCGCGCCTCGATGCCGAGGCCGCAGCGGCGGTGGTCCGCCCGTCGCGCACGCCCACGGCGGCCGAGGCACTCGCCTACCTCGAGGAGTTGCCGAAGCTGTGGGCGAAGACCTCAGACGCCGGGCGCCACGCGATCGCCGAGGCGACCTTCGAGAGGATCCACGTCCTGGGGGTGACCAACTACTCGTTCGCGCTGACCGCTCACGCGAAGGCCCACGGATGGGATGCGACCTTCGGGCCCGGAGCCGTATCAAGCTCGATTAGTCAGTTTGGTCGGGGCGAGAGGATTTGAACCTCCGACCTCATCGTCCCGAACGATGCGCGCTGCCAAGCTGCGCCACGCCCCGACCGAGATTGCCCGCGGCATCGCACCGCGGCGGCCGGAGTATAGCCGAGGTCCGCGAGACGGCCAATCTTCGGGGCCGTCGTGGTGGGTGCCGCTCCTCATACGCACGGGCCCGGAGCAGTAGAAGCCACGTGACGCCGGGATGTGCCCCCACGCCCCGCAGGCGCTCACGGGGCGTGCGGATGAGGGCGATCCGGCGCCCCGGCGCTTCTAGCGTTCCGTGGGCGTGCGTATGAGGCTCCGCTCGGACCGGCTCGGCTCGGCCGGGCCCGGCTCGGCCCAGACCGGCGCCAGAACCCCTGCCCTACGAACCCTCGGCCCTGGCCTGCGCCGCGGCGCGCTCGTCGGCGCGGATGGGCAGCACTGACAGCGCGGCGAGCAGGAACGCCGCGGCCATCATGGCGAACACGATCCCGAGCCCGGTGGTCTTCCCGAACAGCTCCACGACCACGCCGTAGACGGCGACCCACAGCGAGCCCACTCCGAACGCGAGCGTGAAGTAGGCCGCGTACGAGGCATCGCGGATGCCCGCCGGCGCGATGTCGGCCAGCAGCGCCTGGAGCTGTGGGCTCTCGGCGAAGTTGAACAGGCCGAGCAGCAGGATCCCCGCCCATAACCCCACCACGTTCGAGCCGGCGGCCAGGAAGACGGCGAACGCACAAGCGCCCGCGACGTAGACGCCGACGATGAGCGGCTTCCGCCCCCAGCGATCCGACAGCCAGCCCGCGACGAGCGGCGCGGGCACGCTGAAGACGACGAGCACGGCGTACATGAGCGCCACCGTGGCATCGTCGAGCCCGACGACCTGCGAGAGGTAGATGGGCACGAAGACGTTGACCACACCGAGCCCGCGCCCGCCGCCGCCGAGGATCGACGAGAGGTAGAGCCAGAGCAGGTCGCGGTCGCGCCGGATCGTCCGGAAGGCATCGCGCACGCTGCCGTGCGCGCGGGCGGCGGCGCGGTCGGTGCCGGCCTCCTTGACCAGCACGAGGATGGCCAGGGCGATGAGCACGGCCGGGATGCCGAACAGGACGACCGTCCAGCGCCAGCCGACACCGGCGATCAGCCACGCCCCGAGGAGCGGGACGGTGACGGTGCCCACGTTGCCGCCCGAGATGTGGGCGCTGATGGCGAAGCCGCGCCGGTGGGGCGGGAACTGCTCGGCCAGCAGGCCGTTGCCGACCGGGTGCTGCGGCGCCCCGCCCACGCGCATGGCGATGTGCGTGGCCGCGAAGGGCAGGAAGCTCGTGGCCGCGCCGAGGAGCACCTGGCCCCCGCCGAAGACGAGCCCGCCGAGGCCGAGCAGCACGCGCCGCGGCACGTACCGCGTCAGCGACGCGAAGCTCAGCTGCACCATCCCCGAGGCGAAGCTGCTCACCCCGGCCAGGACCGCGACCGCACCGATCGACACGCCGAACTCGTCGATGATCTTGAGGTAGATCAGCGGCAACAGGACCGCCTGGGCGTGGTTGACGGCATGCGCCGCGGAGAGCAGCCAGAGCGTGCGCATGGGGCGCACCACGGCGTCGGCGGCGGGCCGCAGGGCGGAAGGGAGGTCCACGGCCCCGGAGCGTATCAGTTGCGGTGGACGACCCGGCAGACCGTGGCACCGGGTCGGGGACCGCCCGATTCCCCCACAATGAGCGCTTGGTCGAGATGAGCCAGAAGGAGAACGACCGATGACGGCCAGCGCGAGAGCGGCAGCCGCGCGAGCGGCCGCTGCCGTGCGCGGCCTGGACCGACCCCTGACGCTGCTCGCCGGCATGGCCTTCGTCACCCAGATCGGCGTCGCGGTCATGCTTCCCCTGCTGCCGCTCTACGCGACCCAGATCGGCGCCACGCCCTTCGTCCTCGGGCTGCTCACGAGCGCTCACGCCGTCGCGAGCGCGATCGGCCAGCTGGCGGGTGGCTTCCTCACCGAACGCTTCGCGTCTCGCCGACTCGTGGCCACCGGCATCGGCGTCTACGCCGGTGCGAACATCCTCATCGCGACCGCGACCGCAGCCATCCCGCTGATCGCCTTCCGGGCCCTGGCGGGTCTCGGTGGCGGCGTCAACCAGATCGCCGAGCGGCTCTACCTCACCGAGGTCTCGGAACGGTCCCGGCGCGCCTTCGCGAACGGGATCCTGTCCGCGGCGGGTGCGGCCGGCTCGGTCATGGGCCCGGCGGTGGGCGGCCTCCTGGTCGCCGTCTCCGACCTGCGCGTGCCGTTCATCCTCGTCGGAGCCACGAGCGCCCTGGCAACCCTCGGCGCCCTCTTCCTGCCGCGCCCGTCGGTGCGCGCGGAGGCGGGCGTCGAACCACCAGACGCGACACCGCTCGCGGAAACGTCGCCCACTCCCGAGGCCGAACCCGCACACGAACACGGCCGGCGGCCGATCGTCGCTCTGTTCCTCTCCAACCTCGCGGCCATGGCCGGGTTCGGCGCCTTCATCACCACGTACGCCATCTTCGCGACGGGCAACCTCGGCTGGTCGGCGGCGGAGGTCGGCATCGTCTTCGCCATGTTCGGGCTCGGCAGCGTCATCCTCGGACCATGGCTCGCACGACGAGCCGACCTCACCGGTCGAAGGCGGATGGCGGTCCTCGGCTGCATCCCCGTCGTCTTCCTCCCGGTCGTCATGGCCCTCGGCTTGCCGCGACCCGCCATCTATGCGGTCACGATCATCGCCGGCGGGGGCCTGACGGCCTTCGAATCGTCGTGGTTCGCGCTTCTCGCTGCGGCGACCGACGAGGGGCGGCGCGGCCGCATCTTCGGCATCGTCACCGCGCTGTCGAGCCTGGGGATCGCGATCGGCGCGATGGGTGCCGCTCGGGCCTGGGAGCTCGTCGACATCCACGTGGCGGTCCTGCTTGCGGCCGTGACCTTCGGGCTGGCCGGGCTGGCGATGCTCGCGCACCCGACGGATCGCATCCCCTCCCCCGCAGCGGCCGGGGACTGACGCCCACCTCGCTACACTCGTGGCTGACGACCCGCAGGAGAGACCGATGGCCCCCAACCGTCCCGAAACGCGCGAGCGCTGGGCGCTCGTCCTGGGCTCGAGCAGCGGCTTCGGCGCCGCCGCCAGCCGCGCCCTGGCCCGTGACGGCTACGGCATCGTCGGCGTCCACCTCGACATGCGGGCGTCGAAGGCCACCGCGGACGCGGTGCGCGACGAGATCGCGGCCATGGGCGTGCCCGTCGTCTTCCACAACGTCAACGCCGCCGACGAGGAACGCCGCGGCGAGGTCATCGCCGACATCGCGGCTCGCTTCGCCGAGCGGCGCGCGGCCGGCGCCGACCCGGTCATCGCCGTCTTCCTCCACTCGCTGGCCTTCGGTACCACCCTCCCCTACATCACGACCGATCCCCAGCAGAAGGAGGTGAGCCAGAAGCAGATCGAGATGACGGCCGACGTGATGGCCCACTCGATGATCTGGTGGGTGCGCGACCTCTTCCACGCCGGCCTCATCCGCGCCGGGTCGCGCCTCTTCGCCATGACCTCGGAGGGCGCCCTGAAGAACGTCCCGACCTACGGGCCGGTGAGCGCCGCCAAGGCCGCCCTCGAGTCGCATTGTCGGCAGCTGGCGCTGGAGCTGATCCCGCACGGCATCACGGTCAACTGCATCCGCGCCGGCGTCACAGACACGCCCGCCCTGCGGCGCATCCCGGGCCACGAGGAGCTGCGCGACTTCGCCGCCGAGCGCAACCCGGGCGGCCGCCTCACGACGCCTGAAGACGTCGCCGAGGCGATCGTGGCCCTGGCCTCGCCGCGGCTCCACTGGATGACCGGCAACACCATCGGCGTCGACGGCGGCGAGCTGATGGGCACCCGGCAGATCGGTGTCAAGGAGTCCTGACGGCCGACCCGCCGGGGCCCCCATGATCGAGCGTCCAGCCCGCCCCGCGCTGCCGTTCCTCTTCCGGCTGGGCAACCTGGGCATCCGCGTCGCGCTCGCGCTCATGCGCGTGCGGATCCACGTCGAGGGCGTGGAGCACGTGCCCGACGAACCCGGCGTCATCGTCGCCTCGAACCACCTCTCGATCGTCGATCCGCCGCTGGTGTGCGTCGTCGTGGCGCGGCTGGTCGGCCGGCGCACGCGCTACATGGCCAAGGCCGAAGCGCTCGACGCGCCGATCCTGGGCCTCGTGCTGCGGGCCTACGGCGGATTCGGCGTGCGCCGGGGCCGCCCCGACCGCGAGGCGTATCGCATGGCGCGCTCCGTGCTGGATGCGGGGGAGTGGCTGGGTGTCGCGCCGGAGGGGACGCGCTCGCGCAGCGCGACGCTCGGCGAGCCGAAGGCGGGTGTCACCCTCCTCGCGCTGCGCAGCGGCGCGCGGATCCTGCCCGTGGGGCTGGCCGGGACCGAGCGGACCTGGCCGGTCGGCGCGCGCCTGCCACGCTTCGGGACGACGGTCACGGTGCGCTTCGGGCCGCTCTACCGGCCGTCGGAGACGCGCACGGACGGCGGGCCGGCCGATCGCCGTGAGGCACTCCAGGCGAGCAACGAGGAACTCATGCGCCGCATCGCCGCCCTTCTGCCCGAGGCGTATCGGGGCCGCTTCGGATAGGGTCGTGCCGAAGTTCCGAGCCGGGGGCCCGACCGGGCGGACGCTAGAACGCGTCGAGGTAGCGGTCGATCTCCCACTCGGTGACCTGGGTGCGGTACTCGTCCCACTCACGGCGCTTGGCCGCGACGAAGTGGTCGAAGACGTGCTCCCCCAGCGCCGTCCGCACGACCTCGTCCTTCTCCAGCTCGTCGAGCGCCTCACCGAGCGTGCCCGGCAGCTCGCGGATGCCGTGCTCCGCGATGCGTGCCGCGCTCATCTCGAAGAGGCTCTCCTCGACCGGGTCGGCCAGCTGCATGTCCTTCTCGATCCCGTCGAGGCCGGCGGCGAGCATGACCGCAAAGGCGAGGTACGTGTTCGAGGAAGGATCGGGGCAGCGGACCTCCACGCGGGTGGCCTCGACGCTCCGCCCGGGCGACGCCTTGGGCACCCGGATGAGCGCCGAGCGGTTCGTCCGTCCCCAGGTCAGGTAGGTCGGTGCCTCGTAGCCGGGCACGAGCCGCTTGTACGAGTTCACGGTCGGCGCCAGCACGGCGATCATGCCCCGGGCGTGGGCGAGGATGCCGGCCATGTAGCTGCGCGCCAGGTCGGACAATCCGTACTGGTTCTCCCCGTCGGCGAAGGCGTTGCGCTGCTCGGCCAGGCTGTACAGGCTCTGGTGCGTGTGCATGCCCGAGCCGTTGATGCCGAAGATCGGCTTGGGCATGAACGTGGCGTAGAGGCCGTGCAGGTTGGCGATCGCCTTGAGGGCGAACTTGAAGGTGATGGCGTTGTCGGCCGTGGTGAGACCGTCGTCGTACTCGAAGTCGATCTCGTGCTGACCGGCCGCCACCTCATGATGGGCCGCCTCGACGCGGATGCCAAAAGCCTCGAGCGCATTGACCATGTCCTGGCGGACTTCCTGCGCCAGGTCGGTGGAGAAGTCGAAGTAGCCCGCCTGGTCGTGCGGCAGCGGCGCGACACGCCCGTCCTCGTCACGGCGGAAGAGGAAGAACTCGAGCTCGGGGCCGGTGTTCCACTTGTAGCCGAGCTTGGCCGCGCGCTCCAGCTGGCGCTTGAGGATGAAGCGCGGATCCCCCGCGAACGGCTCGCCGCTGGGGGTCATGACATCGCAGATGACGCGCGCCGTGCCCCGGCTGCCCAGCGGTCCGGCGCCCAGCGTGCCGTGGCCGGGTTGCCAGGGGATCTCCGCGAAGGTGGCCATGTCCGGCCGCAGCCACTGGTCGCTCTCGGCGATGCGCGTGAAGCCCTCGATAGAGCTGCCGTCGAACCAGGTGCCGTGCTCCACGGAGCCGGCGAGCTGGTGCAGCGGGATCGTCACGCTCTTGACGATGCCCAGGATGTCCGTGAACTGGAGCTGGACGAAGCGGATGTTGTGCTCTCTCGCCGCCTCGATCTTCGAGAGCGCGTCCATCTCCCGCAATTCGATCGTCAACGCCGTCCTCCTTGCCCCGACAGCCGGTGTGACGCCCGATGCTAGGGCGTCCCGCACGATTGGCGGCCATCGTACCCCATGACCGATCGAACAGGGCGGCCTCGAGGTCCCAGGCTCAGCCCTCCTCTTGGGCAGTTTGCACAAGCCTGGCAGCGAGGGCGAGGACGAAGCGGAGCTCGGGATCGTCGAGGCGCCAGCCGCCGAGGGCCTCGATGCGCGCCACTCGGTAGGCGAGGGTGTTGCGGTGGATGCCGAGCGCGGCCGCGGCCTCCGCCAGGCCGGGTCGCTCGAGGACGGCCCGCAGCGTGGACAGGCGCTCCGCCTGCACCTCGGGTCGACCGACCAGGATCGGCGTGAGCAGCGCGCGTGCGTGCCGCACGCCGTCGGGCAGGTTGTGCAGGCTGCCGAGCAACCGGTATGACGGCAGGCGGTCGGCACGGACGACGAGCGCGCCGGCCGCGTCCAGGGGGAGGTTCGCGGCGGCCTCGAGCGTCGCGCGCGCCTCCTCCTCGGCCAGCGGCCGATCCTCCGGGCGATGGAACGGCCGCGAGGCGGCGACGGGCCGCCCGGCGGTTTCGGCAACGCGGGAGGCGGCCGTCAAACCGAGCGGATCCGCCGCTCCCGCCGCGACCACGACGCGCAGCTCGAGGCTGCCTGCGTCGCCGCGCAGGCGGAGGCGCCGTGCCGGCGCGAGTCGGGCCACGCGCTCACGAAGCCGTTCGCGCTCGTCGAGCGTCGTCTCGGTACCGGCGATGAGCTGGCGCGCCATGAGCACCACCCATGGCGGGCCGTCACCGGGGAGGGCGTCGGCCCGGCGGCGGGCCTCAGTCGGTCGGCGCCCGGCCTGATCCCGGGCCAGTTCCAGGGCGAGCAAGGCCGCCACGCGGTCGCCGGCCAGTCGCTCCAGCTCCGTGGCGGGCGGCGCGCCCAGCACGACCAGCGCACCGGACGCTTCGGCCGCGGGGCCGGGAAGCGGCGTGCGCAACGCGACGTGCCGGCGGTTGGCGAGGTAGCCCGCGGCGTCGGCGGCCGCGCTCGGGACACCGGCCGGGGCGTGCACCGCGACCGCCTGCCCCTCGGCGCCCTCGATGGCCACCGCCCGTCCGAGGAACGTGGCGATCAGCGCGGCATGGGCGGCCAGGTCGCGGCCCTCGAGGGCCAACGCGGCGAGCCGGTCCTCGAGGTCGGCCGCGCGGCGTTCGAGCTCCGCGCGCGCGTTCACGAGGTAGCCGATGACCGAGCGCTCCACCTGCGCAGGGTCGGGGCCGGCGAGCCGCCAGGCCGGCAGCTTGAGCTCCGTCGCGCGCCGAAGGGTGGCCGCGGCGATCGGGTCGGCGTCGCCCTCTCCGACCAGCAGGGCGCCGGCGGCCCCGGCCCGATCGAGGGCATCCACGATCGCCCCCGGCTCCAGGCCGCCGGCCGCCAGCGAACGCAGGGCCGTCTCGGGCAGGATGGCCAGGTCGCCCCGATCGAGGGCGTCGAAGGCGGGCACGCGCGCTTTCAGGACGCGCACCCAGACCACATCTCGCAAGGCGGTGGCCCCGCGGGCCGGCGCACCACCGGCGGCGGTCGGGAAGACAGCGCGGCGCAGCTCCTCGAGGTCGGGCATCGTCGCGCCAGCCTACCCGACGGTTCAGCCGGACCGCTGCTCCGGATGGCGGCCGGTGACCCGCGCCAGGTCATCGAGGAGCTGCCCGAACTCCCGCCTCGCGTCGACATAGCGGTCGGCGAGCATGGCCACCTCGAGCCGGCCGCCGACGAACCGCGCCCAGACGCGGCGGCGCGGGAAGTAGAAGGTGAGCACGATGCCGCTGATGAGGCTCAGGTAGGCCAGCCAGATGAGCGGCTGGCCGGGGTCCCGCTTGGCCACGATACCGGTGAAGGCGCCGGCCTTGGTCCAGCGGATGGCGTAGCCGGCCGTGCGGGCCAGATCGGTCGTGCCGCCCAGGGCGACCTGGTCGGCGAAGATCGGCACGAGGCTCCCGTCGTCGTCGATCGTGCCGTCCGTGCCCACCAGGGTCAGGCGCCCGGCGCCCGTGGCGTCGCGGTCGAGGATCACGAAGACGCCGTACGGCGACCCAGGGAGGGACAGGAGGCCTTGCGGCTTGCCCAGGACCTGGCCGTCCATGAGCACCGGCGCGTGCCAGACCAGCCGGCCGGTCGGATCGCGGACCTCGAGCGTCTCGGCGGCGCCGAACGTGTTCTGGTGGAAGACGAAGCCGCCGACCTCGAGCGGGTCGTTGACGCGGATCGTCTTGCGCGCCACCTCGCGACCGTCGCGGTAGACGGCCAGATCGGTGCGGAAGTCGGCGAAGGAGCCGTCCGGCCGCACCGGCGCCTCGAAGCCGAGGTTCTTCACGAGCAGGTTCCCCGGCGTGCCGACCGGCTGCACCGGCGCGGTCTGCCCCTCCCCGACGAAGAGCACGGTCTCGTACCCGAACGCCCCGGTCACCCCGCCGCCGATGAGGAAGAGGATCAGGCCCAGGTGGGTGAAGAGTGTGGCCATCTTGAGGTACTGGTTGCGGTCGCCGTAGAGATGCCGGATCGGCGCGCCGTCGACCTCCGCCTCCACCGCGCGTCGAACCTTGAAACGCCGGCCGCGCAGCGCCGAGGCGAGCTCGTCGTCGGTCGCCTCGACGGCCGGGAAGGCCGCCCGTTCGGGCAGGCGCAGATCGAAGAAGGCCGCCGGCTGGACGACCCGCACCTGGCGCACGCCCCGCCACAGCCGCGGCGTCCGGTCGAGCGTGCAGACGACGATGCTCACGACGAGCAGCGTGAGAAGGAAGGTGAACCAGGGGGCGGTGAAGATGCGGAAGAAGCCGAGTGCCTCGAAGACGTCCACCAGGGTCGGGCCGATGTTGGCCCCGAGGACCGTGATCGGGTCGTAGCGCAGGTGGAGGTCGGCGATCTCCGTCGCGTAGCCGATGGGGTTGTTGCGCAGCGCGTAGGCGGGGATCTGCCGGACCATCGTGCCCACCAGGCCGGCCAGGGCGAGGACGATGATCTGGAGCACCGCGAAGCGGACGTCGGTGAGCGTCCGCCAGACGGTCGCACGGAGGCGGCCGAGCGGGTCGCCGAGGAAGGATGCCCGGTCCCGACCGAGCGCGATGCTCGAGATGGCTGCCTACGCGGGGACCGCCGAGCGCGCCGCGGCCAGTCCGTCGGCGACATCGGCGACGAGATCCTCGACGTCCTCCAGTCCCACGGAGACGCGCACGAGGCCCTCCGAGATCCCCGCCGCGGCCAGGGCCGCCCCGTCGTACTGGCGGTGCGACGTCGTCGCGGCATGGACGGCGAGCGTCCGGATGCTCCCCAGCGAGGCGGTCCGCTCGGGGATGGCGAGGCCGTCGATGAAGGCGAGGGCGGCGGCGCGTGTCACGAGGTCGATGGCCAGCATCCCGCCCCCGGCGCGCAGCAGGCGCTGCGCCACGACCGCCTGCGGGTGGCTGGCCAGGCCCGGGTAGACGACGGCGCGCGGCCCCAGCGCGCTCTCCAGGAAGCGCGCCAGGGCGAGGGCCGTCTCCGAGTGTCGATCCATGCGCACCGGGAGCGTGGCGATGCCGCGCAGCACGAGGAAGGCCGAGAAGGGCGCCACGATGCCGCCGGTGTCCACCTCGACGGCAGCCACCTCGCGTACCAGGCGCTCCGGCCCGCTGACGGCCCCGGCGATGACGTCCGAGTGGCCGCTCAGCCATTTCGTGGCCGATTCGACGACGAGGTCGGCGCCCAGCTCGATCGGCCGGCAGAGGTACGGCGAGGCGAACGTGTTGTCGACGACGACGAGGGCGCCGGCGCGATGCGCCCGCTCGGCCAGCTCGGGGATGTCCACCACCACCAGGGTCGGGTTGCTGATCGTCTCGAGGTAGAGGAGCCGAGCGCCGGGCAGCGCGGCGCTCACCTCGTCCGCGTCCGTGGCGTCCACGTAGGTGGTCTCCACGCCGAACCTCGCGAAGACACGGTCGAGGAGCGAGCGCGTGCTGCCGTAGACGGCACGCGTGGCGACGATGCGGTCGCCGGCACGAACGAGGGCGGCCAGCGCGGCGTGGATGGCGGCCATGCCGGAGCCGAAGGCGAAGCCTGACTCCGCCCCCTCCAGCTCGGCGACCGCGGCGGCCATGGCCGAGGCGGTCGGGTTGTCGAGGCGGGCGTACGTGTAGCCGCTCCCGGCGGCGATGATCGCAGCGAACTCCGCGGCGTCGTTCGCAGCGAACGTGGCGCTCTGGTAGATCGGCACGGCCGTGGGGTGCTGTTCGACCTTCGGGGAGCGCGTGGCGGCGAGGATGGCGCGAGTCGAGAAGCCGCGGACGGGGCGGCCGGCGGGCTCGTCGGTCATGGCCGCGCCATCCTACACCGGGCGGCCGGCGCCGCCCGACGGCTCAGGCGGGGCGTTCGTCGACCTCGAGCCGGTCCTCGTCGATCGACTCCACCGGCCGGGGGCCGCGGATGAAATCGCGCATCGTCCGCTCGAAACGCGGATCGTCGTGATGGAGCACCTCGAAGCGCCTGGGGCCCTGGGACGCCTTGGCGCGCGGCACGCCGGGGCGCGCCGATGTCGTCGCCGCCTTCGCATGGCGGGCCGCCGCGCTGCCCTTCGGCTTCCCACCCTGCCGCGCGGCAAGCTTCGCCGCCGCGGGCGCAGCCGCCGCCACGGGTGTCGCAGCGGACGCCACGTCATCGGCGGCCTGGCGCCCCGAGTCGGGATCGGGCGGTCCGGAACCGCGGCGGTCGAGCGTCCGCCGATCCGCGGCACGTCGATCCGCGGCACGTCGGTCCGCGGCGTTGGCGGGCACCGCCACGCGGGGGCCCGGCCGGACGGGAAGGCCGGCGACGGTCCGCCGGTCGGCACGGGCGACGCCGGCCCAGACGCGATCCTTGCCGGTTCGCTTCGACTCGTACATGGCCTGGTCGGCCCGATTGAGCAGGGCGTCCGCCGTCCGTCCGTCGTCCGGGAAGGCGACCACGCCGACCGAGACGGTCGTGCGCAGGACGTCGGCGCCGGCGACGACCCTGATGCCGGCGATCCCTCGACGCATCTTCTCGGCGACCACGAGCGCGCCGCTGGGATCGGTCTCGGGCAGGAGGACGACGAACTCATCGCCGCCGTAGCGGGCCGCCGAGTCGATGACGCGGATGCCGCGCCGCACGACTTCGGCCACCTCGCGCAGCATCCGGTCGCCGAAGTAGTGGCCGTAGTGGTCGTTGATCGGTTTGAGGCCGTCGAGGTCGAGCATGAGCAGGCTGAAACGGCGCTGGGTCCGCCCGGCGCGGGCGATCTCACGGTCCATCACCGCGAACAGGTAGTTGCGGTTGTAGAGCCGCGTCAGCGGGTCGTGCAGCGAGAGGCGGACGGCGGCGTCGCGAGTTCGCCGTTGCTCGCGCGCCACGACCGAGGCGAGGTACGAGAGGAGCCAGAGCGCCATCAGGTTGAAACCGAGGCGCTCGATCTGCGGCAACTCCAGCGGCGTGGCGCCCTGGACGAGCAGGAGCGCCAGCAGATAGACCGCCGAGATGGCGGCGGCCAGCAGGAAGTTCGCAGTGCCCCCGACGACGAAGGCCGCGGCCGCGGCGATGAGGTAGTAGCCGAAGAAGAAGGGGCTGTCGACACCGCCCGTGAGGACGATCAGGACCGTGAACAGCGCGATCGCGGTGACGGCCTCGAAGACCAGCACGGCGCCGCCCAGGCGCGAACTGGGCAGGACGTCGTGGACCACGAATACGACGATCGCGCCCCCCGCGAGCAGCGCGTAGATGGCCGGCGCGCTCGTCGCCCAGAGCCCGCCGAGAGCGACGATGATGGCCGTGCCGATGAAGAACCCGTAGCTGACGATGCGCACGACGCGGTCGTACGTCGCTGCGCTGATGCCGGCCCGCGAGGGTGGCGAGCCCTCCGCCCGGGCGGCGGCCTGGAGGGCGATGTCGATCGGCTCCGGGGGCATCGCGCCGACCCACGCATCGTCGGGCGGCGACGAGCGCCGGCGGACGACCGAGGAGACGAGCACGACCCCCACGAGTGCGAGGTTGACCAGGACGGCCACCCCGAGGAGCACGACGAGGAAACCGGTGGGCACGTGTCGAGGGTACCCCGCCCGACCCTCGGGCGCCAGACTCGACGACCTGCGAGCCGTCGGGGGCCGAGCGCAGCACGCGAAGTCTCGTCGCCTGCCGCCACCACCCGGTGTGAATCGCGTTGCCAGGCGGCACCAGCCGGTGGTACCGTCCCGGCCATGACCCAGGCCCGCAAGCCGCTCCCCGCGCGGGGCGGCGAGGGCGACGTCTCGCCCCTCGACAAGCGCATCATCGCGCACCTGCAACAGGACGGCCGCCGCCCGTTCACGCAGATCGCGTCCGACCTCGGCGTGAGCGAGGCGGCCGTGCGGGCGCGCACGAGCCGGCTCATCGAGCGCGGCGTGCTCCAGATCGTCGGCGTCACCGACCCGCTCAAGCTCGGCTACGACCAGATGGCGATGATCGGCGTCCGCTGCGAGGGGGACCGGCTGATCCAGGCCGCCGAGGAGATCGGGAAGCTGCCCGAGGTCATCTACGTCGTGGTCACCGCCGGCGCCTTCGACCTGCTCGTGGAGGCCGTCTGCGAGGACAGCGAGGATCTGCTGCGCTTCCTGACGGAGAAGCTCCGTCGCGTGTCGGGCGTGCAGTCCACCGAGACGTTCGTCTACCTGCGCATCGTCAAGCAGACGTACCAGTGGGGGAACCACTGACCCAGGACCTGACGGCCCTCTAGGGCGTGGCGGTGGGTGTGGCGCTGGGCGACGGGCTCGGTGCCACGGAAGGGGGCGGCGTGGCCGTCGGCAGCGGCACGGTGACGCGCGCGACGGATCGCTCGGCCAGCGGGCCGACCAGCTCGCCGAGCGCCTCGGCGAGCTTCTTCGCCGCCTCGACCTTCGTGGCGTCCGGCGGGGCCGGCACGTGGCCCTGCGTGCTCGGGCCCCAGAGGACCGCGATGTTCAGGCCGGCGAAGGTGAAGGCCGGCTGCCCGGCGCCGGGCGCGCCGCCGTCTCGGAACGGGACGCTCTTGGCGCGGGCGGTGGTCGTGGAGTACTCCAGGAGCGCCAACGGCCAGCCGGCGTACGACGCGTTGATGCGGCTGCGCGGCTCCGTCCCCTCGGCGGCGTTCGTGCCCACGAGCCCGAGGCCGGCCTCGTTCAGCCGGGTGTAGACCTCGCGGCCGGAGGCCGGCTCCGCCAGGTGCGTGTCCGGCTTCGGGGTCGCGGTAGCCGCGGCCGGCGTCGGTGTCGGCGTGGCTGAACTGCCGCCGCAGCCCGTGAGCAGGACGAGCGCCACCAGCGCAGCGGCCCCGAAGCGGCTGCGCTGGATCGGAGATACGGTTCCCCAGGGCATCGTGCGAGCGATGCTAGCAGGGGGCACGGTCCCTCCGCCCTTGCCGATGGTCTGGGCCGACGCTGCGCCGCACCGGTACGCCTCGTCCTGCGCGATGGCCGCGCATGGTCCGGTCTCGGCTATCCTCGCTCGATGGCGATCACGTCTTCCCAGGACGCGGGGACCGCCGTGCGCCTGCCCGCGAGCGAAGACCGCTCCACGTTCGCCTACGTCGCGCTCCTGGCCCTCGGCGTCCTCGACGCGGCCGCGTACAGCGTCATCGCACCGGTCGCCCCGACGCTCGCGGCGCAGACGGGAACGGGCCCCGGCCTCATCGGGCTGCTGGTCGCGACGTTCCCGGCGGGCATCGTCATCGGCTTCGCCCTCGCCGGCAGCGCCATCCGCCGGCAGCGCTACTCGGCCCTTCTTCTGCTGTCGCTCGGCCTGCTCGCCGCCGGGTCGCTCGGCTTCGCCGCATCGTCGAGCCTGCCCGGCTACTCCATGGCCCGCTTCGTGATGGGCCTCGGATCGGGCGGGCTGTGGATGGGGGTGACGTTCAGCACGCTCCAGCGCTGGCCCGGCCAGGAGTACCTGTGCATGAGCCGGATCTTCGCGGCGTACTCGGTGGGCGGGCTCCTCGGCCCGGCCATCGGCGCCCTCGGCGGTGTCCGCGAGCCGTTCCTCGTGTACCTCGCCCTCGTCTGCCTCGCGGCGGTGCTCGTCGCGGCGATGCCGCCGTCGCGCCACCACCCGGCCTTCGGCTCCGACCGCAGCGCCCTCCGGTCGCCCGCCTTCCGGGTCGCCTCGGCCGGCATCCTGTTCGCCGTCCTTGCCCTGGGGATCGTGGAGGGCGTGCTGCCGCTGCACCTCGCGGCACGCCTCGATCAGGCCCAGATCGGCCTGCTCTATGCCGCGATGTCGCTCGTCGTCGCCGTCTCGGCCGCGCTGGCTTCGCGCTTCCCGCCCCGGGCCATGCTGCTCGGCGCGCATGGCCTCGTCGTCCTCGGCATCGGACTGGCAGCGGCCACGGGAGCCGTGCCGCTCTGGATCGTCGGCCTGGCGATCGGAGGGCTCGGCATCGGGATGGCGAACACCGGTTCCATCGGCGTGCTGCTGCAGGGCGTTCCGACCGAGCGTTCGGTCACCGCCATCGTCGCCTGGTCGCAGGTCGGGATCGTGGGCTACCTGCTCGGTCCGCTCGTCGGCGGCACGGTCGCCCAGGTCGGCGGCTTCGGCCTGCTGGGCGTCGTGCTGCTGGCCGCCGCGGTGCCCGTCCTCGCCCTCGGCGTCTCGCTGGGCCGAGGTCGATCCGCGGCGTAGCCTCGCCGCCGGCGAGGATGGTCGGGGCGGTGGGATTCGAACCCACAACCTCGTGCTCCCAAAGCACGTGCGCGACCGTTGCGCCACGCCCCGTCGCGGCACATCGTACCGCGCCGGTCGCGGTGTGAGCCGCTCCCCGACCCGCTGCTACACTGCCGCCGCCAGACGACAGCGGAGGAGTCCTTGCAGGCGCGAGCCTCGACCCCGGGCCGGGAGGGCCGCACGCGTGACGGCGCGGACGATCCCCGGCGCATCGTCGCCGCCGTCCTCTCGGCTATCTTCCCCGGACTCGGGCAGGCACTCAACCGCGACGGTCGGGGCTTCGCGGCCTTCGCCCTGCCGGTCGCCGCGCTGCTGCTCATCGGCCTCCTGATCGCGCTGGCCTACCAGACGCGGCTGGTGGCCTCGATCCTCAAGCCCGACGCCGTCGTTGCCCTCCTCTTCCTCGACGTCCTCTTCCTCGGCTGGCGGCTGATCGCCATCGCCCACGCCTTCCTGGCCGGCGGGCGAGCGCGGATCGGCGGCGTCGGCGCGGTCGGGCTCCTCCTCGTCGTGGGCCTGGCAGCGGCACCCCAGGCATACGCGGGCTTCCTGGGCCTGCGGGTCTACGAGACAGCCCTGCGCATCTGCCCCACCTGCGCCGGTATGGCGGACGCGAGCGGCTCAGCGCCGGCACGACTCCTCTTTGCGGGCGATGACCCGGGGACCACGACCGGCCCCACGCCCGCCCCGGATGGCCGGATCAACGTCCTGCTCATGGGCGTCGACAACCGCACCAGCACCCAGGGAGGCCGCACCGACACGCTCATCGTCGTGTCCGTCGATCCGGTCGGCCGGACGGCGTCGATGCTGTCCATCCCGCGCGACCTGGTCGATGTCCCCCTCCCCGGCGGGGGGATCTACCGGGGCAAGATCAATGGCCTCCTCCTGCACGTCAACACGCATCCCGACGACCCCGATCTCGCCGGGGCCGGCCGCAGTGGCACGCGTGCGCTCCAGGACGCCGTCGGGGAGCTGCTGGGCATCGAGATCCACTACTACGCCAAGGTCGACCTGTCCGGCTTCGTCAAGGTCATCGACGCGGTCGGTGGGGTCGACGTGGAGGTGAAGCGACCGCTCGACGACCCCAAGTACCGCGAGTTCGGGATCGACGGCTTCCACGTGGAGGCCGGGCTCCAGCACCTCGACGGCCAGCATGCCCTGGCCTACGCCCGCGTCCGCAGACCGGTCGGCGAGACCGACTTCACGCGCGCCGCGCGGCAACAGGAGGTGCTCGTCGCCCTCAAGAACGCCGCGCTCGAGGGCGGCGCGCTGGAGCTGCTGGGGAAGCTCCCCGGGCTGCTCGACGCGATCGGCGACGCCGTGCGCACCGACCTGCCCCCGAGCCGCTACAACGACCTGGCCTTCCTGGCCGAAGGCATCGACGGCACCGATGTCGTCAACGTCGTGATGAAGTTCCCGCTCGTCCACCCGTCCGAGGGTGGGGATCCGCGCGGCGCGGTCCAGATCCCCGACGGGGAGGCCATCCGGGCCATGGCGGCGCTGCTCTTCCCTGCACCGGGGACCCTGCCCACGCCCTGGCCGACGCCGAAGCCGACGGCAACGCCGAGCTCGAACCCCTAGGCGCCCGCCGAGGCCCGCACCGAGGCCGCGTCCGCGGCCACCTGCGTCGTGGCCGCCTCGATGAGCGTGGCCGGCGTCCGCCCGTCCTCGCCGCCGCGCTCGAGCGCCGCCGCGGGCAGGCCGAAGACCTGCTCCTCCAGCCGTCCGTAGGCGCCCACCATGAGTCCCACCAGCCGGTCCACCTCGCGCGGCGCCCAGCCGAGCATGACCAGCGTCTCGTCCACCTGGACGGTGTGCTCGCGGATGTGCGACGACCAGCGCCCGAGGCGGAAGCCGACGTCGACACGGATGCCCGACCAGCGCGCCGGGACCGCCAGGGCGTCGTCGTCCAGGCCGCCGAGGTGGGCCATGCCCGCGTCGAGCAGCCCGTCGAGGCGCTCGCGGATCTCGTCGGGCGTGCCCTCACCCTCGACCGCCTCGTCGGGCATGGCCTCGAAGAGCGCCTCCGGGACTGCGTCGGGAAGGGGGGCCGCGTCGTGCTGGAGCAGCCACCAGGCGGTGAACCGGCCGTATGCGCGCTGCGCGCTGACGATGTGGCCCAGCGTCTGTCTCACCGTCCACTCGCCACCGCCGGGGGAGGCGCCGAGGGTCGTCGCGTCGAGGGGGAGCACCTGGGCGTGAAGCTCCCAACGCGCCGCGGTAGCGGCGGCGACACGACGGGCGCCGGGGGCGCGACGCGTGTCCGCCTCGTCGAGGGCCCGGCGAACCGCAGCGCCGGCCGCCTCGAGGGTCTCGTAGGCACGGTAGAAGCCGTAACGGACGTCCGCTTCGGAATCGCGCCAGGGCCAGGCGCGCTCGAGGGCCGCGTCGGGCACCGCGAGGAGGTCGTGCGCCGCCGCGATGACCCGTGCGCGGGCGACCGGGACGGCGGGGTGCAGCGCGATGGGCGTGACGGGGACGTCGGGGAGGTAGGGCTCGTTCATGAGCGGAGCGTAGTCCGAGTCGCAGCGTGGTGTTGTTTGCTGCGCACCAAACGGCGCGTCGAGGGCGTCCGAGGGCCTGCCAGGGGGCGATCCGCCGGCACGGCCGGCGTGATCCACGCTCAGGACGCGGGTCGTCTTCACCCAGAACGGTCCCGGACGTGGCTGCGAGGCGTGGTTTGTTGTCGTGCAGACAACGCGCGTCCGTCGCGTGGTCGGGACCCAGCCCGCAGCCGACGACGGTCGGATCAGTACCCCAGCTCGCGCAGCGCCTGGCCCATGGCGCGCGCGGCGACGGCACGGTGCGAGACCGCGTTCTTCTCGACCGCCGTCATCTGGCCCACGGTGCGGCCGCCCGGCGGCTCGGAGGCGGGCTCGAAGATCGGGTCGTAGCCGAAGCCGCCGCTGCCGCGCGCCGCGGGCGCGATGCGCCCCACGAACGTGCCACGCCGCACCAGCGGTTCCGCCGTGGCCGAGGCCAGGAAGGCGAGCACGCACACGTAGCGGGCGGCCCGGCGCTGCGGTGGCAGGCCGGCCAGCTCGTCCAGCAGCTTCGCATTGTTCTGGGCATCGGTGGCCACCTCGCCGGCGTAGCGGCGCGTGCGCACGCCCGGGCCCCAGCGGAGCGCCTCGACCTCGAGGCCCGAGTCGTCGGCGAGCACCGGCAACCTCGTCCGCGCGGCCCAGAAGCGGACCTTGATGAGCGCATTCGCCTCGAACGTGGCGCCGTCCTCGACCGGATCGCCGGCCAGACCCAGCTCGTCCAGCGAGACGAGCGCCGTCCGCGAGAGCCCCAGCAGTTCGCGCAGCTCCCTCAGCTTGTGCGCAGAGCGCGTCGCGACGAGGATCCGCCGCTCCCCGGACGCGGTCACGCCGCGGCGCGGGCGATCGCCTCGCGCTGCAGGGCGAACAGCTTCTGCATGCCGTCGTCGGCCAGCGAGAGGAGCCGCTCCATGGCCGCCCGGTCGAACGGCTTGCCCTCGGCCGTGCCCTGCACCTCCACGTACGTCCCGGCGTCCGTGGCCACCACGTTGAAGTCCACGTCGGCGCGCGAGTCCTCGGCGTAGTCGAGGTCGAGCAGCGCCACGCCGTCGACGAGGCCGACGCTCACGGCCGCGATCTGGCCGGCCACCGCCGCGCCCAGCCCGCGCCGCTTCAGGGCCAGCACGAGCGCCACGTAGCCGCCGGTGATCGAGGCGGTGCGCGTCCCGCCATCGGCCTGGAGGACGTCGCAATCCACGGTCACGGTCCGCTCACCCAGCTTCGCGGCGTCCACCACGCCGCGCAGCGAGCGGCCCACCAGCCGCTGGATCTCGTGCGTGCGGCCGCCGAGGCGCCCCTTCACGGCCTCCCGCTGCGTGCGCTCGGAGGTGGCCCGGGGCAGCATCGAGTACTCGGCCGTGACCCAGCCGATGCCCTTCCCGCGCAGGTGGGGCGGGATGCGCTCCTCGAGCGTGGCCGCACAGAGCACGTGCGTGTCGCCGACGCGGATGAGGCAGGAGCCCTCGGCCCACTTCTGCACGTCCAGCTCGATGGTCGTGGGGCGGAGCTGGCCGGGCGTGCGCCCGTCACCGCGGAAGCGGCCGGAGCCGATGCTCATCAGGGAGTTCCCTCCTCACGCTTGGCGGCGACCCAGAGCTCGTCCAGCTCCTCGAAGGTCATCTCGTCGAGCCGCCGACCCGCGGCGAGCCGCTCGACCCGGGCGAAGCGCCCGGCGAACTTCGCGCTGGCGGCCCGCAGCGCCGCCTCCGCGTCGATGCCCAGCTTACGCCCCAGGTTGACGATCACGAGCAGCAGGTCGCCAAGCTCCTCACGACGTTCCTCGGCGGTCTCTGCGGAGAGCAGCTCGACCGCCTCCTCTTCGAGCTTGTCGATGACGCCCTCAACGTCCGGCCAGTCGTAGCCGAGCGAGGCGGCGCGCTCCTGGATCTCCTGGGCGTAGGCGAGCGCGGGCAGCGAGCGCGAAAGGCCCGCGAAGGCCTCGGGCATCAGCTCGTCGCGAGCGTGCCGGGGCGGCTCCCCGGCCGCCGCGGCCTGCGCCCGCTCGCCGGCCTTGATCGTCTCCCAGTTGCGGATCACCTCGCCGACCGAGGCCACCTCCAGCTCGCCGAAGACGTGCGGGTGGCGGCGCACGATCTTGGCCATGATCGAGCGGTACACGTCGCTCAGGTCGAAGACGCCGGCCTCGGCCGCGTACTCGGCGTGGAGGACCACCTGCAGGAGCAGATCGCCCAGCTCGTCGGCCAGCGCCGGGGTCGAGCCCGCCTCGAGTGCGTCGTAGACCTCGTAGGCCTCCTCGAGGAGGTGCCGCCGCAGGCTCTGGTGGGTCTGCTCGCGGTCCCACGGGCAGCCGTCCGGGGCGCGCAGCCGTGCCGCCAGCCAGGGCAGGCCGTGGGGGCTGGCCAGGTTCGCCTCGTCGCGCAGGGGCGGCACGTACCAGGCGCCCGACGCGAGTGGCGCGCCGTGAAGCCCGCCGACGATCGCATCCGGGGCGCCGAGCAGCCCGTGCACCGGGTGGTCGGCCGGGTAGAGGGCACCGAGGATGGCCGGGACCTCCGGCGGGCGCGCATGGCGGCCGGGCAGGACCGGCGCATCGAAGGCGAGCGCCGAGCCGGATGCGGGCGCCGCGACCGCGTCCCCGAGGATCAGCAGCGGCCAACCCGGATCGAACGGCAGGCGGACGAGAGCCGACGCCGCGGCCAACTGGAGGCCGTCGCCGGGGCGGACGCCGAGGCGACGCTCGAGTTCGTGGAGCGCCTCCTCGAGCACCTCCTAGAGGCCGGACCCGAGCGCGGCGTCGTCGCGCGTGATGACGGCCGCCCCCTTCTTCGGCGCGAACCAGAGGGTGAAAGCGTTGAGCTGGATCCTGTTGATCTGCTCCGGATCCAAGGGGCGCGTCTCGCGCCCGACGACCTTGTAGATGTGGAAGCCGTCGCCCAGCTCCAGGCCCTCGCCGATCTGGCCGGCCTGCAGCGTGAAGAGGGCCTCCTCGATCGTGGGGTCGGACGACTGCCCGGGGGCGATCCAGCCCAGGTCGCCACCCTTGGCGGCCTCGAGGCCGTCCGATTCCTCCTTCGCGATGGCCGCGAAGTCGGCGCCCGGCTCGTTGACCTTCACGAGGAGCTCTGCGGCGCGCTGCTTCGGCGCCGGGCGGAAGCGGTCGAAGAGGATGACGTGCCAGCCGAATTGCGACTTCACCGGGCCGACGATGTCGCCCTTCCCGTGCGTGCCCTCGAAGATGGCGTCAGCGAACTCCTGGACCATCGCGCCGCGGGTGAACCAGCCGAGGTCCCCGCCGGTCGCGCCGCTGCCCGTGTCGTCGCTCTCGGCCTTGGCCAGCGTGGCGAACTCCGCCTCGCGCTCGGCCACGTCGGCGATGGCGCGCAGCTTGGCGGCCGCAGCGTCGGCCTGCTGCTGCGAGTCGGCCCAGGCCGGGTCGTCGGTGGGCAGGGCGGAGGCGCCGCCCGGGTCGTCCTGCGGCGAGTACAGGATGTGCGAGGCCCGGACCTCCTGGCCCCCCGCGTCGCCGGAGCCCTTGTCGATGAGGATCTCGTAGGCGTGGACCTGTTCGACCGGGCCCGCGGTCGCCAGCGCCACGAGCTTCTCGGTGATCTTCTCCTGCAGGACCTGGGCGGTGAGGTAGGTCTTGTAGGCCTCGAGCCCCGGGCCCTGCTCGACGGCCGCGCGGAAGGCGGCGTCCTCCTTGGCGGGCGTGATCTCGGTCACGCGCCCGATGCGGAACGTGCCGTCGGCGCCCTCGATCACCTCGGTCGTCCCGTCGAGCGGCAGCGCGAAGACCGCCTTCACCCAGGCCCGGTCGGTGGGGTTCGTGTCGGCCAGGGAGCCGAAGTCGCCGCCCTGCTCCTTGCTCGCGTCGTTGCTGTACTGCTTCGCCACTGCGGCGAAGTCCTTGCCGGCCTTCAGCTCGGCCAGGGCCTGCTCGGCCTTCGCCTTCCCGGCGTCACGCTGGGCCTGCGAGGGGAAGTCGGCGCCGGCGTCCACGTCGGGGCGCACGAAGATGGCCAGCGTCTGGCGCAGCTCGGGCTGGGAGGACTCCTTCTTCAGCGCGGCCTCGAGGTCGGCGTCGCTGGCCGAGACACCCTCGGCGGCGGCGTACTTCTCGATCACGAGCGCGTCGATCAGCCCCTCGAGCGCGCCCTGCGTGACCTGCTGCCTCTGCTGATCCAGGAGCTCCAGTTGCTGGGAGGCGATGTCCTGGCCGACCTGCCCGGCGGCGAGCGACTCGCGCACCCGCTTCTCGCCCTCGCCGATGCGGAACAGCTCGATCTTCGTCCGTTCCAGCCACTGGTCGCGCGTGATCGCGGTGCCGTCCACGTGCGCGACCGGCTTGAGGTGGTCGTTGTACCAGGAGACGACGACTGAGCCGGCCAGGATGCCCACGGCGATGACGATGACGGCGATGAAGCCGATCGTGACGTAGAGCTTCTGACGCGCCTCGTTGTCGTGGCTGGAGCGGCGTGAGCGGCCCGCGGTCGGCCTGGCTCGAAGAGTCATGGTTGGTCAGGGTCCTGTGGCGATGGGAGGTCCGTGGGTGGCAACGGCGCTCGGCCGTCGTGGAGCGGTCGGTATCGTACCCTACGCCGCCACCCGACCGGCGCGCAGCCCCGGGCGACCCTCGTCAGCCACGATCGCTCGACCGTGCCAGAATCGCCGGCCTGTGAGCCGCCACGCCACGACCCCCGCCACCACGGCTGCGCGCGCGGGTCTCGCCAACGACCGCTTCCGCCCCGATCTCGAAGGGCTGCGCGCCGTGGCGATCCTCCTCGTCCTGCTGTACCACGCCCATGTGCCTGGTTTCGGTGGTGGCTTCGTCGGCGTCGATGTCTTCTTCGTCATCTCCGGGTTCCTGATCACGGGCATCCTCGTTCGCGACCTCGACGCCACGGGGACGATCTCGCTGGGCGCGTTCTATGCGCGCCGGGCTCGTCGGCTGCTGCCGGCCGCGGCCGTGGCACTGGTCGTGACGCTGCTCGCCTCGGCCCTCCTGCTCGCGCCGGTCGAGATCGCCGACGTCGCTCGCGACGGCCTGGCGGCCGGCCTGTACGTCTCCAACATCGGGTTCGCGCTGCAGGCCACCGACTACCTGCAGGCCGGCCAGGCACCCTCGCCGCTCCTGCACTTCTGGTCGCTCTCGGTCGAGGAGCAGTTCTACCTCCTGTGGCCCGCGCTGCTGCTCCTGGCCGCTCGATCGGTGGGGCGCTCGCATCGGGTCCTGGCGACGATCATGGCATCGGTCACGGTCGCCTCCCTGGTGGCATCGGTGGTCCTGACCCAGGTCGCGGCGCCCTGGGCGTTCTTCGCACCCGTGACGCGGGCATGGGAGCTGGGGCTCGGCGCGCTGGTGGCCGTCATGGCGGCGGGTACGCTGCGGCTGGGCCGGCGGACCGCGATCGCGGCGGGTCTCCTGGGGCTGGCGGGCATCGCCGGGGCGGGGATCGGCCTCAACAACGACACCCCCTTCCCGGGCGTGGCCGCGACCGTGCCCGTGCTCGGGTCCGCGCTGGTCATCGCCGCGGGGCTGGGCCGGCAGGCCGGGCCCGTGTCGCGCCTGCTGACGGTCGCTCCGATGCGCTGGCTGGGGCGGATCTCATACTCGCTCTACCTCTGGCACTGGCCCCTCATCGTCCTGCCCGCGGCCGCGCTCGGGGCATCCCTGCCGACATACGGCCGCGTCGTGCTGGCGGTCGTGGCCATCCCCATCGCGGCCGCGAGCCAGCGCTGGATCGAGGAACCGTTCCGTCACGGCCGATGGATCGGCCAGGCTCCGCGGCGGACGTTCGCGGCGGCCGCCGGGCTGATGCTGGCGGTGGGGGTCGTGGCCGTGTCGCTGGGGGCCCTGTCCTCGCCGGCGAGCGGCGACGGCCGGGCGGCGGCCTCGTCCTCCATCTCTGACGCCGAACTGGACCGGGCGTATGCCGACGGGCTCGACGTGGCCATCCCGGGAGGGACCTCGACGCCGTCGCCGTCACTCGCAGCCTCCGATCCGCCGAGGACCGCGCCGGGCCGCGTGCCCGCCGACCTCGTCCCGGAGCTGGCCCTCGCCCGCGACGACCTGCCGCGGATCTACGGGGACGGCTGCCATCTCTCCGTGCCGGAGACGGCGTCCCCCGCCTGCGTGTTCGGCTCCGTGGCCTCCGAGCAGGTGATCGTCCTGTTCGGCGATTCGCATGCGGCGCAGTGGTTCCCCGCCCTCGAGCGGCTCGCCTCGAGCCACGGCTGGCGGCTCGTCTCCTTGACCAAGTCATCCTGCCCGGCCGCGGATGTGACGATCTGGAGCACCAGCCTCAAGCGCGAGTACTCGGAGTGCGACGAGTGGCGCCGCGCTGCCCTGGAGCGGATCGCACGCGAGCATCCCTGGCTCGTCGTCATCTCGGACAGCAGGGAATACACGCTCTGGTCGGAGGGTGCGCTGGTCCCGGCCGCTGAGGGAGGGGCGCTCTGGAACGGCGGTCTGGGACGCACGCTCGCGAACCTGGCTGCGGTCGCCGGCCGCGTCGTCCTGATCGGGGATACGCCCCGCTCGCAGGTCGATCCCCCGGTCTGTCTGTCGCGTCATCCGGATGACGTGCTCGCCTGCGCCAGCCCCCAGCGCCTGGCGCTGGACACCGCGCGCCTTGCGGAGGAGCGGGCCGTCGCCGCGACGGCGCACGCCGGGTTCGTCGATCCCACGGCGTGGGTCTGCCCATCGGAACCGTGCCCGGTCATCGTCGGCCGTCTGCTCGTCTACCGCGACGAGCAACATCTGACCGCCACGTTCGCCCGCGCCCTGGCGAACCGGCTCCTCGACGAGCTTCGCTAGCCTCGGCCGAGGGGACCCGCCAGCGCTCTCTCCCGCCCGGTCAGCGCGTGTCCCCGTCCGGTGCCAGCCGCTCGATGATCGCGCACAGGCGGTCGGCCTCGCGCTCCCACGACAGTTCTCCGATGCGCCCGGTCATCACGGCCACCGACGCCTCGCGGGCGGCCGCGTCGTCCACGAGCGAGAGGATGGCCGAGGCGAGTCCATCCGGGTCGCCCGGTTCATAGGTCCGCACGGCACCAGCGGGGAAGGTGCGCTCGACGAGCGGCAGGCGCGACGCGACGACGGGCTTGCCCATCGCGCCGTACTCGAGCACCTTCGTCGACAGCGAGAGGTCCGTGAACGGGTCCCGTCGGGTGGGCGCCAGTCCGATGTCGGCCGCCGCGATGGCCGCGGGGACGTCCTCGAGGGGGATCCGGCCATGGAACCCGACCTGGTCCGCCAGCCCCAGCCGGGTCGCGCGGGCCCGCAGCTGCTCGGTGGCGTCGCCGCGACCGTACAGCTCGAGCCGGACCGGCAGAGCCGGCCGAGTCGCCCGCAGCCGGGCCAGGCCGTCGAGCACCACGTCGAGCTCGTAGGTCGGCGTCAGGGCGCCGGCATAGACCAGCCGCAACGTACCGTCGGCCAGGAACGCCCGGTGCGGATAGAGGGCCGGATCGAAGCGCCGCAGCGACGGGCAGTTGAGGATGACGGCGACCTTGGCGGCCGGGACGCCCAGGGCCACGAGCCGCGCCGCCAGCGCTTCGTTCACGGTGATCACGGCGTCCGCGGATGCGATCGAGAGTCGCTCCGCGACGAGCAGGAGCCGGTGCGCGAGCGGGCTGGACGCGCGCGGAAACCGCATGCGGAAGAACTCCGGCATCGCCTCGTGGAGATCGAGCAGGACGGGCACCCCGGCGAGCTTCAGCGGCAGGGCGGCGAAGACCAGGAAGTCGGGCAGGGTGTGCACCTGGACCGCCGCGTACCGCCGGCGCCGGTGCTCCCGTGTCGCCGCCCACGCGGCACGGAGGAGGAAGGCGAGGTACTCGCCGAGGTAGGTGCGCAGCCCGGCCCCCTGGTGCCGCTGCACGTCGAGCCGATGCACGCGCACTCCGTCGACCATCCCCTGCGGAGCATCGTGCGGCCTGCGCAGGGCGAAGACGTCGACGGGGCGGCCGCGCTCGACGAGCGAGGCGGCCTCCCGGCGGACGCGCGAGTCCTCGTCGAAGAAGGCGTGGACGAGCATGCACACCGGACGGCGCGATGCGCTGGGGGAGCTGGCGGTCACGGCGCGACATGGTAGTCCCTTCGGCGCGTCAGACCACCCATCGATGCTACGCTCCAGCGGCTCATGGACATGCCCCAGGAAGCTCCCGCCGCGTTCCGCACGTCGGCGTTCCGCACGTCGGCGGCCCGGCCGGGGCCGCTCGGCCTCGTCGCCGAAGCGCTCCATGAGGTCCGCTCGCGGCACCGCCTCATCCGCTACCTGGCCCAGGCGGACCTCAAGAAGAAGGGCACCGACACCCTCTTCGGCAACGTGTGGTGGATCCTCGACCCCCTGCTCCAGATGGCCGTCTACGTCATCCTCGTGACGCTCATCTTCCAGCGCTCGGTGCCCGACTACCCGCTCTTCGTCTTCGCCGCGATCCTGCCCTGGAAGTGGTTCACGACGGCCATCGGCGACGCCATCGCGTCGGTCAGCGGCCAGGACCGGCTCATCAAGCAGATCAAGTTCCCGAAGATCGTGCTGCCGTCCGCGGTGATGCTCGCCGGGATCGCCCAGTTCGCCTTCGGCCTGATCCCCCTGGCCGCGATGCTCGTGCTGATGTACCCGGCGCGGATCAGCCCGATGCTCGTCTTCATCCCGGTCGTGGCCGCGGTCCAGTTCGTCTTCACGGTGGGCCTGGGGCTGCTGCTGGCCGCCGTCAACGTCTTCTTCCGTGACGTCGGCATCCTGGCTCGACACGTTCTCCGGCTCTGGTTCTACCTGTCGCCGGCACTCTACGGGGCCGCGGTCGTGGCCGAGGTCGGGGACTCGCAGCCCATCATCGCGACGCTGATGAGGCTGAACCCGTTCTACACCATCCTCGAGTCGTACCGGCAGGCGATCTACGACGGCGCCGTGCCCGACCTGGCCGCGCTCGCGGTCGTCCTCATCGGCAGCGTCGGGCTGCTCCTGGTCGGCGTCGTCTTCTTCAAGCGGCTCGAGCCGGCCTTCGCGAAGGTGCTGTGATGGCATCCGGCAACGGCGGCTCGGCCGAGTACGCCATCGACGTCCAGGGGCTCGGCGTTCGCTACAACCTGCGCCTGACGCGCAAGACGACGCTGCGGCAGTCGCTGGCCACCATCGTCCGGCGCGGCGAGGGCGAGCGCACCTTCTGGGCCCTCCAGGACGTCACCTTCCGACTCGTGCAGGGCGAATCGCTCGCGGTCATCGGGCCCAACGGTGCCGGCAAGAGCACGCTGCTGCAGGCGCTCGCCGGCATCATCCTGCCCTCGGCCGGAGGCCTCGAGGTCCGCGGGAAGGTATCGGGCCTCCTGCAGCTCGGGGCCGGCTTCGATCAGGAGCTGACCGGCCGCGAGAACATCATGCTGGCCGGCGCGTTCCTGGGCATCGATCACCGGGAGACGGAGCGGCTGGCCCCAGGCGTCATCGATTTCGCCGACATCGGGCAGTTCATCGATGCCCCCCTCAAGACCTACTCATCGGGCATGCGCGCGCGGCTCGGCTTCGCCATCGCCACCTCCGTCGACCCGGACATCCTGCTCATCGACGAGGTCCTGGCCACCGGCGACCAGGTCTTCCGCGTGAAGAGCAAGGCCCGGGTGCTGGAGCTGGCACGGGCGGCCAAGGCCATCGTCCTCGTGACGCACGACATGACCTGGGTGACCGAGTTCTGCAATCGCGCCATGCTCATCGAGGCGGGCCATGTCGTGGCCGAGGGTGAGCCGGAGGAGATCGTGCGCATCCACCAGGAGCACTCGGAGGCGTCGCGCCTGCGGAAGGCGGCCGAGGCCGCCGCGCTCCTCGGCACGGACGCGGCCGCCGCGGCCGCACTCGGCGCCCGGCCGCCCGGCGCAGGCGCGCTCTAGCCCGATCCTCCCGGAGCGGGTGCCCCGAGCGTGGCATACAGCGTGAGCAATCGCTCCGCCTGAGGCTGCCAGCCGTACGGCCCGCGGGCCGCATCCAGGCAGGCGTCGCGGTATCGAGCCCGGACCTCGGGCGGCGCGTCGAGGATGGCCCGGATGGCGCGGGCGATGTCGGCGGCGTCGTTCGGGTCGCAGAGGACGCCGCAGCCGGTCTCGCGGATGATCGGCGCCATGCCCGGCAGGTCGCTGGCCACGACGGGCGTGCCGGCGCCCATCGCGTCGAACAGCTTCGTGGGCGTGTTGAGCCGGTGGTTGAGCGTGGCGGCCTGGACAGGCATCGCCGACACGTCGGCCGACGCCGTCCAGGCGGGGATCTCTTCCGGCGCGACGCCGGGCAGGAAGTGGATGCGGGCAGCGTGGGGCAGCGCCGCCGCACGAGCGCGGAACGTCTCGTAGCGGGCGCCGAAGCCCACGACGACCAGCACGGCTCGTTCGACGAGCCCGATCGCGTCGCACAGCTCCTCGATGCCGCGATGCGCGACGACCTGGCCGAGGTAGAGCACGACCCGCTCGTCCGGGCCCAGGCCGAGGCGCTCGTGGAAGCGGCGCGGCGGGGGGTCCGGACGCTGCCAGGCGGGCTGCGTGTTCATCACGATCGTCGCCGCTCGACCGAACGTCTCCTCCAGCACGTCGGCGTATGGCCGGCTGACCGTGAGGAGCGCGTCGGCGGCCCGGACCCAGGCGCGCTCCCGGCGCCGCAGCAACCAGCGCCAGGGACCGGGCAGGCGGGCGAAGCGCCCGCTCTCGACGTGCACATCCCGACTGTCGTAGACGACCCGCCCCCCACCTCGCCGTCGGAGGGCGAGGGCGAGAGGCAGCGTCACCAGGCCCTCCGCCTGCCAGATGTCGGCACGCGACACGTTGTGCCCGATGGCCTCGGCCCAGCGTCGCGCGAGCAGGACGAAGCGGATGCCCTGGAGCGTGCGCCCGACGACCTCGCGCACGACCTGCGTCGGGCCGAGCACCGCGGGCGCCGTGTCGGCCGGCAGCGGCGGAGCCAGGATCCACCTGGGGGGCGGCGGCTGGGCGACGCGAAGGATGGTGAAGCCGTCCCGCTCCTCTCGCTGCGGGAGGGCGTCGCGATGCCGGGCCACGACCGTGACCCGGTATCCGGCCGCCGCCAGCGTCGAGGCCAGCTTCCACGACCGCGAGTCGGTGAGGAACGGGTTGTTGAGCAGCAGGACGACGCTCGGGGCCGGCTCGACTGCCCCGCTGGGCCGGATCACGACGCGGTCTCCGCCAGGCGCCCGTAGAGGGCCACGAGGCCCGTCTGCTGGATCTCCCACGCATAGCGTTCGAGCGCCGCCCGGCGCACCCTGGCGCGAAGCGCCGCGCGGGCCTCGGGCGGCGGATCGAGCAGCGCGGCGATGGCCGTGGCGATGGCCGACGGGGCGACCTCGCAGCAGCGCCCGAGCCCCTCGGCCGTCACGAGACGGCAGTGCTCGGTTTCCTGGGCGACGATCACGGGCACCCCCGCCATCATGCTCTCGAAGAGCTTGTTGGCCAGGTTGAGCCGCTGGTTGAGCGTGCGCGGCGGCTGGCCCACGAACGAGACGTCGGCCGAGGCGGTCCACTCCAGGAGCTCGCCGGGCGGGACGGCATCGAGGACGTAGAGCCGACCGGGACGTCGAGCCGCCTCCTCGCGCAGGGAATCCCGAAGCCGCCCGTACCCGAGCAGGACGACAGCCACCGGCCGGTCGCGCAGGCCCGGCTCGTCGAGCGCGGCGACGAGCTCCTCGATGCCGCGGTCGACCGAGAAGCCGCCCTGGTAGATGACGAGCGGGCGCCCGTCGGCGGCGCCCAGCGCGGCCCGCAGGCGATCCGACCGCGGCGGCTCGGGGTCCTCGGGGCGCCAGCGGGGCGGGCAATTCAGCATGACGACCGGCTCGGGGACCGCGAAGCGCCGCGCGACCTCGCGCGCCACGGCGTCGCTGACCGCCATCAGGCCTGCCGCCGCGCGCATCCAGGCCGCCTCGCGACGTCGCACGAGCGCCCGGAAGCCGCCCGGCATGCGGGCCAGGCGGGCCGCCTCGGTGTGGATGTCGGCGACGTCGTACACGAAGCGGGCGCCCGTACGGCGCGCCGCGGCGTGGACGACGGGCAGGGCGATGAGCGCCTTGGCGTGGAAGACGTCCGCGCCGGGAGCCGCGCCGACGACGGCGTCCGCCCATGGCCCGACCCGGCGCGCGTGGGCGGCGATCTCCACCACCCGGCGCATCGGGGCCCGCAACCGGTCGAGCCCGTGCGGGCGGCCCGGCGGCAGCTGTGTCGCCTCGGGATCGAAGCCGAGGACGCGCGCCAGCAGCCGCCGCGCACGTTGCGGAAGGGGTCGGAAGGCGCTCGTCACGCGACGGTCGAGCGGCAGGCGCATGAGCGCGGCCCCGCTCGGCAGCTGCTCGCGCTCGGGAAGTCCGGGGCCGGCAAGACCGAGGATCGTCACGGTGTGGCCGGCGCCGACGAGCGCCGAGGCCGTGCGCAGGAGACGCGAGTCGTACTCGAAGGTGTTGGCGGCCACGATGGCCACGCGCAGGCGCACCGTCATGATCGGGGCACTCGGCGATCCACCAGCGCGAGGTACTCGGGCATGCGGATGTCCCAGGCGTATCGCTCGGCCGCGAGCGTTCGCGCGCGGGCCCGTCGCGCGGCACGCTCCGCCGGCGGGGCATCGAGCAGCGTCCGCAACGCGGCCGCGATGGCGACCGGGTCGTCCGGCGCGACGGCGATCCCTAGCCCCTCGGGCGCCAGCAGCGCATCGACCCCGGCCAGCCCGGCGCCGTAGACGACGGGTGCACCGCCGGCCAGGCTCTCCCAGAGCTTGTTCGGGGTGGAGAGGCGGAGATTCAAGGTGCTGTCGGGGCTCGTGAAGACGGTCGCGTCGGCGCCCGCCGCCCAGCGGGCGACCTCGGTCGGCGGGACCGCCGGCAGCGTGACGTGCCGACCCGGTCGTTCGGCGTCGCGCGCCCGCAACTCCCCTTCGAGCGGGCCGTAGCCGATGGCCACGAAGGCGGCGTCGGCCACGCGCATCACGGCGTCGCCGGCCTCCAGGATCCCGCGACCCGGCACGAAACGGCCCAGGAACGCCACCACGCGCGTCGTCGCCGGGAGCCCGGCCGCCCGGCGGACCAGGTCCGTGTCGCCCTGCGGCAACTCGGCCCGCGCGGGCGCGTTGAAGATGACGAGTGGCCGCTCGGCCAACCGCCAGCGCATCACGGCGTCGTCGGCCAGGGCATCGTTGACCGTCGTGAGCAGGTCGGCGACGTGGACGAGCCCCGCTTCGCGACGGCGGTAGAGCGACCGCCGCCAGCCGGGCAGGGTCGGATAGCGATTGGCCTCCAGGAAGATGTCGATCAGGTCGTAGACCACGGCCCCTCTCCGGCCGCTCCTGCGCGCGGCCGAGGCGAGCTGATGCGCGGCGACCGCCGCACCGAGACCGCAGGCGTGGTAGAGGTCCGCGGGCGGCAGGTCGTGCAGTCCGTCGGCCCACGCTCGCGCCGCCAGCGGCCAGGCCGCGACCTGCGCCACCGCTGAGGGGGTCGGCAGACGCAGCCGGCGCAGGCCACGCCCCAGGCGGCCGCGCCGATCGTGCATGAAGCTAATGAGCCGGCCCCGTGGGGCTGCACGGATCAGCTCGATGCCGTCCACGATCTCGCGCTCCGGCAGGCCGTCGCCCGCAAGCCCGGCGATCGTCACCTGCCACCCGGCGTCGCGGAGAGTCCGCGCGAAGCGTTCGGTGCGCGAGTAGCCGACGAGCGTCTTGTGGGAGAGGACGATCGCGCGCCGCGGGCCCCCTGCTGGGATCGGCCCCTTCATGCCCCAGCCTCCGGCGTGCCGACGAGGACCGCGTACGTCGCGAGGAGATGACCCGCCTCCGTCTCCCAGTTGTAGCGATCCAGGGCTGCGGCGCGGCACCGGCGCCGGAGAGCCGCCCGATCCGCCGGGTCGGCCCCCAGGATCCCGGCCGTGGCGCGGGCGATGGCCCCGGGATCGGCCGGGTCGCACACCACGCCCGCGCCGGTGTCCCCGATGATGCGCGCCATCTCCGGGAAGTCGGAGGCTACGATCGGGACACCGGCGGCGAGGCTCTCGAAGACCTTGTTGGGCGACGAAAGCCAGTGGTTGAGCGTGCTGTGCTGGATGGGCGAGATGGTCACGTCGGCCGAGGCCGTCCACTCGAGCAGGACGTCGGGCGGCACCGCGTCCACCACGAAGAGCCGTCCCGCGAGATCCGGCCGCGCCGCCTGGGCGGAGATCCAGTCCCGCTGGGGGCCGTAGCCGAGGAAGACGCCCACGGCGTCGCGCAGCTCGGGCTCGAGCAGCGCGGCCACGATCTGCTCGATGCCGCGATGCGGCCGGAAGCCACCCTGGTAGATGACGATCGGCGTTCCCGGCGCGATGGGCAGGCGGGCGGTCTGCCGGAAGTGATCGAACGTCGGCGGCTCCGGGTCGTCGGAACGCCAGCGCTCGGGACAGTTCATGACCGCGACCGGCTGCTCGATCCGATACCGGCGGGCCATCTCGTCGGCGATCGAGCGGTTGACCGTCACCACGGCGTCGGCGCGGCGCATGAACCACCGGTCGATGGCGGTCAGGACCCTGCGCGTGAACCGAGGAGCGACCGCGGCTCGACCGGACTCCGGATACAGCTCGTGGGAGTCGTAGACGAGGCGCGCTCGATGGCGGCGGGCGAACCACCAGGCCGGGCCGACGCCGGTCAGATCGTGCCCGTGGTAGACATCCGCCGCGGGAACGTGGCGCCCCGCCTTGAAGGTCCAGGTCAGGACCTGGAAGGTCATGCCCAGCCAGTACGAGAGGTGCGAGACGACGTAGAAGACCAACTGCCAGGTCCGTACGAAGGCCAACCGCCAGGTTCGTACGCCGAGGTAGGCCGGAAGCTCCCGGATCCCCAACGCGCGCCAGCGCTCGAGTCGGGGGCGCTGCCGCGCGAGGAAACCGGCGCCCGATCGCCGCGCGACCGCGTCGCCCTCGCCGGCCGCCTGCCCGAGCGAGGCCCTCGTGGCGACCCGCACGACACGCACCGGGCCGCGCATCTCCTGGTCGGGGAGCCCCTCGCCGCGACGGGCGATGATGGTGACCTCGGCGCCGGCCGCGGCGAGGCTGGCCGCCTCGCGCAGCACCCGCGAGTCCCTCGTGCAGTCGTTCAGCACGAACATGCAGACGCGGCGCCCCACGAGGATCCCCGGTGTGGCGCTCACGAGCCGAGCCAGTCCTCGATGGCCGCGGCGATCGCCGCGCCCGCGCCCGCCGGCGGGACGGTGGCCGTGGCCGACCGGGCGACGGCGCCGGCGAGAGCGCGCTTCGGGGGTGCCAGGCGTGCCATCGCCGCCAGCGCCCGGTCGAGGTCCCGACCCACGAGCGCGGCCCGGCCGCCGGCCGCCTCGAGCGTCCCGCCCCACTCGGTCGTCTCGCGCAGCACCAGGCAGGGCGTGCCGAGCCAGGCCGCCTCGCGCTGCACGCCACCCGAGTCGGTCACCACGGCCGCGGCGTGGAGCTCCAGCGCCAGCGTCGCGCGGTAGCCCTGCGGGGGCACGACATGGACGCGCCGTGGGAGCACCGAACCGTGCTCGTCGAGCGCCTGACGAGTGCCGGGGTGGAGCGCCAGCACGACCGGCTGGCCGAGCTCGCCGAGGATGCGCGTCCAGGCGTGGATCGCGGCCGGCTCGCGATTCTCGGCCCGGTGGACGGTGGCGAAGACGTACTGGCCGGTGCGCAGGCCGAGGGCACGGACCTCCTCCGAGGCACCGCCGCGGATGGCGGCCTCGTCGCGCACCGCGGGGACGGTCGCAGCACAGAGGTCCTGCATGAGGTCGCCCACGACGAGCACGCGGGCGCTCGAGCGCCCGGCGCCGATCCTCTCGGCCGCCAGGTTCCCCGCGGCCTCGACGTTGGGCGCCAGCAGCAGCCCGGACAGGTGATCCACGACGACCCGGTTGACCTCCTCGGGCATGCCCCGGTCGAAGCTCCGCAGCCCGGCCTCGACGTGGGCCAGCGGCAGCCCCAGCTTCGCGGCGACCAGGGCCCCGGCGAGCGTGGAGTTCGTGTCGCCGAAGACGACGACCGCGTCGGGCGTCTGGCCGATGAGGATCGGCTCGAGGCGATCGAGCATCGCCGCCACCTGCCGCGCGTGCGTGCCGCTTCCGACGCCGAGCTGGTGGGCGGGTGCGGGCAGGCCCAGCTCGCCGAAGAACGCGCCGGCCATGCCGTCGTCGTAGTGCTGGCCGGTATCGATGAGGACCGGCCGGTGGCGAGCGCGCAGGTCCGGCCAGGCGGCGGCGGCCTTGATGAGCTGCGGCCGGGTGCCGACGACGCAGGTCAGCCGGCGGCCCCCGACGGTCACTGCCCCGCGCCGCGACCCGCCGTCGCGAGGCGGCGACCCGCCCGCGCCCCGTCGCCGCGACCGACGCCGATGTAGCGCACGCCCTCCGGTCGCACCACGTCGCGCAGCGTGTTGCGACCGTCGTAGACGACGCGCAGCCCCGGGAACGCCGCGTGGTCGAGCGCGCGGAATTCGGCCGCGCCCGTCTGCACGACGATCGCCTGCGCCGGCGAGGCCTCCCCCCAGTGCCAGACTCGGACGCCGAGCCGCTCCACCTCCTCGGCGCTCATGAGGGGGTCGTAGGCCCAGACCTCGGCGCCGTGGAAGCGGAGGCGCTCGATGAGCGGGATGGCACGCGAGTAGGCCAGCTCCTTGACGTTCTCGCGGTAGGTCAGGCCGAGCACGAGCACCGGCACGCCCTCGAGCGAGCCGAGCTCCCGCTGCAGCTCCTGGACGGCGTGGCCCACCTGGCCGTCGTTGACGCGGCGGGCAAGCTCGGGGATCTGCAGCTCCGGTGCGCGGCTGATGAGGAAATGCGGATAGACGGGGATGCAGTGGCCGCCGACGCCGATGCCCGGCTGATGGATGTGCGAGAAGGGCTGGCTGTTCGCGCCGCTGATCACCTCGGCGATGTCCACGCCCATCCGCTCGGCGTAGCGGGCGAACTCGTTGGCCAGCGCGATGTTGACATCCCGGTAGGTCGTCTCGGCCAGCTTGGCGAACTCCGCCGCCTCGGCGGAGGAGAGGCGCCAGACCTCTGCCCGCAGGACGCTCCGGTAGAAGGCCTCGGCGCGGGCAGCGCTCGCCTCGTCCACGCCGCCCACGAGCTTGGGATAGGTGGCCAGGTCGCGGAAGACACGCCCGGTGTAGACGCGCTCCGGGCTGAACGCCAGGAGGAACCCCGCCTCGGGGTCGCCGAGGGGGAGACCGCTCACCCGCTCCAGCAGCGGCCCGAAGCGCCGCCGCGTGTCGCCCACCGGCAGCGTCGTCTCGTAGATGACCAGGCTGCCGGGGCGGAGACCCGGGCCCACCGACTCCGAGGCGGGGTCGATCATGCGGTAGTCGGGCTCCTGCTCGTCGGAGAGCATGAGCGGCACGATCATCACGACCACGTCCGCTCGGCGGGCGGCCTCCGCGTGGGCGAGCGTCGCCTCGAAGCGGCCGGCGGCATGGGCTGCGACGATCCGCTCGCGCAGGCCGGGCTCCTCATCGAAGTGGACTCGGCCGGCGTTCAGCCCCTCCACCACGGCCGGCACGACGTCCACGCCGATGACGTGCCAGCCGGCGTCGGCGTACTGCGCCGCGAGCGGCAGGCCGATCTTGCCCATGCCCACCACGGCCACCGTGCCTGTTCGGTCGGGCTCGCCGCGCCAGGGCCTCGCGAGGGGCCGCTCGGGCGGATCCCACGCGGTCGGATCGGACATCAGGGGACCTCCAGGGCTTCGATGGTGATCGGTCGGTGCTCCTCGGCCGAGCGCAGGAGCGTGTTGGCGAGGGCCACGGCCCACAGCCCCTCCTCGCCGCTGATGGCGGCCGGCCCGCCGGAGCGCACCGCCACGAAGAAGGCGTCGAGCTCGCGGCGGAGCGGCTCGGCCGGCGTGACGGGAAGCGTGACGGTCTCGCCGGCGAAGGTCGGCGCGTAGCCGTCGAGGTAGGTCGGGGCCAGGTCGCGCGAGCCGCGTGTGAAGGTCAGCGACTGCGAGAGGTAATCCACCTGGAACATGCCCTCTTCGCCGAGGACGACGATGCGCCGCTGCTTCTCCGGTGTCAGCCAGTTCACGTCGAGCTGGCCGAGTGCGCCCCCGGGGAAGGCGAGGAGCGCGTAGATGAGGTCCTCGTGGGCCGTATGCACGTGGCGTGTCGACTCGGCGTAGGCGCGGATGGGCCGCTCCCCGACGAGGTGGCAGATGATGTCCACGTCGTGCGTGGCGAGGTCGACGGCCACGCCCACGTCACGGATGCGCTCCGGCAGCGGGCCGCCGCGGATCGTGCGCACGCTGAAGATGCGACTCAGTGCGCCGCCGCGGAGTCGACGGTCGAGCTCCAGGACGGCCGGGTTGAAGCGCTCGATGTGGCCGACCTGCAGCACGACGCCCCGGGCCGCGGCGGCCGCCACCAGCTCGCGCCCCTCCTCGACCGTGCGCGCCAGCGGCTTCTCCACGAGCACCGCCACGCCCCGGGCGATGGCCGCCAGGGCCACCGGGTGGTGGAGCGTGGTGGGTGCGGCCACGATCACGGCGTCCAGCCGCTCCTCGGCGAGCATGGTCGACGGGTCGTCGAAGGCGTGCACCCCGGGCGCCAGCGCCAGCGCCGCCTCGCGCGCGGCGAGCACGGGGTCGGCCAGGGCGACGAGCGTCACGTCGTCGCGCTCAGCAAGGTTACGCAGGTGGTTGCGACCCATCGTGCCCAGGCCCGCGAGGCCGACCCGGAGTCGCACCCCTGCGGTCCCCGAGCGGTCCGAGGCGGACGTCATGTGCTGGCCACCGCCGACTCGACCGGCGCAGCCACCTCGCGCACGGCGCGGATGACCGTTTCGAGCTCCTCCTCGGTCAGGTTCGGCCGCACCGGGATGGAGAGCACCTCGTCGGAGAGCTGATCCGTGATCGGCAGATGGAGGTCGCGGGCGCCGGGCAGGTAAGCCTGAAGGTAGTCCTGCCTGTGGATGGGCACCGGGTAGTAGATGAGCGTGCCCACGCCGCGTTCGGCGAGCCCGTCGATGACGCGCTGCCGCTCCCCGGGGAAGCGCATCGTGTACTGGTGCCAGACGTGCTCGCGACCCTCGGGCACGCGCGGCGTCAGGTACCCGCGCAGGCCGTCGCCGAGGCGCGCGGCGTTGCGGCGACGCTGGGCCGTGCGCTCGTCGAGCCGGGACAGCTGCGCCAGGCCGAGCGCGGCCGCGAGGTCGGTCGGCTTGTAGTTCGTGCCCAGCGCGTCGTGGTGGTAGCGGACCCGCATGCCGTGGTTGCGGAAGAGTCGCAGCCGCTCGGCCAGCGCGTCGTCGTCGGTCGTGGCGAAGCCGCCCTCGCCGGTCATCAGGTTCTTCGTGGCGTAGAGGCTGAACATGGCCGGCCCGAAGCGCCCTGCCTTCATCCCGTGGTACGTCGCCCCGTGCGCCTGCGCGGCATCCTCGATGATGAGCAGCCCATGCCGCTCGGCGATCTCCACGAGCGGGCCCATGTCGGCCATCAGCCCGTAGAGGTGCACCGGCATGATGGCCTTGGTGCGCGGCGTGATGGCCGCCTCGACCAGCTCGGGGTCGATGCAGAAGTCCTCGGCACGGATGTCCACGAAGACGGGCGTCGCCCCGGCGCGGAGGATGACGCTGACCGTGGCGTTGAAGCTGAAGGCGACCGTGATGACCTCGTCACCCGGCCCGATGCCCAGCGCGTGGAGGATGGCCTCCTGGGCCAGCGTGCCGTTGGCCATGAGGCACGCGTGGCGCACCCCGCAGTAGGCCGCCCAGGCCTCCTCGAACTCCTGCGTCTTGCGGCCCATGGCCAGCATGCCCGAACGGAGGACCTCGAGGACCGCGGCCTCCTCGGCCGGCCCGATGTCGGGCTTCGAGATGGGGATCACGCGGGGACCTCCGACGCGGCGATGGCGATGCAGGCGTCACCGGAGACGGCATAGCGGCTGGCATCGTCGGGACATGTGGCCTCGCCCGCGTACTCGCCCCGGACGGGCCTGTCCGCCGCGTCCACCAGCCGTTGGCCGCAGGCGCAGACCCAGCCGATGCGGCGGGCCGGATTGCCGGCCACGAGGGCATGGTCGGGCACGTCGCGGATGACCACCGCGCCCGCACCGACGGTGGCGAAGCGGCCCACGAGCGTCCCCGCCACGACCACCGCGCCCGCGCCCACCGAGCAACCCTCGCGCAGCAGGATCGTGCTCACCGTCCAGTCGTCCGCGCCCGCCAGCGTCCCTGCCAGCGTGATGGCGCGCGGGAAGCGGTCGTTGGTGAGGATCGCGCCGGGCCCGATGAAGACGCCCGACTCGACCGTCACGCCGTGGTACACGAGCGCGTCGTTCTGGATCTTCACGCGGTCGCCGATGCGCACGCCGGCATCGATGTAGGCGCCCGAGCCGACGATGCAGTCGTCGCCGACCACGGCGCCCTCGCGCACCTGGGCACGATTCCAGATCTTCGTGCGCTCACCGATGCGGGCGTCGGCCGAGACGTCCGCGCTGGGGTGGATCACGAGCGTCACTCAGCCGCGCTGGCGTCCGCCGCGGATGAGCGCCCAGACCAGCGCGAACGCGGCGCCGAGCGCGAGGCCCGCCCGCCAGTCGAGGAGGATCCGCCCGTCGCCGCTCACCCGGCGGGCGATGACGAGGCCGGCGTAGCCGCGCTCGCCGATCTCCACGTCCTGCGCCACGACCGTGCGAGCGAAGCTCTGCTCGATGCGCACCGGGCCTCGGGCGACGAGGAAGCGGGAGATGCCCTGGCGCAACTCGACGCGCTCGGCCAGGGCCGCCCAGAGGAGGCCCTGCGACACCTGCACGTGGTCTGCGCGGGCCACGCCCCAGCCGCCCTGGACGACCGAGATCTCGCGCGCCTCGGCGCGGCCGATACCGCCCATGCGCACGTCGATGCGGTCGGCATGCGCTTCGCCGATGCCGCCCTGGACGATGCTCACGCTCGTGGCCTCGACGCGCTCGGCGCCGCCCTGGGTGATCGAGACGCTCTCCGCGCGGACGACCTGGTCGGCCTGGTCGGCGACGGCCATGACCGGCACGCGGACCGGCCCGCGCCTGGCCGCCCGCGGCTCGGCCTTGGGTCCGGTGGCCTTCGGGCTCCTCCGGCGCCGGGGCTTCGCGGCCACGGCGGCTGCGTCGATCGTCTCGGCCTCGACGACCGCCTCGACGGCGGCCTGGGTCTCGGCGGTGGCCAGCGTGTCGGGGCTGGTCCGGCCGTTCGTGTCGGGCATGGTAGGTGTCCTTTCGCGGTCCTCCGGGGAGCGCGCCGGGGGCGTTCGGGTGGCTGCGGACCGCTAGGGTACCGCCCACGCGCGATCACGTCGCGTGCCGCTCGGAAGGACAGGCTGGTACCATCCCGCCCGCCGTGCTCGCCTTCCCCCGGCCCTCCGCCGCCCACCTCCTCGCCATCCTGGTCCTGCTTTCGCTCGCCCTGGCCTGCGCCCAGCCCACGACGACCTCGCCGGCCGTCCCCGGGGACCCTACGATCACGCCGAGGTCGAACCCGACGGCGAGCCCGAGCCCGACCCCGTCGCCGAGCCCCACGCCGGCGCCGACCCCGGTCGCCGCCACCCTCAACGGCGCCTGGATCCCGGCCGCGGAGGCCGAGCGAGCCCAGCGCCACCCGATCGCGGTCATGGTGGACGACCAGGTGGCCGCGCGGCCGCAGTCGGGCCTTTCCGACGCGGACCTCATCTACCAGGCACCGGCCGAGGGCGGCATCCCACGCTACATGCTCGTCTTCCAGGCCGGGGACCCGCCGGCGGTGGGGCCGGTCCGCAGCAGCCGGCGCTACTTCATCGGCTGGGCCGCGGAGTGGCGCGCCGTCTACGTCCACGTGGGCGGTGCGCCCAACGCGCTGCGCGCCCTGCGCGAGCTGAACGGCGACCTCGTCTGGGACGCCGACGAGTACCGCTGGGGCGGCGACCCCGGCTACCTGTGGCGCATCCCCGAGCGCTTCTCACCGCACAACGTCTACTCGTCCGGGGAGAAGCTGCGGGCGCTGGCCGACCGCGTGGGGGCCGACCAGCCCTTCACGACCCCCGCCTGGACGTTCAAGGAGTCCGCCGGCATGGCCGAGCGGCCACGCGGCGGCTCGATCGTCGTGCCCTACCTCGAGAACCGCATCACCTACTCGTACGACCGGGCCTCGAACCGCTACCTGCGGGCCACCAGCTCGGAGAAGCTGCAGAAGGACGCGGGGACGGACCGCGCCATCGCGCCCGCCAACGTCGTGGTGTTGTTCATGGGCGTGGCCCCGCTGCGCGATGACGGGCCTTCGAGCACGAACGAGAAGAAGAACCGCCTGGAGATCGACTACATCGGGCAGGGCCGGGCGCTCGTGTTCCGGGACGGTGCGCTCGTGGACGCCACGTGGTCGAAGGCGGACGACGCCTCGCCGACCCTGCTGCTCTACGCCTCGGGGACGCTCAAGGGGACGCCCGTGGCGCTCGTGCGAGGCCAGATCGTCATCCAGGTCGTGCCCACTTCCACGCAGGTGACCTGGAAGCTCGGCCGGCCGGCGTCGGTCCTTGAGCGGGCGCAGTAGCGGCCGCGGCCGCATGACCAGCGGTCATACGTGCCCGGTGCGGGCCGAGGCCGCGGCGTCCGCGTAGACGGCGCGCGTCTCGCGAGCCACGTCGTGCCAGGTGCGTCGCGGACCGGCGGCGCGCGCCTGGGCGGCCCGGGCGAGCTGGGCGTGGATGCGGCCGTCGGACCAGATGGAGCGCAGTGCGGCGGCGAGGCGCGCCGCGTCGCGCGGCTCGACGAGGATGCCGGCGCTGCCCACGATCTCGGGCAGCGGCCCGGTCTTCGAGGCCACGACCGGGATACCCAGGGCCAGCGCCTCGGTCGCGGCCAGACCGGTGCCCTCGCTGATGGTCGGGAACACGAAGCCGCCGGACCCGGCCTCCAGGCTCGCCAGCTCGTCGTGCGAGAGGCGCGGCGTGAGGCGCACGAGATCGGCCACGCCGTAGCGCTCCGCGGCGCGGCCGAGAGCGGCCACGTCGGTGGCGTCGGCGCCGGCAGCGCCGGCCAGCACGACGAAGGGCGGCCACGCCTCGGCAGCCCCCGCGGCCTTGCCCGCCTTCGTCGCCTTGCCCGTGGCGCCCTCCGCGCGCAGCCCCTGCAGCGCGGCGAACAGCGTGCCGAGGTCCTTGCGCGCGTCGTAGCGCCCGGCGAAGACAAGGTACTTGTCGGGCAGCTCCAGGCGGGCGCGGATGGCCGCCACCCTGTCCACCTCGGCCGCCGCCGGCCCGAAGGCCTCGTCGGCGGCGAGCGGCACGACGACGATCCGCTCCGGCCTGATGTGGATGCGCCGGCGCGCGGATTCCCCCGTCGCCCGCGAGGTGACGATGAGTCGCGTCGCGTCGCGCAGGACCCGCGCGCGCAGGCGATGGCCGAAGCGGGCCGCGATGCTGCGGGCGTAGACCTCGGGCAGCTCCCACGGGGCGAGGTCGAGGAGCGTGGCCACGACCGGCAGCCGCGAGCCGAGCGGCACCGCCCCGCCCGCCGTGTGGTAGACGCTGCCGACGGCCCCCGCTTCCTCGGCGTGGCGGGCCGTGCCGACCTCCGCTCCGCGCAGCAGGAAGGAGTCGATGGTCAGGCCGCCCGAGCGCAGCAGCCGTGCCGTTGGTGGCACCCGGCGCCGACCGGCCACCACCAGGCCCCGCCGCTCCAACTCGTCGGCCGGATCGTCGCGCAGCGTGCGCAGGAGGACCACGAACGATTCGCCGGGCAGGGGTCGCGCCGCATATGCGGAGAGCAGCCGATCCAGGTAGGCGGCGGTGATGGGGGTGCGCTCGGGCTCCTGGAGCGGCCGCAGGTCGATGACGACGCGCGTGCCGGGCGGTCGGGGGGCGTCGCGCGGCATGAGGTCGGAGAGCGTGCGCATCAGCCGCCCCGGCGGGCCCCGGCCTCGGGAGTGGCGGCGGCCTCGGGAGTGGCAGCGGCCTCGGGGGCGGCCGCTGCCCGCACACGAGAACGGCGGCCGCGCAGCTCGTCCCAGCGCAGCTGCAGCACGACCGCGAGCGCCTCGACGATGATGCGCCGGCTCATCTTGCTGACGCCGATGCGGCGGTCGACGAAGACGATGGGCATCTCGACGACGCGCGCGCCGAGCCGGTCGGCGAGGTAGGTCATCTCGATCTGGAAGACGTAACCGCCGGCGTGGACGTATTCGCGCGGCAGGGCGGCGAGGGTCGCCGCGCGCCAGGCCTTGAAGCCGCCGGTCAGGTCGCGCGGGCCGAGCCCGAGCACGAGCCTCGCGAAGAGCGAGCCACCCCGGGAGACGAACCGCCGCGTCAGCCCCCAGTCGCGCACGTCGCCACCGGCGGTGTAGCGGGAGCCGATCACGAGGTCGGCCCCCTCGAGCGCCCCGACGAGCCCCGGGAGGTACGACGGGTCGTGCGACCAGTCCGCGTCCATCTGGACGACGCGCCCGGCGCCCCCCTCGAGCGCGGCCGCAAAGCCGGCCAGGTAGGCGCGCCCGAGGCCCGCCTTGCCGGGGCGGTGGAGCACTCGCACGTGGGGGTCGGCGGCGGCCATGGCGTCGGCCAGTTCTCCCGTCCCGTCTGGCGAGGCGTCGTCCACGACCAGCAGGGTGGCGCCGGGGAGTCGCGCCAGGATCGCCGCGCAGATCGGCTGAAGGTTGTCCGCCTCGTCGTACGTCGGCAGCACGACCCACGTGTCCGTGTATCGAGCTTCTGCGTCAGGGGCGCGCTCGAGCCCGTGCGCCGGCAAGGGGACGGTCATCCCGGGCAGTGTAGCGGGGGCGATGGCTCGACCGGCTACTGGACGGTCACGGTCGTTTGGCTGAGATTGCGATGGCCGCCCGTGTCGATGCCGGCGACCGTCACCGTCGCCGGACCGCTCCCGCCTGGGGCGACGGTGAAGACGGCCTGGAACCGGCCGTCGCTACGCTTGACGGCCGCGGCCGACCGCGCGGCGAGTCCCGCCTGTGCCAGCGTCACCGTCGGTGGCGATCGCAGCGGCTCGGCGGACGTCACGATCACCGTCAGCCGCTGGCCGGCCGCCACGACGCGCGACGAGGGCGCGATCAGGAAGGCGTCGAGGGTCAGGCCACGCACGATGACCTGCTGCACGCCCCCGGCCGACGCGATGAGCTCGAGCCGGTAGTACCCGCTCGGCAGCGGCGCCCGTGCGTCGTCCCGCCCGTCCCACGTCCAGGTGGTCGTGCCGGCGTCCCGGGCTCGAGCCTGCCAGGCGGTGCGCACGACCTGTCCGGAGGCGTCGGTCACCCGCAACGTCGTCGAGGTGGGCCGGCTCGACCGGAAGCTGACGCTGGTCGTGCGCGCGAGGGCGTCCCCGTCGTTCGGGAAGAAGACCCCGGGCGAAGCGCGGAGGAAGCCCACCGTGCGGTCGACCCGCACCTCAGCCGTCATCGCCACCGGGTTGCCGGCCGCATCGGCGACCGTGGCCACGACGGTGTACGTCCCTTCAGCCACGGCCCGACCGCTGCGATCGCGCCCGTTCCAGGCGACCGAACCCGCCACGGACGAGGGGATACGGGCCGTCCAGATCGTGGCCGTCGGGCTGCGCACGGAGATCGTCCCCGCGGCCGCCTCGTCGAGGGTCCAGCGGATGGTGGCCGTATCCTGCCATCCGTCGCCGTTGGGCGAGAACGCGTTGCTCGTGGCGTCGGGCGCGAGCGCCTTCGGGGACGCCGTTACGGTGCCCTGCGGATCACGGACATCGACGCCGATCTGCACGGTCGTCTGGACCGCGTTCCCGGCCTCGTCGGCGCCGGAGGCGGTCGCGAGATACGTGCCGTCGGCGACGAGAGCGCCGGCCGCATCCCGACCGTCCCACGTCGCGTCGATGACGCCTCCATCCCCGCTGAAGGTCCGGACAAGCGTCCCGGCGGCATCGCCGACCGAGATCGACCAGCGGACCGCGCCGGCGGACGCCACGGCCGTCAGGCGCGCGATCTCCTGCCGTCCGTCCCCGTCGGGCGAGATCCAGGTCTGCGTGACGCTCATGGGCGTGATGGCCGGTGGCGCCGTGTCCACCGTGAACGTGGCCCCTCCCAGGGGTAGCTTCGGGTCCGTCATGTCGGCCGCCGGAGCCGCGTAACTCATGCCGCCGCGCACACCGACGAGCTGGAGCAGGTACGTGCCGTCGGGCAGCGAGGCGCCACCGAGACGGCCGTCCCAGTCGTACGTCCGGTCGCCGGCGGCGAGACCCGGCAGCGAGAGCGCGCCGACGAGGCCACGGTCCGCTGCGCGGTAGATGCTCAGCGTCAACCCGTCCATGGCCGGGTCGAGACGGTACGAGATGCGCAGCGCGTCGCGCGCCCCGTCGCCGTTGGGCGAGAAGACGGCCGTCTCGCCGGACGCGGGCGAGTAGGCCGAATCTCCGGTCGCCGTCGGCGTGTTCTCGGCGCCCAGGTGGAGGCCCGCCACGCCGACATCGACGAACTTCGCCTTGAGGAGCGCATACAGCTCCGGCCGGGCGCCGTCGTAGCCGAGCGCCCAGATACCGGCGCCGCGCAGGTTGCTGACGTTCACCAGGTCGTACTTCGCACCGAGGCTCTCGACATCGTCGTAGTAGAGCTGGCGCCAGGTCGTGGGGCAGGTCGTGCAGTACTGCCATTCGTAGGCGGACCAGGGGACCTGCTCAGTGGCATCCCAGCGACGGCCCTTCGCCGTCGCGTGGTCCACCGCCGTCGTGTAGAGCACGCTCGAGGAGTAGCCGTACGTCGAGGAGCCGGGTCGCGTCGGCGCGTGCAGGGCGTCGCTCGTGGTGGACCAGGCGCGGCCGTAGTACGGGACGCCCAGGATGATCTGGCTCGCGCTCGTGCGCTCGAGGTACCTCGCCACCGTGTCGGTCAGGTCGTAGGCCGGGCCGGTCAGCGGCGAGATCGAGGCCGCGGTACCCGAGCTCGAGGTGCGGTAGTCGTAGCCCATGATGAAGACGGCGTCGGCGGCCCCCGGCGCGGTGAGCGCGGCCACGTCGTAGTTGCCGATCCAGCCGGTCGTGTCGAAGGTCAGCTGGTAGCCCGGCGCCTGCACGTCGAGCGCCGCCCGCACCTGCCTCACGAAGGTCACGTAGTTCGCGCCCTGGCCGCTGGGGATGGGCTCGAAGTCGAGGTTCACGCCGTCGGCGCCCCGATCGCGGACGGCGGCGGCGATCTCGTCGGCCAGCGTCTGGCGGGCGGTCTCGCTGGAGAGGAGTGCCGTCGAAGCGCTCGACTGGCTGGCCGTCCAGCCGAATCGCTGCACGGTCAAGACGACGCGCGTGCCGTTCGCGTGCGCGGCGTTGATGACGTTCGTCAGCGCGTTGCTCGTCCAGCCCGCCCAGCCCGTGTCGGTCGTGCCGTCGGAGCGCTTGGTGATGAGATGACCGTCCTTGTCCGCGCCGACGCCGAAGTAGGCGATCGTGGACAGGACGCTGTAATCGAGGCGGGTCGATGAGTCCTGAAGCTCCCAGTAGGGCAGGAAACCGAAGACCTCGCGGCGCAGGCCACCGGGAGCCACGCGGGCTGCGAGCATCCGTTCGGGTGCGCGGGCGACCGAGACCGCCGGATCGACCGAGAGCGCAGAAGGCGAGTCCGGGACCGGAACCGAGTCGGGCGCGACCGGCGGCTCGTTCTCTTCGCCACGCTTCGCGGAGCCTGTCTCGACCAGCTCCTTCCCGCTCTTGCGGGCAGCGGGCAACGGGCGCGGCGCGCGTCCGCCCACCGACCAGTCGTCGTCGTACCGGGGCCGGAAGGGAACCTTCACCCGCTCGCCCGGCACGAAGGCGATCCTGTCGCCGGCGTGGTTCAGCGCGTCCTCGTAGTGGATCGTCGGCTGGAGCCGCCCCTGGGCGTCGGGCGAGCCCGGGGCCGGGCCGGCCTGCCCGCGCGCGGTCGGTGCTCCGGCCAGCCACGGCGCGGGCACGACGAGAGCGACGGCGAGCACCACGGCGAGGGCGCTCAGGCGGCGGCGACGGTTCGGCAAGCGGCGCACCTCCGTGGGGCGGCAGGCAAGCTGCCACCGGGAAGGCACCGTACGTCGGATGGAGGGCCGCGACCATCGGCCGATGGTCCCAGTCCCGACCAGTACGGAGGGATGCGGTGTGGTCGCGTGCGTTCCGGTCCGGTCGCCCGGCGGCGGCCCGAGACGATGAGTCGGACCCTAGTTGACCGGGACCGTCAGGTAGCTCGCCTGGCTCCGGCCGTTGGCATCGATGCCGTAGGCCTTCAGCCGGGCGCTGCCGGTGGAGCCCGAGCGGACCGTGAAGGTGGCCCTGTAGGTCGTCGACGTCACCCTCGTAGTGGAGAGGACGTAGGGCGCGGCGCCGGGCTGCGTGATCGTCAGGCTCGGTTTCCGCAGCAGCGGTTCGGCGCTCCGGATCGTCACCGTCACCCTCTTGCCGCGCGTGAGCGTGGCCGTCGACGGGGTGATGCGGAACGCTCCCACCCAGAAGCTGCCGCGGTACGTGACCACGCCGGCGTCGGTCGTCGAGGTGATGGTCGTCCTGTAGAGCCCCTCCCTGACGTTGGCCCCGACCGCGTCCTGACCGGTCCACGTCCAGGAATACGCGCCGGGGACCGTCGGGCGCGCCGACCAGGGGGTGGCCACGAGGCTACCGTCGGGTCCGGTCAGCGTCCAGTCGACGACCGCCGCGCGGGTGACCGTGAACGAGACGCTCACGCTCGGGGCGAGCCCGTCACCGTCGGCCGGGAAGAAGATCCCTGGCGTCACGGCGAAGCTCTTGATCGACGTGAGGGCGAGCCCGGTGGTGGCGATCGGCTGGCCGACGTTGCCGGCCAGGTCCCGTGGCCGCAGCTCCACCTCGTAGGTCCCTTCGGACACGTACGCTCCGGCATCGTCACGGCCGTCCCAGACGACGGTGCCGGCGCCGGCGGCCACATTGATCGTGGCCGTCCTGACGGCGATCCCGGTCGCGCTGCGGACGGTCATCACGATGTTGCCGGCCTCCGAGATGCCGTAACCGATCGGCAGCGTGTCGGTGGTGCCGTCGCCGTTGGGGGTGAAGACGCGCGGAGCCGCGGGGGTGGCGGCCGCCGCGCTCAGCAGCGTCGGCGCGACCGTGTCCGCGGGCGATGTGGCGACCCCGGTCGAGTCGGCCGGCGTCAGCTGCTCGGTGGCCACGAACCCATACATCGGGGAGGAGACGACCAGGTAGGTTCGTCCGTCGGCGCCGGTCAACGGCCCTGCGGCGACGCCCACGGGCGTGCCCGCACCGAGCGAACCCACGACCGCGCCACCGGGTGCGTCGAGGACGTCCGCCGCGCCCGTGGCGGCGACGGTGGCGGTGCCCGGCACGACGAAGCCGGTGAGGGCGCCGTCGGTGCTTGAGAACGGCGCGCCGGTCACCTGCTCGGCCGTCAGCGCCAGGCTGCCCACCACCGAGCGGTAGTAGCCGCTGCTGCTCTCGGGATCCATGTGCACGTCGTAGCCCGGCGTGCGCAGGGACGGGAAGCGGACGTCGAGGCCACCGTTGTAGCCGCTGCCCATGAAGATCTCGTCGATCGTCTTGCGGGTCGTGAACAGGTCGCGGATGACCGGCGAGACGTCCGCGTAGCTATAGGCGAAGACGGCCCGGGCGCCTGCGCGCAGGAAGCCTGCCGCATAGTTGTCGACGCGCTCCTGTGCCACCGCCAGGGTCGGCGCGGCCTGCCCGGGCTCGCTGCTGCCGGCGGTGTAGCAGGCGTGGTTGAGCAGGACCACGGCGTTGGGGGCAAGAGCGACGCTGGCGGCGATGGGCCCCTCGCCGTAGTACTGCACGGAATACGCCGAGCCGCCGGCGGTCGGGTTGAGCCCGAAGCCGTCCTTCGTGCTCGTCTGGAACGGCGCGTACGGGCTGGGCCAGCCGTTGCCGTGGCCGAGGTAGACGACGATGCTGGCGCCCTGGATGTTGGCCAGGACGGCCGACCAGGTCGCGTTCGGGTGGAAGACGCGCCGCACGTCCATGCCGTACGACTCGGCCACGGCCGCGATGTACTCGCCTCTGGCCAGGTTGCTGCTCTGCAGCCCGGCGGACGGGCCGACGATCACGACTGCCTTCAGTCGCGCCGCGCCGTAGGCCACGCGCGCACCGAGCGGCAAGAGGCCGGCGGCGGTGACGGCCAGGACCACCGCCAGTAGCAGCGCCACGAGCGTGGCGGGACGGCTGCGGGGGGTAGTCAGCGTGTGGGTCGCGTGGGGCACGGACAGTCTCCGCTCGGCAGGTCACGTCGGCGGGGGTCTGGGTCGCCCCGCTTCCCGTCAGCCTCGCCCCCCGGCGCGGTCGAACCAATGCCGAGATGGTCCGGTCGGGCATGGCTCCATAGGCCCGTTGCCTCCGAGCACCACCGCGTCGGCGTGCTGCCGAGACGCACCGCGTCCCTTGACCTCCGGGCGCACCGAAGGTGCTGAGACCCGGTGGCGCAGCGTGTGGCACGATTGCCGGCGAGCGGCGACGCCGCGCACGGGGAGGAGCAGGTGGCCGACGACGAGCAGCAGGGCGAGGACCAGGCGCCGGACCGGCCTGCGTCCGAGCCGTCCTCGCAGCCGAAGCGGAAGCGCAAGCGCCGGACCCGCCTGCCCGCGACGCCCCCGCCGCCCGCCGACGTCGCCAGCGGACTGAGTCCCTGGCCCCCGGCCGAGCCCGCCCTCATCGCCGAGCCCGCCTCGCCACAGGTCCGTCGGGGTTCCTCGCCCTGGCTGGTGGGTGCCCTCGTCCTCCTCGTGCTCGCCCTCGCCGCCGGCATCGGCTTGGGGGCCGCGATGCTCGTCCCGGGCATCGCCGACGCGGATCCGCCGGGCGCGACCCTGCCGCCGCCGGCCCGGACACCGACGCCGCCTCCCCTTCCGACGGCCACGCCCACCGCCACGCCCACGCCGTCGCTCAGCCCCTTCCCCAGCCCCACAGCGCGGCTCCACACCGTGGCCAGGGGGGAGAACCTGACCCAGATCGCGAACCGCTACGGGGTGACGGTGGAGGCCATCGTGCGGGCCAACGGGATCGCCAACCCGAACCTCATCGAGCCGGGCCAGCGGCTGATCATCCCGAACCCCTAGCCCGGGTACCATTCCGGCCGATCCCCAACCAGCAGGAGCCCCGATGCACCTCTTCCTCGTCGGCGCCGGCCACGTCGGGCTGGTCACGGCCGTCGGGTTCGCCAAGCTCGGCCATCGGGTGACCGTCGCCGACATCGACGCGGCCCGCATCGAGGGCCTGCGCGGCGGCATCCCCCCGGTCTTCGAGCCGGGACTCGAGGCCGCCATCCGTGCCTACGCCGGGCAGCGACGGCTCGACTTCACGACCGATCTGCGCCCGCCCCCCGAGGCAAGCGTCTCGATCGTCGCCGTCTCCACGCCGACCGGCAGGGACGGGCCGCTCTCCACGGCCAACGTCGAGGCAGCCGTGCGCGCGCTGCTCGACGCCGTCGGCCCGGAGCACACGATCGTCGTGCGCTCCACGCTCCCCGTGGACGGGCCGGCTCGCCTGCTGGCGCTGGCCGCCGGGTGGGCCGCCACCGGGGAGCGGCCGGCCATCGTCACCAACCCGGAGTTCATGCGCGAAGGCTCGGCCATCGCCGACTTCGAGACCCCGAATCGGATCGTCGCCGGCTGGCTGGAGCCGCGCGACCACGCCGCGGCGGAGGCGGTGCTGGCGCTCTACGAGGGGCTGCACGCCCCGACGATGATCGCCGACGCCCGGTCCGTGGCCCTCATCAAGCTCGCTTCGAACGTCTTCCTGGCGGCCAAGGTCGCCTACGCCAACGAGCTGGCGCGGATCTGCGACGTCGTCGGGGCGGACGTGGACACGGTCGCGGCGGGGATCGGCATGGACACCCGCATCGGGCGGGCGTTCCTCAACGCCGGGCCGGGCTACGGCGGGTCGTGCCTGCCCGAGCAGGCCGTGGCGCTATCGCTGGTCACCGCCGCGCGCGGCGTGCCGACGCCACTCATCGACGCGGTGAGCCACTCCAACGAGGTCCACCAGCGTGCGATCGTGCGGCGGCTCGGGGAGCTGCTCGACGGCGAGCGCGGCCTGGCAGCGCTGGCGGGCAGGCGTATCGCGCTGCTCGGCCTCGCCTTCAAGGCGAACACGGACGATGTCCGCGAGTCGCCCGCCCTCTCGCTGGCGCGCTACCTGCGCGAGGCCGGGGCACGCGTCGTGGGCACCGACCCTCGCGCGATCGAGAAGGCCCTTCGTGCCGACCCCGAGCTGGAGACGGCCGACTCCGTCGCCGAGGCCATCGCGGGCGCCGACGCGGTGCTCGTGGCCACCGAGTGGCGCGACTACGCCGAGCTCGACTGGGGAGCGCTGGCCCGGAGCATGGCCGGCGACCTCGTCTACGACACGCGCGACATCGTGGTGGCCGAGCAGGTGCGCGAGGCGGGATTGCGCTTCGCGTCGCTGGGGCGCGGCTGAGGCTCGGCCGGCTCAGCCCTGCCGCGCGCCCGGCTGCGCTACGGCGCCGGCTGCAGCGACGGCGAAGGCAGGTCGATCGGCGAGCCGCCGGGCGAGACGGTCGGCGAAGCGGAGGGCGACGCACCGGCCCCGAGGCTCGCTTCCGGCGACGGGGAGGGCGCGATGGGGATGCCACCCTCGTAGTCGGTGATGACGAGGACGTACTCCAGCTTCTCGAGGGGCGCGGCAGCCTCGACGAAGGCGGTCTGCACCACGGCTGTGGCATCTCGCTCGACGTCCACGACGCGGCCCACGAGCAGCCCCTTGGGGAAGGGCGAGCGGATGCCGTTGCCCAGGTCGATCCCGGCCGTCACGACCTCGTCGCCCACGTTCACCACGTCGGTGGACGGGATCTGGCTCATCACCAGCGAGCCGCCCAGCTGGCCCTGGATATTGCCCGTCGTCCGCGACGGCTCCACGAGCCCGATGACCGTGGAGCGCGTGTCGCTGATGAGCAGCACGCGGCTGTAGTTCGGGCCCACCTCCACGACGCGCCCCACGAGCGCCGCCCCGCCGGCCAGCACGACGTCGCCGACGCTCACGCCTCGGTCACTGCCCACCGAGAGCGACACGACCCGCTCAGCCTGGCTGACCTGCCGCCCGATGACCTCCGCGGCCACCGTCCGGTAGTCCAGCGTGGACCGCACCTGCATCAGCGCGGTGAGGGTCTGGTTCGTCGTTACCAGGCCCTGCAAGCGCCGGTTCTCGGCCTCCAGCGCCAGGTTCGCCGCCTGCAGGTCGCGGTTGTCGCCGCGCAGCCGATCGATCTCGCCGAGGGTGGAGACGATGGACGTGGCGCTCCGCGTCATCCCCGCCAGCGCGGACTGGATGGGCGCCAGGGCGAAGCTGACGCCGGCCCGCAGCTCGCCCATGAGCCCGGTGCCGCTGAGCGCGAGCAGGATGAGCGAGGCCGCGACGAGGAGGGCGTAGGCGATGCCGCGACGGCGGCTGGCGCGGGTGGCGAACATCGGCGTGGACTCCCGGCGGGCAACGGCTCCTGGTACGGCGGCGCTTCGGCGGACCCTAGCGCGGCGGTCGGGAGTAGGTCTCGGCCACGAGCGTGCGCTCCATCGTGTCGAGCTCCTCGAGCACCTTTCCGGTGCCGCGAACCACGCAGGTCAACGGGTCGTCGGCAACGTGGACGGGCATCTGCGTCGCCTCGGCCACGCGCCGGTCCAGCCCCTGCAGCAGCGCGCCGCCGCCGGCCAGCACGATGCCCTGGTCCATGATGTCGGCCACCAGCTCGGGCGGCGTCTCCTCGATGGTGTCCCTGATGGTGTCCACGATCTGTTGCACCGATCCCTCGATGGCTTCGCGCACCTGGTCGGCGCCGATCTCCACGGCACGCGGCAGGCCGGTGAGGAGGTCGCGGCCACGCAGCGTCACGTGCTGCTCGTCGTACTCGCCCGGGTAGGCCGAGCCGACCGCGATCTTGATGTCCTCCGCAGTGCGCTCGCCGAGCAGCAGGTTGTACTCGCGCCGGGCGTAGGCGACGATGTCCTGGTCCATCTCGTCGCCGCCGATGCGGATGCTGCGCGAGACGACGATGCCGCCGAGGCTGATGACGGCGACCTCGGTCGTGCCCCCGCCGATGTCCACGATGAGCGAGCCCGAGGGCTCGCCGACGGGCAGGCCGGCCCCGATGGCGGCGGCCATGGGCTCCTCGATCAGTCGGGCCCAGCGGGCGCCGGCGTTGAGGGCGGCGTCGCGCACCGCCCGCTTCTCGACCTCGGTCACGCCGGACGGGATGCCCAGCAGCATGCGCGGCCGGGGGATGAGCCCGACCCGGTCGTGCACCTTGTGCACGAAGTACTTGATCATCTGCTCGGTCACGTCGAAGTCGCTGATGACCCCGTCTCGCAGCGGACGCACGGCGATGATGTTGGCCGGCGTGCGACCCACCATGCGCTTCGCCTCGGCGCCGATGGCAAGGACCCGCTTCGTGCGCGCCTCGATGGCCACCACGCTCGGCTCGCTGATGACGATCCCCCGGTCACGCACGTGGACGAGCGTGTTGGCCGTTCCCAGGTCGATCCCGATGTCGCGTGAGAAGAGGCCGAACAGGGCGTCGAACATGATGCGGGGCGGTTCCTTCGAGGGTCGCGGGCTGCGGCGGTGGGTGGGAGCGAGCGCGCGGGGCGGTGCTGGCCGGACGCACGCGAAACGGTCGCTGGAAGCCGGAGCAGTATACCCGTCCACCCCATCCGGACCGACCGGGGCCCGAGCGGCGTTCCCTGACGAGCCCGGCGCCACCAGGTCACGCCGCCGGCGACGGCGCCGCGCGCGGGGCTGATCGGTCGAAGGCGACACCTCGATCCCGCATCGAGACGTACGCGTCGTGGCCGATGACGAGGTGGTCGAGCACGGGCACGTCGAGCAGGCGGCCGGCGGCGACCGTCTCGGCCGTGAGGTGCAGGTCATCGGGGCTCGGTGTCGGGTCGCCGGAGGGGTGGTTGTGCACGAGGATGAGCCCGGCCGCATGCTGCCGGACCGCGTCGCGGAACAGCTCGCCGACCCGCACCAACGAGGTCGAGACGTTGCCCCGGTAGACCGTCTCGACCGCGAGCACGACGTTCTTCGTGTTGAGCAGGACGACGCGCAGCTCCTCACGTTCGAGACGGCCCATCTGCAGCACGAGCCGGTCGGCCAGGTCGCGCGGGCCGCGGATGGCGAAGCGCCCCGCGGGCCAGTCGGCAAGGAGGCGGCGCCCAAGTTCGAAGGCCGCCGCCAGCCGGGCGGCGCGGGCAGCCCCGATGCCGGGGATCGCCTCCAGCTCCACGCGACTCGCGGCGGCGAGACCGGCCAGCCCGCCGTGAACGGCGAGCGCCTCCGTCGCCAGGTCGAGGGCGCTGACGCCCGGCGCGCCCGTGCCCCAGACGAGAGCGATCAGCTCGGCGTTCGAGAGCCCGGCGGGCCCGCGCGCCTCCAGGCGTTCGCGGGGTCGATCCTCGGGGGGCATCTCCCGGATGGTCCGCGGACGGCGGGCCCGCCCGTCGACGATGAGGATGGGCTCGGCCATGGTCGCGGCCTCCTGGCGGCGGCGGGCCGTGGCGGTGATTCGCCGCATGAGGCGACTTCGTCGGCATGCATCGAGCGAACCCAGCGGCTCCACGGACCCTCGCGCACCCCCCTTGGCCACAGACGCCGAGCAGGCGCCCCGGGCCCGAACGACGGAGCCCGCCGATTCCCCCGCCGTCCGGACCCGAGAGCCAGGGCATCGTAGGCGCCCCCGCTCACCACGGACTCACCGGCCGCTTCGCGCGCCATAGTGACGCCTCGGTACCGTTCGCCGGTGGACCGTGAACCCCTTGATGGCATGGATCTGGCCTCGCGTCCGGCCGCATGGCTCCGCTCTATGTGTTCGCCGGCGGAGCGATGCTCATGAGGCATGGTTCGGGGCCAGCGAGGGCACGCCGGGGCCGTCCCCGGTCTGCTGGCGCGATAGCCATGCCGGGGAGACATGGTTCCCGGCCTGGGGGGCCCGCCAGGGCCGTACGCCAGGGCCCCCCGCGCCGACCGGGCGATTTACCGCGTCAAGCGGTCGCTTCCGGGAACACGGCTCTAGGCACCCTGGACGGCGACCTGCCGCGTGGCGATGGCCAGCAGGAGCAGCGCGCCGTTGTAGCCGACGTGCCCCGCGATCGACGCGGCGATGCCGTGGCGCTGGAAGGCCCAGCCGAGGACGATGCCGATGGGCAGGATGACCGCGAACTGCAGGACGGCCGCGCCGGCCGCCTGACCGAACGTGACGCCGCTGACGTTGAGGACGTGGACGAGCGCGAAGAAGATCGCGCTGCGCACGAGCGCCCGCCGCGGCCCGATGTCCCGCTGCCAGGCCGTCTGCGCGAACCCCCGGAAGAAGAGTTCCTCCCCCAGCGGCGCCACGACCGCCACGGCGAGGACCACGAGCAATGCCTCGAAGCGCGTCGCGACCGTCGGGATCCGCTCCGTCGGCTCCACGCCGAGGATGGTCGCCAGGACCCCGGCGAGGACGAGGACGGGGATGACCACGGGGACGGTCACCGCCACGCCGAAGACGGCATCCCAGGCGATCCGCGCGATGCGGCCCGGCCCGGACGGCCAGCCCATCTCGGACCAGCGCAGGGCGCCCGTGCGCACCACGAGGAAGACGACCGTGACGAGGTACCCGGCGCCGACGACCAGGAGCCCGACGAGGAAGCCCGCTGCCCCGTCCGGGTCGAACAGGCCCACCAGCCCCAGTAGCAGCCCGCCGGCCGTGCCGATGGTGACCGCCACGCCGAAGGCGAGCGCTGGCGCCGGTCCGCGATACGCCTCGGGCGGGCGCCCGGCGGCGCGCGCCAGCACCTGGTAGCCGGAGCCGCTCGACAGCCCCAGCGCCAGGGCGATCAGGCCCAGCAGGACCAGCGCCCCGCGAGCATCCGGATTGGCCTGGATGCCGATCAGGACGAGGGCGCCGCCGGCGAAGGAGAGGAGCCAGGCCAGGACGTAGAGGCCGGGAGCCGGGCGCCCCTCGAGGCTGAAGGTGCGGCCGCCGGGAACCTCGGACGGGCTGGGATCGGGCTCCGTCACCGCGGCCCGGAGGCGGTCCGGGGTTTCGGGGCCGGCTTCGCCTGCGCAGGCTCGACGGCCTCGGCCGCCACCCGCCCAAGGGGCGTGATCGTGGTCGGGTCGAGGGTAGCCGAAACCCCACCCAGGGGCCGGGCCATGACCCGGCTGCGCGGAGCCTCACGCAACAGCTCGGGCCGCTCGAAGTCCTTGCCGCACCAGGCGCAGAGCGTCCAATCGAGTTCGACGAGCTTGGCGCAGTTGGGGCAGACGCGGCGCAGCCGATTGCGGCAGGACGGACAGATGATCCAGTCTCGCTCGACGCGTCGGTGGCAGCTGGCGCAGTGGGCCTGGGCCTCGACCTCGACGAGCATGGCCTCCTCGGCCAGCGCCCGCTCGTTGGCCTCGGCGAGCGTCTCCTTCGGGCGCACGATCCGATAGAGGACGGCGGAGAACGCGAAGAAGACCGGCGTGAAGACGATGATCCACGCCGCGGCAAGGTAGGGCAGGACCGGGTTGGCCGTCCGGTGCGTCATGTCGCGGTAGGCCCAGAAGGCGGTGGCCAGCCACAACAGCACGATGTAGATGCCGATGAGCTGAAAGCCGAGCTGGACGGTCGGGTCCTCCAGGAGCCCCTGGAAGAATTCGGCGATCGTGTCGAGGATGCCCTGCATGACGTGTGGCTGATGGCCTCCGAGGACGTCGTCCGCGGCCGTCCGCGGAGCGGCGCGAGTGTAGCAGAGGGTCCTGACGCCGCCGCCGGCGCGCCGCTGACCCGGGCGTCAGGCGGCGGGCGGCGCCGGTTCCCGCCGGCCGAGGACGAGCAGGCCGCCGACCAGGGCCAGGGCACCGCCGAGGAGGAACAGCCAGACTCCCAGGCCGACATAGGCGAGGCCGTCGACGTGCGACCAGAAGAGGCCGCCTGCGAAGGCGCCCCACAGGGCGGGCAGCCAGCCCGTGCGCACGCGGGTGGCGATGGGAACGGGCTCGATGGCAAGGACGAAGAGGGCAAGGGTCGCCACGAAGGCGACGATCGTGCTGAACCGGGCAAGGCCCCAGGCATCGAACCAGCTGAAGCCCGCGAGCGGCGTCCAGGGCAGCACGAACGCGATGGCGGCGAGCGCCAGCCCGAGGACGGCCATCCGGCCGCCGAGCGTGGCCGGTACCTGCAGGGGCAGATCACTGAGGAGGCCGGCCCGACCCGCGGCGGGCGGCGCGGCCGGGGCGGCGCCGGAGGGGAGCGCCTCGGAGGCGGCCCGCGTCGAGTACCACGAGTTCGGGCCGAGCTCCGGTCGCGTCGTCGGGTGGGGCGGAGCGATCGGAGCTGCCTCGTGGACCGGCGGGGCGGTCGGCGGCGGGAGGGCCGGCTCATCGAACAGCCCGGGCGTGGCGGCCGGCGGTGGGTGGGGATGCACGGCGCCGGTCACGGCGGCGATGACGGTGCCGCATTCCTGGCAGGTGAGGCGATCTTCGAGCACCGGCGCGCCGCAGGCCGGGCACGTCGTCTGCGTGGCGTCCATGCCCCTAGTCTCCGCCCGTCGTCCAGTCCCCCCGGGCGGTGAGCGCGCTTCCGCTCCAGAGCGCCGCCCGGAAGGCGGATACGACACCACCGAGCAGCAGCGTGCCCGTCCAGACCGCGACGAAGAGCAGCGTGGCACCGATGGCGCCGACCGTCGCGGCAACACGCTCGAAGTCGATGACGGCGCCGGTCAGGTACGCGTCTCGCGCGCCGGCCCAGGCGATGAACACCGCGATCATGGCGGGGGCGAGGACGACCACGGCCAGCAGCCAGCCCGTGGCGGCGGTGGCCACGGCGCCGAGGAGCCGGCGACCGAGCGGCCGCCCGGGCTCTGCCCCCTCCACGCCGCGCAGCAGGACGCGCCGCGACAGCACCCCGTTGAGGGCCTCGGCCAGGACGAGTGCGGCGACGAGCAGCGTGAGCGGCCACGCGGCGCCGGCCGCCGCGCGCAGGGGGAGCGGCACGGCGAGGTCGCCTGGCAGAAGGATCTCCTCGCGCACGACCTGGACGATGCGGCCGAGCGAGACGGCCGCGGCCGCCATGGCCGGCAGGAGGGCCACGAGTTCGACGCCGACGAGGGCCACGATCGGGCGGCGCCACCCCTGGGGGAGTCGGCGGCCGGCGCGGAGTTCGGCCGTCTCGGGGTCCGCGACGAAGCGCTCGAAGAGGGCGGCGTCGATCCACGCGGCGGCGAAGAGGCCGGCCAGGCAGAGCCCGGCGACGAGGACGAGTCCGGCCGCGACGGCCGCGAGCAACGGCCCTTCGAGGCGGCCGGTGTTCACGACGGCCGGGCCGAGCAGCGTAGTGATGCCGACGGGGCTGGGCAACGTCACGATGGGCAGGGCGAGGAGCACGAGGCCGCCGCGCACCAGGAAGCCGGCGCTCCCGAGCAGCCAGAGGGACGGCTCGGCGACCACCACCGACAGCGCGGCGCCGACCATGCGAGCGACGCTCACCCGGGACGGCCCGCCGCCTGGATCGCCCGCGCAAAGGCCTCGAGCGCCTCGGTGGCCAGCGCGTTCGGACGCATCGTGGCCGCCCGGACGGGGTCCCAGCGGATGGCCAGCTGGACGATGAGCGGCCGCTCCCAGGGCTGTGTCTCGTCCGCTGCCGGATGGAGCTTCAGGCGCACCAGCTGGCGGCCATGTTCCTCGCCGATCAGCCCTGCGAGGGCGCCGGCGAAGACGGGTCCCATGACCGTGAGCGGCGGCGCCGGGGGTGGCCCGGCACGTGGCGCGACGCGGGAGGTGTCGATGATGCCGGCGTCGTCGAACGCCCACAGATGGGTCATCCACCAGCCGTCGTCAGTCTCGCTGGGACGGCCCATGCCGATGGCGACCGGATCGCCGGGGTCGCTCGGGCCCGCGTGGAGGCGGATCGTGCGCTCGCGCAGGAACGAGGGACCCGGCACGGGGAGACGGACGGCCATCGGCCCAGTCTAGGCGCTCAGGCGGGGGGCTCTGGCTCCTGGCGGGCCTCGACCTCGACTTCTTCCTCGGGGAGCGGCGGCTCCCTGGTCGCGGCGGCGCGGCGCGCCTCGAGCTCCAGCTCGCGCATGACGCGCCGCACCTCGTCGTCGGGCGGGCGGAGGGCGGCTTCGATCTCCGCCGCGGCGGGCGCCGGGACCGGGGCCACCGGCGGACCGGAGCGCGGTGAGGCCAGCATCGTCTCGCCCCGTCGGGCGGCCTCGCGCTGGCGCTTCACCTCGGCCAGCTCGAGCAGGTGCGCGGCCTCCTCGGAGAGCGTGGTGACGCCCGGCACCACGATCGAGTCATCGGCCGGCTTGAGGTTCGCGTCGCAGTGCGGGCACCGCTCGAGGTCCGGACCCGGCAGCGGCTGGTTGCACCAACCGCAGACGAGCGCCTGCGGTTTCGTCTCGCCGAAGGTGAGGACCTCGGGGTCGAGCGTCGGCGCGAAGGCCTCATCGACGGCCAGGGCGTCATGGGCAGGCTCGACCGAGGACTCGCTCGGCTCGGGTGCGGTCTCGTCGCCCGCGACGGCGGGCTTCTCCTCGCTCATGGCGCGGACTCTAGCGACTCCCGTGCCGGTACGCGAGTCCTCCGAAGGTCACTCCCATTCGATCGTCGCGGGCGGCTTGGAGCTGATGTCGTAGACGACGCGGTTGACGCCGGGGACCTCGTTGACGATGCGCGAGCTGATCTTGCCCAGCACGTCGTAGGGCAGCTTCGCCCAGTCGGCGGTCATGCCGTCCTCGGACGTGACGGCGCGGATGGCGACGACGTTCGCATAGGTCCGCCCGTCGCCCATCACGCCCACGCTGCGCACCGGGGTGAGGATGGCGAACGACTGCCAGACGCTGCGGTAGAGCCCGGCTGCCTTGATCTCGTCGATGACGATCCAGTCGGCCTCGCGCAGCGTGTCGAGCCGCTCGGCGGTGACCTCGCCGATGATGCGGATGGCCAGCCCCGGGCCGGGGAACGGCTGGCGGTTGACCATGACCTCGGGCAGCCCGAGCTCGAGCCCGACCGCACGCACCTCGTCCTTGAACAGGTAGCGCAGGGGCTCGATGAGCTGGAAGCGCAGGTCGGCCGGCAGGCCCCCCACGTTGTGGTGCGTCTTGATCTTCTGGGCCGCCTTCGTCTCCGGCGCCGTCGACTCGATGACGTCGGGATAGAGCGTGCCCTGGGTCAGGAAGTCGATCCGGCCGATCCTCGCCGCCTCCTCCTCGAAGACGCGGATGAACGCGTCGCCGATGATGCGCCGTTTCTCCTCGGGGTCCTCCACGCCGGCCAGTCGGGCCAGGAAACGCTGGCGAGCGTCGACCATGACCAGGCGCATGCCGAGGTTCTGCTCGAAGGTCACCCGGAGCAGCTCCGACTCCCGCTTGCGCATGAGGCCGTGATCGACGTAGATACACGTGAGCCGGTCCCCCACCGCCCGATGCACGAGCGCCGCCGCGACCGCCGAATCCACGCCGCCCGAGAGGGCGCAGATGACCTTGCCGTCCGATCCGGTCCCGCGCGCGTGCGCCTCCACGCGGGCCTTGATCGCGGCCACCGTGGACTCGATGAAGCTGGCCGGTGTCCACGTGGCCCGGGCGCCGGCGATGCCCAGTACGAAGTTGCGCAGCACGTCGCGGCCGCACGGCGTGTGCGCGACCTCGGGGTGGAACTGGATGCCGTAGAGGCCGCGCTCCGGGTCGACCAGGCCGGCGTAAGGCGTCGAATCGGTCTGGGCCGTGGCGCGGAAGCCTGCCGGAAGGCGCGTGATCGAGTCGCCATGGCTCATCCAGACCGGCTGCTGGCGCTCCAGGCCGGTGAAGAGGCTGTCGTCCGCCGTGATCGTGACCGTGGCGGGGCCGTACTCGCGGCGAGCGACGGGGAGCACGTCGCCACCCAGCTCGCGGGCCATCAGCTGCGCCCCGTAGCAGATGCCGAGGACCGGGATGCGGCCGCTCCAGATGCCCGGGTCGGGCCGGGGCGCATCGTCGTCGTAGACCGAGGAAGGCCCCCCGGAGAGGATGATCGCCGTCGGGCGGCGGCGCTCGATCTCGGCCCAGGGCGTGTCGTGCGGGAGCAGCTCCGAGTAGACGTGCAGCTCGCGCACGCGGCGGGCGATCAGCTGGGCGAACTGGCTGCCGAAGTCGAGGACGATGACGGTGTCCGGCTCGATGACCTGGGGCGAGCCGGGGGCGCCGGCCCCAGGGCGGTCCTGTGCCGAGCGCTCGGGCGGCGGCGCGTCGAGCGCCACCTCGAGGTAGGCCTCGACCTCGGCGTCGTCCGGCGCGAGAACGCGATGGCCGGCGTTGGCCGGCGCGCCGTGGACCGTGGTGCCGCGCTTCGGGCGCAGCGGCCGCTCGTGGTCCGCCAGGGCCGATGACCTCCTCGCTCGCGTCGGGGCGACGTTTCCGTCCAGTCTAGCCGAGGCGCTCCGCTCCGGCCGGGTCCCGCCCCAGCTGCGTTGCCACTGACTTGCGCGAATGCCTGCAGCGGTAGCCGGTGCGATCGGAGGCCGGTGCGCCCGGACGCGTGACGGTTGCGTACGCACCATGGCGTTGGTCATGGGCCAGCCGCCCGGACGACACGTCGCCCCGGCTACGGCTTCCGCGAGTGGCGTATGTCATGGGCGGGCCGGCCGCGGTCCCGGCCGATGGGTATCGGACGTCATGAACAAGTACACCGTCTGGACGCACGGCGGGGCGAGCGCGCACGATGCGCCCATGACGCTCCGTCGTGTATCCCCGGCGATCGCGTGGGCCGCGGCCGGCAGCGCGGCCGCGCTGCTCCTCGGCTGGATCGGGGCGACGGGCAGGCACGCCTCGGTCGTGGCGCCCCTCGAGTTCAGCGCCATCGCCATCGCCTACTTCGCGGCCGGGGGGGTCGCCTGGCGCCGGCGACCGGAGAACCATACCGGCCGCCTGATGATGGGCGTCGGCGCCGGCATCCTCGTAGCGATGGCACGCAACGTCCCCCTCGACATCGTCACCGTGCTGGCGCGGATGCAGCTCGGTCTCAACGAGGTGATCCTCGCCTACCTGCTGCTGGCATATCCGGTCGGACGGCTGGGACCGGGCCTGGAACGCGCCGTCGTGCGCGTCATCGTCGCCGTGTACGTGGTCGTGGCGGCGCTGCAGCTCGTTACCGTCGACACGAGCTCCGATCCCTACTGCCTGGGCTGCCCACCAAACCCGTTCCGGATCGTCGCCACACCCGGGGGTGTCACGACCGCCCTCGTGTTGCTCACGAGCGGCGTGCTCGGCACGGTGGTGGTCCTTCTGCTCGTTCGGCGCTGGCTGCTCGCCATGCCCGCGGCCCGCCGGATGCTCGCGCCGGTCATCTTCGCAGGGATCCTGGAGGCCGCTGGCGTGGCGACGCGAGCGCTGACCGTTTCCGATCCCGCTGGCGCGGCACTCATCTCGCGCATCTCGTTCCTGTTCGGGATCGTCGTGCCCTTGGCGCTGCTGGTCGCCTTCCTGCGGGCCCGGATGGACCGCACGCAGGTCGCCGATCTGGTCGTGGAGTTCGGCCGCCCGCAGAGCCGCGAGCAGATGGAAACGGCGCTCAGGGCTGCTCTTCGCGACCCGACCCTGTCGGTCGCCCTGTGGTCGGATTCCGCGAGCGCCTATCTCGATCGTGATGGGCGAGCCGTGGCCCTCCCCGAGCCGGAGTCGAACCGCGCGGTGACGCCGCTCGAGCACCGCGGCCGGCCGCTCGCCGCGATCCTCCACGATGCAGCGCTGCTCGACGAGCCACGGCTGATCGGCGCCGCAGCGGCCGCACTGGGGATGGCCGTGGAGCGCGATCGGCTCGAGTCGAGCCTGCGGGCGCAGGTCGCCGATGCCCGACGCCTGCCGCGCGGCCAGGTGACCCTCCTCTTCGCCGACATCGAGGGCTCGACGGGGCTCGCCGAGCGCCTGGGCGAGCGGTGGCCCGACACGCTCCTCGAGGTGCGCCGCCTCGTGGCCGGGCTGGTGCGGCGGGCCGGTGGCGTCGAAGTCGACGCGCGCGCCGACGAGTACCTCGCCGTCTTCACCGAGGCGGACGCGGCCGTCCATGCATCGCTCGCCATCCAGCGCGGCCTCTCCGCCCGAGCCTGGGCCGGCGACGAGCGCGTGCGCCTGCGTATCGGACTGCACGCGGGCGAGCCGGAGCTGAGCGATGAGGGCTACGTGGGCGCCGAGGTGCACCGCGCGGCACGGGTCGGGTCGGCCGGACACGGCGGCCAGGTCGTCCTCTCCGAGAGCGCCCGCCTGGCGCTCGGCGACGACCTGCCCATCGACGCCGACCTCGTCGCCCTCGGGGAGTTCCGGCTCCGCGGCCTCGACCGTCCCGAGCGCCTGCACCAGCTCGTCGTGCCCGACCTGCCGCGCGAGTTCCCGGCGCCGAGGGCGGATCCCGCTTGAAGCCGGTCGGACACTCCCTCCGCCGCGGTCAGCTCGACATCCCAGCCACGATCGGGACCCCTGCCCCATGACAACGGGACAGCCGTCCGCCCAACATGGCAGCCGAAGATCGGCTGGGTGACCCGTTGGCGTCCCACGCGCGACAACGGCGCGAGCGGGCCGAATGCTGTGACGCAGCGCGCTGACATGAGCCTCTGCCCGCCCGGCCGTCTCCCGCTCATGTCGCGCCGGAGGAAGAGTGCATGGGACATCTGCGCGAGAGCTTCCACATCAACGCCCCGATCGATCACGTCTGGGACCTGGGCGCCGACGCTCGGCGCATGCCGGAATACGATGCGAACACGATCGAGGTCCAGGACTGCCCCGATCGGATCGACTGGGTCGGGGCGAAGTACACGAGCGTCTCCAGGGTCATGGGCCGACGCCTGACCGGAACCAATCTCACGACGAAGGTCGACAGGCCACGCTTGATCGAGCAGGAGATGGAGCTTCCCGGCGGCGGCCACGCGAAGATCACCATCGAGCTCGCTGAATCCGGCGGGGGGACGGACCAAACGATGACCATCGACTACCAGCTGCCGGGCGGCCTGTTCGCCGGCGTGGCGGAGAAGCTCCTCTCCGGCTCCATCGAGCGAGATATCCGCCACTCCAACGAGAACTTCAAGGCGCTCTGCGAGGCGACGGTCCCGGTCCACGCCTGACGGCCGATCGCGTCCCCGAGAAGAGCGGGTCCGAGGAGGGCCCGCCCTTCTCTGTCGGCTTCCCCGCGACCCGCCGGTCGACTACCGCCCTCGCTGCCAGGACTTGCCCTCGACGGCGATCGCCGGGGCATAGACCATCTCGACCCCCTGCATCTCGCGGATCGTGCGCGCCCCGAGCGCGGCCATCGACTGGCGCAGGGCACCGACGAGGTTCTCCGAGCCGTCGGTCACGCGCGCCGGCCCGAAGAGGATCCGCTCCAGCGGGCCCACCGTGCCGACCTTGATGCGCGTGCCACGCGGCAGGGTCGGCGAGGGCGCGGCCATGCCCCAGTTCGTGCCTCGACCGGGCGCCTCCTCGGCGCGCGCGAGCGGCGAGCCGAGCATGAGCAGGTCCGCGCCGGCGGCGATGGCCTTGGCCAGGTCGCCGCCGCGACGCATGCCGCCGTCGGCCACCACCGGCACGTAACGGCCGGTCTCGTCGTGGTACGTGTCCCTGGCGGCGGCCACGTCGCTGATGGCCGTCACCTGCGGCACGCCGATGCCCAGCACGTCGCGCGTCGTGCACGCGGCGCCCGGGCCCACGCCGACGAAGATGGCCGCGATGCCCTGGTGCATCAGCTGGTAGGCCGCCTCGAAGTTCGTCGTGTTGCCCACGGCCACGGGGATGGGGATGAAGCGGGTGAACTCGTCGAGCTCCAGCGGGTCGTAGCCGGAGGCGAGGTGTCGCGCGGAGCTGACCTGGCTCTGGACGAGGAAGAGGTCGGCGCCCTGCTCGGCGCAGAACGGGCCCCAGCGGCGGGCCGCGGCGGGGGTCGCGGCGATGGCCGCCCGCGATCCGGCGGCGTGGATCTCCGCGATGCGGCGAGCCACCAGCTCCTCGCGGATGGGCGCCGCGTACGCCTCGGCAAGGAGAGCCTGGACCTCGCCGTCCGGCGCCGTCGCGATGCGCTCGAGGACGGCGTCGGGGTCGTCGTACCGGGCCTGCACGCCCTCGAGGTTCAGGACGGCCAGGCCACCGAGCCGCGCCAGCTCCCCGGCGAAACGCGCATCCACCACGGCGTCCATGGCCGAGGCGAGGATGGGGATCTCGAGCCCGATACCCGCGACCTCGACGCCCAGGTCGACGTCGGCCGGCTCGACCGTGGACGTGCCTGGGGCGAGGGAGACGTCGTCGAAGCCGTAGGTCGGGCGGAGCGAGTCCACCTTCGACGGCCGTCGGCTGCGCGGTCCCGGCATGGTCCCAGCGGCGGCTTCGGTCGTCACCAAGCGAGTATATCGGCCCTCAGCGCGCCAGCCGGCGGCCGTCGCGGTCCAGCTCGAACCACCGCGCGGTCTCAGGCTGCAGGAGGCAGCGGCGGACCCGCTCCATCGACTCCCGGTAGCTCGGCCAGATCGCCAGCCGGACCGCCTCCTCGCTCGACGCCCAGCGGAAGGCATCGTGCTCGTGCGAGAGGACTGCTTCGGCACCCGCTCGCACGCGCAGGGCGTAGATCGCGGCCTGGACGATCGCATCGGGGCCCTCGTCGTAGAAGGCGCTGACCTGGTCGAGGTCGTAGCAGGCCTCGATGTCGTCCGGCCCCAGGCCGGTCTCCTCGGCCACCTCCCGCAGGGCCGCGAGCGGCACGCGCTCGCCGTCGTGCAGGCCGCCCGTGACGCACTGCCAGAGGCCCGTGAAGATGCGGCCGGGGGCGCGGCGGATGAGCAGGAACTCCGGCTCGGCGCCGGGCGCCGGCACGCGGAAGACCCAGCACTCGACGAGGTCGGGGCGGATCGGGCTCACGACGGAGCCGCCCCGACTGGCCGGACCAGCCGCTCCAGTTGCTCGACGTGCATGAGGTCGTGGACGCCGGCGAAGAGGAGCCACTCCCCGCAGCGCAGCCGCCCCACGAGCGGGTGGTCGAGCGGGCAGGGCTCCAGCTCGTGGCCGGCGATCCGCTCGGCGGCGCGCTCGATGAACCGCTGGCTCTTCGCGAGCCGCTCGCGCAGCGCGTCGGAGTCGGCGTCGGGCGGGCCGGGGACGCCCGGCACGACGGTCGGCGCCTCGGCCGGCCAGCGCCCCAGGGCCGCCATCTGGGCCGCCAGCACAAGCCCCTGCCGCGCGGCGGTGGCATGGCCGAGCGCCTGGGCCACGTTCCAGTCCTCCTCGCCACCGGGCGCCGCGAGGACCTCCGGCGAGGCCGCCGCGATCAAGCCGTCGAGATGCGCCACGACCGCCGCATGTTCGCGGGCCAGGCGGACGGCGCTGCCCGCGCCGGCGAGCCGCCGGACCTCGCGCCGGAGGGCGATGAACCGGCCGTCATCGAGCGCGCGGAACGAGCCGACGAGATTCGGCGCGTCGCGCTCGAGACGGTCCAGCCAATCGCTCATCGGCTCAGGCTAGCCCATGCTCGTCTCCGCCGCGCCGGCGGCTCACCGGTGGCCGTTCGCCATGCGCACCGCCTCCGGCAGACGCCGCAGCCGCCACATGGCCCAGATCCCCACCAGCGGGCCGAGCGCGAGCAGGCCGAAGGCGATGCGCCAGCCCGTCCCGTCCAGCGGGTCCATCAGCCCCACTCCGGTGATCGTCACGCCGGTCAGGATGAACCCCAGCGCGACCTGAAGCGAGAGGGCGGAGCCGGCGGTGCCGGCCGGGGCCAGCTCGGAGATGGCCGTCGAGAACTGTGCCGAGTCGGCCACGATCGTGAGCCCCCATACGGCCGCCAGGGCGACGACGATGATCGGGCTGGCCCCGAAGAGGAAGCCGATGGCCAGCGCGCAGCTCCCGCTGGCGGCCATCGCGGCGATGGTCAGCGTCGTTCGACCGAGGCGGTCGGCCAAGAGGCCGGCGAGCACGCAGCCGACCCCGCCGATGCCCACCACGGCGAACGTGGCCAGGCCGGCGGTGGCCGCCCCGGGAACTCCAGCAGCGGCCAGGCTGGCGGCCAGGAAGAGCGGGACCCACGTCCACATCGCGTACAGCTCCCACATGTGCCCGAGGTAGCCGAGGTTCGCGTAGCGCACGGCGGGCTCCCGCCAGGCCGCCGCCGCGACCGACAGGCTGAACCGCGGCGCCGACGTCTCGAGCGGGCCGGAACGCGCTCCGAGCAGGACGATGAGGCCGCCCAGGAGCCCGGCGGCGCTGGCGAAGGCGACGACGGCCCGCCAGTCGGTGCCGGCCAGCGCCCCGACGGCGCGGAACAGGTGCGGCAGCGCCGAGCCCACCGTGATGGCCCCGGTCATGACGCCGATGGCCAGTCCGCGCCGGACGCGGAACCAGCCGGCGATCATCTTCACCCCGACGGGGTAGACCGCCGCCATGCCCAGGCCGGTCAGGGCGCGGAACGGCAGGGCGCTCGCGGCATCGCCGGGGACGAGCGCGAAGAGCAGGTTGGCTCCGGCAGCCCAGGCGGCGCCGGCGCAGAACACGAGCGGGCCGGGCAGCACGTCCGTCGCCCCCGTCGCGGCGAGCACCAGAGCGCCCACGGCGAACCCGATCTGGACGGCCACGGCGAGGAACGTCAGCTCGAGCCCGCTCGTGTGCCAGTCGGCGGCGAGCAGCGGCGCCACCGCCGCGGCGCTGAACCAGGGCGAGAACGCGAGCAGCATGCCCGTGCCGATGACCGCCAGCGCTCGCCAGCGCCCCGGCGGGTCCGCCGGGGCGGCCGGAGGCTCGACGTGCAAGGAGCCCGACTGACGCCTACAACCGCTCGAAGCGGTCGACGGGCAGGACGAAGACGGTGGCGCCCCCGAGCTCGACCTCGACCGGATAGGGCATGTAGAACTCGCCCGGCTCCATGATCGGCGGCATGGGGTTGACGACCTGCGTCCGCGAGACGCAGTTGGCGCGCACGATCGCCAGCACGCCGTCCACCTGGTCGTCATCGCACCCGACCAGGACCGTGGCGTTCGACTGGCGCAGGAACCCGCCCGAGGAGTGGAGGCGCGTCGTGCGATGGTCCTTGTCGAGGAGCGCGGACACGAGGGCGCCGGCATCCTCGTTGTGGACGATCGCGACGACGAGCTTCAACGCCTGCCCCGCACTGCGGAAGTGACGACGGGCCGAGTATAGCGACGGCGTCACGCCGGTCGGCACGGGTATGATGGCCCCGGGCGCCCCGCCACGAACGAGGCGCCGGCGTTCGACGGAGGTACCGGGGACCGTGACGAACCAGCCTGGAGGACGCGAGGCGGCCCTCGCGGCCGGTGCGCGACTCATCGCGCGCGGCGGCGTCCTCGACGACCAGCTCGACGGCCTCGCGGCCGGGGCGTGCGCGATGACCGGGGCCACGAGCGCGGTCGTCTACCTCTTCGACGGCGACAGCGGCATCCTCGTCGCCGCCGGCAGCGCCGGCCTCGGCGAGCACGCGATGCCACCCTCGGAGCCGCTCACCGTCGGCTCGGGCGCGGACGGCGACCCTGCCGCGCGGGCCGTGCGCGGACGGCACAGCGAGATCGTCGCCATCACGGCCGACATGACCTCTGCCCTGGCCGGCCGCTCGGGCGGCATCCTGGCCATGGGCATCGTGCCCCTCGTCACCGAGGACGCGACGGGCAGCCAGGAGGTGCAGGGCCTGCTCGTGGCCGGCCTGCCGACCATGCCCGACGATCCGGCCGCGACGCTGGCGGACCTCGACGCGATCGGGGACCTGGCCGCGGCCGCGGTGCGGAGTGCGCGCCTGGAGCAGGCGCTCGTCGAACGTTCCGACTGGTACGACCGCGTGGCCCACACCGACCCCCTCACCGGCCTGGCCAACCGGCGCACGTTCGACCGCATGCTCGAGCTCGAGCTGGCCCGCGCCGGACGCCAGGGCAGCCCGGTCAGCGTGGCCCTCTTCGACATCGACGGCCTGGCCGCCATCAGCGCCGGCCTCGGCGCCGACGTGGGCGACGACATCCTGCGCCGCGTGGCGGCCACCCTGGCCGACTCGGTCCGCCTCGTGGACACCGTGGCCCGCTACGGCGGCGACGAGTTCGTCGTCCTCGCCCCGGGCTCGGCCGGCCGTGCCGTGGCGCAGCGCGTCGTGGATGCCGTGGCGCACCTCGACCTGGCCAACGGCGCCGGATCCATCACGCTCAGCGCGGGCGTCGTCCGCTTCCCCGACGACGGGGCGAACGCGGAGGAGCTGCTGACCGCCGCTGGGGAGGCGCTGAGCGCCGCCAAGGCCACCGCCCCCGGCACGATCTCCGGGCGGAGCTAGACGCCGACCTCCGCGACGCTGGTCGGCAGCAGGTCGCCGACCGCGACCAGCACGTCGGCCGCCACGCGCTCCTCGGCGGCCGCCGCGTCGACGACGCGCCAGCGCGCCGGCTCGGCCTCGGCGAGGGCAAGGAATCCGGCCCGAACCCGATCGTGGAAGGCGCGGTCATGGCGGGCGTCGTCCTCGAAGCGCGTCTGCTCGGCGGCCGGACCGCGCCGCCGCCGCTCCAGTCCCACCTCGACCGGCAGGTCCAGCAGGATGGTGCGGTCGGGGACCAGCCCACCCGTGGACACGGCGGCCACGACCCGCAGCGCCTCGAGGTCCATGCCGCTGCCGTGGCCCTGGTAGGCAAGGGTCGAGTCCGCGTAGCGGTCGCACACGACGACCTCCCCCCGGGCGAGCGCCGGTCGCACGACCTCGGCCACGAGCTGCGCCCGGGCCGCGTTGAAGAGCAGCGCGTCGGCGGCGGGGGCATGGACGAGGCCACGGTCGAGGAGGATCCGCCGGACCGCCTCGCCCAGCGCCGTGCCGCCTGGTTCGCGGACGAGCGTCACGGTCAGGCCGCGAGCACGCAGTGCCGCCGCCAGCCGCTCGGCGTGGATGCTCTTGCCGGCACCGTCAGGGCCTTCGAGCGTGATGAACCGGCCGCTGCCGCCCTGTCTCTGCGCCCTCTCGTTCATCGCCGCGAAGTCTAGCGGTCAGCCACGGACCCAGGGCCCGCCGGCCGCCCGGCGCGGGCCCTACCGCCAGGCGCGCACCTGGTCGGGGTAGAGCCGCACGCGCCGGTAGGGCTCCCGGCCGCGCGAGCGGGAGACGAGGTTGGCGCGCTCGGCCATCTGGTGCTGCAGCCGGCGGATGTAGGCGTTCTGCGGTGCCAGCTCGATCGGCTTCGCCTGTCGCACGACCAGCCCGATGGCCTCCTCGGTCTCGCGCAGGGCCGCCTCCCGGGGGTCCACCTCGATCGAGTAGAGGGATGTGAGACAGGCCTGCATCTGCAGCACCGTGTTCGACTTCAACACGTAGATCGGCCGGGCCAGCTCCTCCGCCTCGCGCAGGGTCGGCGGCTTCTGGCGGTAGGCACCGCGCAGCGTCATGACGATCTCCGCCTCCTCGATGTCGCGCACCACGACCACCGGCAGCTGCAGCTCGCGGATGGCCTGCTCGAGGCGCTTGCGGCTGATGCCGAAGCCAAGGACACGCAGCGTCGGCAGCGAGGTCGCGTAGCCGTCCGGAGCGATCGGGCCGAGCGGGTCGTAGGCGCTCATGACCCCGGTCTCGAGTTCGGCCCCCAGCTCGTCCTCCGGCTCGACTTCCTCCTCGTCCTCCACCTCGTCCGGCGCGGGGCCTGCGTCGGCGTGGAGCGTCTCGATCGCACGCTTCGCCGACTCGCGCCACTCCTTCTGCCGCTCCAGCTCGCGCGTGTCACGGGCCCGCGGCTCGGGCGCCGGGGCGGAGCCGCGTTCCAGGGGGCCGCGATCGGCGATCTCGCCGGTCACGAACGGCGTGTCGGCGAGCCGCGACGGGTCGTAGGCGCCGGCGAAGGGGCCCGCTGGCTCCACGTCGCGCGGTTCTGGTCCGGCGGGCGACGCGCCTCGGCCCCCGGCACCGGCCCGGCCGCGCGGAGCACGCCAACCACCACCACCGGTGGCAGGGCGCAGACCGCCCCGGCCGCGCTCGACCTCGCGGAATCCCGGCTCGCGGGCGTCCGGACGCCAGCCCGGCTCGACCCGCCAGCCCATGCCCCCACCGACGAGGCCGCTGAAGCGATCTGCCGGGCCGAGCGCCTGGGTCGGCGACGGACGGGGCCGGGCCTGCGTGCGGTGCACGCCGCCCTCGTCGCGCCAGCGCAGCTCCGGCGCCACGGGGTCGCCCCGCAGCAGGGCGTCGACGGTGTCGGCCACGTCGCCGTGGACCATCACCCGGTCGCGGTCCTGGATCTCGATGATGACGTCGAAGGTGGGCGGAGCCTTGCGCTCCAGCACGCTCTTCTGCGTACGCCGGCGGCGCGCCTCCTCGTCGCCGAGGGTGACGCTCTGGATACCGCCGATGAGGTCGCTGAGCGTCGGGTTGAGCATGAGGTTGTCGAGGTTGTTGCCGTGCGCCGTGCCGATGAGCTGGACACCCCGCTCGGCGATCGTGCGGGCCGCGGCTGCCTCCAGCTCGGTGCCGATCTCGTCGATGACGATGACTTCGGGCATGTGGTTCTCGACGGCCTCGATCATCACGTGGTGCTGCTGCGCGGGCGTGGGTACCTGCATGCGCCGCGCCCGGCCGATGCCCGGGTGCGGGATGTCGCCGTCGCCGGCGATCTCGTTGGACGTGTCCACCACGACCACGCGCTTGTCGAAGTCATCGGCGAGCACGCGCGCCGCCTCCCGCAGCATCGTGGTCTTGCCGATGCCTGGGCGGCCCATGATGAGGATCGACTTCCCGCTCTCGACGAAGTCCTCGATGATCTCGATCGTGCCGAAGACAGCCCGGCCGATGCGGCAGGTGAGGCCGACGGTCTTGCCGCTCCGGTTGCGGAGGGCACTGATGCGGTGGAGCGTGCGCTCGATGCCGGCGCGGTTGTCCTCGCCGAACGAGCCGATGTGGTCCACGACGTACTGGATGTCGTCATCGACCACTTCGCGCTCGAGCAGAACCTGCTCCCCGCCACCCCCGAAGCGCGCCTCCGGCCGGCGCCCGAGGTCCATGATCACCTCGATGAGATCTCGATCGGGGGACAGCTTCTCGAGGGCGCCGACGATCTCGGGCGGGAGCGCGGCGAGGAGTGCGTGGAGGTCGTCGGTCATCTCCCGGCGCTCGATGCTGGGCACGGCTTCTCCTTCCCTGCGCGACGTGGTCGCCATCACCGCACGGCCGGCACCAGGACCGGCTCGGCGACGCGGACGAGCGTCTCCTTCATGAGCAGCGTGACCGTGGCGATGCGATCGAACCCGGCGTCCTCCAGCCGCCCGTCGACCGGCGCTTCATACGTTCGGACCGGCGAGACCACCCCATGCTCATGCCGGTGGCGGTGTGCCGCTGCCTGCTCGGCGATGTGGCCGAGGCCGAAGCGGATGAGGTCGCTGATGTCGTGGCCCGGGAGCGCGATCACGCGCACGTAGTGGGGGTGGTCCTCCTTCGCGACCCCGATCTGCAGGAAGCCTGCGAAGGCGGGGTAGCCGGCCGGCTCCTCGGTTGCCTGGACGAAGGCGCTCACGTCGGCGAAGCGGAGGATCGGCGTGAGGCTGCTGCGCGGGATCCGCCACTGCGTGCCCTGCCGCTCCCAGTCGGGCAGCCGGTACGCCTCCAGCCGAGCCACCGGCACCGGCGTCGCGGCGGCATAGAGGCGGCCGAGCCGCAGCGCATCGAGGGGGACGGTGGGGCGGATGCCGAGGGCGGCGGCCTCCTCGGCGGCCATCGGCGCGGGGAGCGGTCGGTCGGACTGGCGGGCGTACAGCCACTCCTCGCCATAGCGGGCGAAACCGTGCTGCATGAACAGCTCGACGTTGCCGTCGCGGTCGGCGCAGGCGACGTGGAAGCGAGTGGCGCCACGCCTGCTGCCATCTCGCAGCAGGTGCTGGACGAGCCGGTAGCGGATGTCGCCGGCCTCGCCGGCGCCGATGGCGTCCAGCTCGACGATCGTCCACTCGTCGCGATGCGCGTCGCGCTCGACCCGCAGCAGCCCCGCGATCTTGCGCTCCTCCTCGTAGACGTAGAGCTGGTCGTGTGGCCGGAAGGCGCCCAGCGGCATGCGGAACAGGCCGAAGATGCTGATCTGGCTGCCGCCCACGGGCAGGCCCAGCGAGCGCACGCTGCCGTCCTCGGACATGTCGCCCTGGGAGAGGCGCGACAGCTCCCCCAGCGCGGCCAGGTCGGTCAGCCGCGCGCCGCGCACCTTGCCGGGTCGCGCGGTCATCGCTCGGCCCTCTCCCGGCGCGTGGGATGGTGGCGCCGGCCGGCTCCCTCGCCCGGGTCGTCGAACTCGCCGGCCATGGTCGCCACGAGGCGGTGGAAGCGCGTCTCGCCGGCCAGCTCGGGGTGGAAGGCAGTGGCCATCGCGTTCCGCTCGCGCACAGCGACGATGTGCCCGTCGTCGAGCGTGGCCAGCACGTCCACGCCCGATCCCACGCGCTCGACGATCGGGGCGCGGATGAAGACGCCGTGGACCGGGGTGTCGCCGAGGACGGGTACGGAGACCTCACCCTCGAAGCTCTCGAGCTGCCGCCCGAAGGCGTTGCGCCTGACGGTCACGTCGATGAGCGGGAATACTGGCTCGTCGCCGTCGGAGATCTCGCGGGCGAGCAGGATCATGCCGGCGCAGGTGCCAAAGATCGGCGCCCCCGAGGCCGCCAGCTCGAGGATCGGATCCCGCAGTCCCCAGCGGGCGACGAGCTTTCGTATGGTCGTGCTCTCGCCCCCGGGCACGATCAGGCCGGATACGCCCCGGAGGTCCGCGGGCAGGCGGACCTCCACGCCCTCGACGCCGATCTGGCGCAGGACGGCGAGGTGCTCGACGAAGTCGCCCTGCAGCGCCAGCACGCCGATCCTCATCGGTCGCATCCCATCATCGGGCGGCCCGGTCGCCGGTGCGCTCCCCCTACCAGCCGCGGACCGCCAGCCGCTCGCCCTCGGGGATGGCCGCGATCTCGATGCCGCGCATCGGGGCGCCCAGGCCCTTCGAGACCTCGGCGATGATCTTCGCATCGTCGAAGTGGGTGGTCGCCTGCACGATCGCATTGGCCATACGGGCCGGGTCCTCGCTCTTGAAGATGCCCGAGCCGACGAAGACACCCTCGGCCCCGAGCTGCATCACGAGCGCCGCGTCCGACGGCGTGGAGATGCCGCCGGCGACGAAGTTGACCACCGGCAGGCGCCCTTCCCGGGCCACCCCGGCGACCAGCTCGTAGGGAGCCCCGAGCTCCTTGGCCGCGACGAATAGCTCGTCCTCGCGCATCGACTGGAGCCGGCGGATCTCGCCCAGCACGTCGCGCAGCTGGTGCACGGCCTCGACGATGTTGCCGGTGCCGGCCTCGCCCTTGGTGCGCATCATCGCGGCGCCCTCGCTGATGCGCCGCAGTGCCTCGCCGAGGTTCCGGCAGCCGCACACGAAGGGCACCTTGAAGGCGTGCTTGTCGATGTGGTTCGCCTCGTCGGCGGGGGTGAGCACCTCGGACTCGTCGATGTAGTCGACGCCCAGCGCCTCGAGCACCTGCGCCTCCACGAAGTGCCCGATGCGCGCCTTGGCCATGACCGGGATGGTCACCGCGGCCATGATCGCCTCGATGAGGGCCGGGTCGCTCATGCGCGCCACGCCGCCCGCGGCGCGGATGTCCGCGGGCACGCGCTCGAGGGCCATCACGGCGACCGCACCGGCGTCTTCGGCGATCTTTGCGTGCTCGGCGGTGACGACGTCCATGATGACGCCGCCCTTCAGCATCTGGGCGAGGCCCTTCTTGGTCGCCCAGGTCGATGTCTCGACGCTCATGCGTACCGTTTCCTCGGTGTACGTCGCGTGGGCTGGCGGTCGGGCTGGCCCCGGGGTCCTCGCCCGTTCGAGTCGACCGCGTCGCCTCGCGCACCTCGATTATCGCACGGGGAAGTGGCAGAACCCGGGAGCGTGGCCGGCTCGAAATGGGCCCCGTTCTGGCTCCTGCGGCCCATCTCCCCCGGCCCTCTCCGACCACCCTGTCGCCCCCGGCTCTCTCCGGCCGCCCTGCAATCTCCCGCGGCCGTGTCGCCCACGATGTCAGTAGTACTGTCACGCCGCAGCAGATCCCGGCGCCGGCGGCGTTCGCGTGGCCCTTGAGCGACGGAGCGTCAGTAGTACTGGCAAACAGAAGGCCGGGACGCGTCGCGGGCCCGGTGCGGGCCGCTCCCAGGCCCCGCGCGGCTGGTGATCGCCCGACAAGCGTGCCCGGCGACAGTAGTACTGACATGCCGGACCGCATTCGCCGCCGCAGCCGCCGCACGCCGACCCAGGTCGCCGCCGACCGCCGGGCCGACGAGGTCGCGACCTACCTCGGGCGGGCGCTCCGAGACGCCCGGCGCACATCGCGGAAGACGCAGGCGGAGGTCTCGTCCATCGCCGGCGTTTCCCGCTCGCTGATCAGCGAGATGGAGCGCGGGCATGGCGCGTCCATCTCCCTGACCGTCTGGACTCGCGTCGCCAGAGCGACGGGAAGCGATCTGCGCGCGTACCTCGAACAGGCCACGGCCACCGACCAGCCGCGCGACGCCGTCCATCTTCGCGCGCAGGAGCTGATCGTCCGCACGGCCGCGAGAGGCGGCTGGCGCGCCCAGCCCGAGAGGGCGATCGACCTCGATCCCGGGCGTTCGCGGTTCGGGGACGTCCTCTTGACACGAGCGACGGACCTGGCGCTCGTCGAGGTCATCGACTGGCTCGACGACGTCGGCGATGCCTTCCGGAGCTGGGACCGCCGCCTGGCCACGGTCGAAAGCCGTGCCATCGCCCTGGCTCCACCCGGCACGGACGCCACGACGCTCCGAGCCTCCGGCGTCTGGGTGCTCCGAGCGACGAGGACGAACCGGCGCCTGGTCGCCGACCATCGGGCGCTCTTCGAGGCCCGATTCCCGGGCTCCGGCGCCGCCTGGCTCCGGGCCCTCTCGGACCCGACCCACCCGATGCCGCCGACCCCGGCGCTCCTCTGGATCACGGTCGCCGGGGATCGGCTCGTCCCCGCGCGCCTGGGCGCCCTCAGCCCGGTCGCCGATCGATCTCCTCGCGGAGCGCACCCAGCACCTCCAGCTCGATCAGATCCTTCGGCCGACCGGCCGCCCGCTTCATGGCCACGAGGTCGTCAAGACTCGCGACCAGGACGACCCAGCCCATGATCTCGGTCGTCAACGCACGCTGAGCGAGCTGGCCGAAGTCGAGGCCCGGATCGGGATGGGCCAGCAGATCGAGATCGCCATGGCGCGTCGTCAGCGTCACGACGTCCGCGGCCCGGAGCGCTCGCCTGTCGAGCGGAGCCCTCACCACGTCGGGCGAACCGCGGCGAACGGCGGCCAGTTCGCCGAGGACCGCCGCGAGTCGGTCGAGGTTGTCGCGGTCGATCGCGTGGCAGATGTCGAGGTCGCCGGTGAGGGACGGCGACCCGTGCGCCTGTGCCGCGAGTCCGCCGACGATCACGAAGCGCACGCCACCGTCGAGGAGCGCGCCGAGCAGCAGGTCCGGCCGGAAGCGCGGCAGTTCACTCATTCGGCGACCCGCCGCATGGATCGGCGCATCTCGACGTAGGTCCGATCGCTCTCGATCGCCCACGCCAGCCGCTCCGCCATCGGCCGGTCGAGCAGCGCGTTGATCTGCGTGCGATCGACTCCGATGCCGAGGCGCGGCATGATCTCGAGGCCCGAGCCGGCCGCAGCCAGGAGGCGATCCAGCGTGTTCACCCGCGGGTCGGTGCGGCCGCGCTCGATGCGGGCGATCGTCTCCTGCGGGATCCCGGCGCGGGCCGCCAGCTGACGCTGCGTCAGCCCAGCCCGACGACGAGCATGACGCACCATGCGCCCAGCCATCGACACGACGACCACCTCCGGCTGCTCCTATGCTGATGACGTTTGCGTCATCGTACACCACCGCTCGTGACTTGACATCTTCCCGCCGGCGCGCAATCATGCTACTTGTGGGTAGCAGGAACATCCAGGGCAAGGTCGTGGGCCGAGCAGGCATCGCGACAGCCGCGACGATGGCAGTCCTGATCGCCGCCATCAGGTCTGCCAACGCGGGCCCGCCGCCCGACCCTCCCCTGGCCCTGCTCGGCTTCGCGGCCATCTACCTGGCGCCTGCAGCCCTCGGCTTCATCGGCCACCGCCGCGGCGACGGGCCGACGCTCGCGGCTGCGGCCATCCTCTGCGCCCTCGCCTCCGTGACCTCGTTCGGGGGGCCCACGCTGCCGTTCCTCATCCCGGCCGCGCTGCTGGCCGTGGCCGCCGTGGGACGGCTCTGGCGACTCCGCTCCGTGGTGGGCGCGGCAGTGGCCGCGTCTCTCATCGTCGCCACCTGGTTCGCGGTCGTGGAGGTCCCGGCAGGGATGGCGTTGGCGCCCGTCCTGGTCGGCCTGGCGCTCGTCCTCGCCGTGGCGGCGACGATGACCCGCACCTCCCCGCCGCCTATCATCGGCCACGATGGCGCAGCTGCGGACCCGCGCGAACCCGAACAGCGATGAGTGGCGGGCAAACGACGGCGCCATGCGCGCCATGGTCGCCGAACTCAGGACGAAGACCGAGGCGCTGACGCGCAACGGCGCAGGAGGCGATGACCGGAGCGTCGCCCGCCATCGCGAGCGCGGCAAGCTGCCAGTCAGAGAGCGCATCGAGCGCCTTCTCGACCCCGGCACCCCCTTCCTCGAGCTGAGCCCGCTCGCCGCGGACGGCCTGTACGACGGCGACGCCCCCGGGGCGGGGATCGTCACGGGCATCGGGCACATAGAGGGCGTCGAATGCGTCGTGGTCGCCAACGACGCCACGGTCAAGGGTGGCACCTACTACCCGCTGACCGTGAAGAAGCACCTCCGCGCCCAGGAGATCGCCCTCCAGGACCGCCTCCCCTGCCTCTACCTCGTCGACTCGGGCGGCGCCTTCCTGTCACTACAGGACGAGGTCTTCCCCGACCGCGACCACTTCGGGCGCATCTTCTACAACCAGGCCCAGATGAGCGCCGCGGGCATCCCGCAGATCGCGCTGGTCATGGGGAGTTGCACGGCGGGCGGCGCCTACGTGCCGGCCATGAGCGACGAGACGGTCATCGTTCGCGGCACCGGCACCATCTTCCTGGGTGGTCCGCCATTGGTGAAGGCGGCCACCGGCGAGGATGTCACCGCCGAGGAGCTGGGCGGGGCCGCCGTCCACGCCCGCATCTCCGGCGTCGCCGACCACGAGGCGCTCGACGACGAGCACGCCCTGGCCATCGCCCGCGAGATCGTGGCCAGCCTCTCGTGGCGCAAGCCCGAGGCCCCGTGGGACCGGCGCCAGCCTCGACCCCCCGCCATCGAGGGCCCGAAAGACCCGACCACCGGCGCCCCGGACGCCGATGACCCGACCGGGATCTACGGCGTCGTCTCGGCCGACCTGCGCATGGGCTACGACGTGCGCGAGGTCATCGCCCGGCTCGTCGACGCCTCCGAGTTCCACGAGTTCAAGGCCGGTTACGGCGAAACGCTCGTGTGCGGCTTCGCGCACCTCGACGGCTGGCCGGTGGGCATCCTGGCCAACAACGGGGTGCTGTTCAGTGAGTCCGCGCTGAAGGGGACGCACTTCATCGAGCTGGCCTGCCAGCGCCGGGTGCCGCTGGTCTTCCTCCAGAACATCACCGGCTTCATGGTCGGGCGCGAATACGAGGCCGGCGGTATCGCCAAGGACGGCGCCAAGCTCGTGACCGCGGTGGCCACCGCCGCCGTGCCGAAGTTCACGGTCATCATCGGCGGCTCGTTCGGGGCGGGGAACTACGCCATGGCCGGCCGTGCGTATGGCTCGCGCGGCCTCTGGAGCTGGCCGAATTCGCGCATCTCGGTCATGGGCGGCGAGCAAGCGGCGCGGGTCCTGTCCACGGTGCGAGAGGCGTCGCTGCCGGGCAGCGCCTGGGCCTCCGAGGAGGAACGGGCCGCATTCGAGGCACCGATCCTGGCCGAGTACGAGCGTCAGGGCAACCCCTACTACGCCACCGCCCGACTCTGGGACGACGGGGTCATCGATCCGGCGCAGACGCGCGACGTCCTCGCCATCGCCATCTCCGCGGCGCTCAACGCACCGATCGGGGAAACGCGCTTCGGCGTCTTCCGGATGTAGGGGAGGAACATGGACGACCATTCGGCGGTGGCAGGCGAGGCCGTGTTCCGCGACTTCATGCTCCGCTACGCGGCAGCCTGGGACGCGTATGACCTCGAGGCGATCCTGGACGCGTACCACACGCCCTGTGCGATCTACAAGGACGGCGTCCAGATCGCGAACCCGGACGAGGCGACGAAGCGGCGCTACTTCGGCGACCTGCTCGAGCGGTACCGCGGCGCCGGCGTCGTCGGCTCGGAGATGTCCGGTTTCTCGGTCCACGACCTCGGCCACAACAGCGCGCTGATCACGGTGCGCTGGACCTCCCGTCGGGCCGATCGGTCCGTCGCGTCCGATTACCTGGACTCATACCACCTCGGCCGCATCGGCGAGGCCTGGAAGATCCTCGACGACACGGTGCACGACTGACCCGGCGCTGCGGGCATCTTCACGTTCGGCGTGGCTGCCATGACGTTCGATCGGCGCCGGCGTGTAGCATCGGCGGGTGCTGGACACCGACCCCCGGGCTGACCTCGACGACGTCGTCCTCGCCACGGGCCGCGTGCTGCAGGTCAACGTCTCGCCCGGCGGCGTGCCCAAGCGCGCGGTCGGCTCAGCGCAGGTCGGCCGGATGGGGCTGGAGGGGGACGCGCACGACCATTTCGACGTCCACGGCGGCCCCCATCGGGCGGTCTGCCTCTTCGCCGTCGAGGTCATCCGGCGTGTCGCCGCCGAGGGGCACCCCATCGCGCCGGGCTCGGTCGGCGAGAACCTGACCACCGAGGGCGTCGAGCTGGCGACCCTGGCGCCGGGCACCCGGCTCGCCTTCCCGAGCGGATTGGCGCTGGAGGTCTCCGCGCCGGCCAACCCCTGCAACGTCATCAGGGGGAGCTTCCTCGAGGGGAAGTCGGGGCGCATCTCGATCCTCCGCCACCCGCAGGACTCGCGCGTCTACGCACGCGTCCTGCACGAGGGCGAGGTTGCGGCCGGCGACGCGTTCCGGGTGCTGCCGCCGCTGCCCGACTCCCAGGCGGGCCGGCTGAACCTCCTCGAACGACTGGACGCCAACGAGCGCCGGTTCTGGCTGGCGAACTGGCAGGCAGTCGCGGAGGCCGGCGCCGACCTGCGCATCCTCGACCTCGGGGACGCCGTCGCCTGCGCCGCACCGGGCAGCCCCGGACGCATCTTCAACGCGGCCTTCGGCCTGCGCATGGTCCCCATCCTGTGCGATCGGGTCATCGACCACTTCCGAGCCAACGGCGTGGCGGGCTGGCTTGGCGACATCGAGCCGCCGGCGCCCGGCCTCGAGCCCGCGGAGCGCGTGTCGGTGCTGGCCATCGAGCCGCGTCGGATCCCGGAGGCGCAGGACGTGCCCGGGCTCGTGATGCGAGAGGTCGGCGTGGCAGAGGCCGAGGCCTGGGAGCGCACCGTCCTCGATGGCTTCGACCTCCAGGGGCCCGCCCGGGACGCGTGGCAAGCGGCGGCCGAGCACATCGCGCGCATCCCGGGCATGCACCTCGTGCTCGCCGAGGTCGATGGGCGGCCGGCGGGGGCCGCCGGCCTCTTCGCGCGAGCCCGGGTCGGCGGCCTCGCACCGGCCACGGTCCTGCCGGAGTTCCGTGGCCGCGGCATCCACGCCGCGCTCATCGCGGCGCGCGCCCGCATGGCCGAGGAGAAGGGTTGCGAGCTGATCACGGCGCAGGCCGAGACGGACGGGCAGTCGGAGCACAACATGCGACGCATGGGGCTCGCCCGCGTCCACGTACGCGACGTCTTCCGCGTGGATCCGGCATGAGCGTCGCCCCCCTCCGCGTGGAACGGACAGGCCCGGGCGGGGCCGTCGTGCGCGTCATCCTCGACCGGCCCGACGTCCACAACGCGTTCGATGCCCTGCTCATCGACGCCCTGCGGCGGACCTTCGACCGCCTGGCCAAAGAGCCCCCGGAGCGCGTCCGTGCGGTGGTGCTGATGGGCGATGGACCGTCGTTCTGCGCGGGCGCGGACGTGAACTGGATGCGCGCGAGCCTCGGCCTGACGACCGAGCAGAACGAACAGGATGCGATGGCCATGGCCGAGATGCTCGACGCGATCGACACCTGTCCGGCGCCAGTCGTCGCCCGGGTGCAGGGTGCCGCGCTGGGCGGCGGCATGGGCCTGTGCGCCGTGAGCGATCTCGTCATCGCCGAGGCCGGCGCGAAGTTCGGCTTCACCGAGACGCGCCTGGGGCTCCTGCCCGCGGTCATCAGCCCCTTCGTCATCGCCAAGATCGGCGAGACGAACGCTCGCGCGCTCTTCCCGGGCGGCCGCCGCTTCGACGCCACGCGGGCACTGCGCATCGGCCTCGTGCACGAGGTCGTCGAGGGCATCGACGGACTGGACCGGGCGGTCGAGGTCGCCGTGCGCGACCTCCTGGCGGCGGGCCCGACGGCGGCGCGGGCGGCGAAGGCCATCGTGCGCGAGGTGCGCGGGCTGCCGCATCAGTCCACGCGCTGGCACACGGCACGCAAGATCGCGACACAACGGACATCTGCGGAGGGGCAGGAGGGGCTGCGGGCGTTCGTCGAGAAGCGGAAGGCGGGTTGGGTGCCCGACGACGGAGTTGAACGCTGACGTCCTCTTGACATCAGACGCGCCAAACGCGACATTCACGGACATGTCGGAGCTGATCGGCCCGTCCGAGGCGGCGCGGCGGCTGGGGGTCTCGGGACGCACGGTGCAGCGCTGGCTGCGTTCCGGGGAGTTGCCGTCGGTCCGGGTCGGGAAGCGGCTGAAGGTGCCGGCGTCGGCGCTGGTCGCCGGTCGTCCCATCCGCCGCCTGCTGGTGGCCAATCGCGGTGAGCTCGTCGTGCGCATCGCGCGCACCTGCCGTTCGCTCGGGATCACGTGCCTCGCCCTCGTGACCGACGACCAGCGCGAGGCCTGGTGGGCCAGGCAGGCCGACGAGGCGGTGCCGCTGGCCGGGAGCTACCTCGATGGCGTCGCGATCCTGACCGCCGCACAGGCCGCGGGCGCCGACGCGATCCACCCCGGCTACGGCTTCCTGGCCGAACGGGCGGAGTTCGCCGAGGCGGTCATCAGCGCCGGGCTGACCTGGATCGGTCCACCGCCCGCAGCGATGCGGACGCTCGGCGACAAGGCCGCCGCTCGTCGACTGGCGGCGGGCATCGGGGTGCCGATCCTGCCCGGCTACGACGGGCGCGGCCAGTCGGACGCGCTGCTGACGCGGGAGGCGGCGCGCATCGGGTATCCCGTGCTCCTGAAGCCGAGCGCGGGCGGCGGCGGCAAGGGCATGCACGTGGTGCGGGAGCGCGGCGAGCTGCGCGAGTCGCTGGCGCGCGCGCGACGGGAAGCCCGGGCGGCCTTCGACGATGAGCGAATCATCCTCGAGCGCTACCTCGATCGGCCGCGCCACGTCGAGGTGCAGCTCCTCCTCGACCGCCACGGCGGCGGGGTCCACTTCGGCGAGCGCGACTGCTCGCTGCAACGCCGCCATCAGAAGGTGGTCGAGGAATCGCCGGCGCCGGGCCTCTCCGCAGGTCTGCGCGAGCGGCTGGGCGAGGCGGCGCTGCGCCTGGCGCGGACGGCGGGCTACGTCGGGACGGGCACGGCCGAGTTCCTCCTCGCGGATGACGGCACGTTCGTCTTCCTCGAGCTGAACGCGCGGCTCCAGGTGGAGCACCCGGTGACGGAGGCGGTGACGGGGCTGGACCTGGTGGCCGCCCAGCTGCGCATCGCGGCCGGCGAGCCGCTGGGGCTGGCGCAGGCGGACGTGCGGATCGACGGGCACGCCATCGAGGCTCGTCTCTACGCCGAGGACCCGTGGGGCGGGTTCCTGCCGGCGATCGGGCGCATCGCCAGGGTGGCGTGGCCGACCGGACCCGGGGTGCGGCTGGACGCCGGCGTCGGCCCGGGCGACGAGATCGGCACGCGCTACGACCCGCTGCTGGCCAAGGTCGTCGCCCACGGGCCCGACCGGGCGGCGGCGCTGGCCCGCCTGGATGCCGCGCTGGGGGAGACGGCTACGCTCGGCGTGACCACGAACCGCGGCTTCCTGCGCTGGCTGCTGGCCGTGCCCGAAGTCGTCGCCGGTGATGCCCGGACTGACACGATCGACGTGCGCTGGCATCCCGATGCCGATGTTGTGCCCGAGGAGGCCTGGCCCGCCGCCGCCGCCGCCCTGGCCGCGGTCTGTGGCATGGGGCGATCGGGCTTCCGGCTCAACGGTCCGCGCACCTTGTCGATCGAGATCGCCGGCCAGCGTCGGTCCGTGCCCGTGATGCCAGTCAACGCATCACCGGCGCCCTGGGCTCCCACGACCGCGGGGATCGTGCTCGACCTCGAGGGTCGGGCGTTCATGGCGCGGATCGCCCCGCCGCCGACGGTCGAGTCCGCCGTCCGTCGGGTCCACCATGCCGCCGGCTCGGCCGAGGCCATCGTGGCTCCCATGCCCGGCGTCGTCCTCGCTATTCGCGTGGCGGCAGGCGAGGCGGTCGAGGCCCACCAGGTGCTCCTCGTCCTCGAGGCCATGAAGATGGAGAACGCCGTCACCGCCCCGGCCGACGGCGCAGTGACCCGGCTCCTCGTTCGGCCCGGCCAGGCCGTCCGGCGCGGCGACGTGCTGGTCGAGCTGGAGAGCTAGGGTCCCTGTCGGCTCAGGGGGCCGCGGCCAGGACCGCGGTCGTCGCCAGCGTCTGCTCGTCGGCCTCGGGGTCGCGCACCCAGGTGGCCAGCTCGCGGTTGATGATGATCGTGCCCCCGTCACGGATCTCCAGGACGCCGCCGATGACGTAGGCGATCGTCGCCTCGGTCAGGGGGATCATCGGCCAGCGGCGGAGGACGCTCTCCAGGGGCGAGATGCCCGGTTCGGCGTGGAGCCGGCCGAGGACGTTGTACGGCCCGATCTGCGCCTGGAGGCGGTGCTGGACCGTGACGATCCGCTGCGCGGCATCGCCCCGCGGGCCGAGCGCCTTGGCCGCGAAGAGCTCGCGCGGCTCCAGGACCAGCTGGTCGATGGTGACCGTGCGGCCGTCGACGAGCGATTCGAGAGTCACGTCGGACAGCTCGAGGCTGGCGTCGCGGTTGAGCTGGTCCGTCAGCCGGTCGGCGGTGAGGTCCATGCGCGCCGAGACGATGAACCCGCCGGCAAAGCCGCGAAAGTCGATCAACACCCGTGCGTCTCCCAGTTGGGAATGGGAGTGTCTCGCCCGGATCGCGACCGCGCCCCCACCCGAACGTCCTCGGCGTCCCGGAACGATGGGGCCATGCGGCCTCGCCGCACCCGATCGGGGCGCCTACACTCCGGTGCATGGTCGAGATGCCGCGCCGCGTCCGGGTCTACGAGGTCGGGCCGCGCGACGGGCTGCAGAACGAGGCGGCGCCGATCCCCACCGCGACGAAGCGGCGATTCATCGAGCTGCTCGTCGCGGCCGGGCTGCGCGAGATCGAGGCCACGAGCTTCGTCTCGCCGCGCGCGGTGCCCCAGCTGGCCGACGCGGACAAGCTCCTCCCCTCCCTGCCACGCCCTGAGGGCATGCGCTACCCGGTGCTGGTCGCCAACGCCCGCGGCCTGGCTCGGGCCGGGCAGGCCGGCGCCCGGGCGATGGCCGTATTCACCGCCGCCAGCGATGCCTTCACGCAGCGCAACATCGGCCTGACCGTGGCCGAGTCGCTGGCGACGTTCGGGCCGCTCATCCACGAGGCCGGCCACCGTACGTGGTGGACGCGCGGCTACGTCTCGACCGCCTTCGGCTGCCCGTACACGGGGCGCGTCGACCCGGCACGCGCCATCGGCGTGGCCCTCGCCCTGCTCGAGCTGGGCGTGGACGAGGTCTGTTTCGGCGACACGATCGGAGTCGGGGTCCCCTCGCAGGTGCGCGACCTGACCGGCGGTGCGCTCGCCGCGGGCGTCCCGCTGGGCCGTCTCGCCTACCACTTCCATGACACGCGCGGCACGGCGCTGGCCAACGTCGTGGCCGGGCTGGAGGACGGCGTGGCCTGCTTCGACGCCTCGACCGGGGGCACGGGGGGCTGTCCCTACGCGCCCGGCGCGGCCGGCAACCTGGCCACGGAGGACCTCGTCTACCTCCTCGACGGCATGGGCATCGAGCACGGGGTCCAGCTTGCCGCGGTGCTCGATGCCGCTCGGTACATCAGCCGGGCCCTCGGTCGCCCCCTGGCCTCGAAGGTCGGCCGGGCGGGTGGCTGGGACCCGACCACCGGCGCCGCGGTGGGCTCGGGCACCTGAGGCGTCGATGACCGAGGCCCGACCCGTCCAGCCGCCCCACCCGCCGCTGCACGACGGCGACGTCACGCTGCGCCCGTTCCACGAGGACGACGCCGAATCGGTCGCACGCGCCTGCCGCGATCCCGAGATCCGGCGCTGGATCCCCACCATCCCCGAGCCGTACACCATCGACGACGCGGTGACGTTCATCGAGCGCGTCGAGCGTGATTGGGCCGAGGGTCACGCGGCCGCCTTCGCGATCGTGGAATCCGGCGACAGTCGCCTCCTCGGCGCCATCACCATCCACGGCCCGCGCGATCGCCGCGCGTTCGTCGGTTACTGGGTCGCGCCGTGGGCACGGCGCCGGGGCGTCGCGACCCGCGCACTGCGACTGGTCAGCCGCTGGGCGATGCGCGAGATGGGCCTCGTCCGGCTCGCCCTCTACACGCTCGAGGGGAACGTCGGATCGCAGGTCGTGGCCGAGCGCTGCGGCTTCGTGCGCGAGGGCGTGTTGCGCAACTACGACGACGGCGGCGATTGCGTCATGTTCTCGCTCGTGCCGGCGGATCTGGCCGGCGAGTAGCCCGCTGCGCCCCCCCCCCGCGCGTCCGGCTTCGCCTTCACCGCGTTCAGTCCGGCCAGAGCGCCTCGGTTACGCCGAGGAAGTCACAGGTTCGAGTCCTGTACCGCCCGCCAGAGTCCAGGCAAGGAAGGCCCCTCCGACTACCTCCGACGATGGCAGGGGAGGGGCTTTCCATCAGATCGACTCGGTGTCGAGGGTCAGCCGATTCGCGTCAGCCGGTAGTGAAAGTCGTCACCGGGGATCACGAGAGTGGACCAGCCGGCGGGAGCCTCGATGCCCCTCAGGAGGTGAACGATCCACACGTCACTCCTGCAATGGCCGGCAGCGCTTACGGTGCCCTGTCCTCCCGGGTCAAGCAGGCCCTTGTCCGTGGCGTTGGTGCACCAGACATATGGGGCGGCGGACGTCCCATACACCAGGCCCTCCTGGGCGAAGAGCGCGGGAAAGATCACCAAACCCGCGTGATGATCGCCCGCCGCAGGGCCAGGGCCCAGCCCGTCGTGGATGTGCCAGTTCTTTTCGTTCGGCACACCATGGGCGAGCACGGGGGAAGCCGTCATCAACACGATCGCTATCGCAATCATGACGAGCTGCAGGAACCTTCGCATGGGACGCCTCCACTCCTTCCCGGGGGTATGCCGGGCCAGGTGCGGGTCGGTCTCGCCAGTGGCTCAGCGCGAACCGGGCGTCCGCAGGAAGGTTCGCGCGTCGTAGCCTCCCGCAATCGCGTGATGTTGCGCTCCGCGCGCCGCGTTTGTCTATGCCCCAAGCACTGCTTGGTGCGGCCGTGCACCGGGAACCGAAGTGAGACACCGGTGTTCGGAGATCAGGCTCGCGGCACCTCCTTCAGCGGCGGGTTGATCCAGACCTCGGCGCGGACTTGCTTGGGGAGTGGCAGTCCCTTGACGAAGCGTTCCGGGTAAGCCGCGTAGGCGCCAGCGAGGACGCTGGCCCCAACCAGCTCGAGCTCGCCCGTCCGACCGTGGTGGACGTGGCCGGGGTGTGCAGCGCGGGCCTCAAGCGCCAGTTCGCCGTCTTTGGAAAGCTGCTGGCCGACCTCAGAAGGTAGCCGTCCGGCTCGTAAGGGTCGGCCGAGCCGGCGGCGGCTCTCGGGCTGGGGAGCGGGCGCTCTGCGCTCCGTCCGATCCTCGCTGGGCCGCACTGCCTGCGGTCGGCTCCGCCCGCAGCCGAAGCTCCAGGAGCGCCGCCGCTCGAGACCGGTCGCAACTACGACGACGGCGGCGATCGCGTCATGTTCTCGCTACTGCCGGCGGATCTGGCCGGCGAGTAGCCCGGCGGCGCACCCCGCGCGCACCCTTTGCTACCATGCGCCCGTTGCGTGGCCGAGTCCCGGCCGGCTCCAGGGAGCGATGGACAGCGTCGTACTGTTGCTCAACTCGAATTACGAACCGCTCAACGTCTGCGACGTCAGGCGCGCCTTCCGGCTGCTCTTCGTCGAGAAGGCCGAGGTCATCGAGTACGACCACCACGAGATCCGCACCGCGCGCGAGGTCTTCCGCGCCCCCAGCGTGATCCGGCTCCAATACCTCATCAAGCGGCCGCGGCCCCGCGTGCGCCTCTCGCGGCGCGAGATCTTCACGCGCGACGACCATACCTGCCAGTACTGCAGCCGCCAGACGCACGACCTGACGCTCGACCACATCGTGCCGCGCCACCGCGGCGGCAGCCACACCTGGGACAACCTCGTGGCCGCCTGCAAGACCTGCAACCACCGCAAGGGCGGCCGCCTCCCGGAGGAGGCGCGCATGCGGCTGCTGCGGCCGCCGAAGGAGCCGCGCAGCGACGTCTACTCGCTCTTCTCGCCGTACCTGGCCGACCCGCGCAACGAGGCCTGGCGGAGCTACCTCTTCCTCGGACACGGTTGAGCGTGGCGCGATGCCGCCCGCACCGCGCGTCCCCGACCACGTGAGCCCGGTCCTCGCCACGCTGTGGGCGAGCGGCCATGCCGCCTACCTCGTGGGCGGCTCGCTGCGCGACGACCTGCTGGGGCGTGAGGCGAAGGATTGGGACGTGGCCACCGACGCCCGCCCCGACCGCCTCATGGCGCTCTTCCCCGGCTCGCACTACGAGAACCGTTTCGGGACCGTGCTCGTGCCGGCGCCGCCCGGCGCGGCGGTCGAGGTGACCACCTTCCGCCGCGACCACGACTACCGTGACCGCCGCCGCCCCGACCGGGTCGAGTTCGGCGATTCGCTGCGCGAGGACCTGGCGCGGCGGGACTTCACGGTCAACGCCATCGCCTTCGGGCGACCTGGCGACCGGCCCGGGGCCTTCGGCTTCGAGATGCCGACGCCCGAGCCGGCCCTCGAGGACCCCACGGACGGCCTGGCCGACCTCGACGCCCGGGTGCTGCGAGCGGTGGGCGATCCCCGCCGGCGCTTCGACGAGGACGCCCTGCGGCTGCTGCGCGCCGTGCGCCTCGCCGCCCAACTCGACTTCACGATCGAGCCCGCGACGCTCGCCGCGCTGCGCGATCTGGCACCGCTCGTGGCGCACGTCTCGTCGGAGCGCGTGGGGCAGGAGCTGCGCAAGATGCTCTTCGCCGATCCCCCGTCGAGGGGCTTCCGGGGCCTGGCCGAGACCGGCCTGCTGGAGCACGTGCTGCCGCTCCTCGCCGCGCAGCGCGGCGTGCCGCAGGCGAAGGCGCCGGGCATGGACCTCTGGGAGCACACGCTCGCGACACTGGACGCCGCGGCACGGCTGGCCCCGGACGACGAGACGCTGCTCCTCGCGGCGCTGCTCCACGACATCGGCAAGCCCGAGACGCTGGGCGAGGGGCACTTCCACGGTCACGAGGAGGTCGGCGCGGGCCTCGCGGCCGACCTGCTGCGCCGGCTCGCCCTGCCCCGGCGCGAGGCCGAGCCGGTCGTGGCGCTCGTGCGCTGGCACATGTACGGCTACGAATCCCGCTGGGGCGACGCGGCCGTGCGGCGCTTCATCCGCACCGTGGGCCGCGACATCCTGCCGCGCCTCTTCCTGCTGCGCGCGGCGGACAACCTCGGCAGCGGCGCGCCGGCCGACGCGGGCGGCCTCGACGAGCTGCGCGAGCGAGTCGTCGCCGAGCTGGAGCGGGGCGTGCCCATGAAGCTCGGCGACCTCGCCGTGGACGGCGACGACCTGCAGGCCGAGCTGGGGCTGACGCCGGGGCCGGGGTTGGGCGAGCTGCTCGAGCGGCTTCTCGACTCGGTCGTCGCGGACCCCTCGCGCAACACGCGCGAGACGCTGCTGGCCGACGTGCGCAGCTGGATCGCCGAGGCCGCGCGCCGATGATCGAGCTCCTGCTGCAGGCCGAACGGACGCTGACGATGGGCCTGCTCGACCAGGCCGAGGGCCTCTACCGGCAGGCAGCCGACGCGGACCCGCAGAACGCCATCGCCGTGGTCGGCCTGGCGCGCGTGGCGCTCGAGCGGGGCGACGATCGCGGCGCCTGGGCGCTGGCCCTGCACGCGCTGGAGATCGACCCGGAGGACACGGTGGCCGTGCGGCTCGAGGCGCGCATGGCCGAGATCCTGGCCACGCGCGGCGAGCCCGTGGAGCGACCGGACTGGGCCGTCGAGAACGAGCGGCGGTGGCGGACGCGTGGCGCCGCCGAGCTGGCCACTGCTGCCGCGACGGCACCCAGACCGGTCGAACCGGTGCCCGATTTCGGTCCCGCCGAGCCCCCGGCCGCCCTCGAGCCTGCGCCCGAGCCGGCCCCGGCCCCGGCCCACGCCCCCGAGGCTCCGAAGAAGCGCGGCCTCCTGGCCCGCCTGTTCGGCCGCTGATGCGCGTCCTCGTCACCGGCGGCGCGGGGTACGTCGGCAGCGTCTCGGTGGAGCGCCTGGTCGCCGCCGGCCACGAGGTGACCGTCCTCGACAGCCTCGTCACCGGCCACCGCGAGGCGGTGCCGCCGGGCGTCGAGCTCGTCGTCGGCAGCGTCGGGGACCCGTCGGTCGTCGGCCCCCTGCTCGCCCGCCGGCGGATCGAGGCCGTCCTGCACTGCGCCGCGCGCTCGCTGGTGGGCGAGTCCGTGCGCGAGCCCGACCTCTATGAGCGCGAGAACGTCGAGGGGGGAGAGGCGCTGCTCGAGGCGATGAAGGGGGCCGGCGTCGGGCGGATCGTCTTCAGCTCGACGGCGGCGGTGTACGGGGCGCCGGAGGAGACGCCCATCACCGAGGACGCGCCCCTGCGCCCGATCAACCCGTACGGAGACACGAAGCGGCGCTTCGAGGAGGCCATGGAGCGCGCGGCCGCGAGGCACGGCCTGTGTGCCGCCACCCTGCGCTACTTCAACGTGGCCGGCGCGAGCGGAGTGAACGGCGAGGACCATGACCCCGAGACGCATCTCATCCCCAACGTCCTGCGCGCCGTCGAGACGGGCGATCCGATGACCCTCTTCGGGGACGACTACCCGACCCCCGACGGGACCGCCATCCGCGACTACGTCCACGTCGAGGACCTGGCCGAGGCGCACCTGGCGGCCCTCGAGCTGACCGGCTCGTCGGGCCCCGGGCTGCTCGTGGCCAACCTCGGCTCCGGGGCCGGTTTCAGCGTGCGCGCGGTGGTCGATGCCGCCGCGGTGGTGGTTGGGCGACCGGTGCCGCATGTGGTGGGGTCGCGCCGGGAGGGCGACCCGCCCGTGCTCGTCGCCTCCAATGAGCGGGCCCGGGAGCTGCTCGGCTGGTCGCCGCGGCGCGGCACGCTGGCCGAGATGATCGGCTCGGCCTGGGCGTGGCGGCAGGCGCACCCCGGGGGGTACGTGCAGTAGCGGTCGCGTCCGGTCGGGGCCTGTTCAAGGTCGGCGTTCGTTCGGCGCCCCGCCGGGGTCGGCGTTGTTTCCAGAACACCAAATGGCCCCACCCTGGCCATCGGCGACCCATCCAGGCCCGCTCGGGACGTATCCGGAGCGCAGGTCGAGCGCGGCCCCAGCGTGGATCATGTCCGCGCCCACCGCCACGGTCCCGCCCATGGCGTCCCGCGGCGGCCGAATCACCGGTTTGGTGTTTCGTGAACAACACGGCGCGGGGGCGGGGACCGGCGGCGGACGCCCCGAGCGTGTCGTAGCCGGGGCTACGACCGCGGCTCCAGCGGTGCGGACATCGGGGCCAAGCGCTCCGGCGGCGCGACGGCTCCCGGGGCCTCGTCGCCGAGCGGCTCGCCCCAGCGGTCGGAGACGGGGCGGATGAGCCAGTAGCCGATGAGCATGGTGACGATGAGGGTGAGCACGGCGACCTGGTAGGCGCCGTTGCCCAGCGAGTCGACGAGCAGGAAGACGATGATGCCGTAGATCGTCTGTCCGACCACCTGCGAGCCCTTGCCCACGAGGCCGTACAGGCCGAAGAACTCGCCCAGCTTCGCAGGCGGGGAGAGGCGGATCATGAAGACGCGATCGGCCACCTGGACCCCGCCGAGACCGCTGCCCACGATCGCGCCCGCGAGCAGGAACAGCGCCACGCCCGGGACGGTGCCCGGCATGCCCAGCGCGACCGCACCGATGACCAGCCCGACCGCCCAGGAGGCGAGCACCCAGAGGAGCGTTCGCTTCGGGCCGTAACGGTCCACCAGGCGGCCCCAGAGGAAGCTGGCCACGATAGCCACCACGGTGAGGAAGATCGAGACGAGGATGAACTGTCCGGTGGTCATGCCCATGGCGCGCACGGCGATGACGCTCATGACCACGATGATGGTGTTGACCGCGTCGCTGTAGAAGAACCGGCCGAGGAGGAAGCGGGGCAGCCCGGCCACCTCGCGCGCATCGCGGATCGTTTCGGGCAGCTGGCCCAGGGCGGCTGGCACGTCGGCGAGGCGGAAGCGCTGGTCCGAGGTCGGCTTCTCGCGCACGATGAGGAAGATCGGGGCGGCGAAGACGGCGAAGAGGACGCCCGAGATGAGGAAGATGCCCTCGGCCGGGATGTCGAACAGGAAGAGCGTCAGGCCGATGGCGATGGTGCCCATGTAGCCCACGCCGACGCCGATCCCGGACAGCCGGCCGCGGGTCGCGGGCAGGGAGACGGTCTTGAGCGTCGCATCGTAGTAGATGAGTGCCGCCTGGTAGGCGAAGTTGGCGATCGCGAAGAGCGTCGCGCCGAGGACGGCCGGGGTCGGGCCGATGATCGCCGAGGGCACGATGGTCAGCACCGTGAAGAAGAGCAGGAATGGGAGCCGGCGGCCGCCGCGGTCGCTCATCGCGCCGAGGACGGGGGAGACGAGGGCGTTGAGGCCGACGCTGATGGCGACCGCGATGCTGAAGGCCAGCTGCCCGTCCGCCTGGCCGAGGCGCGACGGGTCGGTCAGCCAGATGCCCACCGCCGTGGAGACGATGGCGTAGCTGAAGATCGTATTGGCGAAGTCGTACAACGCCCACGAGCCCGGCACGCGCGCGCGGCCGCTCGGTGTCAGGGCGGCCAGCGCCGCCGCCCAGCCACGGGGATCGAACCGGCCGTACATCGCGGCCGATGATAGCCGCGGCCGGGCCCCGCGGGAACGCGTTCGCGCACTGCCGTACGATGGACCGGTGCCCGGTCCTCATCCCGCCGACCCGCTCGACTGGCGCCCGCAGATGCCGCGCGACAAGATGCGCCCCTCGGCGATCGCCGACCCCATCCTCGAGCCGCACTGGAGCGGCCGGCGCGTGCTCGTCCACTTCGACCTGGAGCGCCCGACCGCCGACGGCGGACCCTGGCTTCGGCTCATCGATGCCGACGGGGTCGACGCCACCGATGCCGAGCCGCCGGTGACCGCCGAGCTGGCCGAGGCGATCCTCGCCGCGGACGCCGTCGTGGACGGCTTCCTGACCGACCAGGCGACGCGCAGCGGCGAGGGGTCATCGATCGCCACGAGCCTCCAGGTGCCGCGCTTCAACGTGCTCATGGGCCGGACAGCGGAGCTGGAGCCGCTGCCCATGAAGGACGACGAGGGCGGGGGCCGCGTGGCGTTCGTGGCCGTCGATCTCCTGCGCGTGGATGGGCAGACGCTCCTCGACCTGCCGCTCCTGGAGCGCAAGCGCCTGCTGGACAGCCTCATCCGCCAGGGCGACCTGGTGCGCGTCTCGCCCTACACGCGGCCGCCGCTCCGGTCGTGGATCCTGAGCTGGAAGAGCCTCGGCTTCGACGGCGCGGTGGTGAAGGCGGCCAACAGCCGCTACGTCCCCTCCACCGTGACCGAGGAGTGGACCGTGGTCACCAAGCTCAGCTCGCTCTGACCATGGCCGTCGAGGAGCTCCCGAACCTGCCCATCGCCGTCCGTCGCGCCCGCCCCGAGGATCGTGACGCGGTGCTGGCCTTCGCCTCGACGACGTGGGACGGCTGGGACTACGTGCCGGACGCCTGGCCGCACTGGATCGCCGCGCCGGACGGTGTGCTCCTGGTGGCCACGGCCCAGGGCGACGACCGGCCCATCGCCATCACGCGCCTCGCGCTGCTGGCCGCCGACGAGGGCTGGCTGGAAGGGATCCGCGTCGACTCCGCCGTGCGTGGGCGGGGCGTGGCCACCAACCTCCAGGTCGCCCAGCTGGCCTGGGCCCGCGCGCACGGCCTGCGCGTGCTGCGCTATGCCACCGGGCCCGGCAACGAGGGCTCGCTGAAGCTCGGCGCGCACCACGGTTTCGTGCGCCTCGCCGACCGGCGGACCTGGGGGCGCCCGGAGCTCGAGGAGGCCGCCGAGGCCGACCGGGTCGCGCCGGACCCGACCACCGAGGCGGACCGACGGCGCGAGCTGCTGGCCGCGCTGGCGGCCGACGGGCTCGCGCTCGCCGCCGACGCGCTGGAGACGGCTATCGGGGCCGCCTGGCGGTGCGTGGACACGGACACGACCTTCGAGAGCGGCGGGCGGCTGTACGAGCACCGCTCGTGGTCGCTCCAGCGGCTGACGCACGAACGCTTCGCCGCCCACGTGCGCCGCGGCGAGGTGCTTGCCGCGCCGGGAGCCTCAGCCGTCGCGATCCTGCCCCACGTCGCCCACTTCTCGGAGGATCTCCGGCCGCACCTCGCCGTCCTGGCCGGCGGCGGCCGCGCGGCGCTTGGGCTGCTGCTCGCCGTCGAGCGGCGGGCCGGCGGCCCGGTGACGGTGCGCCTGCCCGACCCCGCACCACCCCTGTTGTCGGACCCGGGCGTGGCCGCCGCGTGGCACCAGGCGTGGATCCGGCCGCACGACTGGTCGCTGGTCATCATGGAGCGGCCGCTCCCCGGGGACGAGCCGCTCCCCGTCGCCGAGCCGCCCGGCGCGCTGGAGCTGCGCGACCCGCCGCGGCGCATCGCGGCGCCGCCCGAGATCGGGGATTAGACGGCGGTGGCGACGCGCACCCGGGCCACCCGCGGCGGTCCCCTGGCCGGACTGCCCAAACCCCTGCGCGACGAGGTCGAGCGGCTCGGCCGGGCCGACATCATGGTCGGTATCCCCAGCTTCAAGAACGCGGCCACCATCGGCTACGTCGTGCGCGCCGCGCACGCCGGCCTCGTGCAGTACTTCCCGGACCTGCGTCCCATCCTGGTCAACGCCGACGCCGGCTCGCCCGACGGCACGCAACGCGTCGTGGTGGAGACGGAACCGCCCGACTACATCGAGGAGATCCTCCTCGTGCGGCCCAGGAACCGGCTGCAGCGCATGAGCCTCACCTACCCCGAGGTCGACGGCGTGGGCGGCAAGGGCGCCGCGCTGCGCACGCTCTTCCGCATCGCGCGGGCGCTCGAGGTCCAGGCGCTCGTCGTGGTGGACTCCGACCTGCGCTCCATCGGCCCGGAGTGGATCGAGCTGCTGGCCGGGCCGATCCTCAAGGGCGGCTTCGACTACGTCACGCCGCTCTACGCGCGCCACAAGTTCGACGGCACGATCACCAACACCGTCACCTACCCGCTCACACGGGCGCTCTACGGGCTGCGCATCCGCCAGCCGATCGGCGGCGACTTCGGGGTCAGCGGCGACCTCGTGGCGCACTACCTGGAGCAGGACGACTGGACGCCCGAGGTCAGCCGCTTCGGCATCGACATCTGGATGACCGTGAACGCCATCGCCGGCGGCTTCGCCGTCTGCCAGGCCCGCCTGGGCGCCAAGGTCCACGACCCCAAGGACCCCGGCACCGACCTGGGGCCGATGTTCGGCCAGGTGGTGGCCACGGCCCTCCGGCTGGCCGAACGACACGACGACCGCTGGCTGGGCGTGCAGGGCTCGCGCGACGTGCCGGCCTACGGCTTCGAACGTCTCGTGGATCCGCCGCCGCTCGATGTGGACGCCGCGCGGCTGCAGGAGACGTTCCGGGCGGCCCCCGCCGAGCACGGCGCCACCTGGACCCTGGCGCTCGGCCGGGAGCTGGCCGCGGCGGTGGGGCGGCTGGCCGGGAAGCGCGGCGACTTCCGCTTCCCCGATGAGACCTGGGCGCGCGTCGTCTACGGGGCGGTGCTCGCCCACCGCCACGGCGTCGTGCCCGACGAGGGGCTCATCGCCGCGCTCGTGCCCCTCTACTTCGGGCGGGTCGCCAGCCACGTCCGGGAGACGGCCGAGCTGAGCGGCGACGAGGCGGAGGCGGTCGTGGAGCGCCAGGCGCGGGCCTTCGAGTCGGTCAAGCCCGAGTTCGTCGAGCGCTGGCGGGCGGGCTCGTGAGGGGCCGCACCGGCCTGCCCAGCCGCATCCTCCTGCCGCTGGCCAACCCGCGCACCGCGGCCGACCTCGTGCGCATCGGCGCGGCGATCATGGAGCACGGCGGCACGCTCACCGCGCTGGGCATCGTCGAGGTCCCGGAGGGGATGCCGCTCTCCGAGGGGGCGACCCGCGCCCGCCAGGCTCGCCGCCTGCTGCAGCGCGTGCTGGAGTTCACGCCCGACAACGTCGAGCTGCGCACCACGGTGCGCATCGGGCGCCGGGCGGCCGAGGGCATCGTCGAGGCCGCCGCGGAGGACGAGTCGGATCTCATCATCTTCGGCTGGGGCGGGCCGCCACCGGCACGCGCGCGGGCGGCCGAGGCCATCTTCAGCCCGACCATCGACGAGGTGGTGCGCGATGCGCCGTGCGACATCGCCGTGGTCAAGCAGCGGGGTGTCCACGACGTGCACCGCATCCTCGTCCCCGTGCGCGGCGGCCCCCATGCCGAGCTGGCCATCCGCTTCGCCGACGCGCTCGGCCGCAGTCTGGACGCCGAGGTGGTCGCGCTCCACGTCGTGCGGCCGGAGCTGGACGCCTCCGTGCGGACCCAGACGGAGCGCGCCCTGCGGGCCTTCGTGCGTCATCACACCCGAGGGCGTGCCCGACCGCTGCTCGTCGAGGGGACCAGCATCGCGCCGACCATCATCCGCGAGGCGGAGTCGGCCCAGTTGCTGGTCATGGGCGCCACGGCCCTGCCGGGGTCGGCGGGAGCGCTGGCACTGCCGCCGGAGAGCGGCCTCTTCGGCGCACTGCCCGAGGCCGTGGCGCAGCAGGCCCGGCCCACCGTCATCGTGGTCAAGACGAAGGAGACGCCGAGCCGCGCCGTCTTCGAGCGCCGCGCCGCGCAGGCCGAGACGCTCGAGGCCGCCGAGCGGGCGGCGACGATCGCCCAGGGCGTGCCGGCCAGGGTGGATCGCTGGTTCGCCGAGTCGAACTTCTCGCACCAGCAGTTCGCCGACCTGGGGCTCCTCGTGGCGCTCAAGGAGCGGCAGGGCCTGACCATCAGCCTCGTCCTGCCTGCGCTGAACGAGGCGGCCACCATCGGGCCCATCGTCCGCCGCGCCCGGCGCGAGCTGCTGGAGAAGGTGCCGCTGCTCGACGAGCTGCTGGTCATCGACTCCGCCTCCACCGATGGGACCGTGCGCATCGCCGCCGAGGAAGGGGCGCGGGTCATCCAGCATGCCGACGTGCTGCCGCGCTACGGCAGCTACCGGGGCAAGGGCGAGGCGCTCTGGAAGAGCCTCCACGCGACGAGCGGCGATCTCGTGGCCTGGTGCGACACGGACATCCGCGACTGGCATCCGCGCTTCGTGTACGGGACGCTCGGCCCGCTCCTCGCAGAGCCGCGCATCGGCTACGTGAAGGGCTACTACCAGCGCCCGATCGTCGAGGGCGGGGTGCTCAAGGAGGGCGGCGGCGGGCGGGTCACCGAGCTGGTGGCACGGCCGCTCATCAATCTCTTCTTCCCGGAGCTCTCGGGGATGATCCAGCCGCTCAGCGGCGAGTACGCGGGCCGGCGCTCGCTCCTGGAGGCGATCCCCTTCTTCACCGGCTACGCGGTCGAGATCGGCCACCTCATCGACGTCATCGAGCGCGTCGGCCTCGATGGCCTGGGGCAGGTGGACCTCGACGTGCGCGTGCACCGCAACCAGGAGCTGGAGGGGCTCTCGCGCATGAGCTTCGTCATCCTCCAGGCGGTCATGAAGCGGCTGGAGGAGCGCCACCGCGCGCGGCTCTTCGCGGAGCTTGGCTCGACGATGAAGCTGCCCCGGTCGTCGCGCGGCCACCTCTCGCTGGAGGTCATCGACCTGGCCGACCAGGAGCGGCCGCCGATGCTGCGCATCCCCGAGTACGCCGAGCGGCGGGCGGCGCTGGCCGCGGCGCTGGCCGACGCCCCGACCGGCGGCGAGGCGTGACCGCGGCGGACCCGCGCACGATCCTCGACCCGCGCACGATCCTCGTCGCGCCGGACTCGTTCAAGGGCTCGCTCTCGTCCGTCGAGGTGGCGCGCGCGCTGGCCGATGGCTGGCTCCGCGGGCGTCCGGGGGACTCGATCCGCCTGGCGCCGCTGGCCGATGGCGGCGAGGGCACGCTCGACGCGGTGGCGGCGAGTGGCGGCTGGCAGACGCTCCCCGCCTCCGCGCGCGATCCCCTCATGCGTCCGTTGGCGGCGCGCTTCCTGCGCGACGGCGAGCGCGGCATCGTCGAGCTGGCCGATGCCTCGGGGCTGTCGCGCGTCGCCTCCGCGGAGCGGGATGCGCCCGCGGCCTCGACGTTCGGCACGGGACTCGTCCTTGCGGCGGCGATCGGGCTCGGCGTCCGGCACATCGTGCTCGGTGTCGGCGGCTCGGCCACGACCGACGGCGGCAGCGGGCTGCTGCGCGCGCTCGGGGCGCGCTTCCTCGATGCCTCGGGCGAGGAGCTGGCCCCCGGCGGGGCTGCGCTGGTCAGCCTGGCGCGGGTCGACCTCGACGGCCTGCCGCCGGTGCTCGCGGAGGTCGAGCTGGTGGTGGCTTCGGACGTCACGAACCCGCTCCTCGGCTCGCTCGGTGCCGCCGCCACGTACGGGCCGCAGAAGGGCGCCTCGTCGGCGCAGGTGGCGGCGCTGAACGCGGCGCTGGCCCACTACGCCGACCTGCTCGAGGCCGCGACCGGGCGGCGGGTGCGCGACGTCCCGGGTGCCGGGGCGGCCGGCGGCACGACCTTCGGCCTCCTCGCGGTCGCCGATCGCTTCCGCTCCCTCGAGGTGCGCCCCGGCGTGGAGCTGGTGATGGAGCGGACCGGCTTCGCCGACGCGCTCGCGACGGCCGACCTCGTGCTCACCGGGGAGGGACGGATCGACCGCCAGACGGCGTTCGGCAAGACCGCCCTGGGTGTGGCGCGGCGGGCCCGGTCGGCCGGCGTGCCGTGCGTCGCCTTCGGCGGCGGAGTCGAGCCGGAGGGGATCGCCGCCCTGGGTGAGCTGGGCGCGGTCGTCGTGCCCGTGACGGAGGCGCCGATGACGGTCGAGGACGCCATGGCCGCCGGCGCGGCCCCCATCGAGCGCGCCGCCGAGCGGGTGGCGCGGTTGGTGGGACTGCTGGCTTGACCTCGTCCAGAGGCGTCTGTGGCACCCGGGCTTGAGCCGCCTGGCGCGTGAAGGCCATGTAGGCCGGCGCGAAGGGAAGCCCCCGCTGTGTTGCCACTGTCTTGCGCGAATGCCCGCAGCGGTAGCCGGCGCGAACGGAGGCCGGTTCGGCCCGAGGCGTGACGGGTGCGTACACACCGTGACGTTGATCACGGGCCTGTGGCCCGGACCGCACATCCCGCTGGCTACGGCTTCGGCGAGTGGCGTATGTCATGGGCGGGCCGGCCGCCCTGACCGATGGGTGAGGCAGATGCGGGCCGAGTGACCCGCACTTGACTTAGTCCATGGACTAAGTCATAGTCGTGCCATGGCATCCACCGTCAACATCCACGAGGCGAAGACCCACCTTTCCCAGCTGCTCGTGCGCGTCGAGCGCGGCGAGCAGATCGTGATCGCACGCTCCGGCAAGCCGATCGCGGTACTGACCGCCGTGACGCCGGAGCGGGCGCCTCGGCCGCGTGGGCTGGGGCGTGATTCGGTGGTCATCCACGCGAACTTCGACGATCCCCTGCCCGAGTTCGAGGACTTCGGGGGTTGAAGGCGCTCCTCGACACGCACACCTTCCTCTGGTGGGATCTCGATGACCCGCACATCTCGGCGCTCGCCGGCGAGCTGATCGGCTCGGATGACAGCGAGATCCTCGTCAGCACGGCCAGTCTCTGGGAGATCGCCATCAAGGCCAGTCGCAGGCGGCTGGAGCTGCCGGGGCCGGTCGAACGGTACGTTCCGGCGCGTCTCGCGACGTACCGCTTCAAGCCGCTGCCCGTCACGGTCGAGCACGCGCTTCGCGTGGCGGCGCTGCCGCCGATCCACGGCGATCCCTTCGATCGGCTACTTGTCGCCCAAGCGCAGGTCGAGGGGCTCCCGATCATCACGGCGGACCCGGCTATCGGCCGCTACGACGTCGACGTCATCTGGTGAGGCGGGCGACGACCGCAGGAGCCCGCCCGCGTCGGCCCGACCCCGTGCGGGCCTGGGCGCGACGCCTCGAGCGCACGCGACCCGGGCTCGTGCAGGACGTCCTCGATGGCCTCGCCACACTGCACGGGCGCCCGACGTGGGAACGCCGGCTTGATCCGACGAGCGAACTGGTCCTGACCATCCTCTCCCAGAACTCGGCCGACGTGAACGCCGAGCGGGCGTTCGAGTCCCTTCGGCGCGTCTACCCTTCCGCCGGACCCGCCGAGCGACACATCCCGGGAGGGGGTTGGGGAGGCGCCGGGCTCAGCGAGGCGCCGCCGCCCGACTGGATGGCCGTCGAGTCGGCGCCGCTGCCCGAACTGGTGGACGCGATCCGCCCCGGCGGCCTCGCGCCGCAGAAGGCGCCGCGCATCCAGGCCGCCCTGCGCACGATCCGGGAAGCGCGTGGCGACCACGCCCTGGAGTTCCTTGGCGAGATGGCGCCGCTCGAGGCGCGCGACTGGCTGACCCGCATCGACGGCATCGGCAAGAAGACGGCGTCCGTGCTGCTGCTCTTCTGCTTCGGGATGCCGCTGATGCCGGTCGATCGCCACGTCGAGCGCGTCTCGCACCGCATCGGCCTCATCCCCGCCAAGGCGACGGCCGACCAGGCGCACGACCTCTACCTCGCGCTGCTGGCGCCGGACCAGATGTACGAGGCTCACGTCAATCTCATCCGCCACGGCCGGATCGTGTGCCACGCCCGACGACCGGAGTGCGACCGCTGCCCCGTCCGCGCCCGGTGTCGCTTCGTGGACCCAAAAGCGCCGTAGGGCGAGCCCGAGTCGGCGGCGCCATCGTCGGTCCTCGACGCCACGCTACGCCCCTCGATGTCAGTAGTACTGGCACGCAGCCTTACATCCTCAGCCCAGGCCCCGATCCAAGCGCCCCGACGGACGGAATGTCAGTCGTACTGGCATTCCGTACGCCAAGAGACCCGGAGCGACGTCGGGGGGCGGGGCGGCGAGCACTTTGAGTGTCTCGCGACAGTAGTACTGACACGGAGGGCGCCAGCGTGGCGCCCGCGAACAGCGGCCGCGCGCACCCCAGCGCACCACGGACCCGCCCCTCCCCGCTGCTATCCTCGGCGACGTGACGATGGCGCCGCACGAACCGCGCATCCTCCTCGTGGACGACGACGCGAACCTGCTCGTCTTCCTCGCCGAGCAGCTCAAGTCGGACGGCTTCGAGGTGACCACCGCGCGCGACGGTGTCGAAGCCCTCAAGCGCCTCGAGAGCGCCTGGCCGGACCTGCTGATCGTGGACATGATGATGCCGCGCCTCGACGGCCTCTCCCTCGCCCGCCAGGTCAAGGCGCGCGCCGACCTGCCGATCATCGTGCTCAGTGCCGTGGACGCCGGCGACAGCAAGGCCGAGGCCCTCGAAGAGGTGGCCGAGGACTACATCACCAAGCCCTTCCACTACCCCGAGCTGCGGGCGCGCATCCACCGCGTCCTGCGTCGTGTCGGAGATCGGGTCCCGGCGGGCCGGCTCCAGCTCGACCCCGGCCTCGTGCTCGACCTCCAGCGTCGACGCCTCGTGCTCGATGGGGTCGAGGTGCGCCTGACGCCGGTCGAGTCGCGCCTGCTCTACGCGTTGGCGGCCAACCTCGGCCAGGTCGTGCCCACCGAGACGCTCCTCGCGCGCGGCTGGTCGGAGACCGAGTCACCCGACCCGAGCTACGCCTGGGTGACGATGCGCCGGCTGCGCCGCAAGCTCGAGCGAGATCCCGACCACCCGGTCTTCCTGGAGACCGTGCGGGGCGTCGGCTACCGCCTCAACCGGCTGACCGCCTCGAGCGGCTGACCGACCCGATGCGCCGCCTCTCCCTTCAGGGACGCCTGCTCGCCGCCCTCATCGCGGCCGGCATCGTCCCCGTCGTCGTCTTCGCGGCCCTGACGTTCCTCCTCGTCGGCGGCGCCGTCTCTTCCCGCCAGGCCGACGACCTGGCGGCGATCTCCCGGCTGGCGGCGAACCAGCTCGTCGGCGCCCCGCTTGACGCGGCCACCGCCCGGCGCTTGGCCGAGACCACGGCCGGGGACGCGACGCTCTTCGGGCCGGGTGGCGTCTTCCTCGCCTCGAGCGACCCCGACCTCGGCGTGCCCGCGCCGCCGGACGCGGTCCAGCCCGGCTCGGCGCCGGTCGTCGTGACCCGCGAAGGCCTCGTCACGGCCTACGCGGCGATCCCCAACGGGGCGGGCGTCGTCGCCATCAGCCAGTCGCAGGCCGCCGCGCCGGCACTCGCCGTGCCGCTGCTGGCGACGCTGGTCGTGGCAGTCGTGCTGGCCATCGCCTTCGGCCCCGTCCTGTCCCGCACGCTGGTCTCGCCGCTGACGCGCATGACGGCCACGCTCGATCGGCTCCAGGCCGGCGACCTCTC
>LDXM01000003.1:0-14890 GCA_001443375.1 Chloroflexi bacterium CSP1-4
CTACGGCTCGAGGGCTACCCGGACGCCGGACCCGCGCTCGCCGCCAGGTAGTACTGCATCCGCTCCAGCATGAAGCGCGCCGAGTCGACCGCGCGCTCCTCCCAGGCGAAGACGCAGCCGGTGAGGATGCCGTCGAAGCCCACCTCGCGCAATGACCCGAAGAACACGTCCCAGTCCACCTCGCCCTGGCCGATGTCGAGGTGCTGGTGGACTCGGGCGGTCGAGCCGGGCGGATTGACGATGTAGCGCAGCCCGGACGAGGCGCGATGGTTGAACACGTCGGCCACGTGGACGTGGGCCAGGACGGGGGCGGCGTAGCGGATCATGGCCGCCGCGTCATCGCCGAGATGGAACGTGTGCGGCGCACAGTAGAGGTAGCGCACGAAGCTTCTGTTGATGCCCCGGACGAGGTCGACCGCGGCATCGTTGGTCTCGATGAAGTCGTCGGGGTGCGCCTCGAGGTGGAGCGCGATGCCCTCGCGCTCGAAGATCGGCAGCAGCTCGTCCATCGAGCGCCAGAACTGCGCCTCACTCGCCGCCGCCCGCTCCGGCCGGCCGTTGAACTCCGAGTTCATGACCGTGCAGCCCAGCTCGACGGTGATCTCGATGGCCCGCTTCCAATAGCGCACGGCGGCCCGGCGCTCGTCCTCGTCAGGGCCGGACCAGCGGTAGAGCGGGAGCACGGACGAGAGCTCCACGCCGGTCTCGCGGAGGGCCTGGCGGAACTCCGCGATGCGGGCTCGGTCGGCCCGGGGGTGGGTGAAGAAGGGGATGAAGTCCGGCCGCGGCGACAGCTCGATGTAGCGATACCCGATCTCCGCGGCGATGCGGCACACCTCGGCGAAGGGCAGGGCGCGGAGCATGTACGGGTCGAGGGCGATCTTCACGGCTGGGTCCCCTTTCGCGCGTGCCGGGGGTGGCGTGCGGATGTCGCGAGCCGGTCCTCGCGACGCGCCAGCAGGAGGCGCTGCGCCTCTCGGAGATGGGCGATCTGTCGCTCGCGCTCGGCCCCGTCCCGGATCGTCGCGAGCGTCTCGATCCACGTCCGTGTCCCGTCGATGATGGTGAGGATGGCGTCTGCGTCGGCGGCGGCGAAGAGCGGCCGATCAGTGACCTCGACATAGACCGGTGATGTGTGGGCGGCCATGCTCGTGGCGAAGGCCGACTGGATCACCCGGTCACTGAGCGATCGGGCGGCGATCCAGGAGCTGCTACCTACTGCCACGGTCTCCTCGAGCAGCACCTCCGCCGCAGCAGCCGGAGGTCGGACGGAGGCGACGACGGCGCCGTTGACGACCAGCTCGACGCCGGTGATGACCGGCTGCGCGGCGCGCACTCGAACGCGCACGGGCAGCCGGCCGCCCGACGATGGAAGCTCGAGGACGTCGCCCGGCTCGTGGCCATCCACGGCCAGCTCCACGATCGGCCCCGAGGTGGCGAAGGTGCGACCCGCCCGCACGGCGGCGGCCCACGTATCGAAGGAGAGGGCGTCGCCGTCCGCCAGGCGGGCGTACGTCCTGACCGCGCCGACCGGCACCTCGGCGGACATCCTGTCGGTACCGCCCACGATCGGCAGCCGGTAGCCGCAGTTGAGGTAGCGATACCACTCCAGGATCGTGGGGTTGTCCAGCCCAGGCGCGAAGCACTGCACCTCGACCGCGTCGATCCGGTCGCGCACGATGTCCGCGGCCACCTCGCTGTAGGGCAGCGGGAAGTGCGCGGCGATGGCCATCCCGCCCGACTCGTGGCAGCGATCGGCCCAGTCGGCCATCAGCTCGTCCACCGACCCGCCGATGCGGCCCTCGGGTGGTCCGCCACTGGCCATCGGCAGCACCGGCCGCCGAGCGCCGACGAGTGCGAGGTGCCCGAGCATGTTCTGGCGGTTCTCGGTCCCGACGCAGACCATGTGCCGACCCTCGCGGTCGGCGAGGGTGCCGGTGCGCAGGTCGGTCACCCCGAAGAAGTGGTCCCCCCACTGCGTGGCCAGCAGGTGCACGACGTTGACCCCCTCGGCCGCAGCCTGGAGGAGGGCCGTGGACGGCGAGAGCAGGTGGACGTGGGAGTCGGCCGTCACCCAGCCGGCAGCGCTGGTGTCCAGAACCCGCTCGAGCGCGACGGTCAGCTCGCCTGGGCTGCCGCCACGATCCACCACGCCCCGGTGCGGCCGGTACTCGAAGCCCCGGACGACCTCGACGAAGACCGGCCCGGGCGGCAGATCGACGGCCAGGTCGCCGTCGACATAGGCGTAGGTGCTCGCGCCTAGCAGCAGATCCCCGCCCGCGTCCTCCCCGAGTCCCGGGTTCACCTCGTCGCGGTGTCCGAGCGGAGGAAGGTACCGGCCGTCCGCGGACACGAAGCGGATGCGGGCCGCCAGGCGCTCCCCGGTCGCCGCGTCCCGGATCGCCACGGCCAGCCGCTCGCTCGGCGGTGGCAGCGATTCGATCGTCACGCGCCCGTTCTCGCTGGCCGCGGAGCCAGACTCCGCGAGCCGGCGTGCGTCGAAGGTCGAGCCAGAGACCTCCAGGAGGGCATCCGGCGCCATCGCCACGTCGACGTCGACGACCGCGCTGCCCGTGCCGGCATCGGGCGGCCCGGCGCTCTCTCCCCAACCGGCCACGTCGCCTCCCGACCATGACCCCTCGTCGACCGGGACCGAGGCCCGACGGCGGCGGATGACGACCCCGAGGTCGACCGAGACCGCGGGATCGACGCCGGCGCTGACCCGGACGGTTCGCCGAGGCTCGTAGCGCAGCGGCGACGCTGAGCCCGCGTACAGCGTGATCGCCGCCACGACCAGGCCTCCACCCGGCTCGACCGCGGCCGGGGGCTCGAGGCGGATGGCCTCGAGCTCGACCGGCCCGCCCTCGACCTCCATGGCGAAGAGCCAGTAGAGGGCATCGTCGTCCGGGCTGGGAACGGAGTCGACGACTCCGGTCTGGTCGGCAAACCAGGTGCCGGGCAGCGTGGTCAACGGCCCCGCGTGACCGGCACCGGCATAGCGCCCGAAGCCCTGGGCGGGATGCGGCCCGCGCCAGTCGAGTGGCTCGTCCGCCCGGTGGCTCAGGGCGGCGAAGGCGCCCTGCCCCCAGCCGACGATCCCCTCGTTCACCTCGAAGCGGCGCCGGACGTCGTGCGCCTGCTCGGCTCCGTCCCGCCGCTCGAGGACGTACCGGCCCAGTGGCTGCCCGGTGCCGACGACCCAGCCCACCGGCAGGCCGGCCGGGCGCGTACCGTCGGCGGCGCGCCAGGCATCGCAGAAGTGTGCGATGACCACGTGGCTGACGGCGTCGGCGCTGGGCAGCTCGATGCGGATGGGCTCTCGTACGAGCAGCCAGCGCCGCGCAGCGTCGCGCTCGGCGAGAAGGAAGGGCAGGCCCCGCAACGTCTGGGCGCCCGCCGGCAGGCGCTCGATCGCTCCCCGGTAGAGCGGGTGGAACGCCGCCCCGATCTCGTCCGTGGAGGCGTTGACGTATCGCGACAGGTCGATCGGCCGGCCGCGCGGGCTAGTCCGCATCGGGGCTCCTCTCTCGACTCCCTTGACTCGGTCTGCGGGCGATGCTAGCGTCCCGTGCAATCGGTTGCAACGACCGCTGGTGCGCCGCAGAGCCAAAGGACGCAGGGTGAGCAACCAGCCTGTCGAATGCGTGGTCCCTGCCGGGGCGCTCCTGGGGGAGTGTCCGGTCTGGAGCGAGCGCGAAGGGCTCCTGTACTGGGTCGACATCGAGGGCCGGGCGATCCACCGCTACGACCCGGCCAAAGGCGTCGATGAGCTGCGCTCGGTTCCCGGGCGCCCGGGCTCGATCGCGCTGACTGCGGACCCGGGGCGCCTGCTGGTGGCTGTCGAGCACCGGCTGGCCTTCTTCGACTGGGGACGCGACGCCTGGACGGAATGGGTCGCGCTCGAGCCGGAGGGCACCGGGAACCGGCTCAACGATGGGCGGTGCGACCGTGCGGGCCGGTTCTGGGTGGGGAGCATGTTCGATCCCGCGGCCGCCCGCCGGTTCACCGGGATCCTCCATCGGGTCGCTCCCGACGGCACCGCCCTGACCGTGCGCACGAAGGTCGGCGTGTCCAACGGGCTGGCCTTCTCTCCGGATGGCACGACGATGTACTGGGCGGACACGGCGCGGGAGACGGTCTGGGCATACGACTACGACGTGGCCACCGGCGCCGCCGTCCGGGAACGCGTCTTCCTCGACTTCGGGCCGCTCCCGGGCCGCCCCGACGGGGCCTGCATCGACGAGGACGGCTGCTACTGGGTCGCCTGCGTATACGGCTGGGCCGTGCTCCGGGTCACGCCGGACGGCACCGTCGATCGGCGCATCGACCTGCCCGTCGAGAAGCCGACGATGCCCGCATTCGGAGGCGGCGAGATGCGCACGCTCTTCGTCACCTCGATCGGCGACGGGGGCTCGTATCCGCAGACCCCGGGTCAGCGCGATGCGGGAGGGCTGTTCGCCATCGAGACCGGCTCCGGCGGCCTGATCGAACCGCGTTTCGGCGTCGCCAGGTGACCGCGAGGGCACGAGACGTGCCCCCTGTGTGGTTCGAGCGGGAGGTGCCGTCCGCGCTGGTCGCCGAGGTCGCCGCCGCCGTCAGGATGCTGGGTCCCGCGACCGATGACGATCCCTACGCCGGGCTCACCACGGCCACCGCCGCCGTGGTGTCGTCGGGCCGTTGTGACGCGGCATTCATGGATCGCGCCCCGGGCCTGCGCGTCATCGCGCGGACCGGGATCGGCTACGACCGGGTCGACCTGGCCGAGGCGACGCGCCGCGGGATCGCCGTCTGCAACACGCCCGACGGCCCCACGATCTCCACCGCGGAGCACGCCGCCATGCTCATGCTGATGGTGGCCAAGAACGTCAAACGCTCCGAGGCGGATCTCCGAGCGGGCGGCCGCGACCTGTACAGCCGGCACGTCGCGATCGAACTCCAGGGCAAGCTCCTCGGTCTCGTCGGCTTCGGTCGCATCGCCCGGCACCTGGCCGGGATCGCCGGCGGGCTGGGCATGCGTCTGTCGGCCTACGACCCGTTCCTCGCCGAAACCGACTTCGTCCCGCCCGTGACGGGAGCGCCCTCACTGGACCTCCTCCTCGCCGGCGCCGACGTCGTGTCGGTCCACGTGCCGCTCACGGCCACCACGCGGGGCTTGTTCGGCGCCGAGCAGTTCGCACGGATGAAACCGGGGAGCGTCTTCATCAACACCGCCCGCGGCGGCCTCGTCGACAGCGCCGCCCTGCTCGCCGCCCTCGACGCGGGCCACCTGTTCGGGGCAGGGCTCGACGTCACCGATCCGGAGCCGCTCCCGCCCGGTCATCCGCTGCTGCTGCGCCACGATGTCGTGGTCACGCCCCACGTCGCGTCGGGGACCGCGGAGGGCAAGGTGCGCATCTTCCGGACGGCGCTGGAGCAGGTCGTCCAGGCCCTGTCCGGGCGGCGCCCGACGCATCTCGTCAACCCCGAGGTGTGGGATGGCTGACCTCAAGGGCAAGGTCGCCATCGTCACCGGTGCGGCATCGTTCGTCGGCGAGGCGATCGGCGCCGCGCTCATCGGCGCCGGAGCGACCGTCGTGCTCGCCGATCGTGATGTGGAGCGCGGATCCGCCGCGGCCGCGCGGCTGGGCGACGCCGCCCGTTTCGTGGCCACGGATGTCGCCGACGACGCCCATCTCGACCGGCTGGTGGCGGCAGCCGTGGGCGAGGCCGGTCGCCTGGACGTCCTGGTGAGCGCGGCCGCCGTGTTCGACGACGATCGACTGGACTCGTCGCGTGAGCTGTGGCACCGGGCACTCGACATCAACCTGGTCTCGGCCGCCGTGCTGACACGCAAGGCGGCGGCGCACATGGGCAGGGGCGGTGCGATCGTGTACGTCGCCTCGGTCAGCGGGCGGACGTCCCAACCGGGCCGCACCGTCTACAACGTGACCAAGGCGGGGCTGCTGATGCTGGCGAAGACCGCGGCCCAGCAGCTCGCCCCCCGGGGCATCCGGGTCAATTCCGTTTCGCCCGGCTGGATGTGGAGCCGCAACATCGAGCGTCGCTACGGCACGCGCGAGCGGGCCGACGCGCTCGGCGCCGAGTTCCACGCCCTCGGTCGCATGGCCGACCCGGACGAGGTCGCGCAGGCGGTGCTGTTCCTCGTCTCGGACGGCGCCTCGTTCATCACCGGCGCCGACCTCGCCGTCGATGGCGGCTACTCGGCGCTGGGCCCCGAGGCGCTCGGCCAGCCGTTCGACAAGATCCGCACCATCGGGTGAGCTCTCCACTCCCTGAGCTCTCCACTCCCTTGACTCGGCCTGCCGCCGATGCTAGCGTCCCGTGCAATCGGTTGCAATGAACGCCGGTGCGCCGCAGAGGAGGCCCGCTTGCCCGGTCCGGGGCTCGAGCTGATCGGCGAGGAAGAGATCGCCGAGGTCGTCGGGGTGCTCAGGAGCGGCTTCCTGAGTCGCTACGGCCCGAACGACGACCCGGCCTTCGGCGCCCGCGTACGGCATTTCGAGCAGGAGGTCGCCCGGCTGACCGGCGTGGCCCACGCGCTCGCCGTGAATTCCGGGTCGAGCGGCATCTGGCTGGCGCTGGCCGGGCTCGGGATCGGCCCCCGCGACGAGGTCGTCGTGCCGGGCTTCACCTTCGTCGCGTCGATCTCCGCCATCGTGTATGCCGGGGCCCTGCCCGTCCTGGCCGAGGTCGACGAGACGTTCAACCTCGACCCGGTCGACGTGGAGGCGCGCATCACGCCGCGGACGCGGGCGATCATGGCGGTCCACATGCTGGGCAACCCGGCGCGGCTGACCGAGCTGCGGGCCGTTGCCGACCGCCATGGCGTCGCCCTGATCGAGGACTGCGCCCAGGCCTTCGGGGCCCGCTACCGTGGCGGCGGCGTGGGCCGCATCGGCGAGGTCGGGATCTTCAGCTTCAACGAGTTCAAGACGATCACCTGTGGCGACGGCGGGATGATCGTCACCGACGACGAGGATCTCTATCGGCGCTGCTTCGCCATGCACGACCAGGGGCACAGCCCGTTCCGACTCGGCATCGAGGTCGGCCGTCGCCCGTTCCTGGGCATGAACTTCCGGATGACCGAGCTGGAAGGGGCCGTCCTCATGGCCCAGTTGGGCAAGCTCGATGCCATCCGGGCGCATCTGCAGGCCAACAAGCGCATCGTCGAGTCGGTGCTGACCGGCCTGCCGGGCCTCGCGTTCCGCGTGCTCCCCGATCCCGACGGCGACCTCGCGACGCACCTGGTCACCATCTTCCCCTCGGGGGAGATCGCTCGACGCGTGGCCGGCGAACTCGGTGCGATCGTGCTGGCCGACTCCGGCTGGCACGTCTACAACCACATGGAGCACCTGCTGGAGCGGCGGACGATCACGGGCAAGGGCTGCCCCTTCGACTGGCCGTGCCAGGGGACTTCCGACGCGCGATACGAGGCGGGCATGCTGCCCCGGACCGACGCGCTGCTGGAGCGATCGATCAGCTTCGGGATCGGAGTCTCGGACCCGAACCTCGCCCCGTTCGGCCTGCGCATGCGCGACGGGCCCGACGTCGCCCGCGAAAGGGCCACGCGGTTCCGCGAAGTCGCGCGTCGGCACCTCGAGGGCTGAGCACGATGCCGCCGCGCCCGCCGCTGACCGAGCCGCGACACCATCGCCGAGTGACCCTCGCGGATGTCGCACGAGCCGCGGCGGTATCGTCGGCGACTGCCTCGCGCGCCCTGGCCGACGACGCCCGCATCAGCCTGACCACGCGAGGACGGGTCCGGGCTGCGGCCGACGGGCTGGGCTACGTCCCCAACGCCGCCGCACGCAGCCTGCGCGCTCGGGCTACCCGGACGCTCGGGCTCCTCCTCGCCGAGCTGGACGATCCCGTCCATGCCCAGGTGGCGGCCGGCTTCGAGCAGGAGGCAGGCGCACGGGGCTACACGGTCCTCATCATCACGGGCATGACCGAGCCGGCCCACGAGCGCCGGGCGCTGAAGGTCTTCGTCGAGCACCAGACGGATGGCATCGCGCTCGTCTCGACCATCCTCGCCCCGGCCGAGGTCATGTCCTTCGCCCGGCCCGACCGCGTCGTCTTCGTCCAGGCCGACCATCCCAGCCTGGCCGGCTATCGGCTCGATCCGCCCACCGGTTCCATCCGCGCCGGCGAGGTCGAGGGCATCGAGGAAGCCGTGCGCTACCTCGTGGCATCGGGCTATCGCCAGTTCGCGTACCTGGGGACCGGGGCGACGGCCACCAACCTGACCCGTCGCGCGGCCGTCGAGCGGGCCATGCGGGCCGCCGGGGTACGTCGGCCGCTGCGCCGGTTCGCGGTGGGGGCGCGTGGCTGGCGCTCCGGCGATGCCATCGCGCAGCGGATCGCACGGTCGCGCCCGGAGGTCCTCATCTGCTACGACGACAAGCTCGCCCTGGCGGTCATGGACGGGCTCCGGGCGCAGGGCGTTGATGTCCCCGGCGATGTGGCCATCATCGGCTTCGACGGGATCCCCTTCGCGGCCCTCTCCAACCCGCGGCTCAGCACGATCGCCTCGCCCTCGCTGGAGATGGGTCGGCGCGCCGCCCAGATGCTCGTGGCCTCGATCGAGTCGGGCAGCCTCCCCTCGTCGATCGTCCTGCCCGTCCAGCTCCTGATCCGCGACAGTTCGCCACCGCGCAGGGTTGCGGCATGAGCGTGCCGGCCATCGAGCTCGTGGACGCGACCAAGCGCTACGGCACGAGCATGGCGCTCGACCGGGTCTCGTTGCGCATCGAGCGGGGCGAGTTCTTCTGCCTGCTCGGGCCGTCCGGCTGCGGCAAGACGACCACGCTCAACCTGATCGGCGGCTTCATCCCGCTCACCTCCGGGGAGCTGAGGATCGAGGGCCAGCGGGTCAACGACATGCCGCCCCACAAGCGCAACGTCAACACCGTGTTCCAGAACTATGCGCTATTCCCGCACATGACGGTCGAGGAGAACGTCGCCTTCGGGCTCCGGATGGCCCGTCTCGGCAGCGGCGAGACGGCCACGCGGGTAGACGAGTACCTCGCCCTGGTCGGCCTCGAGGCCTTCCACGACCGCCTGCCGGCGCAGCTCTCTGGCGGGCAGCAGCAGCGCGTCGCCCTGGCCCGGGCGCTGGCGCGGCGGCCGGCGGTCCTGCTCCTCGACGAGCCGCTCGGCGCACTCGACCTCAAGCTGCGCAAGCAGATGCAGGTCGAGCTGGCGCGGATCCATCGCCAGGTGGGCACGACCTTCGTGTTCGTCACGCACGACCAGGAGGAGGCCCTCTCGATGGCGACGCGCATCGCGGTCATGTCGGCCGGACGCGTCGTCCAGAGCGGGACGCCGCGCGATATCTACTATCACCCGGTGGATCGGTTCGTGGCCGACTTCATCGGCGAGTCCAACTTCCTCGAGGGAGTGGCGGTCCGCGACGGCGCTCGGTCCTATGTCCGCCTTGGTGGCGGCTCGACCGTCGACGCGCCCGCCGACGCGCCGCCCGGATCGGTGACGCTGATGGTCCGCCCGGAGTCGGTCTCGGTCGGTCCTGCCCCAGCCACCAACGGCGAGGCGTCGCTGAGCGGTCGGGTGATCCATGTCGCGTTCATCGGCAACCACACGCGGGTGACGGTCCGTACGCCGGCCGGCGACATCGTCGCTCTGCGACCTCATTCCGAGGGCTCCGCATCGTCCGCCCTCGACGAGCTGCTGGATCAGGAGGTATGCGCTTGGTGGTCACCGCGGGATTCGACGATCGTCGCTCATGGCAGCACGGAGAAGATAGATGAACGACTGGTATAGGGACGTCTCGCGACGCCGGTTTCTCCAGGTCTCCGCCGTCGCGGGGGCGGCGGTCGCGCTGGGAGGCGTGGCGGCAGCGTGCACCACCGGGGCAAGCAAGAAGACGGGCACGTTCAACTGGATGACCTGGTCCGACCACTACTACGACACCCAGCTCGACGAGATCAAGAAGGCGGCGGACATCGGCACGAACATCTCGGAGCTGGCCGACAACGCCGAGGGCTTCGCCAAGCTCAAGGAGGTGACGGGCCAGCTCGACATGCTCTCGGGCGACGCCCTGTGGGTGCCCAAGAACTTCGACGAGGGCCTGGTCGAGGCCTTCGACATCAACAGCCTCGCGGTCTCCAAGCAGCTCTACTCGATCGCCCGCGAGTTCGAGATCTGGACCAAGCCGGCGGGCTACCTCGGATATCCCTTCGGCTGGTCGCCGATCCAGATCGCCTACAACCCGAAGTTCGTCTCGCCGGCGCCCGACTCGTGGGAGGTGCTGCTCGACCCCAAGTACAAGGGCAGGATCGTGGTCGAGAACCAGCCGGTCGAGGTCGTCGCCTACATGGCCAAGCTGGCCGGCATCAAGGACCCCTACAACATGACCGACGCCGAGCTGGCCCAGGCCAAGGAGGCGCTGCTGCGGCTCAAGCCGAACATCCTCAAGTTCGCCCAGCAGAACACCGACACCGTGGCCGCCCTGGTCAGCGAGGAAGCCTGGCTGGCCACGTCCAACCTGGGCGCGGAGGACCGTGTCAAGGACGCCGGTGGGTCGGACGTGGTGACGTTCATCCCCAAGGAAGGGACGATCGGCTGGATGGACGCCGAGATGATCGTGAAGGGTGGCAAGAACCACGATCTGATCATGCCCTTCCTCGAACTGGCCGAGCAGAAGGAGTACATCGCGGAGAACTTCATCAGGTACGGCCGGCCGCTCTTCAACGAGGGGGCCTACAAGATCCTCGTGGACAAGGGCGAGCAGGAGCGCGCCGATCGTTACCTGTACAACAAGCCCGAGACGGTGCTCACCATGACCCTCAAGGGTCCAGGGGTGTCCACCGATGCCGCCATCCGCGTGTTCAATGAGGTCTTCGGGGCCTGACCCGAAGCCATGGTGGACCCCATCCCGGCGAGCCACCAGCCCCGCGCCAGGTCGAACCTGACGCGGGGCTGGCCGTTCCTGCCGGCCGGCGTCGTCCTGCTGGTCCTGTTCCTGCTGCCCATGACCGTGATGGTCGCCTTCTCGCTGTGGCGGACGAACTCCGATCTCGACGTCGTCCCCGACTGGACCCTCGACAACTACATCTACTTCTTCAGCGAGGGAACGTACGTCCGCACGTTCCTCAAGACGCTCATCATGGCCGCCGCGGTGACCGCGGCAGGCATCGCCACGGCGCTGCCCTTCGCCTACTTCCTGGTGCGCTACGTGGGCCAGCGCTGGCAGCGCATCGTGCTGCTGGCCGTCATCGTCCCGTTCTGGACGAGCTACCTGCTGCGAGCCTACGCCTGGCAGGCCATCCTCGGCGAGAAGGGGGCGCTCAACCAGTTCCTCATGGGCATCGGCCTGATCGATGAACCGTCTCGCCTCTTCGTCTACAACGACCTGAGTGTCTGGCTCGTCCTGCTCTACGTCTACTTCCCGTTCGCGGCGCTGGCCCTCTACACGGCCCTGGAGAAGTTCGACTTCAACCAGCTGAACGCGGCCCAGGACCTCGGAGCACGACCGGACCAGGCCTTCCGCAGGATCCTGCTGCCGCAGATCCGGCCGGGGGTCATCACCGCCTGCATCTTCGTCTTCGTGCCCATCCTGGGCGAGTTCCTGACGCCGACGCTGGTCGGTGGGGCGCAGGGCGCGCTGATCGCGAACCTGATCATCAACTTCTTCCGCGGCCTCCAGTACACGACCATGGCGGCCTTCTCCTTCGTCATCGCCGGCTTCGTGATCGTGGTGCTGGTGATCTTCCGACGCTACCTGCGCGTCGAGGACGTGGTGGCTCGTGGCTGAGGGGATCGATCCGCTCGAGCTGATGCCGGTCAGCCGGATGGCGCGCCCGCTGCGCGCGCTCCTGCGTGGCTGGGCAGGCGTCGTGCTCGGCTTCCTCTACCTGCCCATCGCCTTCATGGTGCTCTTCTCGTTCGGGGAATCGAGGACGCCGGGGCTGCCCTTCCGAGGACCGACGCTGCACTGGTACCAGGAGATGCTCTCCAACGGCGTCCTCATGGAGGCCGTCTGGACGTCGATCCAGCTCGCGGCCGTGGCAACGACGCTGTCCACGCTCATCGGCACCATGGCCGCCTTCCCCCTCGTGCGCAGCGGCTTCCGCTCCGCGGGGGCGGCACGCATCGTGTTCACGTTGCCCATCATGCTGCCCGGCGCCCTCATCGGGATCGCCCTGCTCATCTTCTTCCGGCGGGCGCTGGGCGTGGATCTCTCGTTCTGGACCGTGGTCATGGGCCACATCGTGTTCACCATGCCCTTCGTCGTGCTGATCGTGTCGGCGCGCCTGCAGGGCTTCGACCGCAACCTCGAATGGGCCGCCGCCGACCTGGGGGCGAGCCCGGCGCGGGCCATGCGGCACGTCGTGCTGCCCCTCATCGCCCCGGCCATCGTGGCCGGCGCGCTCATCAGCGTGACGCTCTCGATCGACGAGTTCGTGATCACCTTCTTCACCGTCGGGCCCCAGAGCACGCTCCCGACGTACATCTACACGCAGATCAAGTTCGGGGTGACGCCGGAGGTCAACGCCGTGGCCACGGTGCTGCTGCTGGGGACCGTGCTGTTGCTCGGGCTGGCCTGGGCGGCAGCCGGGCAGGCACGCCGCCTGTCGCGGATCTTCGGTCGTCGCAGGGCACGAGAAAGGATCGGGTGATGCGCGCAGCGGTCTTCCAGGGCAACGGGCGGCTGGCCATCGAGGATCGGCCGGAGCCGGTCATCACGGCCCCCGACGACGTGATCATCGCTGTCGAGGCGTGCGGCATCTGCGGCACGGACGTGCAGATCCTCAACGTCCCGCCGGGCCACCCGGCCACGCCTGGGACGATCATGGGCCACGAATTCATCGGCCACGTGACGGCGGTCGGCAGCGCGGTCAGCGACCTCCGCGTGGGCCAGCGCGTGACCGTGGACGCCGACCCGAAATGCGGCGCCTGCACATCGTGCCGCGCCGGCCGGCCCGCCAACTGCCTCAACCTCTCGGCGCTGGGCATCTTCCGCGACGGCGCCCTCGCCTCGCACGTGAAGGCGCCTGCCGGTGCCGTCTACCCGCTCAGCGAGAAGCCGCCCCGCGAGATCGCGGCGCTCATCGAGCCGCTGGCCTGCGTGGTCAACGGCACGAACCGGGCCGCGGCCCGACCCGGCGAGTCGGTCGTCGTCTTCGGCGCCGGGCCCATCGGCTGCCTCTTCACGGCCGTGCTGAAAGCTGCCGGCGCGACGCCCATCGTCGTCGTCGAGCCGAACGCCACGCGCGCGGCCGTGGCCCGCGCCGTGGGCGCCGACGTCACGGTGACCCCCGACGAGCTGGCCGTGCGTCGCGCCGAGCTACTCCCTGAAGGCGCCGACATCGTCGTCGACGCGGTGGGCAGCCTGCTGCCGGCCTGCATCGAGACGGCCGGCATGGGCGGCCGGATCATCCTCTTCGGCATGAACAGCAACGCCCGGCCACCGGTCCACCAGGTGGAGATCACCGAGAAGGGGCTGACCGTCCACGGCACCTACATCACCAACTTCACCTTCCCGGCGGCCATCCGGCTCATCGAGAGTGGCGTGTTGGACCTTGCGCCGATCGTCAGTGAGGTGCTGCCATTGGAGCGCACGGCGGAGGGCATCGAGCACCTCCGCACGGGCCAGGCCACGAAGGTCGTCATCACCCCCTAGCGCCCCGGAAACGGAGGTCTCCCGTGAACTCGACGGCCCTGCCCGTCGCCAGCGCCCCCGTCAGCTTCGGCGTGGACGAGATCATCGCCGACGACGCCTGGATGCCCGGGCCCGACGAGATGCTCGACTGGATGGTCGAGATCGGCTACGAAGGCACGGAGCTGGGCCCGCCCGGCTTCCTCGGCGACGCCGAACAGGTCCGCGCGCGGCTCACCTCGCGTGGCCTGCAGCTGGTGGGCGCCTTCCTGCCCCAGCGCTTCAGTCGCGACGAGAAGGCCGACGAGGATCGAGCGTGGCTGCGGCGCAGCCTGCGCCTCATCCGCGAGGGCGCCCCGGAGGGTTCGCGGCCCTTCGCCGTGCTGTGCGACGGGATCGACGAGCCCGTGCGCCACGCCTTCTCCGGCCGCATCCCCGAACATCCCGAAGCCTGGCTTTTGGCCGATCGCTTCGAGACGCTCATGGCCAACCTCCACCGCGCGGCCGAGATCTGCCGGACGGAGGGCTTCGAGGTCGTGATCCATCCCCACGCTGGCACGTACGTCGAGACGGCCGACGAGATCGCCCGGGTGATGGACCGGCTGGATCCCGCGCTCCTCGGACTCTGCCTCGACACCGGCCACTTCCGCTTCGGCGGTGCGGACCCGGTGCAGGCGGTCCACGACTACCGGGACCTCATCCGCCACGTCCACATCAAGGACTGCAAGAGCGCGGTGATGGACGACGTGAAGCGCGAGGGCAAGGGTCTCGAGGCGGCGCTGGCGCGCGGGGTCTTCACGGAGCTGGGCGACGGCGATTCGGGCATCGCGGAAGTGATCGAGGCACTGCGGACGATCGACTACCGGGGCTGGCTGGTCGTCGAGCAGGACCAGTCCCTGCGCGACACCGACACGCGCGCCTCGGTCGTGGCCGCGCAGCGACGCAACCGCGAGTACCTGCGCCGGTTCGGGATCTGAGGCAGAGCCTGCGATGACCAGCGACCTCCTGCGCCACCCCGGGCCGCCAGGTCCGGACGGCGCCACCATCCGCCTCGAGCCGGGCGATGCCGGCTGGTCGTACATCGGGTTCGCCACGCACCGGCTGGCCGCGGGCGACGTCGTGCGCCGCCCCGGCGACGAGCGCGAGGTCGGCCTGATCGTGCTCGAGGGGGCGTGCCGGGTGCGCGCCGGGGACCGCGTCTTCGCGCAGGTCGGCAGCCGCGACGACGTCTTCGACGGCCCGCCCGCCCCGGTCGTGCTCGTCGAGCCCGGC
>LDXM01000003.1:14930-147773 GCA_001443375.1 Chloroflexi bacterium CSP1-4
GTGACGCGGCTCGTGGAGCCGGCCGAGATGCGCGTCGAGCAGCGCGGCCGAGGCAACACCGCGCGCCGCATCCACCACCTGCTGCCGCCCGACGCCGAGGCCGGCCGGCTCATCCTGGTCGAGGTCTTCACGCCCGGCGGCAACTGGTCGAGCTACCCGCCGCACAAGCACGACACGGAGGATCAGCCCCGCGAGAGCTACCTCGAGGAGCTCTACTACTACCGCTTCGCACGGCCGGAGGGATTCGCCTTCCAGCGCATCTACACCGCCGACCGCTCGCTCGACGAGGCCCTCACGCCGATGGACGGCGACGTCGTGCTCGTGCCAAAGGGTTACCACCCCGTGGGCATGCCGGCGGGGTACGATGGCTACTACCTGAACGTGATGGCGGGCCCCACGCGGCTCTGGCACTTCACGATGGACCCGGACCACGCCTGGCTGATGGACTGGGATCCGTCGAAGCCGCGCTGAGCGAGCCGAGGAAGAGCAGATGGCCACGGACACCACGGACACCACGACCACCACCGACATGAGCCCCCTGCTGCGGATGGTCAGCACGACCGCCAGCGACTACTGGAACGACTCCTGCGCCGTCGCCGAGCTCGAGTACGCCGTCGCCAACGGCGCCGTCGGGGCCACCTCCAACCCGAGCATCGTGGGCGAGGTGATGAAGAAGGAGTGGGAGATCTGGCAGCCGCGCGTGCTCGCCATCCGCGACGAGCACCCCACCTGGACCGACGTCGAGATCACCTGGCGCACGATCGAGGAGATGGCCGCCCGGGGGGCGAAGGTGCTCGAGCCGATCTGGCTGCGCGAGGCCGGGCGCAAGGGCCGTCTCTCGATCCAGACCAACCCGACCTTCTTCCGCGACCCGCAGAGGATGCTCGAGCAGGGCCGGTACTTCCACACGCTGGCCCCCAACATGCAGGTGAAGTTCCCGGCCACGAGCGCCGGCCTGCGGGCGCTCGAGGAAGCGACGTACCACGGCGTGAGCATCAACGCCACGGTCAACTTCACCCTGCCCCAGGCGCTCGCGGTCGGCGAGGCGGTCGAGCGCGCGCTGCGGCGCCGTGAAGCGGAAGGGCTGGACGTGGCGCACATGTCGCCGGTGTGCACGCTGATGATCGGGCGGCTGGACGACTGGATGAAGGCGATCTGCGAGCGCGATGACATCATCGTCGACCCGGCCGCGCCGAACTGGGCGGGCATCGCGGTCCTCAAGAAGGCCTATCGCATCTTCCACGAGCGCGGCTATCGCGCCCGCCTGCTCGCCGCCGCCTACCGCCACCACCTGCACTGGTCCGAGCTGATCGGCGGCGACATCGTGATGACCATGCCCTTCCAGTGGCAGAAGCGATTCAACGCCTCGGCCGTCGAGGTGCGGCCGCGCTTCGACGACCCCGTCGAGCCGCGCTACGTCGATGAGCTGTATGCGCGCATCCCCGACTTCCGGCGCGCCTACGACGAGGACGGCCTCACGGCCGCCGAGTTCGATACGTACGGCGCCACGGTGCGCACGCTGCGCAACTTCATCGCCGCCTACTGGGACCTCGTCAAGACCATCGACGAGATCCTGCTGCCGAATCCCGACCTGCGCCGCTGACGCGGGTCGGTCAGATCGGCACGTCGCCGAGCCATGCCACCTCGACGGCGGCCTTTGGCGCGGCGTCGCGCTGTCGCTGATCGGCGGTCACGAGCGTAGCGCCGGACTCCCGGGCGGCGGCGAGGTATCCCGCGTCGTAGATGCTCACCCCGAGCCGAAGGGCGAGGGCGGTCGAAACGCCCTCGAGCCGCCAGGGGGCCAGGAGATCGATGCCGAAGTCCCTCAGGGCCCGGACTGCGCCTTCGATCCTGGTCTCGTCGAGCCGCCCCCGGCGCGATGCTCGGATGAGGGCCTGCGCAAACTCCCAGGGCAGACTGGAGGGGGCGAGCGCCCGAAGCCGCTCGGCCAGGATCGCCCCGCGGATGGCCAGGGCCCGATCGACGTCGTCCTCGTCGCCGAGGAACCACTTCACGACGACGCTGGCGTCAGGGACGATCAGGCCCGACGATCCGATCGACCCGCCCATCCCAGTCCTCCCTCGCGGCCCGGACGAGGGCCTCGGACGTGTCGGCCGCGCTGGACGGCGGCCTGCTGCTGGCCCGGATCTCGTCCATGAGCCGGGCCGCTCGTGCGCGGCGCTCCCTGAGTCGGTCGGGGCCGCTCAGCCACCTGACCACGGCATCGACGTCGGGGTCCCGCCCCACGTCCACGGCAGGGCCTTCGCCTTCCGCTGAGCCGTAGGGCGAGGCGACCTCCCGGACGGCGCGCTCGGGGATGCGGATGCGACCACCCACCTTGAAGCCGGCCAGCCGGCCGTCCTTCAACCAGCGCCGGATCGTCCGCTCGGTGACCCCCAGGGCCCGGGCCGCCTCCGCGACGTCGAGGTCTGTCATGACACGATGATATGAGATATGACGAACGATGTCCAAGGCCGTGCCCGTCGGGTCAGGCGCCGTTCCTGAAGGGGTAGACGACCCAGCGGTCGGTGGTCACTCCCGCGACTGGTACAATCGCCCTCCAGCCGACCGATCCCGGGCCAGTGTCCCAGAACCGGCGACCCGGTCGATCGGGGGATGATGCGATGGAGCAGCCCGTGCTGCCGAACCTCGACCCGATCCCTGCTCGAGGTTCGGGCGCCGTCGAGGGCAGCCTCCTGCAAGCGGCGTTCCTGTCGACCTACGTGCCGCGGCGGTGCGGCATCGCCACGTTCACCCGGGACCTCATCGCGGGCATCCGGGCCTCGCTCGACGGCGACGGCCGCGAGCGGCTCGTCCCGCATGTGGCCGCGATGCACCTCGACGACGTGGAGCTCGCCTATCCGTCGGAGGTCCGCCTGGTCCTGCCGGCCGCGGACCGGGCCGCGTACCTGCACGCGGCCCGGACGCTCAGCCAGAGCGCGTCGGTGGTCTCGATCCAGCACGAGTACGGCATCTACGGAGGACCCGACGGAGACCACCTGCTGCACCTGCTCGACGGGCTGCGCGTGCCTGCCGTGACCACGTTCCACACGACACTGAGGCAGCCGACGGCCGGCCAGCGGCGCGTCGCGATCGAGCTCGCGCGCCACTCGAGCAGCATCGTCGTGATGGCCGAACGGGCGCGCGAGATCCTGGCCGAGTCGTACGGCATCCCCGGCGACCTCGTCGAGGTCATCCCGCACGGCGTGCCCGACATGCCCTTCATGGATCCCGAGCCCCTCAAGCACCGCTTCGGCCTGGCAGGCCGCGACGTCATCCTCGGCTTCGGGCTGCTGAGCCCGAACAAGCGCTACGAACTCGTCATCGAGGCCCTTCCGGCCCTGGTCCACGCCGTCCCGGAAACCCTCTTCGTCATCGTCGGCGAGACTCATCCGGAGGTCCGGCGACGGTACGGAGAGAGCTACCGCGCGTTCCTGGTCGATCGGGTCGAGCGGCTCGGCCTCAGGAACCACGTCCTGTTCGTCGATCGCTACGTGGACCAGGCGGAGCTGTGCGACTGGCTGCTCGCCTGCGACATCTTCGTGACGCCCTACGGCTCGGCCCAGCAGATCGTCTCGGGCACGCTGGCCTACGCGCTCGCCGCCGGCAAGGCCATCGTCTCGACGCCCTACGAGTACGCCATCGAGCTGCTGGCCGACGGTCGCGGAGTCCTGACGCCGTTCGACGACGTGGAGGCGCTGGGCGACCGCCTGCTCCGCCTCCTCGCCGACGTGACGCTCCGCGACAGGATGCGCCGGCACGCCTGGGAGCACGGCCGGTCGATGATCTGGCGCGAGGTCGGCGCTCGGCACCTGGCCCTGCTCGAGGAGGCGGCGGCGAAGCGGCCCCGAAGGCCCTCCCGTCGCCACGCCATGCCCGTGGCGGCGCCCATCACGCGACGGCCCGCAGTGCCCGTGATGGTCAGTCACCCGGCGCGCGGCGCGCGGAACCACCTCGATCGCCTGAGTGACGGCGTGGGCATCGCGCAGCACGCCGTGGGCGTCGTGCCGGACCTCCGGCACGGCTACTGCACCGACGACGTCGCCCGCGCCCTCGTCGTCGACCTCCTCCACGCAGAGCACGACGACGGGCCGGACATCGCCGCGTCGATCCGCCGTCAGCTCACCTTCCTGGGCGAGGCCTTCGAGCCCGTGAGCGGACGGTTCCGCAACCTTCGCGCGGCGGACGGGCGCTGGCTCGAGGACCTGGGCTCGCAGGATTCACATGGTCGAGGCGTGCAGGCCCTTGGCGAGGCGATCGGACGTGCCCACGACGTCATCGCTCGCCGGCTGGCCCGGGAGCTCTTCGACGCGGCGCTGCCGGCCGCGCTCGAGCTGGACGACCTCCGTCCGTGGGCGTACGTCGCCCTCGGCTGCGACGCGGCGCTGGCGGCGGAGCCCCGCCACCCGGGCCGCCGGCGCACGCTCGCGGAACTCGGCGGCCGTCTCGCCGACGCCTTCGGGGAGGCGGCGGCGGCCGACCCGATCTGGCCGTGGCCGGCACCGATCGTGACCTACGACAACGGGGCGGCGCCGCAGGCCCTCATCGTCGCCGGGCGCCGGCTCGGACGCCGCGACTGGGTGCAGCGGGGCGCCGCGATCCTAAGCTGGCTGGCAGCCGCGCAGCGAAGCCCGCAGGGGCACCTGCGGCCGATCGGAAACCGGGGCTGGTGGCGACGCGGTGGCCAGCCGGCGCGATTCGACCAGCAGCCGATCGAGGCGCTCTCCATCCTCGAGGCGGCCCTGGCCGCCGAAGAGGCCACGGGCGGCCGCGACTTCGGCGAGCTGGCGGAAGCGGCCTATGGCTGGTTCCTCGGGGCCAACGACCTGGGCCTCCCGGTCGCCGACCCGGACGACGGCGCCTGCCATGACGGGCTGGGGCCGGACGGTCTCAACGCGAACCGGGGCGCCGAATCCACCCTCGCCTGGCTGCTCGCCGTGGAGCGGATGCGCGACCGCCGGGCGGTCACGGAGCTCAGTCCTGGTCCGAGTGGCGCCGGCGTTGCGGGGGCGGGCACGACTTCACGTACGCCAGCACGTCGCTGAGCCGGGCCGTGGCGACGGCCACCGAGGTGTCGGCGGCGCCGTAGTAGACGCGGAGCGTGTCGGTCCCCTCGTCGTGCACCCAACCGCAGGGGAAGACGATGTCGGCGACGTCGCCGGCCCGCTCATAGGGCGCCTCGGGACCCAGCACCCAGTCGTCGCTGCGGTTGAGGACGACATTCGGCTCCTCGAGGTCGAGGAGCGCCAGCCCGGAGCGGTACAGCGAGCCGGACGCCGTGGTGCGGACGCCGTGGTACATGATCAGCCAGCCATCCGGGGTCTCCAGCGGCGGCGGCCCGAGCCCGATCTTGCGGGCATCCCACCAGCCCCCTTCGCGCGCCTCCAGGAGCAGGTGCTGGTCGCCCCAGTAGCGTAGATCCGGTGAGGCCGACGTCCAGATGTGGGCGCCGCCGACGAGCGGCGTCGGCCGGTGCACGAGGAGCCACCGGCCGTCGAAGCGACGCGGGAAGAGGGCGGCATCCTTGTCCTCGGGCGGCATCACCGGCCCGAGGCGGGTGAAGGTCCGGAAGTCGGTCGTCGTCGCGAGCGAGACGAGCGGCCCGCGCCGGCTGAAGGCCGTGTAGGCGATGACCCAGTGGCCCTCCTCCGGCAGCCAGGTGAGCCGGGGGTCCTCGAGCCCCCAGACCTCCTCGGGGTGGCGCTCGGGCGCCGCCCGGAGGCCGGGCTCCGGATCACAGGTCCAGCCCGTCAGGCCGTCGCGGCTGCGCGCGACCGTCAGGTGGGAGAGGCCTCGTCGGTCCTCGACACGCATGAGGAGGATCGTCTCGCCATCCACGAGCGCCGCCCCCGGGTTGAAGACGCTGTTGGCCCGGTACGGGAGATCGTCGACAGTGACGATCGGGTTCGCCGGGAACCGGCTGAACAGCTCCACGCTGGCGACCATCCATCAGCCTCCGTTGGTGTGATCTTGTCGCCCCGTGGAGCCGCCTGAATCGGCGACCTCGATCAGGCGCCGTTCTTGAAGGGGTAGACGACCCAGCGGTCGGTCGCCACCACGTGGTGGTCCGGCTCGCCGGGCACACTCGAGTGCGCCGGCTTGTAGTGCAGGACGGCGGTGGTCGGCAGGCCGCCCGCCTGGCGGACGCGCTCCGTGACGGCGTGGATGGTCGTGCCGCTGTCCCACACCTCGTCCACGATCAGCACCCGCTGGCCGCGCAGCAGCGGGTCGGCGGGGAACTGCAGGAAGGTCGGCGAGGGGCCGGGCCGGCCGTGCTCGTCGTAGTACTCGACGGCGGCCACGAGGATGTTCCGGATGCCCAGCTGGTAGGCGAGCATGCCGCCCGGCACGAGCCCGCCGCGGGTGATGACGAGCAGCACGTCGTACTCGCCTCGGACCTGCTCGGCGAGGTCCGCGACCATCGCCGCGAGGTCCTCCCAGGAGACGTGGTCCTTCTCGGTCGCAGGCACGGCGACAGAGTAGCGCCACGACTCGGCCTCGACAGGCCGCACCGGGCCTGCACCGTCCTCGGTGCCTGGTCTGGGCGGCAGTCAGGGCTCGCGGAAGAGCAGGTCGTGCTCCCGGACGTGATCGTCCACCTTCAGTGCGACGTCATCGCCGGGTCCGGCCCGCTCGACATGGCGGTGATCCACCTCCATCGACACGACCGTCTGCACGAGATCGGTCGTGTGGCCGCGGATGTGGATGCGCTGGCCGACTCCGAGCGGCTCATGGAGCGCGACGGCCGCCACCGAGAGATGGGTGAAGTAGTGCGTGACCGTGCCGACCGCGTCGGCCGCGTCGTGGTGCTCGCTCATGGCAAACCTCCGTGACGGCCACGCTACACCCGACGTCCAGCCGCAGCGAGGGCCGACGGTCACTCGACGCTGCGGGGTCCGACTACGCGGTGCTACCGTCCACCCGATGCCGCCGCCCGTCGAGCCCACCAGCCGACCCGCGCTCGACGCCGCCGTCACGAATCTGAGGACGCGCCGGAGCGCCTGGGTGGCGACAGCGCCGTCGGCACGGATCCGACTGCTCGACGAGCTCATGCGCGATGTCGCCGCCGTCGCCGACCGCTGGGTCGCTGCCTGCGTGGAGGCGGAGGGCCTCGATCCGGCCGAACCTTCGTCGGCTGAAGAGGCGATCGTCGGGCCGTACTTCGTGCTCCGCTACCTCCGCCTCCTGCGCGCGTCGCTGCGCGGCATCGAACGCGCCGGGACGCCGCGCATCCCCGGCCCCGTGACCACCCGCCCCGACGGTCGCGTCGTCGCGCGCGTCTTCCCGGCCGACCGCTGGGACCGGCTCATGTACCTCGGCGTCAGCGGCGACGTCCGGATGGCGCCCGGGGTCAGCGCGGCCGAACTGCCCTCGACCCAGGCGGTCGCCTACCGCCGGCCCGACGCCGGCGCCGTCTGCCTCGTCCTCGGCGGCGGGAACGTGTCGTCGATCGGCCCGCTCGACGCGCTGGGCAAGCTCTTCGTGGAGAACCGCGTCGTGATCCTCAAGACGCACCCGGTCAACGCCTACCTCGGGCCGCTCCTCGAGGCCGGCCTCGCGGCGCTCATCCGCGAGGGCTTCCTGCGCATCGTGCACGGCGGCGCGGTCGAGGGCGGCTACCTCTGCCATCAGCCCGACGTCGAGGAGCTGCACATCACCGGCTCCGACCGAACGTACGAGGCGATCGTCTACGGCGCCGGCCCGGAGGGCCACGAGCGCAAGCTCCGCGACGAGCCCCTGCTCCACAAGCCCTTCAGCGCCGAGCTGGGAAACATCACCCCGGTGATCGTCGTGCCGGGGCCGTGGAGCGCCGCCGACCTCGCGTACCAGGCGGACAACGTGGCCACGATGGTCTCCAACAACGCGGGGTTCAACTGCACGACGTCGCGCGTCATCGTGACCCCCGCCGGCTGGTCCGGGCGAGAGCGCTTCCTTGACGCCGTGGGCGCACGGCTCGCCGCCACGTCCACGCGCCACCCCTACTACCCCGGCGCCTTCGCCCGCTTCGAGGCGTTCACCGCCGCGCACCCCGAGGCCCGGCTCTTCGGCTCGCGCGACGGCGATCGGCTTCCCTGGGCGCTCATCCGCGGCCTCGATCCGGCCGCACGCGACGAGATCTGCTACACGACCGAGGCCTTCTGCGGCATCTCCGGCGAGACGACGATCGAGGCGGACAACGTCGCGGAGTACCTGGACCGGGCCGTGGAGTTCGCCAACGAGCGGCTGTGGGGGACACTGAATGCGACGCTCATCGTCCACCCGGCCTCGCTGCGCGACCCGGGCACGGCCGCGGCCATCGAGCGGGCCATCGCGAACCTGCGCTACGGGACCGTCGCGCTCAACCACTGGTCGGCGCTGGGATTCGGGCTCGGCGTCACGCCGTGGGGCGCCTTCCCGGGCCACCCCCGACACGACATCGGGTCGGGGACCGGCTTCGTCCACGATGCGCTGATGTTCTCGCGGGCCGAGAAGACCGTGCTGCGGGCACCCTTCCGGGCGTGGCCCAAGCCAGTCTGGTTCGGGAGCCACCGCACGGCGCACCGTCTGGCCGCCCGGCTCGTCCGCTTCGAGGCGGACCCCGGCCTGCGGCACCTGCCGGGGATCTTCGCCCTCGCGCTGCGCGGCTGATCGGCTACGACTTCCAGGTCGCACGCGTCGAGCTGGACATGCTCACGCTCCTCGGCCCGAACCTGCCGGAGACACGCGCGGCGGCGGACGAGGCTCGGGCGGTCTTCGAGCGCGTGGCCGCGCGGCCGTACCTCGAGCGCCTCGATGCCACGATCGACGCCGCACGGACCGCCGGCCGCGCCCCTCCGATCGTCGCGGCCGAGTCCGCGGCGGAGCTTGCCTGACGGTCACCGGCGCTCAGTCGCCCGCGTCGGGCTCGACGTCCAGGACCTCGCGAACCTTGCGAGCCAGGGCGTCCGGCGAGTATGGCTTTGCGAGGAACGCGACGTCCGTTTCCAGGATGCCATGGCGGACGATGGTGTTCTCGGTGTACCCCGACGCGAACAGCACGCGCAGCCCGGGGCGTGATGCGACCAGGCGCTCGGCGAGCGTGGCGCCGCTCATGCCCGGCATGATCACGTCGGTGACGAGGAGATCGATGGAGCCCTCGTGGGCCGCGGCGGCGGCGAGCGCCTTATCGCCGTTGCCCGCCACCAGGACCCGGTAGCCGCGGGCCTCGAGGACGCGGCGGGCGTACGTCCGGCCCGCCTCGTCGTCCTCGACGACGAGCAGGGTCTCCGAGCCGGCGTCGTCCGTGACCGACCGCGCCGCCAGGACGAACGGCTCCGCCGTCTCGGCGACCCGGGGCAGGTAGACCTTGAACGAGGAGCCGCGCCCGAGCTCGCTGTAGACCCAGATGAAGCCGCCGGACTGCTTGACGATGCCGTAGGTCGTGGCCAGGCCGAGGCCGGTCCCCTTGCCGTGCTCCTTGGTCGTGAAGAACGGCTCGAACAGGCGCACCTGGGTCGCCTCGTCCATGCCGATCCCGGTGTCGCTGACCGCGAGGAGGACGTAGGCGCCGGGCGTCATCTCGACGTGGGAGTGGACGTAGGACGCGTCGATCTGGACGTTGGCGGTCTCGACGGTCAGCTTCCCGCCATCGGGCATCGCGTCGCGAGCATTGACGGCGAGGTTGACGATGACCTGCTCGATCTGTCCGCGATCGGCCCGCACCGCCCAGAGGTCGGGCGCTGGCAGCGTCACCAGCTCGACGTGCTCGCCGACGAGCCCGCGGAGCATCGGGATGATGGTCGCGACGACCTCGTTGAGATCGAGGACATGCGGTTCGAGGACCTGCCGCCGGCTGAACGCGAGGATCTGGCGGGTGAGCTTCGCTGCCCGATCGGCAGCGGCGACGACCTCCATGAGGTCGTTCCGGTGGCGGTCGTCATCGGGCAGATCGGCGAGCGTGAGCTGGCCGAAGCCGCTGATCACGTTGATCAGGTTGTTGAAGTCGTGGGCGATGCCGCCGGCGAGCTGGCCCACCGCCTCCATCTTCTGCGCCTGGCGGAGCTGTGCTTCCAGCTCACGCTCGTGGGTCACGTCCCGCCCGACCTCCACGTAATGCGTGATGCGCCCGGCCGCATCGCGCACCGGGGAGATGACGACCTCGGCGTCGTAGAGCGTGCCGTCCTTGCGCCGGTTGACGATGGGACCCGACCACACCTCGCCCCGCTCGAGGGTCTCCCACATCGCCCGGTAGAAGGCGGCGTCGTGCCGTCCGCTCTTCAGGAAGCTGGGGGCACGTCCGATCACCTCGCTGCGCGAGTATCCGGTCACGTGCTCGAAAGCGGGGTTGACATAGACGATCTCGCCGTCGAGGGCGGTGATCATGATCGAGTCGGCGATCTGATCGACGGCCGCCGCGAGGCGCACACGTTCCGCCTCGACCCGCCGGCGGTCGGTCACGTCGAGGATGAGGGCGATGAACACAGGCGGTGTCTCAGTCGCCAGCAACTGGAGGCGCACCTCGACCGGGTAGAGCGACCCGTTCTTGCGTCGGTGGACGGTTTCGAACACGAGTTGATCGCGCTCGCCGCGGCGCAACGCCTCCAGCATCGCGGCGAACGAGTCGGGCGTGAACTCCGGCTTCAGGTCCACCGGCGTCAGTGCCACCAGCTCCTCGTCGCTGTAGCCGAGGTTGCGACGGGCGGCCGCATTGACATCGACGAACCGCAAGGACGCGGCATCGAACACGTAGACCTCGTCGGAGGACTCGTCGAAGACACGCGCCAGGCGGGACCGGGCGGCCTGCGCCCGACCCAGGTCGGCCAGCGCGGACTCGAGTTGGGCGACCCGTTCAGCGTCCCGGAGGGCCACGGCGGCGTGCGCGGCGAAGAGCTCGGCCAGCCGCTCGTCGACGAAGCCGAACTCCGGCGCGCCGATCTTGTCGGTGAGGTACAGGTGGCCGTAGACCGTGCCCTCGATCTGCACGGGCACGCCCAGGAACGAGGTCATGGGCGGATGACCCGCCGGGAAGCCGCTGTTGCGCGGGTCGGCCGCGATGTCCGGCAGCCGGATCGTGCGCCGCTCCGCGACCATCGCGCCGAGCAGACCGCGACCCTCTGGCCAGTGGGCGATCGACGCGATCTGCTCGTCGGTCATGCCATCGGGGATGAAGCGCTCCAGGCCCGATCCGCGAACCACGCCGAGGGCGGCGTATCGGGCGCCGATGAGGAGGCGGGCGACGCGCACGATCGCCTCGAGGACCTCCCCGGCGGGTGCGCTGGCCACGGATAGCGCGGAGGCGTTCAGCATCTCGAGCCGCTGGAGGTCGGCGCTCAGGTCGCGGATGGTGGCCACGATGCAGATGGGGTTTCCCGCGGCATCCCTGGCGACCTCGGCGGACAACCCGACGTAGACCGTCGCGCCGTCGCCGCGCACGTTCGGCAGCTCGGCGTGGATCGCGCCCTCCCGACTCAATGTGGCCAGAAGCCCTTTGCTCCGCTCCCGGAGGGCAGGCGGGAGGAGCAGGTTGACCGGCCGGCCGATCAGCTCGCGGGCCGGCCTTCCCACGAGCCTCGCATTCGCCTCGTTGACATAGAGGATCCTGCCCGACATGTCGCAGAGGCTGAGCGCGACGTCCACGTGCTCGGCGGCCGCCTCGAGGAACCGGCTCAGGTGCGGATCCCCTTCGGCGTGCGCCGGCCCCCTGGCCTCGGGCTCGTCCGGATCGGGTCCCGGCGATTCCTCGCGCTCCGCGCGCTGCTCATCGAGCGTGTTGACCCAGAGGACCTTCATGACCGCGGCCAAACGGTTCGGCGCGCCCAGCTTCGCGAGCACACGCTGGATGTAGTTACGGGCAGTAGTGGGTCGGATCCCCAGGCGCTCGGCGGCCTCGCGCGTCGTGAGGCCGCCGACCAGCAGGCCCAGGATCTCGCGCTCCCGCCGGGTCAACCGCACGCCGAGGGCACCGGTGCCGGTCGCGACGGCGCGGAGTCGCTCGCCGACGACCTCGCGGCGGCGCCGCTCGGTGACGTCCTCGACGAGATGGACGACCGCACTGGGCTGTCCCTCCGGATCCCTCAGGGCCAGGTGATGCAGGACGACATGCGGGTTTGCGCCGCCGACCCGGGCCGTCGCGGCCCGCGACGGGCGCCCCAGCACGACCTCAACGGGCGCGGAGGAGTGGCCGGCGCGCGCTGCCTGAAGGATGGGACACGTCGCCCGGCAGAAGAGCGTGCCATCGAGCGCCCGACCGGCCAGGACGCTCCAGCACTTCCGACCGACCGCCTTCGCTTCGGGTATGCCGAGGAGCTGCCCCACGGCCGCGTTCCAACCGACGACCTCGCCGCTCATGGCCACGGCGAACGTCGGCTCGGGGGAGCCGCAGAGCAGGCTGGCTGTGGTCGGAGGCGCTCGGAGCCCCACGTGCGGTGCCCTCAGCAGGTCGGGACGATCCCCTCGTAGGGCGATCCCCCCTTGGCGGTCATTGTGCAGTCGGGCGAAAGAGTGCATTTGTACTACATCGGCAAGCACCTGCCGCGGTCACCGCTCGATGCCAAGATAGGCCGCAACGAGGTGGTCGCAGGGAGGCTCCAGCGTGTCGATCGTCCGTGCATCCGTGGTCGGGGGAGCGCCGGTCGCCTTCGACCTCGTCCGCAGCCTCGAGCGGGTCGCCGAGCTGACCGCCCGGGCAGCGGCAGAAGGCTCACAGCTCGTCGTCTTCCCCGAAGCGTTCCTGGGCGGCTATCCCAAGGGCATCGACTTCGGGGCCCGCGTGGGCCAGCGCACGCCGGAGGGACGCGACTGGTTCCGCCGTTACCGGGACGCCGCCGTGGAGGTGCCCGGCCCGGCCACCGAGGCGCTCGGCGCCATCGCCCACGAGCACGACGTCCACCTCGTCGTCGGCGTCGTGGAGCGGGACGGCGGGACGCTCTACTGCACGGTCGTCTTCGTCGGACCGGACGGGGCGCTCCTGGGCAGGCATCGGAAGCTCATGCCGACCGCGATGGAGCGGCTCATCTGGGGCTTCGGCGACGGCTCCACGCTGCCCGTGCTGGAGACGCCGCTGGGTCGCATCGGGGCGGTCATCTGCTGGGAGAACTACATGCCCGCCCTGCGCCTGACGATGTACGCGAAGGGCATCCAGCTCTACTGCGCCCCGACCGTCGACGACCGCGAGACCTGGCTGCCGACGATGCGCCACATCGCGCTGGAGGGCCGCTGCTTCGTCCTCTCGGCGAACCAGTTCGCCCGCCGCCGCGACTACCCGGCGGACTACTCCCCGCTCCAGGGCGACGACCCGGATGCGGTCCTCATCGACGGCGGCAGCTGCATCGTCGATCCGCTGGGTCGGGTACTGGCCGGGCCGGTCTTCGGCGAGGAGGCGATCCTGACCGCCGACCTGGACCTCGACCAGATCGCGCGGGGCACCTTCGACTTCGACGCCATCGGCCACTACGCCCGGCCGGACGTCTTCCGCCTGAGCGTCGACGAGCGCCCCAAGCCCCCGGTCGCGTTCGAGGCACTCGAGGGCGGCTGATCGGCGCGTCCGGTGACCTTCGGCTCTTGGAGCCGGCGTTCCGCGGCCCTACCGTGGGTCGGTCGGACCAGAGGATCTGGACCAGGAGGGTTCGCCGATGAGCACGGTTCTGGTGATGTCCCACATCGACATGGTCCGCGAGCACGTCGCGGCCTTCACGCGGCAGGACTGGGCAGCCTACAAGGCCCACCTGCTGCCGGATTCCACGTACGAGGAGATGGCCACCAGCCGCAGGCTGACCGGACCGGAGGAGATCGTCGAGGGGCTGAAGCCCTGGATGACGGCCTTCCCCGACCTCCGGCCGACGTTCACGAGCGTCATCGAGAGCGGCAACGAAGTGGCGGCCGAGATCACCTGGGAGGGCACGCACACGGGTCCGCTGGCGCTGCCGAGCGGCGTCATCCCCGCGTCCGGCAAGCGCGGCATGGTCCACGGCGCGATGGTCTGGCTCTTCGAGGGTGATCGGATCAGGAATACGCGCCACTACTTCGAGCTGATGGAGCTGTTCGGCCAGCTCGGCGTCACGCCCGACAAGGCGATGGCCATGGCCGAGCCGATGGCGGCCGCCAAGCAGGGTGCCGCGCCGTCCTGATCTCGCATCACGGCGGCGGGCCGAGTAGCGCCCGGCCCGCCGTCATTCCTGTCAGCGGGGTTTCGGGCCCACGAGGTACCAGGTGCGGATGGCGCCCTTGCCCTTGACCTCCACGAGACCGCGGGGCTGGCACACGAAGTCGTCCTTCAGCAGCTCGTAGGCCCCCTCGGCGATCTGGACCTGGCCGGCCGTCCCGTGCGATTCCATGCGGCTGGCCGTGTTGACCGCGTCACCCCAGAGGTCGTAGATGAACTTGCGGCGACCGATCACGCCGGCCACGACGGGCCCCGAGTTGATGCCGATGCGCAGCTCGATGGCCGCCCCGTCGTCGCGCCGGTGGGTGGCCACCAGGTCGAGCATCTCGAGCGCCATGGTGGCCAGCGCGCGCGCGTGGTCGGGCCGGCGCCGGGGGACGCCCGAGGCGACCATGTACGCGTCGCCGATGGTCTTGATCTTCTCCAGGCCGTAGCGGTCGACGAGCGCGTCGAAGTCGGTGAAGAGCCGGTCGAGCAGGCCCACCACGTCGGACGCCGTCATGCGGGCCGAGAGCGGGGTGAAGTCGACCACGTCGGCGAAGAGCACGCTCGCCTCGTCGAACTGCTCGGCGATCTGCCGCGAGTCGGCCTTGAGAAGCTCCGCGATCTCGGGCGGCAGGATGTTGAGGAGCAGGCCGTCCGCCTTCGCCTGGGCGTCCTCGCGCTGGCGGGCGAAGGTCGCCAGCAGGACGAAGGCGATGAGCGAGACCGCCCCGACGTTCATGGCCAGGAAGGCGAGCAGCAGGCCTTCGGGGAGGGTGGCGGGCTCGGGTCGGACGAGTGCGGACAGCGGCATCGTCAGCGCCAGGAAGACGAGGAAGGCCACGAACCAGCGCCAGGCCCGGCGCGGGCTGTCGAAGGTGACCGCCCCGAGGGGCGCGAGCAGCGACCAGAGGATGACGCCGCCGGAGGCGGCCAGGCCCCCCAGCGCCAGCGTCAGCAGGAACGGCACGAGGAGGATCAGGAGCAGCTGCGCCCGGCGCAGGAGCACGAAGCTGCGGGCCAGGTGGAAGGCGGCCAGGCTGAGCAGCGAACCGACGAAGTATGTCCAGGGCAGGAGTGCCGCCGTCGGCTCGCCGGCCACCCAGTACAGGGCCCCCCAGATCACGCCCGCCGGAAGCACCATGAGCGCGACCGTGACCAGCAGCGCCTTGCGCAGGCGCAGCTCCACGGGATCCCCGGGGTCCGCCCCGATCCGGGTGATGAACGCCATCGCTTGCCGGCCGAACTCACGCATGGCGGCCAAGCCTAGCAGGCGACCCACGGGGCACCCGGTGGCCCGGCCGCGGTCACGCGGGCAGGGCCGCTCCGAGCGCGGCGAGGTAGCGCCGCCGCCAGGCCTCGGTCACCTCGACCGCGTTGAACGTGTAGACGTGGAGGTCGGCCACGCCGGCGGCCGGGTCGGCGATGAGCGGCGCGAGGCCCTCGAGCAGCCCGTCGGGGCGGTAGAAGCCGCCGGAGCGGATGAGCCGCGCCACGAACCTGGTGTTCTTGACCAGGAACCGGTGTGTGTCGACGACGCCGATCCGCGCGCTGATGGCGAGGAGCCTGTGCGGCTCGGCCACGCCCGGTAGCCCGATGTGCACCGGCAGCGCGAGGCCCTCCGCCCGGCGGGCCGCGAGCCATATCGCGATCGCCCCCGGATCGAAGCACAGCTGGGTCGTCATGTAGCTCGCGAACGCGGCCTTGGCCCGCAGCGCCCCCAGGAGCGGAGCGTCCGGGATGAACGCGTGGCCCTGCGGATAGCAGGGGATGCCGATCTCCGAGAGGGGGTGGCCGATCTCCCCCATCTCGCGCAGGAGCGACAACCCGTCCGGGTAGGCACCCGGTTCCTTGGCATCGCCGCCGACCACGAAGGCGCGGTCGGCGCCGACTCCCTCGAGCCAGGTGACGATGTCGCGCAGATGCGCACGATCGCGGATCATCCGCGCGGCAAGGTGCGGGACGGCGCGGAATCCGGTCGCCTGGAGCTGCTCACAGAGCGCGATCGTCGCCTCCAGACCTCGGGCCGGGGACGCGGTCACCGAGACGGTGGCGGCTGGCGGCAGGAACGCGGCCTGGGCCAGGGCGTTCTTCAGCGGCACGAGCTCGAACGTGGGCGCCCTCAGCGCTTGGGCGAGGGCGTCCCGCGCCGCCGCGGACAGCGCCGAGTGGCGCCGGAAGAGCGTCACCTCACACGTCCGAGTCGGGGACCGCGGCCTTGCGGCGGGCGATGAAGTCCAGCAGCGCCTCGTCCACGCCCGGATCGATGGGCGGTGCCTCGTACTCGGCGAGCATCCGCTTCCAGATCCGGTTCGCCCGCTGCGCCGCGTCGAGCGAGCCGTCCTCCAGCCACTGCTCGAAGCTGTTGTTGTCGGCCACCTCGGAGCGGTAGAAGGCGGTCTCGAAGTTGGCCAGCGTGTGGGCGCTGCCGAGGAAGTGCTGCCCGGGGCCGTTGGCGCGGATGGCGTCGAGCGCCTGGCCGTTCTCGGACAGGTCCATGCCCTTCGTGAAGACGGCCATCATCCCGCACTGGTCGGCGTCCATGACGAACTTCTCGTAACCCACGGCAAGGCCGCCCTCCAGCCAGCCCGCGGCGTGGAGGACGAAGTTGACCCCGGCCAGCACGGTCGGGATCAGCGTGGCCGCCGACTCGTAGGCCGCCTGGGCGTCGGGGATCTTCGAGGCGCACAGGCTGCCGCCCGATCGGAACGGCACGCCCAGCCGCCGCGCCAGGGCCGCCATGGCGTAGAGGACGAGGGCCGGTTCGGGGGTGCCGAAGGTGGGCGCCCCCGACTGCATCGACATCGAGCTGGCGAAGGAGCCGAGCACGACCGGCGCGCCGGGTCGCACGAGCTGAGCCAGCGTCATCCCGCCCAGGGCCTCGGCCAGCGTCTGGGCGCAGACGGCGGCCGCGGTCACCGGCGCCATCGCCCCGGCCAGGATGAAGGGGGTGATGAGCGTGGCCTGGTTGGCCTCCGCGTACGCGCGCAGGGCGCCGAGCATCGTCGCGTCCCAGACCAGCGGCGAGTTCGCGTTGATCAGGCTGAGGACGACGGCGTTCCCCTCGACGAACTCGGGGCCGAAGAGGATCCGCGCCATCTCGACCGTGTCGCGGGCCCGGTCGGGGTGGGTGACCGAGCCCATGAACGGCTTGTCCGAGTAGCGCATGTGGCTGTAGACCATGTCGAAGTGGCGCTTGTTCACCGGCACGTCCACCGGCTCGCAGACCGTGCCCCCGGAGTGGTGCAGGTGCGGGCTCAGGTAGGCGAGCTTGACGAAGTTGCGGAAGTCCTCGAGCGTCCCGTAGCGGCGGCCCGTGTCGAGGTCGCGCACGAAGGGCGACCCGTAGTTGGGCGCGAAGACGATGTGCGGCCCGCCGATCTGCACGCTGTTGGCCGGGTTGCGCGCGTGCTGGGTGAACTGGCGCGGGGCGGTCGCCTGGACGATCTGCCGGCACATCCCGCGGGGGAAGCGGACGCGCTCCCCGTCGACGTCGGCCCCGGCCTCGTGGAGCAGCCGGAGCGCGACGGGATCGCCGCGGAAATCCAGCCCCACCTCCTCGAGGATGGTGTCGGCGTTGTGCTCGATGAGGCTCAGTCCCTCCTCATCGAGGACCTCGAACGGGGCCAGGGTCCGGGTGAGGAACGGGACGCGCTCGATGTGGCGGTGCGCGCGGGCGGCCTGGCGCCCGGCGCGGCCTCCGGTCCGGTGGCGGGGGGCGTCGTCCATCAGCGGTCCTCCGTGGTCGCGGCGACTTCGGCGCGTCTGCGGCGCCGATCGGCTCGTGTTGCGGGGTCCCGCTCCGCGCCCGCCGCTCGCGCGGGAAGGTCAACGACACGCCTGAGGTTGTCAAAGGTGGCTGTACGGTGGGGAAAGGCCAGCGCCGCCACGAAGTGCTCCTGGAAGCGCGGCTCCACCGCCGTCTCGATCTTCTCGACCCCCCGGACCACCTCCTCGATCTCGCGGCGCGCCGCCCCGGACAGCAGCGCGATGAGCGCCCCGGTCCCCGCCGCGTTGCCGGCCGCCCCCACCCGGGACAGGTCGCAGTCGGGGATGAGCCCGAGCACCATCGCGTGCAGCGGGTCGATCTGGCTCCCGAACGCCCCCGCCAGGCGGATCTGGTCGACGGCCTCGATCCCGGCATGATCCATGAGGAGGCGCGCGCCCGCGTACAGCGCCGCCTTCGCCAGCTGGATGGCGCGCACGTCGTTCTGCGTGATCATGAGCTGCGGCCGTCCCCCGTGGAGGAGGTAGGAGAACGTCCGGCCCTCGGGCACGATGCGCGCCGATCGCTCCGCCAGCCGGCCGTCGATGATCCCGTCCGCGGTCACGACGCCGGCCAGGAACAGCTCGGCGATGACCTCCACGATGCCCGAGCCGCACACGCCGGTGACGCCCAGCTCGGCCGTCGCGTCGGCAAAGCCGGGCTCATCGGACCACAGGTCGGAGCCGATGATCTTGAAGCGGGGCTCGAGGGTCCGCTGGTCGATCCGCACGCGCTCGATGGCCCCCGGGGCGGCGCGCTGCCCGCAGCTGATCTGGGCGCCCTCGAAGGCGGGCCCGGTCGGGCTCGATGCGGCCAGCAGGAACTCGCGGTTGCCGAGCACGATCTCGGCGTTCGTGCCCACGTCGACGACGAGGCTGATGGGATCGGCCAGGTGCGGCGTCTCGGCCAGGATGACGGCGGCCGTGTCCGCGCCCACGTGGCCCGCGATGCAGGGCAGCACGTAGACCCGCGCGCCGGGATGGGCGGGCAGGCCCAAGGTGACCGCGGTCGTGTGTACCGCCCGATCGGTCGCCAGCGCGAACGGCGCCGACCCGAGGGGCACCGGGTCGATGCCCAGCACCAGGTGGTGCATGATCGGGTTGCCCACCAGGGTCAGCTCGAGGATCTCCTCGCGCGGGATCCCGGCCCGTTTTGCCAGGTCGGCCACCAGCCCGGCCAGGGCGCCGCGCACGGCGCGGGTCATCTCGCGCGCGCCCCCGGGGTGCATCATCGCGTACGAGACGCGGCTCATGAGGTCCTCGCCGAAGCGGATCTGCGGGTTCATCACCCCGTTCGAGGCGAGGACTGACCCGTCGGCGAGGTCGGCAAGGTGGCCGGCGATGGTGGTCGAGCCGACGTCGATAGCCACGCCGTACGCCCGTTCGTGCAGCCCCGGCCAGACGGCGGTCAGCGAGCGGCCGTCGTGGACGGCCACGGTCACCTTCCAGTCCCCCTGGGTGAGGGCGGGCTGGAGCGCACGGATCACGTCGAGGTCGGTCTCGAGATCGGTCAGCCCCCACTCGGCTTCGAGTGCCCCCAGCAGGCGCGCGAGGTCGCCCGACGGCGAGGCGAGCTGCGGCGGCGCCACCTCGACGTAGTGGAGGCGGACGACCGGATCCACCGCGAAGGCGCGCACGGTGAGGTCCTTGCGCACGACCTGCCGGTGGACCTGGCTCTCCGGCGGGACGTCGATGACCGCGTCGCCGCGCAGCGCGGCGAGGCAGCTCAGGCGCCGGGTCTGGGGGAGTGCGCGCAGCCCGCGGTAGCCGGCCTCGAGAGCGCCGCGCGGCGTCAGGTGCTCCGCGAGCGAGACGATCCCGTGCTTGGCGAAACTCCCGACCCCCTGCTCCACCTGGCAGTGCCCGCACAGGCCGCGGCCGCCGCAGACCGAGTCGATGTCGACCCCCAGCGCCCGCGCCGCGTCGAGCAGCAAGGTGCCCTCCGGGAAGCGGCCCCGGCGCCCCGACGGGGTGAAGATGACGAGCGGCTCGGCGGGCAGGGTCACGCGGCGCGGCTCAGCTGGCGGCCGGCAGCCCCGCCGGCGCCGCACGGCGGCGGTTGATCCGCCGGCCCTGCTCCCCGGCCACGGGCGGCTCCCGGAAAGCCCGGATCCAGCGAGCGCACTCCTGGTCGTTGCCCATCAACACGTCGGCGGCCATGACGGAGCGCCTGATCTCCGGCGAGAGCGGATTCGTGATCGCCGAGGTGAGGCCGCTGGCGATGGCCATGGCCAGGTAGGCCGCGTTGATCCCCTCGCGCTGCGGCAGGCCGAAGCTCACGTTGGAGGCGCCGCAGGTGGTGTTCACCTTGAGCTCATCGCGCAGCCGGCGCAGCAGGTGGAAGACCTGCCGGCCGGCGGTCGCCATCGCCCCGACGGGCATGAGCAGCGGGTCGACCACGACGTCCTCGCGCGGGATGCCGTGGTCCGCGGCGCGCTCGACGATGCGCCGGGCGACCTCGAACCGGACGTCGGGGTCCTCGGAGATGCCGGTCTCGTCGTTGGAGATGGCCACCACGGCCGCGCCGTACTTCCGGACCAGGGGCAGCACCCGTTCGAGACGCTCCTCCTCGCCGGTCACGGAGTTCACCAGCGCCTTGCCGCGGTAGACCGCGAGGCCCGCCTCGAGGGCCTCGACGATCGAGGAGTCGATCGAGAGCGGCACGTCCACGAGCGACTGCACGAGCTGGATGGTGCGGGCCAGGATGGCCGGCTCGTCGGCTAGCGGGATGCCGGCGTTGACGTCGAGCATGTGGGCCCCAGCCTCGACCTGCGCGAGCGCATCGCGCTCGACCCGGCTGAAGTCCCCGTTCTTCATCTCCTCGGCCAGCAGCTTGCGGCCGGTCGGGTTGATCCTCTCGCCGATGATCGCGAACGGCCGGTCGGAGCCGATGATGACCTCGCGCGTCGCGGACGAGATGACGGTCCTGGTCACGCGACCCCCCGCCGACCGAGGCCCCCGGCCGCCGCGAGCCCGGCGAGGACCCCCTTCGTGTACTCGGCTTCCAGGCGCGCCGCCTCGCCGGTCACCTCAGCCTCGAGGTCCGGCCCGCAGGGCCGGTTCTCCTTGCGCCACTCCCCGATGTAGTCGTCGAACGACTTCTTGCCGGCCTTCTCGGCCGCCCGGTCGATGGCCACCTGGAAGCGCGGGTGCAGCATCACCTTGTGCGCTCGACGGCCCTCCCGGGCGACCACCTGGGCCGGGATGGCGCGCCACCAGATGACGGTCAGCGTCCCGGCCATCTCAGGCGGCCCCCGCCGCGGTCGCGATCGACGTGGCCAGCTCGCCGTAGCCGGTGCGCCGGTGCTCGAAGGCCAGGCCAAGGCGATCCGCCGCCCGGCGAGCCGCTGCCAGCAGCGCCGGGTCGTCGGTCTGGGCGAGGTAGACCAGACGGCGGTAATTGCCGAAGTAGACCGGCAGCAGCTCGGGGTGCCGGTCGATGCCGAGACCGGCGACGACCAGGCGGTCGAAGGCGCGAGTCAGGAAGTCGGTGAGGTAGAAGGTGCCGGGCTCCTCCTCGGCCAGGCGGGCGAAGTCGGTCCGGCCGGCGAAGAACTCGTAGCAGTGGGCGCCGGGCAGCCGTTCGACGCCCTCCTCCGCGAGCACCCGATCGAGCAGGCCGCCGGTCCCGCAGTCGGCGTAGGCGACGAAGATCCGGTCGTACCGCCCGCGCACGGACCGGATCCTTTCCCGAACGGCGTCCGGGATGCGCTCAGGCCGGTTATGCAGCGTGGCCGGGAGCACGGTGACGTCGACGTTCGCGAGGCCCCGGGTCACCTCGGCCAGTTCGCGCGCGAGCGCCCCGCAGCCGACGATGAGGACTCGAGGAGCGACCGGCGGCGCGGTCTCAGGCGACGCTGGCACGGCGTTCGTCGATGAGGCGGCGGGCCGTCTCCGCTGCGACGCCCGCGTCGCGGCAGTAGGCGTCCGCCCCGACGGCCATCCCGAACTCCTCGTTCAGCGGTGCCCCGCCCACGAGGACGATGTACCGGTCACGGATCCCCTGGTCCCTGAGCGCCTGGATGACGACCTTCATGTAGGGCATCGTCGTGGTCAGCAGCGCGGACATGCCGAGGATGTCCGGCTGGTGCTGCTCCAGGGCGGCGATGAACTTGTCGGCGTCGGTGTTGATGCCCAGGTCCTGGACCTCGAAGCCGGCGCCCTCGAGCATCATGCCCACGAGGTTCTTGCCGATGTCGTGGATGTCGCCCTTCACCGTGCCGATGACGACCTTGCCCACCGGCTCGGCTCCGCTCGCCGCGAGCAACGGCCGAAGGATCTCCATGCCCGCCTTCATGGCGTTCGCGGCCAGGAGCACCTCGGGCACGAAGAGGATGCCGTCGCGGAAGTCGATGCCCACGATCTTCATGCCCGCCACGAGCGCATCGTCGAGGACGCGCGTGGCGGCCCAGCCGCGGTCGAGCAGGATCCGCGTGCCCTGGACGATCTCGTCCTTCATCCCGTCGTAGAGATCGTTGTGCATCTGCTCGGCCAGCTCCTCGTCGGAGAGGGCGGCGAGGTCGATCTCCTCGTAGTCGTCCTGGGCCATGGATCGGCGACTCCTTGTCGGGCCGGGGTCCACGATACGGAACGGTGCCGTATGATGGAACGAACCCTAGCCTAGCGGACAAGGGAGTCGATGTCCAGAGTCCAGTCCATCGAGCGTGCCTTCGCCGTCCTCGACGCGCTCGTGGACGGGCCGCTCGGGGTGACCGAGGTGGCCGCCCGTGCCGGGGTGCCGAAGAGCACGGCCGCCCGACTGCTGAACGCGCTCCAGACCGAAGGGGCCGTGGAGCAGCTGCCAGGCGACACCCGGTATCGCCTCGGCCGTCGACTGGCCGTGCTCGCGTCCGGCCTGCGCGACACGCGCGGCCTGGTAGCCGTCGCGCGTCCGACTCTGGTGGAGCTGGCCGACGCGACGGGCGAGGCGACAGGACTGTCGGTCGCCGACGGCTTCACGGTGCATTACGTCGACCAGGTCGACTCGCCGAACCCGGTCCAGGTGCGCGACTGGACCGGCAGCCGGATCCCCATGCACGCCGTGTCGTCCGGCCAGGTCTTCCTGGCCTTCCTGCCGGCGTCCGCCCTGGCGCGCTTCCTCGCCTCCCCGCTCGAGCGCTTCACCCCGCGCACGATCACCGACGCGAGCGCCCTCCTCGAGCGCCTGCGCGAGGTGCGCCGGGACGGCTGCGCATGGGTGCGCGAGGAGTTCGCCGAGGGCATCACGTCCGTGGCGGCGCCGGTGGCCGCCGCCGGCGGCGAGGTCGTGGCCGCCGTCCACGTCCACGGGCCGTCGTACCGCTTCCCTCGACGGGGGACCGAGGACGCGGTCGCCGGGCGCGTCCTCGCGACCGCCGCCCGGATCTCTGCCCGGATCCGCGAGTCGTCCGGAGCCGGACCCGAGCGCTAGGCGCCGCGAGTCCGCCGGATCTCGGCGCTGATCGCCGGCACGATGTCGCGCAGGTCTCCGATGACCGCGTAGGTCGCCTTCTCCATGATCGGCGCCTCGGGGTCGGTGTTGATGGCCAGGATCTGCTTCGCGGCCTTGCAGCCGACGATGTGCTGGATGGCCCCGCTGATGCCGCAGGCGATGTAGAGGTCGGGCGCGATGCGCAGGCCGGTCTGGCCGATCTGCTCCGCGTGCGGCCGCCAACCCGCGCTGGTCACAGCGCGGGACACGCCCACGGCGCCACCCAGCAGGCGGGCCAGCTCCTCGAGGTCGGCGAAGCCCTCGGCACCGCCCACCCCGCGCCCGCCGCCCACGACGACCCGGGCATCGGTCAGCGAGACCCGGTCCGGATCGGCCTCGACGCGGCCGTCCACGCGAACGCGGAGGTCGTTCTCGGACAGCGCCGGCGTGAACCGCTCGATGGTCGTCGCGCCGGCCGCCACCGTCTCCTCGGTCGCCACGGCGTGGGGCGCGACCGTCACCAGCCAGGCGGGTCCGTCGAGCCAGGCGTCCTCGAGCAGGCTCCCGGCCCAGCGCTGTCGGGTGATCCCGAGCCGGTCGCCAGGGCGGACGTCGGTGCAGTTTGCCGCGAGCGGCAGGCCGGCCCGCGCGGCCACGTGCGCCATGACCTCGTTGCCCCGCTCGCTGCCGGCGGCGACGACGATCGTCGGGGACCGCGCGGCCATCAGCTGCAGGAGGCTGGCCGCCCAGGCCTCGGGGGCGTAGTCGTCGAGGCGTTCGTGCTCGACCACCGACGCCGTCGCGACCCCGTGCGCCGCCAACCCGGCGGCCGCGGTGCGGGCCTCGTCGCCGAAAAGGACGGCATGGACCGGCCCGCCCGCGGCCCCGGCGACCTCGGCCAGGCGACGCACCAGCGCCAGCATCTCGAGGGAGAGCCGATCCGGGCTACCGCCGGCCTGCTCGACGAGCGCGAGGATCACGGCGCGAGGACCCCCAGCTGGCGCAGCACCTCGACGACCCGCGGAGCGTCGGCGGGGCCGGTGCCCAGGATCTCCACGGCGCTGCCCTGCTCCTCCGGCAGCCGCAGCCTGACCTTCTCCGGTCCGGCCGGGCGCCACTCCGGCACGCCGCGCTCGATCTCCTTCTTGCGCGCCCGGAGGCGGCCCGGGACCGAAGGATAGCGGGGCAGGTTGATCCCCTCCTTCACCGTCACGACCGCCGGCAGCGGGACCTCGAAGACCTCCCAGCCGCCGTCCGCCTCGCGCTTCGCCACGGCGGTCCCATCGCGCACCTCGAGCGCCTTGACCCCGGTGACGCAGGGCAGGTCGAGCGCGACCGCCACGCGGATGCCGACCTGGAAGTCGCCCGTGTCGGCCGCTTCGTTGCCGAACAGGAGGAGGTCGAACCCCGCCCCGGCGGCCTCCCGGGCGCGAACCGCGCCGACGATCGCCTCGGCCGTGGCGATCGGGCTCCACTCGCGACCGTCGGTCTCGAGCAGGATGGCCCGGTCGACCCCGACGGCCATCGCGTCGCGCAGCTGCTCCTCGGCCGCCGCTGGACCGAGGGTCAGGACGGTCGAGCTGCCGCCGTGCGCCTCGACGATGCGCACCGTCTCCTCGACCGCGCACTCCTCGTGCGGGCTCACGGTGAAACCGAGGTACTTCGTGTCGATCTCCTGCTCGTCGGCGGTCAGCACGATCCGGCCGCCCGTGGCCGGCACGCGTTTGACACAGACGAGGACCTCCACGGGCATCAGCTCCGGATGCGCGCGTTCCGGGGATCGAAGAGCGGGGTGGCCCCGGCCACCGCGACAGTCACCGGGTAGAGCTCGGCGAAGTACTCCACGGCCAGCTTCGTGCCCACGACCGCCTGCTCGGGCGGGAGGTAGGCCATCAGCAGGTGGCGGCCCACCGAGGGCCCGGCGCCGGCGCTGGTCACGTACGACCGCCGCCCCTTCGCGTCGACGAGCGGCCGGCCGTCGGGGGTGACGATCGGCTCGCGACCAAGCATGTAGCGCTCGACGCCGCTCGAGGAGGTGTGGTCGTCGACGGTCAGCGTGCAGAGGATCGCGGCCGGCGGACGCGAGCGCTGCTCGAGGTAGGCGGCACGACCCACGAAGTCCTGCTCCTTGACCGTGGGCCGGGCCATCCCGGCCTCGACCAGGTCGTACTCCAGCTCCAGCTCGTTGCCGTGGGCCCGATAGCCCTTCTCCAGTCGTCCGGTCGTGGCATACACGCCGATCCCGACGGGCACGACCCCGAAGACCTGGCCGGCCTCCCAGAGCAGGTCCCAGAGCCGAGCGCCCTCCTCCATCGGCGCGTAGATCTCCCAGCCCAGCTCGCCGACGTAGGAGATGCGCGAGGCGAGCGCCCGAACGGGGCCGAGATCGATGCTCCGGCAGGTGCCGAACGGGAAGCCGGCGTTGGAAACGTCGTCGGCGGTGACCGAGGCGACCAGGTCCCGGGCCCGCGGGCCCCAGACGCCGACCGTGGTCCAGGCGGACGTGGCGTCGAGGAGCTGGGCCGAGCCGTCGGCCGGCAGGTGGTCGCTGAACCACTTCTTGTCGCGCATGCCCATGCCGCCGCCGGTGACCACGCGGAAGAGGTCGCGGCCCAGCCGCATGATCGTCAGGTCGGCCACGATGCCGCCCGCCTTGTTCAGCAGCGGCGTGTAGACGACGCGGCCAACCGGCACGTCCATCTGGCTGACGACGAGGCCCTGGAGGTAGCCGAGCGCGCCGGGGCCGGAGACGTCGAAGATGGCGAAGGCGGTGAGGTCCACCATGCCTACCTTGTCGCGCATGGCGAGGTGCTCGGCGCTGATGATGGGCGACCACCAGCGAGCCTCCCATTCCGCGTCGCGCCGCGAGACCCGCTCGCCGTACTCGGCGAGCAGCGGTTCGTTCGAGGCGTACCACATCGGCCGCTCCCAGCCGGCGGCCTCGAAGAAGACGGCGCCCAGCTCCCGCTCGCGCCCGTGCATCGGAGTGAGCCGGACGTTGCGGTTCGAGGCCCACTGCTCCATCGGATGGACGATGCCGTAGGTCTTGTTGAAGCCCTCGGCCGCGCGGGCCCGGATGTGCGTCGGCGTCCGGTGGTGGTCGTAGAAGCGGGCGATGTCCGACCCGTGCGGGTCGATCTCCGGGGCGCCGTCGGTCATCCACTCGGCGATCGTGCGGGCGATGCCCGGCGCCTCCTTGATCCAGATCGCGGCGGCCGACCAGAGCCCCCGGACCTCGGGCGTCTCGCCCAGGATCGGGTTGCCGTCCGGCGTCAGCGCGAGCAGGCCGTTGATGGCGTGACGGATGCCCACCCGCTCGTCACCCAGGATGTCGGGCACCAGCTCGAGCGCCTGCTCCATCTGGAGGTCGAAATCCTCCTTGGTGAAGGGCAGCTCGGTCGGCGAGAGGGCCGACTCGGCGATGGACGGGATCGCGTCGGCCTCCATGAGGATCGGCCGGTGCGCGTAGGAGCCCACCTCCAGGTCGCCGCCGTGCTGGCGCTCGTACATGTTGGTGTCCATGTCACGCACGATCGGATAGCGGATCTCGCCGACCGTGTCGGCGAAGAGCGGCACCGGGCCGACGCTGATCATCTGGTGCACGGCGGGGGTGAGCGGGATCGAGGCGCCGGCCATGCGCGCGATCCGCGGGCTCCACACGCCGCAGCAGATCACGACCGTCTCGGCCTCGATGTCGCCACGATCCGTGCGCACGGACCGCACGCGCCCGTCGCGGACGTCGATGCCGGTGATCTCGGTCTGCGCGGAGATCGTCAGCGCACCCCTGGCCTGCGCCGCCTCGCGCATCAGGGTGCCGGCACGGAGCGAATCGACCACGCCCACACCCGGCGTGGAGAATCCGCCCAGGATGACCGACGCCTCGATGTAGGGCACCATCGCCCTGACCTGGGCCGGCGTCACCAGCTCCGACTCGATGCCCCACGACTTCGAGGAGGCGAGGCGCCGCTTGAGCTCCTCCATGCGCGCCGCCGTGCGCGCGACCTCGATGCCGCCGCTCTGCGTGAAGACGCCCAGCTCCTGGTACTGGCGGACGCTATCGGCCGTGAACTCCGTCATCTCCTTGGAGTGGTCGGTCAGGAAGATGAAGTTGGAAGCGTGGCCCGTCGAACCGCCGGGGTTTGGCAAGGGCCCCTTGTCGAGCAGCACGATGTCGCGCCAGCCGAGACGGGCAAGGTGATACGCCATGCTGTTTCCGACGATGCCGGCGCCGATGACCACGACGCGTGCCCGATCCGGTAGCGCAGCCATGTGAGATGGACCCTCCTCGTCGCCCGGCCGCGGCCCGCTGGATCGGAGCCGGCGAGGTCACAGTGTATTCGTGCACCACCGGCCCGCGCGAGGCCCGAGTGCGACCCGGATCCGGCGCCCCCACCGTATGCCCCCCGGGCATCCGAGGCCGCGAACCTGAGCGCGACTGCCTCGCGATGAAGACTCATCGAGCGGCGCCTCAGCGTGGATCCAGCCATACGCATGACCGCCAGGCGTGCGCCGTGAGCCGCGTCGTCTGACCGCGGGCCTGCGCGCGCCGCGATTCCATTGTCGTGAGGCATAGCTGTGGCGCCAGCCGCGGTGCGGGCAACGCCGATCAGGCGGCTGGGCGTGGGGCCATGTCCTACAGACATGGATCCAGCGCCGGATCGGCCCGAGAGCGGCCCCGAGAGGCCCGACTGCGGCCCCGAGCGGCGGCTGGGCACGCCGCCATGTCCTACAGACATGGGCCGGCGCGGAAGAAGGCCTCAGCGCCGTCGTCGCGGCGCGGCTTGACGGGAGCCCGCACAGCGGCAATCCTCTCCGCACCCAACGCCCGTCCGGCTGCGGACGGCGTCGCGGGTAACGACACGACGAGGGTGCCCATGCCGAGCCTGTTGATCGACGGGGCGGGAACCGTCATGCTCGCCTGCGCCCGCACGATGGTCGTCGGCCGGTGAACGGGACGACCACGCCGACGGTCTCGGTCAAGGGGCTGTGGAAGATCTTCGGCCCGGCCGAGCACCGCCTCGTGGGCAGCGCGGACGAGGCGCTCACGAGCGCTGAGCTGCGCCAGCGGCATGCGTCCACCGTGGCCGTCCGCGACGTCTCGTTCGACGTCCAGCCCGGTGAGGTCTTCGTCGTCATGGGCCTCTCCGGCAGTGGCAAGTCCACCCTCATCCGCTGCCTCACCCGGCTCATCGAGCCGACCCGAGGGGAGATCCTCCTCGACGGGGAGGACATCCGCAAGGCCGACGCCGTGCGCCTGCGCGAGCTGCGGCGGCGGCGCTTCTCGATGGTCTTCCAGCACTTCGGGCTGCTGCCTCACCGGCGGGTCATCGACAACATCGCATTCGGGCTGGAGATCCGCGGTGACGACAAGCCCACGCGCTACGCGCGCGCGCAGGAGATGCTCTCGCTGGTGGGCCTCGAGGGTCATGCCGGCAGCTACCCCGACCAGCTCTCGGGCGGGATGCAGCAGCGCGTCGGCCTGGCCCGGGCGCTGGCCGTGGACCCCGAGGTGATGTTCTTCGACGAGCCGTTCAGCGCGCTCGATCCGCTCATCCGCCGCGACATGCAGAACGAGGTGCTGCGGCTGCACCACGAGGTCGGGAAGACGATGGTCTTCATCACCCACGACCTCGCCGAGGCGCTCAAGCTGGGCGACCACGTGGTGATCATGCGCGACGGCCTGATCGTCCAGGCCGGCCGCCCGGAGGATCTCGTGGGCGCACCGGCCGACGACTACGTGGCCGACTTCGTCCGCGATGTCCCGAAGTCCCACGTCCTGACCCTGCGCTGGGTGATGCGCGAGGCCCGCCCGGACGACCAGCTCGACGGACCGGAGTTCCCGCCCCGGACCGTCATCCGGACCGCGGTGCACGCCGCCGCGGCGACCGACAAGCCGATCCGCGTGGTCGACGACGGCCGCCTGCTGGGGGTCGTCGATCGGGCCCAGATCCTGGCCGCGATCGCGGGGCTGGAGGACGGCTGATGGCAGCCCCGGCCCTCCCCCTCGCCAGCCTCGAATGGCGCACCTCGCGACGTTTCTGGGGTGTGGCTCTGCTGATCGTGAGCGCCATCCTCTTCGTGGCGCTGAGAAACCAGTGGCTCCTGCCCCACGATGACGATGCCGAGTTCTTCAAGTCGCTCAACGGCCTGCGCGACTGGGTGGACGCGAACCGGAGTTCCAACCTCGTCTTCGTGCTGGTGGTCAACACCATCCGGCTGTCGATCGCCGGCCTCTTCGACCTCCTCCAGGGCATCCTCATCGGCCTCACGTGGCCGGGCGTGACCGTGCTCGCCGGGGCGATCGGGCTGATCTTCGCCGGGCGCCGCATGGCCGTGGTGATGGTCGCGGGGTTCCTCGCCTTCGGCCTGCTCGGGCTGTGGGAGTCGAGCCTCGATACGCTCGCGCTGACGCTGGGGGCGGTCGTCCTGTCGCTGGCCATGGGCATCCCGCTGGGCATCCTGGCCGGCCGAAGCGACCGGTTCCAGTCCGTCATCACGCCGGTCCTGGACGTGATGCAGATCATGCCCACTTTCGCCTACCTCGCCCCGATGGCCCTGATCTTCCTCATCGGCCCGCCGGCGGCGATCATCGCCACGCTGATCTACGCCATCCCGCCGGCCATCCGGATCACCGCGCTGGGGATCCGCGGCGTGTCGGGGACGTCGGTCGAGGCCGCGGTCTCGCTCGGCTCCACCCGCTGGCAGGTGCTGCGCAAGGTGCAGCTGCCGATGGCCAAGCGAACGATCGTCCTGGGCGTCAACCAGACGATCATGATGGCCCTCTCGATGGTGGTCATCACCGCCCTCATCGCCGCCCCCGGGCTGGGTCTGGACATCGTCCAGGCGCTCGAGCGGGTGAACGTCGGCGTCGCCTTCGATGCCGGCCTGGCCATCGTGATCATGGCCATCCTGCTCGACCGGCTGGCGACGCGGGCCAGCCAGCGAGTGGACGTGCGGACCCGAAGCGGCGCGGCGGAGTCGACCCGGCAGCGCCGGGTCGTGGTGCTCGGTGCGGTCGGCGTCACCGTCGTGGCGGTCATCGTGGGCCAGCTCGTGGCGGGCGACGGTACCTTCCCGGATGCGCTACGCATCACCTTCCGCGAGCCGGTGAACACGGCCACCGCCTGGGTCGAAGCCAACCTGTTCGGCCTCACGAACGCGCTCAAGAACGCCGTCACCGGAGTGCTGCTCAACCCGCTCCAGACGATCCTGACCACCTCGCCCTGGTGGCTCGTCGGCCTCGTCGCGGTCGTTGCCGCGTTCATCGTGAGCGGTCTCCGCCCGGCCATCGTCACGGCCGTCTGCCTGCTCGGCCTGATCGGCCTTCAGCTCTGGCAGCACGGCATGGAGACGCTGGCGTCGGTCCTCGTGGGCACCGCGATCACGCTGCTCGTCGGGCTGACGCTCGGTGTGCTCTCGGCGCGTCACGATCGGTTCGCCGCCGTCCTGCGCCCGATCCTCGACGCTGCCCAGACGATGCCCTCGTTCGTCTACCTCCTGCCGGCCATCGCGCTGTTCTCCGCCACCCGTTTCACCGCCATCGTGGCCGCCGTCATCTATGCCGCCCCGCCGGTGATCCGACTCGTCGAGGACGGCATCCGCGGCGTGCCGGCCACGGTCGTCGAGGCGGCCACGGCGGCCGGCTCTACGCCGAGGCAGCTCCTGTGGAAGGTCCAGCTGCCGATGGCCCGTCGCTCGCTGCTGCTGGCCGCCAACCAGGGCATCGTCCTGGTCCTGGCCATGGTCGTGGTCGGCGGCCTGGTCGGCGCCGGGGCTCTGGGCTACGACGTGATCGCCGGGTTCGCCCAGCGCGAGGACTTCGGCAAGGGCCTCGCGGCGGGGGTTTCGATCGTGCTCCTTGGTGTCATGCTTGACCGGATCACCCAGGGTGCCGGCGGGCGACCGACGGGTCCGGGACGTCCCGTGGCCGTCGTACCGCCTGGAACGACCATCCAGGCTGGCGTGACGGGGGCATGATATGGGGCATTCGGTGGAGACCGCCGTCGCCACCAGGCGAGGCGGTGATCGAGGAAGGGAGCACCGCTAGATGAGAGGCAGCAAGCTCTGGCGTCTCGCTGTCGGCGCCACGGTCGCCGGGCTGGTCCTGGCCGCCTGTAGCGCCGGTGGGGGCGGCTCGAAGGAGCCGGTCAAGATCGCCATCAACCCGTGGGTGGGGTACGAGGCCAATGCGGCGGTCGTCGCCTACCTGCTCGAGACGGAGCTCGGCTACACGGTCGAGAAGAAGACCCTCAAGGAGGAGATCTCCTGGCAGGGCTTCGAGACCGGCGAGGTCGACGTCATCATCGAGAACTGGGGCCACCCCGACCTCGAGAAGACGTACATCGACGAAAAGAAGGTGGCCGCGGTCGCGGGTGAGACCGGCAACGTGGGGATCATCGCCTGGTACGTGCCGGAGTGGATGGTCCAGGAATACCCGGACATCACCGACTGGAACAACCTCAACAAGTACGCCGACCTGTTCAAGACGTCGGAATCGGGCGACAAGGGCCAGTTCCTCGCCAGCGACCCGACCTTCGTCCAGAACGACGAGGCGATCGTCGCCAACCTCGGCCTGGACTTCAAAGTCATCTTCTCGGGCAGTGAGGCGTCGTCGGTCAAGGCCCTCCAGCAGGCGGCGGCACAGAAGACGGCGCTGATCGGCTACTTCTGGGATCCGCACTGGCTGCACGCGCAGATCAAGCTCGTGCCGATCAAGCTCCCGCCCTACAGCGACGAGTGCTACGCGGACCCCAAGAAGATCGACTGCGACTATCCGCAGTACGCCCTCAACAAGATCGTCAGCAAGAAGTTCGCCGACACCGGCGGCAAGGCCTACGAGCTGGTCAAGAACTTCACCTGGACGAACGACGACCAGAACCTCGTCTCGGACTACATGACCAACCAGGACATGACCGCCGAGGAGGCGGCGAAGAAGTGGGTCGACGAGCACGAGTCGACCTGGAAGGCCTGGATCCCGTAGGCCCCACATGATCGGAGGAGGAGTAGTCGATGAAACGTTCCCGTTCGCGCGCGCTCAGCCTGCTGGCCGTCGCCGGCCTGGTCTTCGCGGCCTGCTCGGCCGCGGCCACGCCCACCCCGCCGCCGGCCGGCGGCGGCGCGCCCGAGGCGCTCATCACGGCCGCCAAGGCGGAGGGCACCCTGACCACGATCGCCCTGCCGGACGACTGGTGCAACTACCGTGAGGTGATCGATAGCTTCAAGGCCAAGTACGGGCTCGCGGTCAACGAGCTCGATCCCGGAGCCAGCTCCGGCGTGGAGATCGAGGCCATCAAGGCCAACCAGGCCAACCCAGGCCCGCAGGCGCCCGACGTCGTCGACGTCGGCTTCTCATTCGGCGAAGACAACAAGGACCTCTTCGAGCCATACAAGGTCGCGACCTGGGACAGCATCCCCGACGCGGCGAAGAGCGCCGACGGTCTCTGGTGGGGCGACTACTACGGCGTCATGTCCTTCACGACCAACACCGCCATCCAGCCGAATCCGCCGAAGGACTGGTCGGACCTGCTGAAGCCCGAGTACAAGGGCCAGATCGCACTCGATGGCGACCCGCGTGCCTCCAACCAGGCCATCCAGGCTGTCTACGCGGCTGCCCTGGCCAACGGCGGCTCGCTCGACAACGCCCAGCCGGGCCTCGACTTCTTCAAGAAGGTGGTCGAAGCCGGCAACTTCGTGCCGGTCGACGCCAACCCGGGCACCATCACCCAGGGCGCCACGCCGATCGCCCTGCGCTGGTCGTACAACGGCCTGTCGCATCGTGACTCGACGGCCGGCAACCCGACGATCGACGTGACCGTCCCGACCAGCGGCCGCTTCGGCGGCGTCTACGTCCAGGCCATCAGCAAGTACGCGCCCCATCCGAACGCCGCCAAGCTGTGGATGGAATACCTCTACTCCGACGAGGGTCAACTCCTCTGGTTGAAGGGCTACTGCAACCCGATCCGCTACGAAGACATGGTCGCGCGTGGCGTGGTCCCGGCGGATCTCGCCGCCAAGCTGCCCGACTCGACCGGCGCCGTCTTCCCGACGCCGGCTCAGCTGGCAGCAGCCACGAAGCTCATCACCGAGGGTTGGGACAAGACCGTCGGCGTCGACGTCGTCGTCCCGCCGCAGTAGGCACTTCATAGCAGCCATTCGGTTGCCATGACTGCGATCAGCGAGCGGGCCGCGCCTCTGGCGCGTCCCGCTCGCCGCTTTTCCCGGTCATGGCTCGGGCTGGCGCCGTTCTTCCTGTTCGCCATCTTCTTCATCGGCGCGCCGGTCACCTACCTTGTCCTCGGCAGCTTCCAGAACAACGAGGGTCAGACCACCCTCCAGAACTACGCAGATCTCGCCACGCCGAGCATCGCCAACGCCTTCCTGATCACCATCGAGGTCAGCCTCGTGACGGCCGTCGTGGGCGGCATCTTTGGATTCCTGCTGGCCTACGCCGTCATCCTCGGCGGCCTGCCTCGCGTCCTGCGCGATGCCCTCATGACCTTCAGCGGCGTGGCCTCGAACTTCGCCGGCGTGCCGCTCGCCCTGGCCTTCATCTTCACGCTCGGCCAGCTCGGCATGGTGACGGTCTTCCTGAAGAACTTCGGGATCGACCCGTACGCCTCGGGCTTCACCATCTACAGCAAGCTGGGGCTCGAGCTCGTCTACCTCTACTTCCAGTTCCCGCTCATGGTCCTCATCATCGCGCCCGCCATCGACGGCCTCCGGCCGGAGTGGCGTGAGGCGGCGGAGAACATGGGCGCCAGCTCGCGCCAGTACTGGCAGCGGGTGGCCCTGCCGATCCTGTTCCCGACCCTCCTGGGCACGATGATCCTGCTCTTCGGCAACGCCTTCGGCGCCCAGGCCACGGCCTACCAGCTGACCAGCGGATTGATCCCCCTCGTGCCCCTCTTGATCGGCAATCAGATCGCCGGCGACGTGCTGCACAACCCTGGCCTCGGCTACGCCATGGCCATGGGCATGGTTGCCATCATGGGCATCTCCATCGCGATCTATACCCTCCTCCAGCGGCGTGCGGAGCGCTGGCGACGATGAAGCGGCGGCGCGGCTCGATCGCCTGGTGGCTGGTCTTCCTGCTCGGCGTCCTCTACTTCTTCCTGCCGCTCGTGGCCACCCTCGACTTCTCGCTCAAGGCCAAGCCGCCCTTCGCCGCCTACACGAGCTCCTTGCAGGACCCGAAGTTCCTGGGCAGCCTGCTCTACTCGCTGGTCATCGCCGGGGTGACCATCACGGCCAGCCTGGCACTTATCGTGCCAACCGCCTACTGGGTCCAGCTGCGCGTCCCGCGAGCCCGGTCGCTGGTCGAGTTCGTGACGCTGCTGCCTTTCGTCATCCCTGCGGTGGTGCTCGTCTTCGGGCTCATCCGTGTCTATAGTCGCCCGCCGTTGCCCTTCACCCACACCGACATCGGCAGCAGCGCCCTGCTCGTCGCCGGCTACATCGTCCTGTCGCTGCCCTACATGTACCGGGCGGTCGACACGGGCCTGCGGTCGATCGACATCCGAAGCCTGACCGAGGCGGCCCAGAGCATGGGCGCCGGCTGGCTGACCATCCTCTGGCGGGTCATCCTGCCCAACCTGCGAGTGGCCCTCCTCTCCGGCGCCTTCCTGACGCTGGCCATCGTCCTCGGCGAGTTCACCATCGCGAACTTCCTGGCGCGGCCGGCCTTCGGGCCCTATCTCAACCTGCTCAGCCAGTCCAAGGCCTACGAGCCGGCGGCGGTCTCGCTCATCAGCTTCGGCCTGACCTGGCTGGCCATGATCGCGATCGCCTTCCTGGGACGAGACACGCGGACCCGGATCGAGATCGGCGGCGCCCACTGATGAACGAGGCAGGCATGGGGTTCCTGGAGCTGTCCCACGTCAAGAAGCGCTTCGGCGCCTTCGTCGCGGTCGAGGATTTCGAGCTCATTACCGAGCGAGGCGAGTTCGTCTCCCTCCTCGGGCCGTCAGGCTGCGGCAAGACGACGACGCTGCGCATGATCGCCGGCTTCGAGTATCCCGACTCGGGCAGCATCAAGGTCGACGGCAAGGAGATCACGAACCTGCCGCCCAACAAGCGCAACGTGGGCATGGTCTTCCAGGCCTACGCCCTCTTCCCGAACATGACGGTGGCCAGCAACGTCGGCTTCGGCATGCGCGTCAAGAAGCAGTCCAAGGACGCCATCACGAAGCGCGTCGGCGAACTGCTCGAGATGATCCACATGCCGGAGAAGGCGGACCGCTACCCGTACCAGCTCTCGGGCGGCCAGCAACAGCGCGTCGCCCTGGCGCGGGCGCTGGCCGTCGAGCCCCAGGTGCTGCTGCTCGACGAGCCCCTCTCGGCCCTCGACGCGAAGATCCGCGTCGCGCTGCGCAACGAGATCCGTGCCATCCAGCGCCAGCTCGGGATCACCACGGTCTACGTCACCCACGACCAGGAGGAGGCGCTCTCGCTGTCCGACCGGGTGGTCGTGATGAGCGACGGTCGCATCGAGCAGATCGGGTCGCCGTCGGAGATCTACAACTTCCCGGCCACCTCGTTCGTGGCCTCGTTCGTCGGGACGCTCAACCTGCTCGCCGCCCGGGTCGTCGATCCCTCGGCCGGCCGGCTCGCGGTGGAGGGTCAGGAGATCCGCGCGGCGAAGCCCATCAGCGGCGCGCGGTCCGGCGAGATCGTCTCGGTCGCCCTGCGTCCGGAGAGCATCTCGCTGGAGGAGGGTCCCGAGGGAACCAACCGCCTGCGCGGCCCCGTCGTGGACGTCAGCTTCCTCGGCTCGATCGTGCGCCTCCGGATCCGGCTGGGTGACGGGCCGACCGTCTCGCTCGACACGTTCAACGACCCGAACCTGACCCTCCCGCCGATCGGCGAGGCGGTGACCGTCTCCTTCCCGCCGGAGGCAAGCCTCGTGCTCGACCAGCCGGCCGCCGCGCCCGGGGCCGACGTCGCGGCGGGCGACTGAACCCGAAGAGAGCGCGCCGCCAGTGCGTCGACTCGCTCAGCGCAGCCCGATCCAGCCGAGCACCGTGCCCGGGATGAGCAGGCCGCCCGGGACCCAGATCCAGGGTGGGATGTTGAACAACCCGAGCGGCGCCCCGGCCTCCAGATACGGGCGGAAGACCAGCACCCAGAACGGGAACATCACCAGCCCCGAGACGGCCAGGGCGACGAGCGCCCAGCCCTGGCCCCGGTGAAGCCCGAACCAGGTCAGCGCGAGTTGGACGATCCCAAGGCTGACGAGTAGCCCGGCGATGACCAGGTAGAGGATCGAGCGAAGCTGGGCGAGGACGCGATCGTCCCGAAGGAGGTCGGCCGGCAGCGCCCCGAAGAGCGCCTGGTCGAGGCCCGGCGAGGCGAAGAGCGTCCTGTTGCCGATGTCGGTCTCGGCCACGAGCAGGTAGATCGCGCCGAAGAGGACGTGGATCGCGCCATACACGAGCAGGAGCGCTACGCTCGCCCCGAGAGGCGAGGTCCAGGAGAACGACTCGTCCACGTGCATCTCCTCCTATCCTCCGCCGGGCGTCACGCCTCGCTGGCCAGCCCGACGCCAGAGGGTCCGGCCGATCCACAGGTACCAGACGCCGCCCGCGACGATGCCCAGCCCGCTGCCGATGCCGCTCAGCGCCTCGATCTGGAGGAACTCGCCGACGACGCTGAACCAGTAGAGGACACCGACGCCGATGCCCAGGTATGCCAGGCGCGATGGCAGCAGGGCGTTTCGGCGCGCCAGCTGGCAGACGACAAGGATCCAGAGGCCCACGCCCCCGAACTGCAGCAGGCCCCAGGTATCAAACGTCAGGGCGGTGGGCGGATAGAGCGCCACGATCGTGGCACGGATCGCCGGGTCTCCGGACGCGTAGGTCGAGGCGATGCGGACCGACAGGTCGGTACCGTGGATGGCCGAGACCGCGCCGACGGCGAGGCCGAGGTAGGCGATCGCGCTCATCCAGCGCACCACGGCGGGGCTCATCGATCCGACGAGCGCCCCCAGCGCCGGTACCAGGGCCAGGGCGAGGATCGCAGCCAGGCCGAACCCGAGGCCGCCCAGGAGGAACGGCAGCGGGATCCGGTCGATGAGGGCGTAGAAGGGAGCCGCCTCGAACAGGGCCGTCGGTGACTCCCCGGTGGCCAACAGCGGTACCACCGATATCGGGAGGACCGCCAGGTAGAGGACGCCCGCCAGCATCGCGCAGGCGCCGCCCAGCCTCCAGAGTTTCTGACCTTCCATGTTGGCCTCCTTTCCTATCCCCCACCACGCGTTGGGCCGTTCCAGTCAGGAACGGTCGTATTCGGCGCATCAGCGTGTCGACGGCCTCCCCCCTCGAGAGCGGCCGCGATCTCGCGGGCGACGCTCAACGGGTCGTCCAACCAGGGGAGATGCCCGGCGTCGGGGACGCGCACGACGGTCGCGCCGGCCGGCACCAGCGGGGCGATCCGGTCCGCGATCTCCGGGCTCCCGAAGACGTCCTGCTCGCCCCAGATGAAGGTGGCGGGGACCTCCAGGCGCCGCCAGCCGGCCCACCGCTCGTCGATCATCAGCGCCGGCCGCATGCCGGCGCGCGTGAGGAAGGCATCGATCAGCGAGAGATGGGACCGGACGTTCCGCCGCCAAGCCGTCGCCCCCTCCTCGCAAACGAGGTCGTCGAGGCGCTCGGGGTGGCGCACGAGCGTCCGGCGGTAGAACCGTCGGGCACTGGCCGGAGTCGACCGCCCGAGGAACCACCGCACGATCCGGCCGACGAGCGGCCAGCTCATCATGGCCACGTCAGTGGGCAGCGAGCGGCGCGTGCCCGCCGGAGCGCCGACCAGGATCAGCCGCTCCACGCGCTGCGGCTCGCGGAGCGCCAGCTCGATCGCCCATCGCCCGCCCATGGAGTTCGCCACGATCGGGGCACGGTCGATCCCGAGCGCCTTCATGACCTCGCGCAGGAACGCCGTCGCGTGGTCGAGCACGTCGACCCCCGAGTAGTCCATCGGGCTCGCGAGACCGTGGCCCGGACGGTCGGGCGCGAGCACACGATGGTTCTGGGCCAGGGCCGGGAAGATCGGCAGCCAGTCGCTCGCCGCACCCAGTCCGCCATGCACGAGCAGCAGCGGAGGCCCTTCGCCCAGCTCCAGCACCTGCGTCTCGCCGCCGGACCAGCGGATCGAGCGGCGCCGGGTGCCGGGCGCGTAGCGGGCGATGAGTGCGGCCTGCAGGCGCTCGTGCGACGCGTCGATGTCCCCACCGCGGATCGCCCTGGTCGGGATCGTCGATCCGGTCACGGCACTCACGTCTCGCCGGCTTCGACGAGCTCGGCGAACTTTGCGAGGAGCGCTCGTGCCCCGCGCTCCATGCGTCCGCCCTCTTGCGAGCGGCGGAGCAGCCCGCTGATGAGCCCGGCGGGGAACCTTACCTCCTCGTCGAAGGTGATCTCGGTGCCCTCGTCCTTCACGGCAAAGCGCGTGGTCCAGCGCCAGCCGATCCCGACTGGGCCCCGCCCGCCCATGTCGTGGAGGACCGGCGGTTCCGCCGCCAGCACCTCGCTGCGTGGCCGGTACGGTCCGTAGACGACCTCGACGAACGTCGAGCCTGGGCGATCGAGCGGGCCACTCACGTTGGTGACCGCCTTGATGCCCATCCACTTCGGCATCAACGCCGGGTCGACGTAGGCCGCATAGACGCGCTCGATCGGTGCACGCACGAACTGGTCGATGTGCGCCCGAAGGACCTGCCCATCGTCCTGGCCACCCACGGTCTGTGACACGTTCCTCACCTCCGGCCTGACCGTAGCCGCGCGGGACGGCCGGACGGAAGCGGGCCAACCACCGAAGTGTCTCCCGCAGACCTCCGTTCACGGGTGCAGCCACCCACAGTCCCTCGGTGAGGGGCGCCCCCTTCACGAGCGCCTCGTGGCGCGCGATGATGCCGGCGATGCGTCAGCTGGCCTGGACTGCGCTGCTCGTCCTCGGTGTCGCCGCGCTGCCGGTGACCTGGCTGGCAGTCCTCGGGTCCGATGGTTTTCCGGCGTCGATCTCGTTCCTGATCATGCCGATCCCCTTCGTGGCGGTGGGGGTCTTGGTCTATGCCAGGCGTCCGGAGAGCCTCGTGGTGAGACGCCTGATGGCCTTGTGTGCCCTCGTTTCGATGGCGACGGCAGCGGCGGCGCTGCTCGGGCGTGGCGTGGGCGACATCGACGCAGGGCTGGCCTGGGCCGTGGTCATGGCACAGCACGCCACCGTCGCCGGCTTCGCCCTCGCCGCCGTCGGGCTCTTGGCGATCTTCCCTTCTGGGACGTACGAGACGTCGTTCGAGCGGGCCATCGTCCGCCTGGCGGCGCTGTCGTTCCTGCTCGTCCCGATCGCCGCCCTCGTCGTCGACCCGCTGCCGGCGCCGACCGAGTCGCCGCTGCCGCCCATCCACAATCCGTTGGCCGTCGCGGCGCTGGCCCCGCTCGCCCCCCTTGTCGCGGCAGGGCTCGGGGCGCTCTTGTGGCCACTCGTGCCGACCGTCGCCCTGGTGGCGCTGCGCTATCGACGGTCGGACCCGGAGCGACGCCGGCAGATGCGCTGGCCCCTCCTTGCCGTGCTCCTCGCTGGTGCGATGTCGTTGCTCGACATGGCCGCCACAAACGGCGGATGGGCAGATCGCGAACTCCTTGACGGGGGATGGACCGTCGTCATGTCCTTCCTGCCGACGACCTTCGCCATCGCCCTCTTCCGGCATCGCGTGATCGACGTCGACATCGTCATCCGGCGGTCCCTCGTCTACGGTGCCCTGTGGCTCCTGATCGCCGTCGGGTACGCCGTCCTCGCCGGGGCGGCCGGGCTCGCGGCCGGGTCGCGGCTGCCGGTCGAGATGGCCGTCCTGCTCACGATCGTCGCGACGCTCCTGTTCCAGCCGGTCCGCAGCCGGCTCGAGGCGCTGGCCGACCGTTGGGTCTTCGGCGAGCGGGTGAGCGGCTATGACCTGCTCATCCGCCTCGGGGCCTCGCTCCGCGAGACCGTCGGCGTGGAGGAGTTGTTACCCCGCCTCGCGGCCACGATCCGAGCCGGCCTCGGCCTGCGCTGGGTGCGCGTGCGGCTCATCCTCCCGGGCGAGATGGGCGCCGATTCGATCGCGGTCGAAGGCGAGCCGACCGGCCCGGCCGCCGCCATGATCCCGATCGTCCACGGTGGCGTCGAGCTCGGGGCGATCGAGTGCGGACCCCGGGCCGACGATGACGGGGCGCTGGCGCCGGCCGACCTCGAACTCGTCGAAGGCGTCGCGCGGCAGGGCGCGCTGGCGATCCGCAATGCCCACCTTGCCGCGGAACTTCAGGCGCGCCTGGAGGAGATCCGCGAGCAGGCCAGCCAGCTCGACCAGTCGCGCATGCGCCTCGTCCAGGCCCAGGTCGCGGAGCGCCGCCGGATCGAGCGCGACATCCATGACGGCGCCCAGCAGGGGATCGTCTCGCTCATCGCCCGCGCCCGACTGGCGCGCGCCCAGCTTGAGTCGAATCCCGCCGCCGAGTCGACGCTCGTGGCCCTGCAGGCAGACGCGGAGCGGGTGCTGGCTGACCTGCGGGAGTTGGTCGGCGGGATCCATCCCGCTGTCCTGAGCGACCGCGGGCTCGTGGACGCGATCGAGGAACGGGCCGAGCGCCTCCCGGTGCCGGTGGCGGTCGACGCGGACGCCGCCGTGCGCGGGAACCGGTATCCCGACGAGATCGAGAGCGCCGCCTTCTTCCTCGTCTCGGAGGCGGTCGCCAACGCCCTCAAGCACGCCTCGCCACGGCGGCTCGCCATCCGCCTGGGGGAGCGCGAGGGATGGCTCTCGGTCGAGGTCCGCGACGACGGCTCGGGATTCGACGCCACCAAGGCCACCGGCTCCGGCCTCCGGGGGGTCGCCGATCGGATCGAGGCGGTCAGGGGCCGCTTCTGGGTCGACACGGGCGTGGGGCGAGGCACGGCCGTGGGCGCACTTCTGCCGGCGGGCGAGGTTCCTCATGGCTGAGCCCGCCCCCAGCCTGAGGATCATCATCGCCGACGACGACTATCTCCTTCGCGAGGGGACGGCCCGGCTGCTGTCGTATGTCGCAGGCGTTGATGTCCTCGAAACCGTTGGCACCGCCGAGGCGCTGGTCGACGCCGTGCGCCGGCTCCGTCCGGACGCGGTCCTCACCGACATCCGGATGCCGCCCGGACATCAGATGGAGGGGATCGAGGCCGCCCACGCGATCCGCCGCGACCACCCCGGCGTGGGCGTCGTCGTCCTCTCCCACCACGCCGCGCCCGCCTACGCCATGGAGCTGTTCCGCGAGGGCACCGCCGGGCTCGCCTACCTGCTCAAGGAGCGGATCGGGGACGTTGAAGAGGTCGTCCGGGCCCTGCGGGAGACCGCGGAGGGAGGTTCGGTCATCGATCCACGGATCGTCGAGGCTCTCATCGTCCGTCGATCCCGTGGCGAGGGGTCCAGGCTCGGCGAGCTGTCAGCACGCGAGTTGGAGGTGCTCCGTGAGATGGCTCGCGGGAAGACGAACGCGGCCATCGCCCAGGCGCTCGTCCTCTCGGTCTCGGCGGTCGAGAAGTACGTCGGCGCGATCTTCGACAAGCTCGGCCTGACCGAAGAACCGGCCTTGCACCGGCGGGTCGCGGCGGTCCTGGCGTACCTGCGAAGCACGGATCCGGATGCCGACTCCGCCGGTCAGGGTGGGTAAGGGCGGCCATCGACGGGGGCCGGCGGGTCTGCGCGACACGGCCCGGCAGCCTCCGGCACTGCTAGCATCCCGAGCGTGATCGGGATCAGGTACGACTTCATCATCGTCGGCGGCGGCTCGGCCGGCAGCGTGCTGGCCAACCGGCTCAGCGCCGATCCGGCGAACCGCGTGTTCGTGCTCGAGGCCGGGCGGCCGGACTACCCCTGGGACGTCTTCATCCACATGCCGGCCGCGCTGGCGTTCCCGATCGGGAGCCGGTTCTACGACTGGAAGTACGAGTCGGAGCCCGAGCCGTTCATGGGCGGGCGGCGCATCTACCACGCCCGGGGCAAGGTCCTGGGCGGCTCGTCGAGCATCAACGGGATGATCTTCCAGCGCGGCAACCCGCTCGACTACGAGCGCTGGGCCGCCGATCCCGGGATGGAGACGTGGGACTACGCCCACTGCCTGCCCTACTTCCGGCGCATGGAGACCTGCCTGGCGGCGAGGGCCGACGACGAGTTCCGCGGCCACGACGGGCCGCTCGTGCTGGAGCGCGGACCGGCCAGCAGCCCCCTGTTCCGGGCCTTCTTCGCGGCCGTGCAGCAGGCCGGTTACCCCCTCAGCGACGACGTCAACGGCTTCCGCCAGGAGGGCTTCGCGCCCTTCGACCGCAACATCCGCCGCGGCCGACGCCTCTCCGCGGCCCGCGCCTACCTCCATCCGGTCATGCGCCGTCCGAACCTCGACGTGGAGACCAGGGCGTTCGTCACGCGGATCCTGTTCGAGGGCCGGCGGGCGGTGGGCGTGGAGTTCTCGCGCGGGAATGGGCCGGCGCGCCGCGTGCATGCCGGCGAGGTCATCCTGTGCGGCGGCGCGATCAACACGCCCCAGCTCCTTCAGCTCTCCGGGGTCGGAAACGCGCGGGAACTCCGGTCGCTCGGCGTCGAGCCCGTCGCCGACTTGCCGGGCGTGGGCGAGAACCTCCAGGACCACCTGGAGGTCTACATCCAGTACAAGTGCCGGCAACCTGTCTCGATGCAGCCGGCACTGCAGAAGTGGCGGCGGCCCTGGATCGGCTTCCAGTGGCTCTTCTTCCGACGGGGGCCGGGGGCCACCAACCATTTCGAGGGCGGCGGCTTCGTGCGCGGCAACGACGAGGTCGCCTACCCCAACCTCATGTTCCACTTCCTGCCGCTGGCCATCCGCTACGACGGCTCGGCGCCCGCAGGCGGCCATGGCTACCAGGTCCACATCGGCCCGATGTACTCCGATGCGCGGGGGTCGGTGAAGATCGCGTCCGCGGATCCGCGCGTCCATCCGGCCCTGCGCTTCAACTACCTGTCCACCGCCCAGGACCGCCGCGAGTGGGTGGAGGCGATCCGCGTCGCGCGGCGCATCCTCAACCAGCCCGCCTTCGACCCGTACAACGCCGGCGAGACCTCACCGGGTCCCGCGGTCGAGACCGACGCGCAGATCCTCGACTGGGTGGCCCGGGACGCGGAGACCGCCCTCCACCCGTCGTGCACCGCGCGGATGGGGGTGGACGAGATGTCCGTGGTGGACCCGACGAGCATGCGGGTCCACGGCCTCGAGGGGCTGCGCGTGGTGGACGCCTCGGTCTTCCCCTACGTCACCAACGCCAACATCTACGCCCCGGTGATGATGGCCGCCGAGAAGGCCGCCGACCTCCTCCTCGGCAACGCCCCGCTGCCGCCGGCCCCGGTCGAGTTCTACCGGCACCGGCGGGGCTGACGCCGGCGCTGCTCCCCAGCCCGGCCGACTCGGCCCCGCGCGTTGTTTGTGAAGCAACAAACGGGCACGATCGGGGCCCGGCGAGCTCTCCGGACCCTCCGATCCAGCGCGATCCACCCGATCCGGGCCCGACGCGGCGACGCCTGAGCGTGGCCGGCCCCCCTTCTCGACCCCGGCACGCCCGCGCCGTCTCCGAGCGGCGCCTCCCCAGCGCCCCGAAGCCCCATTTGGTGTTCAAGGCGCAACGCCGCCGGGCGGGGCGCGAGAAGATCGGTACGGGCCCCAGTGGTGCTCGCCGCGCAGGGGATGACCGCCGGGTGGTTGCGCGATGCCGTCGGTCGGGGTCCAATTGCGCCATGCCGATCGATCCCACGCAGTCGCCGCCTGAAGCGCCGACGGTCCTGATCGTCGATGACGAGCCGGGGATCGTCGACTTCGTCGAGCTCGGATTGCGGCACGAGGGCATCACGGTCGTTTCGGCCGCCAACGCCGCGGGCGGGCTCGAGGCCGTTCGGCGCGTTGTCCCTCAGCTTGTCATCCTCGACGTCGGGCTCCCCGACGGCGATGGCTTCGAGCTGCTGAGCCGGATCCGATCCGAGACCAAGGTCCCGGTGATCATGCTCACCGCGCGAGGGGATCTCGACGACCGAGTCCGGGGCCTCGATCTCGGCGCCGACGATTACGTCGCGAAGCCCTTCCACTTCGCCGAGCTGCTGGCCCGTGTTCGCGCCCACCTGCGCCGGCAGGGACTCGACCCTGCCGCCGATCCCACGCTCCGCTTCGCCGACCTCGAGCTCGATCCACGGACGCGCGAGGTCCGCCGGGCGGGGGAGCCGGTGGTGCTCACCGCCCGGGAGTTCGAGCTGCTCGAGCTCTTCCTCCGCCACCCCCGCCAGGTCCTCTCCAAGGAGACGATCCTCGATCGCCTCTGGGGCTACGCGTTCGACGACAACCTCGTCGAGGTCTACGTCGGCTACCTGCGCCGCAAGCTCGGAGAGCCTGTCCTCATCCAGACGCTGCGGGGCGCCGGCTACGCCCTGCGCGAGCCCGCCTGACGATGCGGCGGGCTGGATCGCTGCGCTGGCGGCTCGGGCTTGTCTACGCCCTCGTCCTGGCCGCTGCACTGGCGGGCGTGCTCGTGCTCGTGAACGTGCTCGTGGAGCGCGCGCTCATCGACAACACCATCGCCCGGCTGGAGATCGAGGCCGGCCTCATCGCGGACAGCGCCGGCAACGCGCCGTCGACGACGCTGCCCGCGCCGGACGTGGCGCGCATCCTCGGCGGCCAGCAGACAGCCGTGGTCATCCTCGACCGGTCCGGGGCGGAGCTGGCGGCCCAGGCGAACGGCGCATCGGCCGACGTGGTGGACGCGCGCCTGGACGCCGCCGTCTACGCCAGCGTCCTCGACGGCAACCGCGTCGTCGACGCCGTGCTTTTCTCCGTGGCGGACGGGTCGCGCATCCTCATCGTCGCCGCGCCCATCCGCTTCACCACGGCCGACACGCCGACGCCGGAGCCGAAAGCGAGCCCGACCGCGAGACCGACCGTTCGACCGCCGGGCCCGCGGGAGACGCCTCCAGGGCTCGGGCGCGGGCAGGGGCAGGGCCTCGGACGGGGGCTGGGGCAGGGCCGCGGTAACAGCCAGGGCGCGGGCAACGGCACGGGCGGCACTGGCACGGGCGGCACCGGCACGGCCAACGGCCAGGCGCCCGCCGAGCCGCCGAACGCCATCGCACAGCTCGGCGTCTCACTGGCCGATGTCGACGCCGCGCTGGCCAACCTGCGCAGTACGCTCCTGAGCATCGGCGTCGTCGCGCTCCTCGTCGCGCTGGCGATCTCCTTCCTCGTGACCACGCTCGGTTTGAGGCCGCTCTCGCGCGTGGCCGCCGTCGCCGACCGCGTCGCCGCAGGTGACCTGTCGGCCCGGGCGCGGCTGCCCTCGGGCGCCGACGAGATCGGCCGACTCGGGCGGGCCTTCGACCGGATGATCGACCGGCTCGAAGGCGCCTTCGCCGCCCAGCGCCAGTTCGCCGCCGATGCGTCGCACGAGCTCCGTTCGCCGCTGACGGTCCTCGGGGGCTACGTCGACGTCCTCGCCCGTGGAGCGCACGAGGCCCCTGAGGCGGCGGGCCGCATCCTCGGGTCGATGCGGCGCGAGATCGACCGGCTGTCACGCCTGGCCGCGGACCTGCTGCTCCTGACCCAGCTCGAAGCGGGCGGCGGGCGGCTGGCGCCGGAGCGGCTCGATGTCGGCGAGCTGCTCATCGACCTGGCCGACGCCGCACGGGTCATGGGCGACGACCGCCGGGTCGCGGTCGAGCGCGACGGCCCGCTGCCGGTCGTGGCGGACCGCGACCGACTGACCCAGGCGCTTCTCAACCTCGTTGACAACGCCGTCCGCCACGCGCCGGAGGCGGGGCTGGTGCGCCTGTCCGGCCGGCGGGACGGTCGAACGGTCGTCGCTGAGGTCTACAACGAGGGACTGCCCATCCCGCCCGAGGACCTGGCTCGCCTGTTCGACCGCTTCTACCGCGCCGACCGGTCCGTCGAGCCCGGGCGACACGCGGGACTCGGGCTCGCGATCGTCAAGGCCATCGTCGAAGCGTCCGGCGGCACGGTGTCGGCCGCGAGCGACGCCTCGGGCACGCGCTTCGTCGTTCGGCTGCCGCTCGCCCCGACCGGCGCTTCTCAGCATCCTCTCAGCGGGGCTACAGCCGCGCTTCAGGACCGACGCCTACCCTGAAGCCCTGCCCATCGGCGGCGGCGCCCATCGGACGCCCGGGCCAAGGCACACTTCGAGGTCACCGCGATGAAGGATCGATTGCTCAAGCTGGGGATCACGGCGCTCGTGGCGCTCGCCATCCCGGCCTCCATCGCCCTGGGGCAGGGCGCCGGCGACGCCCAGCAGGGGCTGACGACAGCTGCCGAACATGCGCAGGGCAGCGTGCCGACCACGGTCGGCGCGGGCAAACCCGATGGCGCCGGCAAGCCGGATGATGTCGGCCAGCCCGAGGACGCTGGCAAGCCCGACGGCGTCGGCAAGCCGGATGATGTCGGGCAGCCCGAAGGCGCCGGGCAGCGACCGCAGAACCACGGCTGGTTCGTGTCGCAGGTCGCCAGAAACCACTCGACGACCGGCAAGGCCCACGGCCAGGCCGTCTCAGCGGTCGCCCGCGGCGATCAGGGCAAGCCGCCCGCCGCCAGCCACTGAAGCCTGGCAGCGCGCCCAAGCCGGCCAGTGGTGCTCGGCCGAGCGTCAGGGGTTCGCGTCGGGCGGGTAGGATAGGGGGAAGGCGCGTCGCGTCCCGTGCAGGCCGAGCCGTTCCTCGAACGCCATCACCTCGCGGATGAGGGCGCTCTCGCGATAGGCGGCGCGCGACGCGTCGTCGCGCCAGACGACCACCGTAGTGCTCTCCCCGGTCTCCGGGTCCGAGAAGTGGTAGACGGCCACGACGCCGGGTTCGCGCTCCAGCCGCGGCAGGACCTCGCCGAGGAACGCCGCCACCTGCTCGCGCTGATGGGGCGCCGGTGAGCTGGTCGTGAGGCTGATGACCATCTTCGGGACCACTCCTCTCTACGTACCCGGAGAACGTACCGCGACGTGCTGGCTCGGCACGACGCCCGCGCTCGTCTCGGACCCGAGGACCAGACACGACGTCAGTCGGTCCGCGTTGTCGCGCACGATCGCCTCGCCGAGGCGGAGGATCTCGCGCACGCGCTCGTCCACGAGCCGGTAGCGGTTATATCGCCCCTCGACGCGCGCCTCGACGTAGCCGCACCAGCGCAGGCACGAGAGATGACTCGAGACCCGACCCTGAGCGAGGCCGGTCGCCTCGACGAGATCGGTCACGGTGCGGGGTCGCTCGGCGAGGAGCTCCAGGATCCGCACCCGAGTCGGGTCGGAAAGTCCCTGGAAGAAGGTCGCGAGGACCTCCGGACGGTCGAGCTCGTCGGCCCGGCGGGCCGCGGCCGGCAGGTTGCTCGTCATCTGGATCGCTCCTCGGCGTCCGACGCTCCGGCGCTCATTCGGCGCAGCACGAGAGCTTCGTGACGTCCCGGCTGAAGGCCTGGGCTCCGATCTTGAGCGCCTCGCTCATCGTCGGATAGACGTGGATGAGGTCGATGAAATCGGCCAGCGTCGCCTTGAAGTGCATCGCCATGGCCGCCTCGTGGATGATCTCCGGCGCCGACTCGCCGATGACGTGGACGCCCAGGACACGCTCGTCGATCGAGGATGCGATGAACTTCACGAAACCGGTCGTCTTGTGGACCGCGCCCGCGCGCGGGACGTACGCGAGCGGGGTCGTCGTCGCGACCGCCGGGTAGTGGCGAGCACGGACCTGGGCCTCGGTCTCGCCGACGACCGCGATCGGCGGGTCGGTGAAGATCGCTCGGGGGATGACGGTCCCATCGAACCGCCGCTTCGCGTCGGCGAAGGCGTTGTCGGCGACGATCCGGCCCTGCCGCGCGCCGACCGGGGTCGCCATCTGCGAGCCGTGCTGGCGGCCGATGACGTCGCCCGCCGCCCAGACGTGCGGCTGGCTCGTACGCAGCTCGGCGTCGACCACGACGAACCCATCGTCAAGCGTCACGCCGGCTCGGTCGAGCCCGAGCGTCTCGGTGTTCGGCGTCCGGCCCGTGGCCACGAGCAACCGCTCGGCCCGGACGATCCGGCCGGCGCCCGGCAGCTCGACCGCGAGCGCGATCCCGCGCTCGTCACCGCTGACGCGCTCGACCCGGGCCCCGCTGAGGACGTCGATGCCCTCGGCGACGAAGACCTCGCCGAGGGTCCGCCCCAGGTCGGGTTCGTAGCCCGAGAGGAGCCCCGAGCGCGCGATCATCGTCACCCGGCTGCCGAGCCGGCTGAACATCTGGGCGAGCTCGACCGCGACGTAGCCGCCGCCGAGGACGATGAGCGACGCGGGCAGCTCGGTGAGCCGGCCGGCCTCGTCCGCATCGAGCAGGTCGCTGGTCAGGTACGGGACCGTATCGAGGCCCGGGATGAGCGGGATCGTCGGGCGGCTGCCCGTGGCGAGGAGGACGCGGTCGCCCATGACGTGCCGATCGCCCACGAGGACGGTGTGCGGATCGGCGAACATCGCGTCGCGGTCGATCAGCTCGAGGTCGGTCAGGCCGTCCGCCACGCTGGCGTACTTCTTCGCCCGATACTCGCGCACGACGCCGTCCTTCTGGGCGATGAGCGCCGCGAAGTCCACCGGGATGTCGGTGGGGGCAAGGCCCGCGTATCGAGGATGGGACGCCTCGTGGACGATCCTCGCCGCCTCGATGAGGTTCTTGGACGGCAGGCAGCCGCGGTTCGCGCATGTCCCGCCGAGCATCCGACGCTCGACCATCGCGACGCGCGCACCCAGTTCGGACGCCTTGATCGCGGCGGCGAACGCCGTGGACCCCGATCCCAGGATCAGGAGGTCGAACGGATCAGCCATCAGAGGCGGGGCGACGGCGGCGCTCGAACGCGTTGTACTGGCCGGTCGCCCGGACGGCGGCGGCGAGCGCGGCGGCGGGCACGTCGGGGCTCGCTTCGACGACCGCGCTGCGCGACTCGAGATCGACGGTGGCGCGCTCGACGCCGGGCACCGACTCGAGCGCCTCGGTGACGTGGACGACGCAGTCGTCGCAGGTCATTCCCCCGACCCCCAGGTCGATGAAGGTGATCGGCCGGGTCATCCGTCGCGCTCCATCATGAGTCCGCCGTTTCGTGTATGCATCTGATATACCGTATCTCGCATCCGCTGTCAACGGCCGCCCCCCAAGGTTGTCCGAGAGCCAGGCCGAGACTTGACGGAGGCCGTGTGGGAGATGACCTGGAGCTTCTCCGGGCCCGATGGTCGAGCCACCCTCGAGTGGATCGAGATCGACGGCGAGCCGGGGATCCGGTGGCGTCGCGTCGGCGGTCACGCCATCTTCGGTGCCCGGTAGCGACGGAGTAGCGCGCCCTGCGAAAGTCGAGCTTCCTGGATCGAGCCCCGTCCTACCCGGAGGCGAGCCCGCCGGCGTCGTCGTCGGTCTGATCTTCGTAGCCGCCGTGGTAGTCGGAGGCCTCCGGCCGCCGGATCTGCGAGTGCGGGACGACGTTGCCCCGGCGCAGGCCGCGGAAGTCCGCGAGCGAGGTCCAGCCGCGATCGGCATTCCGCTCGAGGAACTCCGTCATCCCCGACGCCAGGGCCGTGATCACGTTCGGCCCGATGGCATGGTCGAGCATGGCGGCCGTGGCGACCTGGACGGTACCGCAGCCCAGGAGGAAGTAGCTCAGGGCCTGGTCGAACCCGGAGATCCCGCCGAGCCCGGAGAACTCGCGATCCGGGAAGGCCTGGGTCATCTGCGCCATCTTGGCCAGCGACTGGGGCAGGATCGCGGGCCCGCCCAGCCCACCGGAGGAGACGTACCCGTCCACGTTGACCTCGAAGTCGAGTGTCCGCGGGTCGATCGGCGGCAGGGATGGGAACGTGTTCGAGGACGAGATCGCGTCGGCGCCGCCCAGGAACGTCGCGGCGGCCTCTTCGACGATGTCCGCCGTCGCCGGGGTCAGCTTCACCCAGACGGGGATGCGCGCCACCTCCTTGACGGCCTGCGTGGAGACGGAGCACAGGACCGGGTCCTTGCCGACGTTGGCGCCCATGTCCACCCGGTCCATGTGCGGGCAGGAGAAGTTCAGTTCGATGGCATCGACCCCCGCAGTCTGCACGGCCTCGGTCAGGACCTGCCAGTTCGCCAGCTCCTTGTCGCTGCCGGAGCCGGCCATGATCGACGCGACCAGCACCCTGGTCGGCCAGGCCTTCTTGATCGCGGACAGGCGGCCGACCCACCAGTCGAGGGGCCTTTCGGAGATCAGCTCCCAGTTCCACGACGCCACGAGGGTCGAGTCAGGGCGCTTGGCCATCGACAGCCGGGTCCCGCCGTTGTCGGCGCGGAGGAACGCCGTCCTGGGGCCTCGGACGTTGACGACCGGGTGCAGGCCGATCGTCTTCGTGACGACGCCACCCCAGCCCGCCTCGAAGGCCCGCATGATGTTGGCCTCGGACTCGGTCGGCGGCGCTGACGCGAGCAGGAACGGGTTCTCGAAGCGAATGCCCGTGAAGACGGTCGAGAGATCGGCCACAGAGGCCCTCCTTCCTGCTGGCTGAACAACGGCAGGTTCGGCCGCCGGCAGTCGCGGCGCCAGAGCCGGTCGGCACTATGCGCGCAGGGAAAGGAAGGCTCGCCTCCGTTACTCCTCGCCGATGTCCTCGTTCCAGATCTCGGGGTGCTCGGTGATGAACTCGCGCATCAGCACGGCGCACTCCTCCGAGTCGAGGTTGACGATCTCGACACCCCGCGCGCGCAGCAGGTCCTCCGCTCCGACGAACGTACGGTTCTCGCCCATGACGACGCGCGGGATCCCGTACAGGAGGATCGCGCCCGCACACATGTCGCACGGCGAGAGGGTCGTGTACATCGTCGCCCGCCGATAGACCGACGCGGGCAAGCGACCGGCATGCTCGAGCGCGTCGGTCTCGCCGTGCCGGATCGCGCTCCCTTGCTGCACCCGCCGGTTCCGGCCGGCGGCGAGCACCCGGCCGTCGGCGACGAGCGCGCCGCCGATCGGCACACCTCCCTCGGAGCGCCCGATGCGCGCCTGCTCGATCGCCACGGCGAGGAACTCGCGGTCCCGGTCACGGACGTCCATCCGATCCTCCTCTTCGGTCAGCTTCGCCGGTACGGCTTGAGGTACGCCCCCGGATAGGCCACGTTCCGGCCGGACAGGGCGAGGGCCAGGATGACGACGAGGTACGGGAGTGCCAGGAGCACCTCGAACGGGAGCTCGCCGAACCCCGGCAGGATCCGCAGCCGGAACTGGAGCGAGAACAGCAGCGAGAAGAGCAGCGCGCCCAGCACGCCTCGACCGATCCGCCAGCGGCCGAAGATGACGAGCGCCACGCACACCCATCCGCGCCCGGCGATGATGTCGAGCGTGAAGCTGCCGAGGACGGCGAGCGTGAAGAACGCGCCGCCGATCCCCATCAGCGCCCCACCGATCATCAGCGCGAGGTAGCGCGTCCGACCGACGTTGATCCCGGCCGCGTCGGCCGCCTCGGGGTTGTCCCCCACGGCCCGGATCTCCAGTCCGAAGCTGGATCGCTGGAGCACCCACCACGCGAGCGGCACGACGACGAGGAAGGCGATGTACGTCAGCCCGTACTGGTGGAAGATCTCGCCGGGGGCGCCAAGGAAGGCCAGCGGCTCCAGGAGCGGCATCGGCTCGATGCGGCGGAGTTCGCCGCCCTGGAAGAGGAGGCGGTTGGCGAACTCGGAGATGCCGATCAACCCGATCGTCAGCCCGATCCCGGACACGTGCTGGTTGGCGCCGAGGGTGACCGTGAGGAGGCCCATGACCGCCCCTGCCAGCACCCCCACGACGAGCGCGGCGAGGAGTCCCAGGAGGGGTGAGCCGGTCGTGAACGCGACGGCGAAGCCGGCGAACGCGCCCGCGTACATCGTCCCCTCGATCCCGAGGTTGAGCACGCCCGAGCGCTCGGAGTACGTCTCGCCCACCGTCCCGTAGACGAGCGGCGTCGCGTTGCGGAGGGTGGCGGCGAGCAGGTCGAAGACGAAGGTGAACGTCATTCCTGCTCCACCTCGCCCTCCTCCGAGATCGCGGTGGCAGCGCTGGGCAGGCCGCCCGCCGCCACGTCGCCGGCGACCGTCTCACCGCCGATCTCGATCCCGCGCGTCAGCCGGTTCCGGCGCAGGGCGAGAAGGCCCACCGTCGTCAGGAGGAGCACGCCCTGGGTGACCGCACCCAGTTGCGACGGGATGCCGAGGGCGCGGGCGGCGGACGACGCCCCGACGGTCAGGTCGCCGAGGAAGAGCGCCGCAAGTGCGACGCCCGGCATCGACAGCGCCCCGAGCGTGGCGACGACGATGCCCGTGTAACCGTAGCCCGGCGACAGGCCACCGGTCAGGCGGTACTGGATCCCGGCGACCTCGCTCACGCCGGCGATCCCCGCCACGGCCCCACTCACGAGGGCGGCGCGGAGGAGCGTTCCGGACACGTCGATCCCTGCGAATCGCGCGCCGTGTGGGCTCAGCCCGACGGCGCGGAGCCGCAGCCCGGCCGGCGTCCGGGCGAGCACGAACCAGGCCGCAGCCACGACCGCCATCGCGATGAGGAACCCGAGATGGAGCCGGGACCCAGGGAGGAGGGCCGGGAACTCCGCCGCGGCGGCGATCCGAGGTGATTCGGGGAAGCCGGTCACCGGGTCGCGCCACGGGCCGTGGAGCAGGCCGTTGACGACGAGCAGCGCGACCGGATTCAGGAGGAGCGTCGTGACGACCTCGTCGATGCCGAACCGGACGCGCAGGAGCGCCGGCACGAGCGCCCAGGCTGCCCCCGCGAGCGCCCCGGCGGCGACCATCGCCGGCAGCGCGACGATGGCCGGCAGGCCGCCGACGAGGATGCCCACGCCGGCCCCCGCGATGGCGCCCAGCAGGAGCTGGCCCTCCGCGCCGATGTTCCAGTACCCGGCCCGGAAGGCGATGGCGACGGCCGCGCCGGTGAACAGGATCGGGGTCGCGGAGACAAGGACCTCGATCGCGGTGAACCCGGAGGTGACCGGCACGACGAGGAACTCGACGTATGCGGCGATCGGGTTCGCGCCGGCGAGGAGGATCGGCCCGGCGGTCAGGACGAAGGTGATGAGCACGGCGAGGACGACGAGCGCCGGGCTCGACCACGGCGACAGGATCGACCGGCGCGGGCCGGTCCATGAAGCCGGCCGGAAGAGCGCCACTACGCGGCCCTCCCGCGCCCGGCCATCAGCATCCCGAGCTGCTCGGGATCGGCGTCCCCGGCGCGCATCTCGCCCACGATCCGCCCCTCGTAGAGGACGATCAGGCGATCGGCGAGTGCGAGGAGCTCGTCGAGATCCTCGGACACGAGGAGGACGGCGGTGCCGGCGGCCCGCCGAGCCAGCAACTCCGAGCGAACGTACTCCGTGGCGCCGACGTCGAGGCCGCGGGTGGGCTGCGCCACGACGAGGACCCGCGGGTCCCGCGAGAGGACGCGGGCGAGCAGCACCTTCTGGATGTTCCCGCCGGACAGCGTCGCCACCCGGTCGTCCGGACGGGCGCGGATCGCGAATCGAGCGATCAGCTGCTCGGCGTGCTCACGGATGGCCGGCTCGTCCAGCAGGCCACCCCGTCGGAAGTCGTCGAGCCGCTCGATCGCCAGGTTGTACGCGACGGACAAGTCCGGGATGAGGGACGCGTGGCGGTCCTCCGGGATCCGCCCGATCCCCGCCGCCATCAGCCGGCGCGGACTGGCGCCGGCGAGCTCGACGCCGTCGACCACGATCGAACCGCCCGACGGGTGGCGCATGCCGGACAGGACGCCGACCAGTTCTGTCTGGCCATTGCCGGACACCCCGGCGACGCCGAGGATCTCGCCGGGTTGCACGTCGAACGAGAGGTCGACGAGGGCCGGCAGCCCGTGCACGCCTGCCGCCCCGAGGTCGCGCACGGAGAGGGCCGGCGTCGAGGGCGGCCCGGCACCAGCCCGCTCCGTCCGCCGGATTCCCAACATGGGCCTGCCCACCATCATCCGGGCGAGCTCCCGCTCGTCCGTGGAGCCCTCGACGGTGCCGACCATCACCCCCCGGCGGAGGACGCTGACGCGGTCGCTGATGGCCCGGACCTCGCCGAGCTTGTGACTGATGAAGACGACCGACAGGCCCTCGTCGAGGAGGCGCCGGAGCGTCGCGAAGAGCGCCTCCACCTCCTGCGGGACGAGGACCGCGGTGGGCTCGTCGAGGATGAGCACGCGGCAGTCGCGGGCGAGCGCCTTGAGGATCTCCACCCGCTGTTGCTCCCCGACCGAGAGCTCGGCCACGACCGCGCCCGGATCCACCCGGATGCCGAGCCGTTCGGACGCCTCCGCCACGCGGGCGGCCGCGGCGGCCATCTCGAGCCGGATCCCGCCCGTCCGTCCGAGGACGACGTTCTCGGCGACGGTCATGGGCCGGACGAGCGAGAAGTGCTGGGTGACCATGCCGATGCCGGCCGCGATCGCGTCCTTCGGGGAGCGGATCGCGACGGGCCGGCCGCCGACGAGGATCTGCCCCGCGTCGGGGTGCGTCAGCCCGTAGACGATCCGCATCAGGGTCGTCTTGCCGGCCCCGTTCTCCCCGAGCAGGGCGTGGACCTCGCCGCGCCCGACGTCGAAGTCGACGCGGTCGTTCGCGACGAGGTCCCCGAACCGCTTCGTGATCCCGCGCAGCTCCACCACGGGAGCGGCGGATCCGGACACGGCGCCGGCGGTCACGGGCGCCGTGTCTCGCTACCCGCCGGCGACGGTCGACCCGGCCGGCTGCGCCTCGTTGATATCGACCCGGAACGTGCCGGACCTGATCTGCGACTCGCGCTCCTTGACCTTCGCGATGAGCTCGTCCGGAACCCCGCCGGGCACCCCGGTGTTGATCTCGGCGAGCGCGGCGCCGCCCTTCGCGACCATCGAGAAGTCCTTGAGGTCCTGGGCGGTGTACGAGCCCGCGAGGACCTGGTCGATGACGTACTTCACCGTCGGCGCCATGTTCCAGGTCACGCTCGAGACGACGTTGCCGGGCGCGAGGCTCTTCTGGTCGCTCATGTTGCCGATCGCTGTGAGACCCTTCTCCTGGGCCGCCTCGATGACGCCGAAACGCTCCGCGAACAGGACATCGGCACCGGCGCCGACCTGGGCGAGGGCTGCTTCCTTCGCCGCCGCCGGGTCGAACCAACTGTTGAGGAAGGTGACCTTGACCACCACCTCCGGGTTCGTCTCCTGCGCGCCCTGGATGAACGCGTTGACGATCCGGTTCACCTCCGGCACCGGATAACCGCCGACGACACCGACGACGTTGGACTTCGTGACACCGCCGGCGATCATGCCGGCGAGGTAGGCGGGCTCGTGGATCCAGTTGTCGAAGACGGAGAAGTTCGGCTCCGCCGGGCCGCCACCGGATCCGAACACGAGGGCGATCGTCGGATAGGCCGCGGCGACCCGCCGGACGGCCTCCTCGTTGCCGAACGCGTCGCCGAAGATGATGTCCGGCTTGTCCTTCTCCGCGGTCTCGCGGAGGACGCGCTCCATGTCGCCGGCGTAGCCGATGTCGTCCGTGAACGTGTAGTCGATCCGCCCGGCGGCCTTCTCGGCCTCGAGCGCAGAGTGGATGACGCCGTCCCACGGCTCCTCGATCTGGGTCGCGAACGCGCCGAAGACCTTCAGCTTTCCAGACTTCCCATCGGGCGCAGGCGAGCTTGCGCCCTGGCAGGCGACGAGTGCCAGCGCGAGGACGGCCGCGAGCGCGAGGATGGGACGGCTGCGGCCGGTGCGCAGGCGATGATGGTCGGACATCGAAGCTCCTCCTCGATCCGCGATCGACATGACTCATGAAACACGGAAGCGCGGTGGCCGGCGCCCTCGCCGCGAGGCCCCTCTCCCCAGGCGGCGGCCGCCCTGCCCGCGTTCCGGCTGGCGCGAGTGTCAGGCTCGCGCGGGGGCGTGTCAATCCGAGAATGCCTCGAACACGGAGGGGCGGACACTCCGCTCACGGACCGTCAGCCGGAGCGCGCGTGCGGCTGGTAACGTCGGCTCGAGCCTCGCGTCATCAAGACGAGCAGCTCGATGGCAGGGGGCTGCCATCCGGGGGACTCGCAGCGATCGAGGAACAGCGTGCACATCGCGTTCATCGCCATGAGCGGCGTCCGGGCCTGGAGCAAGGAGATCACCGAGGCCGGCCTGACCATGCCCGGCTTCCTCGAGCGAAGCGAGGCCATCGCATCGCTGCCCAGCCTGGCGCTGCTGACCCTGGCCGGCATGACGCCGGACCCGTTCGAGGTCAGCTACCACGAGGTGCTGGACATCCACCGGCTGGGCGAGCTGCCCGATTGCGACGTGGCCGCGATCGCCTCCTATTCGGCCCAGATCAAGGATGCCTACACCCTCGCCGACCGGTTCCGGGCGGTCGGCGTGCGCGTCGTGCTCGGCGGCCTGCACGTGACCGCGGTGCCCGACGAGGCCATGGAGCACGCGGATGCCGTGGTCGTCGGCGAGGGGGAACTCGGCTGGCCGGACCTGCTGGCCGATCTCCGGGCGGGCCGCCCTATGCGCCGCGTCTACGCCCCCCACGGCCGCGAGTTCGACCTGGCCGATGCGCCGATGCCGCGCTTCGACCTGCTCGACATCGAGCGCTACAACCGGCTCACCGTGCAGACCCAGCGCGGCTGCCCGTGGCGCTGCGAGTTCTGCGCCGCGTCCATCCGCCTGACGCCCAAATACAAGGTCAAGCCGGTCGCGAAGGTGCTGGCCGAGATCCATGCCATCAAGCGCATCTGGCCGCGTCCGTTCATCGAGTTCGCCGACGACAACACGTTCGTCAACCGGCGCCACGTCAAGGATCTCCTGCGGGCCCTGGCGCCCGAAAGGCTGCGCTGGTTCACCGAGAGCGACATCGCCATCGCCGACGATCCCGAGCTGCTGGAGTTGATGCGCCTGTCGGGCTGCGCGGAGGTCCTCATCGGGCTCGAGAGCCCGAACGCCGGCGCCGTCGAGGGCGTGGAGCTGCGCCGGAACTGGAAGCGCTCGCGCTTCGACGACTACAAGGCGGCCATCGAGCGCATCCAGTCCCACGGCATCGCCGTCAACGGCTGCTTCGTGCTGGGCCTCGACGGTGACGGTCCCGAGGTCTTCGACGCGGTCGAGCGCTTCGTGCGCGACAGCGGCCAGTTCGACGTCCAGATCACGGTCATGACGCCTTTCCCGGGCACACCTCTCTACGAGCGCCTGCGCCGCGAGGGCCGCCTCCTCGAGGAGGCCGCCTGGGAGCGCTGTACGCTCTTCGACATCAACGTCAGGCCGCTGCGTATGTCCCCGGAAACGCTCCAGCGCGAGGCGCTGGCGCTCGGGAAGCGCCTGTACACGGAGGATGAGCGGACGGCCCGGGGCAAGCGGTTCCGTGAGCAACGCCGCCGCTACGTGCGTCGGCAGCAGACGATGAGGTGCAGCGCATGAGTACGATCGTCGGTCGTCCTGTCTCGTCGGGCTGGCGGAACTTCTTCCTGGTGGCGGCCCTCTACGACCTCATCCTGGGCGCCGTCTTCGTGGTCGCGGGGGAGCCGATCCTGACGGCGATCGGGATGACGCTGCCGCCCCACATCGCGTACATCCAGCTCGCCGCCGTCTTCATCTTCGTGCAGGGACTGAGCTACTGGTTCGTGTATCGCGACCCGTTCGCCAACCTGGGCATCGTCCGGGTCGGCGTCGCCTACAAGGCCGCCTACTCGGGCCTGGCCCTCTACTACCTCGTCATCGGACAGTTGCCCAGCGTCTTCTTCCTCCCGTGGGCCGTCGTCGACCTGTTCTTCCTCATCGGCTTCGTGATGTTCCTGCAGCTCGCGGCGCGCCGCTGACCCGGCGATGCTGGCGCGCACGCTGGACCACCGCCCGACGCCCGTCGAGCTGACCGCCGACCGGCGCATCACGCGACGCGTCAAGCGGCTGGCGGTCGTGAGCGCCATCGCCCTGGGCCTCATCTGGGGGCTGGCGGTCGGGACCCTCGACGCACCGCCGCTGGTCGACGGTGCCCTGGCGGCCGGCTGGCTGCTGATGCCGACGGTGCTGGTCGCCAGCCTGGCGTGGCCGCGCCTGCGCTACGGTCTGATCCTACCCTCCGCCCTGGTCTCGGTCGCCCTGCTGGCCATCGACCTCGGCTCGCTGCCGGCCGACCCGGCTGCCGCCCTCGGCTGGCTGTCGGTGACCGCGGGCGTGCTGCTCGGTGGTCTCATGGGTCTCTGGTTCTGGTTCCGCGTCGCGCCTGTTCCCGCCGGGCTGGACGACCCGACCGCTCCCGCGCGCTGGTCGCTCATCGCCCTGCACGTGGCGCTCATCATGCTGGGCCTCACGCTGGCCGCCCTACCGCTCGTCGCCGCCTGAGCTGGCGTCGTCTCGTCGATCCCTCGTTCCGCGCAGGAGTCGCCCATGACAGGACGTCGGTTGAGCCGGGTAGAGGATCCGCCCTCCGTCATCGTCGCGGGCCACATCTGCCTCGACATCATCCCGCGCCTGCCGTCGGGCCCGCGAAGACGGGCGCCTCGGCCGGGCTCGCTGGACCCGCTCGGCCCGATCACGCTGTCCGTGGGCGGATGCGTCGGCAACACGGGGATCGCGCTGCATCGGCTCGGCATGCGCTCAACGCTCGTGGCACGCGTGGGCGACGATCGCCTGGGGGGCGTGCTGTCCGAGCTCGTGCGCGAGGCGGTCCCCGGCGACGCGGCCCAGCTGATCATCGCGGCCGGTGAGCCGACGTCGTACAGCCTCATCTCGAACCTGCCGGGACGGGATCGGGCGATCCAGCACTTCTCGGGCGTCAACGACACCTTCGCAGGGGACGACGTGCCGGACGAGCTGCTCGGCGCCGCGACCCTCCTGCACGTCGGCTACCCGCCGCTCATGGCGGCGATGGTGGCGAACGACGGGCGGGAGCTGCGGCGCCTCCTGGAACGGGCGCGCGGTCAGGGCCTGACGACGTCGCTCGACATGGCCAATGCGAACCTCGATCCCGGGCAGAGCCCGGTGCGCTGGCGGGCGCTCCTGGAGCGGGTCCTGCCCGCGGTGGACGTCTTCATGCCGAGCCTGGCCGAGGCGAGCCACCTGCTGCGCCGACGCGTGCATCGGGACGAGCGCGGCGGTCCGACGCTGGCATCCGTGGCACGCCTCGCGGACGAGATGATCGGCCTGGGTGTCGGGATCGCCGGCGTCAAGCTGGGCGAGCACGGCCTGTATGTCCGCACGGCGTCCACGGCGCGCCTGGCAGTCGGCTCGCACGACCTCTCGCCAGCGTGGGCGCACCGAGAGCTCTACTCCAGCGTGTTCGAGACGAACGTCGTCGGAACCGCGGGGGCCGGGGATGCGACGATCGCGGGGTTCCTGTTCGGCCTGCTGATGGGGCTGTCGCCGAGCCCGACCGTCACCGGCGCCTGTGCCGTCGGCGGGTCCAGCACGGAGGCGGCGGACGGCACGAGCAGCGTCCCGAGCTGGCCGGAGATCGAGCGACGGCTGCAGCGGGGGTGGCGCCGGAAGGCGGCGACACCGGGTCCCGGATGGTCGCCATCGGGCGAGCCCGGCCTGTGGCGCGGGCCCCGCGACATGATGGGGGCCGATTAGCCGAGAAGGGACGCGAGGCGGGTGCCCCTGGTCTTCCGGTCTGCACTGAACCCGGGACCCGCCTGCGGCATCTGATTCAGTGGGAGCATCGCGAGGGCGACGCCCCTGGGCGAATCGACCGAGCGCGCGAGAGCGAGGATGTTCAGCGACGGCCGGGTGATCGCGTACGACGCCGCCGCGAACCGCTGGGAGATCCTGGAGGAAGGCTTCGATCCCCGACATGGCGAGGACTTCGGGACCGGCTCCACGTCCCGCCTGCACCACTCGATCGTGTATGACCCGCTGAACGAGCGGCTCGTCGTCTACGGCGGCTCGTACCGGACGCCGGACCCGGACCGCATCTGGGTTCAGGCCAACGACGTCCTCGCGTTCGATCCGGCGACCGGCGAGTGGACCGTCCTGCTCGAAGCGAGCGAGGTGAGGGCCGAGCCACAGTGACCGCACCCTGGGTGACGGCGCGAAGGCGGCATACGCAATCCGGTACTCTCTCGTGACCATCCGAGCGTCCAGGAGCGGCCGCCGTGATCTGCTCGAACTGCACGACCGAGAACAAGCCGGGTCGCAAGTTCTGCGTCCGCTGCGCGACGCCGCTCGCGGCCGCCTGCCCGTCCTGCGGCGCTCCCTACGACCCGGGTGATGCCTTCTGCGGCGAGTGCGCGACGCCGCTCGCCAACGCCGCCGCGCCCACGCCCGGCCCGGCCCGGCTCGCGACCACCGCCGGCGCCCCGGCCTTCGCCCCCGCCGTCGCCGGCGCGGTGGCGGAGCGCCGCCTGGTCAGTGTCCTGTTCGCGGATCTCGTCGGCTTCACCCCGTTCGCCGAGGAGCGCGACGCGGAGGACGTCCGCGACACCCTGACCCGCTACTTCGACATCGCGACGGACGTCATCGGCCGCTACGGCGGCACCGTCGAGAAGTTCATCGGCGACGCGGTCATGGCAGTCTGGGGCGCTCCGACGGCGCGCGAGGATGATGCGGAGCGGAGCGTTCGCGCCGCCCTGGACCTCGTCGACGGCGTCAGGGCCCTGGGCGCCAGCATCCAGGCGCGGGCGGGGGTCCTGACGGGCGAGGCGGCCGTGACGCTCGGCGCCACGAACCAGGGGATGGTCGCGGGCGACCTCGTCAACACCGCGGCCCGGCTCCAGTCCGTCGCCCAGCCCGGCACCGTCCTCGTCGGCGAACCGACGATGCGGGCGGCCAGCGCCGCGATCGCGTTCGAGGAGGCCGGCGAGCAGACGCTCAAGGGCAAGACCGCGCCCGTCCCGGCCTATCGGGCCCTGCGGGTCGTGGCCCAGCGCGGCGGCGGGGGTCGCTCGGACCTGCCCGAGCCCCCGTTCGTCGGCCGCGACGAGGAGCTGCGGCTCCTCAAGGACCTCATCGCGACGACCGGGCGGGACCGCAGGGCCAGGCTCGTCTCGATCACCGGTCCGGGCGGGATCGGCAAGAGTCGCCTGGCCTGGGAGCTCGAGAAGTTCATCGACGGGATCAGCGAGACGATCTACTGGCACCGCGGCCGATCGCCGGCCTACGGTGAGGGGATCACGTTCTGGGCGCTGGGCGAGATGATCCGCCGGCGGGCCGGCCTGGCCGAGACGGACGACGAGGCCGCCACCCGCGAGCGGATCAAGGTCACCGTGGCCGAATACGTCCCAACCGACGACGACCGGCGCTGGGTGGAACCCGCCCTCCTCACCCTGCTCGGGCTCGAGCCCGCACCGGCCGGCGGGCGCGACGTCCTGTTCGCCGCCTGGCGGATCTTCTTCGAGCGGATCGCCGAGCGGTCCACGACGGTCCTCCTGTTCGAGGACCTCCAGTGGGCCGATTCCGGGCTCCTCGACTTCATCGAGCACCTCCTCGAGTGGTCGAAGAACGTTCCGCTCATCGTCGTCACCCTGGCCCGACCGGAGCTGTTCGACCGTCGACCGGACTGGGGAGCTGAGACGCGGAACCTGACCAAGCTGGCCCTCGAGCCGCTGAGCGACGAGGCCATGCGCCAGCTGCTCGACGGCTTCGTACCGGGCCTGCCGGAGGCCGCGATCCGGGCGATCCTCGCCCGCGCCGACGGCATGCCGCTCTACGCGGTCGAGACGGTCCGCTCGCTCGTCGCCGACGGCCGGCTTGCGCGGGAGGGCGACGGCTACCGGCCGGCCGGCGAGCTCGGGGAGTTGGCCGTTCCCGACACCCTCCGCTCGCTCATCGCCAGCCGGCTCGATTCCCTGGATCCGGTCGACCGGAGCCTCGTCGCCGACGCGTCGGTCCTGGGACAGACGTTCGGCCTCGCCGGACTCACCGCGGTGAGCGGCCAGACCGCGGAGGCGCTCGAGCCCAGGCTCAAGGTCCTCGTCCGGCGGGAGCTGTTCGACGTCGAGATCGATCCGCGCAGCCCCGAGCGAGGCCTGTACCGATTCGTCCAGTCGCTCATCCGCGAGGTCGCCTACGGCACGTTGGCGAAACGCGAGCGGCGCGCCCGCCACCTGGCCGCTGCCCGCTACTTCGAGGCGCTCGGCGACGACGAGCTTGCCGGGCTCCTCGCCTCCCACTACGTCGCGGCCCACGAAGCGTCGGCCGAGGGCGCCGAGGCCGACGCCGTCGCGATCCAGGCCCGCCTCGCCCTGTCGGGGGCCGCCGAGCGGGCCGCCACGCTCGGTGGGCACGACCAGGCCGTGTCGTACCTCCGCCAGGCGATCGCGATCACCGCCGACCCCGGGGAGCGCGCCGGACTGCACCTCCGGGCGGCAAGGTCGGCGAACGTGGCCGCGCTCCACGCGGATGCCCAGGCGCTCGTCCGCGCGGGGATCGACCTCGCCCAGGCGGCAGGGGATCCGCAGGCGGTCGGCGCAGGCGAGGCGCTCCTGGGCGAGATCCTCATCGACTCGGGCCAGCCGCGGGAGGCGGTGGAGCTCCTTGAGGCCGCCATCGCCGCGTTCCCCGATACCGGAGGCGGCGAGGTCCGGGCCACCATGCTGGCGAACCTGTCACGCGCCTTGATGCGGACCAGCCAGCCAGCGCGGGCGATCCAGGCGGCCGACCTGGCCCTGGACCTGGCGGAACACCTGGGGCTCGAGCGGATCGTCGCGGAGACATTCAACAACAAGGGCTCGTCGCTCGGGCAGCTGGGCCGGCTGCGGGAGGGGCTGGCCCTGCTCCGGGCCGCCATCGACGTGGCGCACGGCGGCGGCTTCGTCGCGGCCGAGATCCGCGCCACGAGTAACCTCGGCGCCTCGATCGAGGATCCACGGCAGGCACGCGACGCGTATCGGGCAGCGGAGGAGCTGGCCCGCCGGGTCGGCAACCGGAACCTGGCGAGATGGTCTGCAGAGCAGGCACGCTACCAGGACTACGTCCTCGCCGATGACTGGGATGCTGCCCTGGTCGAGGGTGCCGGCGACCGTGCCGACGACGCAGGGAGCCTGCTCGACGAGGTCCGGAGGATCTCCATCTCGGCCTTGTTCCAGGTGGCGAGGGGCGACTCGACGGACGCCACGCTGGCGCGTCTCGAGGTCCTGTCGACCCAGGTCTCCGACCCATTCGCCGACGCGGCGATGCACGCCTTGCGCTCGGATCGGGCGCTGCATGCGGGCGACTACGCCCTGGCCGGGGACGAGGCGATACTCGCGGCCGCGGATGATGAGCTCGCCGCGTACTACCTCGCCGACGCGATGCGCGCCGCCATCTGGGGCGGCGACCTCGCCCGGGCTCGAGAGGTGGCCCGGCGGCTCGAGGCCATCCCGCAGATCGGGATCGGCATCGCGGCCGATCGGATCGCCGCCCAGGCTGCGATGGCCGCGCTCGAAGGGCGACCCGGCGACGCGATCGCCGGCTATCGTGACGCCCTGTCCCGGCATCGATCCATCGGCGCGGCCTTCGATCTCGCGCGCATGGCACTCGACTTCGTCATCCTCATCGGTGGGGACCATCCGGCCACACGCGAGGCGGGGGCCGAGGCGCGGGCGATCTTCGAGCGGGTCAAGGCGCGGCCCTACCTCGAGCGGCTCGACGCGGCCACGGCCCGGCACGCGCCGGATGCCCCGGTGACTCTGGCGAGGGATAGCACGGCGGTGTCGGGGACTCCAGACTGACGCGTGGACGAGATCGAGGTAGGGGGGCTCGGCATCGCCTTCGAACGGCGAGGTGAAGGGCCGCCCCTGGTCCTCCTGCACGGGTTCGTCGGCGATAGCCGGGAGTGGCGCCGCCAGATCGATGCCCTGTCCGACGAGTTCACGGTCGTGGCGTGGGATGCGCCGGGCTCCGGGCGATCATCGAGCAGCGCCTGCAGCAGACACTGCACGCAGCCGACGCCCCGCCCGATCAGCGGGTGCATAGGCGCACCACATCGTGCCCACCGTCGTCGTGAGGATGGGCGAACTCGCCGTTGAGGCCGACGTGCTCGTCCCGGGTCTTGGGCGGTCCGGCCTTCTTGCGTTCCGCGATCCGAGGGCGGGGTCGATGCTCGAAGGTGGCGTTCATGATCGATCTCCCGCGAAGCCGTGACGGCTGCCGATCGCCGTGCCGGCGATACGACACCGCCCATCATCAACCGCGGATCAACGGCACGCCCGTAGACCTCCCCCGAGCAGCCGGGCAGGCACGCCACGATCTCGCCCGGAAGGGTTACTGGCACACGATGGCGAGCCCGCTCAGGCTCGACGACCCACCGTGGCTGGGTCGCCGCCAAAGAGGCCCGCCAGTTGAGCGGCCGCCAGTACCGCATGGCGGTGGTCGAGGTCGACGGTACGATGTGCGACCCGGCCGGGAGCGACCCGTCCGACCGGCCCGGGCACCCCGTCCTCCTGCCACCCGAGGCAGAACGGGCTCGACGTTCGGGCTTATCATTAGACCGACGGTCGGTTGGTTATTCCGAACGGTGATATTCCGAGTGGCCGAATGCCCCGCACGTTGAACCCCGAAGCCCACGCGCTCCGGCGTGACGCGTTCGTCGACGTCGCCCAGCGCCTTCTCCAGACCAAGGGCTACGAGCAGATGAGCATCCAGGACGTCCTTGACGAGCTGGACGCGTCCCGGGGCGCCTTCTACCACTACTTCGACTCGAAGGAGGCCCTGCTCGAAGCGGTCGTGGAGCGCTTCGCCGACTCAGCGGCGGCATCGGTAGCGCCCATCGCGACCGATCCGGGCCTGCCCGCCCTCGAGAAGCTCGGGCGCGTCTTCTCCGGCTTCGCCCGCTGGGACGAGGAACGGAGAGAGCTGCTAACGGCGCTCCTTCGCGTCTGGTACTCGGACGACAACGCGATCGTGCGCGAGAAGTACCGAAACAGCATGGTGCGCCGCGTCGCGCCCCTCCTGGCGACGATCATCCGGCAGGGAAGGGCGGAGGGCCTCGTCACGGCGAGCTCCCCCGACCACGTCGCGCGCGTCCTCGCGACCCTCATCCAGGGCTTCAGCGACGCGGGCGGCGAGCTCTTCGTGGCCCGCCAGGCCAACACCGTCGCGTTCGAGGTCGTTGAGCGCACAGTAGCGGCCTACACGGAGGCCTTCGAACGGATCCTGGGGCTTCCTGCCGGGTCCTTGACGATCGTCGACGGCCCGACCCTGCGCCTCTGGTTCGACTGACGACAGATCCTGCGAAGGGAGGCCCGTATGACCACGATCATCGAGACCGAGAAGCTCACGAAGTCCTACGGCTCGCACCGCGGCATCGTCGATGTCGACCTGTCGGTGGAGCAGGGTGAGGTCTTCGGCTTCCTCGGACCCAACGGCGCCGGCAAGACGACCACCATCCGGACCCTGCTCGACCTCATCCGGCCGACGTCGGGCGTCGCCCGCGTCTTCGGCATCGAGTCGACCGCCGATCCCGTCGCCATCCACCGCCGGATCGGCTACCTCCCCGGCGAGTTCACCCTCTACGACAGGCTCACCGGGGCCCAGACGCTCGAGTACTTCGCCAACCTCCGCGGTGGCGTGGACCGCGCCTACCAGGCGTCGCTGATCGAGCGCTTCGACCTCGACACGTCGCGCCGGTTCAAGGAGTACTCGAAGGGCAACAAGCAGAAGGTCGGCCTCGTGGTCGCCCTCCAGCACCGGCCCGATCTGCTCCTGCTCGACGAACCGACGGCCGGCCTCGACCCGCTCATCCAGCAGAGCTTCTTCGGGGCCCTCCGCGAGCTCATCGCCGAGGGTCGGACGGCCTTCATCTCCAGCCATATCCTCAGCGAGGTCGAGAAGTCCTGTACCCGGGTCGCGATCATCCGCGAGGGACGGCTTGTGAAGGTCGGCACCGTCGACGCCCTGCGGGATCTCGCCCACCACCAGGTCGAGCTGCGCTTCACCGGCGCCGTCCCGGCCGCCGCCTTCGAGGCCCTCCCGGGCGTCAGCGACGTGCGAGTCGACGACCACATCCTGCGGCTTCGAGTCAGCGGGGCGATCACGCCGGTCGTCCAGGCCGCCGCCCGCTACGAGCTGCTCGACTTCGTGAGCCGCGAGCCGAGCCTCGAGGAGACGTTCCTCGCCCAGTACGGCCAGCAGGCCGTCGAGGTGAATGATCATCGCCATTGAAGCCGGTGCGCCGCTCCGGGCGGCGCCACTCCCCGCGATCCCGCTCCGCCACCGCGTCTACGGGTTCGGCAGCATCTACGGCAAGACCATCCGCGACTCGCGGCTCGCCTTCATCATCGCCGCCGGCCTGCTCGGCGGGATGGCGCTCGTCATGGGCGTCGCCGTGTCGAGCGTCTTCCCGACGCCGGAAGCACGCAAGGCGGTCAACGATCTCGTCGGGAGCATCCCCGCCTCGATGGTCGACCTCTTCGGGAAGGTCCCCCCGGCGAAGCTCGGGACGCTGGGGGGCTACATGACCTTCAAGTACGGGGCGATCTTCGCCCTCGGAACCGCGCTCTGGTCGATCCTCGCCCTCTCCGGGACCCTCGCCGGCGAGGCGAGCCGCGGCAGCCTCGACTTCGTCGCGGCGGCACCGTTCGGCAAGCGCCGGATCGCGCTCGAGAAGCTCGCGGCGCACCTCACGATGCTGGGCTTGGCGATGGCCATCCTCGCCGCCTTCACCACAATCAGCTCGACGCTCTTCGGCGACGCCGCGCTCGGCGACCAGGTCCCGCTCCTGTCGTCGGTCGGCTTCGCCCTCTGGGCCGGCTTCCTCGCCGTCTTCTTCGGCGGCCTCGCGTTGGCCCTGGCACCCGTCCTCGGCCGCGCCGGTTCGACGGGTGTCGCCGGCCTCGCGATGGTCGTCCTGTGGGTCATGAACGGCCTGAACCTCGGCGGTCCCCTCGCCGTCCTCAGCCCGTTTCGCTGGACGGCGGACCACATCGCCCTGATCGGCCAGTACGACTGGGCACCCCTCGCGCTCGTCGGGGTCGCCGGCGCCGTCTTCCTCGCGATCGGCGTCGAGCTGTTCGGCCGCCGCGACCTCGGCGTCACGGCCGGCCTCTCCCTCCCGGGCGTCCCGGCCGCGGTCCTCGGCGTCCGCGGCCCCGTCGGCCGCGCCTTCGGCGACCAGCTGCCGCGGGCGCTCTCGTGGGGGATCGGGCTCGGCCTCATGGGTGCGCTGGTCGCGTCCCTGGTGGGCACGATGTCCGCCCTCGGGAACGATCCCACTCTCGTGAAGACGTTCGCCGGGATCTTCCCCGGCTTCGATCTCAAATCGGCCGGCGGCTGGCTGCAGCTGTACGCGCAGCTGCTGTTCATCGCGGCCGGGTTCGGCGCGGCCACGTTCGTCTCCAAGTGGGCGTCGGACGAGACGGACGGCCGCCTCGAGATGGTCCTGACGACCCCGACGGCGCGCGCCGCGTGGGCGATCGCCGGCGGGGTCGCCGCGATCCTCGCGATCGCGGTGATGACCGTGCTGTTCGCGCTGGGAATCGGACTCGGCGCGGCGTCCGGGGGCGTGGCCGCCGGCGAGCCCATGGTCGGATCGATCGCCCTCGGCCTCTACGCCGCCGCGATCGCCGGCGTGGGCGTCGCGGTCGGCGGCCTGTGGCGGACGTCGCTGGCGGCCGAGATCACGGCACTGGTCGTCGTCGCGACCTATCTCATCGACCTCGTCGCGCCTCCCCTCAAGCTGCCGGACTGGGTTCACCAGCTAGCCCTCACGGCCCACTTCGGTCAGCCGATGCTCGGCATCTGGGATCCTGTCGGCATCGTCGCCTGCCTGGTCATCGCCGTCGGGGGCATCGCGCTCGGAGCCTGGGGGATCGCCCGGCGCGACATCGGGCGCTGACCGTCGACCGGCCCGCACGCAGATGGGCCGAACGTCTCTTGCGCCCCTCCTGCCACCGGCCGCACCGTGGCGCATGGACGCGGGCGCGCCGGCGGGGAGAGGCCGTCAGGCTTCAACGCCGAGACGCTCCTCAGCTCGAGAGGAGACAAAGCTTCGATGAGCGCAACTACCGAGATCGGGGATCCCCCGAGGGTCGATGCGGCCGAGCTCCGGCTTGGTGACCGCGTGCTCGAGCTCCCGATCGAACATGCGACTGAGGGCCGATCGGCCCTCGACGTCAGCTCGCTCCTCAAGGAGGCGCAGCTCACCACCCTTGACTACGGATTCGCCAACACGGCAGCCACTCGCAGCGCCATCACCTACCTCGACGGCGAGGCGGGCATCCTGCGCTATCGCGGCTATCCGATCGAGGAGCTCGCCGAGCGGTCGACGTTCCTCGAGACCGCCTACCTGCTGATCTGCGGAGAGTTGCCGTCTGCCGAGCAGTTGGCCGACTGGACGACCGCCGTGAAGCACCACACGCTGCTCCACGAGGAATTTCGGCGCTTCTTCGACGGGTTCCCGATGGACGCCCACCCGATGGGCATCCTCGCATCGGCCGTCGCTGCGCTCTCCACCTTCTACCAGAGCTCGGACGATCCGCACAACCGGGATGACGTCGAGATCAGCACGATCCGCCTGCTTGCCAAGATGCCGACGATCGCCGCCTTCGCCTACAAGAAGTCGATCGGGCAGCCGTTCATCTACCCCGACAACAGCCTCGACTATGAGAGCAACTTCCTGCGCATGATGTTCGCCGTACCGGCCGAGGCCTTCACGCCCGACCCGGAGGTCGCTCGCGCCCTGCGCATCCTGCTCATCCTCCACGCTGACCACGAGCAGAACTGCTCGACTTCGACGGTGCGCCTCGTCGGCTCGAGCCACGCCAATCTGTACGCATCGATCTCGGCCGGCATCTCCGCCCTGTGGGGTCCCCTTCACGGTGGCGCGAACCAGGAGGTGCTCGAGATGCTCGAGGCGATCGCCGCCGGCGGCGGCGACGTCTCGCGGGCCGTCGAGCGGGCCAAGGACAAGAACGACTCCTTCCGCCTGATGGGCTTCGGGCATCGCGTCTACAAGAACTACGACCCGCGCGCCCGGATCATCAAAGAGGCGGCGGATACGATCCTGGCGAAGGTCGGCGCGGACGACGACCTCCTGCGGATCGCTCGGGAGCTCGAAGCGGTGGCGCTCCGCGACCCATATTTCGTCGACCACAAGCTCTACCCGAACGTCGACTTCTACAGCGGGCTCATCTACCGCGCTCTCGGCTTCCCGGTCGGCATGTTCACCGTTCTCTTCGCCATCGGCCGCCTGCCCGGCTGGATCGCCCAGTGGCGCGAGATGATGACCGATCCCGACTCGCGCATCGGGCGGCCGCGACAGCTCTACATCGGCCAAACCCAGCGTTCGTACGTGCCGCTGGCCGAGCGGTGATGGAGACGGTCGCCCTGGACCTGCACAGCGGGATCTTGTGGTCGAAGCTCGCGGTCCTGGGCGTCGCTCGAAGGAGCGGTCTCGAGGCTCCATAGCGCCTCGATACCGACGTCCGCATCCTCCTTCGGCGCTTCAAGCCGGCTCCGTCGGGGACCCGCGCCGATCCCATCGTGGGCTCCGCCGTTGGGGCGCCGGAGTGGGAGGCCCGCGTGGCCGCGGTCGCCCTGCGCGTGATGCGGACCGAGCTCGAGGCCCGCGCCCTGGGCGAACCTCCAGTCCGACCCCGCGGGTGAGTGGCGCAAACGACGTCGTGGGCGACGCAGTCAGGGTGTCGTCCCGAGATCAGACGAAGGAAGTGGAGCGGGAGACGGGATCCTAACCCGCGACATCGCCGAGCAGCCGAGGGGCCCGCACGACCGGGCTCACGACGAACGGAGGCACGAAGGTGGACAAGGCACTCGTCGACGAGGTGTTGGGCGCCGCCGCCCGCGTGGTCGGCAGCGGGGCCATCTCGGCTAACGGGCACGGCAACGTCAGCCTGCGGGTCCCAGGCGCTGAGGAGATGTACTTCACGGCTGCCCCGTCGCTGAAGGGGCTCGGGCCGGACGGCGTGGTCCGCGTCGGTCTGGACGGAAGGCTGTTGGAGGGAGCGCTGCCACCGATCCAGGCCGCCGTGGTGGCGATGCACACGGCGATGTACCAGGACCATCCTGATGTGGGCTGCGTCGTGCACACGCATTCGCCGTATGCCACCGCCTATGCCGTCGCTAACCGGCCGATCGCCTGCTGGATCGAAGCGCTCGCCATGTTCGGCCTGGCCGACGGCGTCCCGGTCGCTGGGTACGGGCCGCGGGGTTCCGAGCAGGCGGTCGCCAATATCCGCGCGGCCGTGAAGCCAGGCATCCCTGCTGTGCTGTTGGCCAACCATGGGGTGCTGGTGTTCCACCGCACACCGGAGCTGGCCGTCCTGGTCGGCGGGGTCGTCGAAGAGGCGGCGCAGGCGGCCATCAACGCACAGGTGCTGGGTGGTCCGGTCGAGATCCCGGGCGACATGCGGGCCGCTGCCCTGCAGCGGGCGATGGTGTTCGACGCCGCAGGGACGATAAACGCCTGAGGGTCCTCTCCGACCCGACGCGGTGTCCGTTCGGCGAGTGCCATCGTCGTGGTTCCTTCGGCCGTATGCCGCCGGTTCTCACCGGGGCCTTCGGCCTCGTGACGCTACTCTGCAGCAGAGGCCGTCGCCGGTGCGACCATGAGGACGGCCTCGCTCACAGCATGCCCTGCCGCGCCTGCAGGTCGATGGGCTGGACGATGACCCACATCCCGCTCAGGACGCCCGACCAGCTGCCCCGGCGTGGCACGAAGGCTTGGCCGAGCCTGGCCGGCGTGAGGCTCGAGCCCGGCGCCGGGCTGCGGCCCCAGGTCGTGCTATCGAGCGGGTACAGCGGGTCGAGGACGATGGCGTGGGTGACGCGGAAGTCGTCGGTCACGGCCGGGTCCGCCGTGGCCCGGAAGCCGCTCATGACCCAGGCGTGGCGGCCGCCCCAGGCGAGCAGGCCGACCGGCCGGCCCGTGCGGCGCATCGAGCGGGCGGCGGCGTACAGGGCGTCGGCCAGGCTCGGGTAGCCCACGACCGCGTAGGGTCCCTGATCCAACCGGTTCAGGCCGGCCGCCCAGCCCTGCACGGACGCGCCGCGCCGGGGTGGCCGATCCGGCGGCCGGGGCGGGCCCAGCTGGCGGGCCAGCTGCCAGAGCCGGCGCTGCGTGGCGGCGCTGCGGTCGTCCCGGGCCGAGACGAGGTTGATCATCATCTGCATGCTGGCGCCGACGCACTGCACGAGGTTCGTCTGCGCCACGAAATCGCCCGGTCGGTAGAGGTCGAACTCGTAGACCCGTGCCGCCTGGACCGGCTGGGGGCCGCCGGCGAGGGCCGACCCCAGGCCGAGGACGAAGGCCAGGCCGATGGCGCCCAGGTCGATGCGGCGACGGCCGGTCGGGCTCATCCGCTGAACCCATCGCGCAGCCAAGTGCTCGGGGAACGCCATGGTTGCGCATGATACGCACAACCGCCCGATCCGGACCACGGGCGGGCGACCGCAGCAACGGGTCGCGAGAGGCGTCGCGCCGTGCGCCCATCGCAGGGAGGCCGCCCGCCGAAGCGAGCGGCCTCTCGGTGCGAGCCGGAGACGCGGTCTCCGGTTACCTGGCCAGTACGGCCACCGGGTCCGAGTCCACGACAAGTTCGGACGGCGACCCGGTCATCGGCGCGGTCAGGTCGACGCCGTGGATGGCCTGCACGCGCTCGAGGAACCAGGTGGTGAACGCGTCCGTGGCGCTCATCATCTGCCCGAACGCCTGCCCCGGATCGTCGCCTTCGAGCGTCACGATCACGAGGTCACCCATGGGGGTCGGCTGCAGGAACGTTCGCTCGTGGACGCCGGCCCGTCGTCGGGAGTCGGCGAACTCCTGGCGACGCGGGCCGTTCAGCTCCTCCATCCACGTGCGCCACTCAGCGGTTTTTCCGGGGAGGATCGGGAACGCGACTGCCATCAACGGCATGGGAACCTCCAGGAGCACCTGCGTGCCCGGCGACGGAAGGGTCGGACTCGCCATTGGCCCTGCGCGACGGTCTAGGCGACCGTGTGGGGACGCCGCGCTGGTGGGAACCCGCGAGCTCCCGTGCCTCCCTCTCGAGGAGCGGAGTATGGGCGCTCCGGCGCCGAATAGATAGGGGACCCGCGTCGGGTTCGACGGGTCGTACCGCACGATCACCTCGACCCCGGGCCTGAACTGCTGTGGAAGTCCTGACCTCGTGGGCGCTGTAGCGTGAGCGCGGAAGGACAAGCGAATCGGGCGCAGTTAGAGTGTCGTGACGGGCGCGCTTCGACGACGCCCATGGCCAGCGGCGGGACCCGGACCGGCTCGCCACGGGTGGTCCCAACTGGTCCGGGCACCGCTCCACGACATGGCAACCGCGCCGGCCCGTGGCGGGGACGAGGTCGGTGTCCTGAGCCCGCGATCTTCGGCAGGGGGCGAAATGGACGAGATCGAGGTAGGGGGGCTCGGCATCGCCTTCGAACGGCGAGGTGAAGGGCCGCCCCTGGTCCTCCTGCACGGGTTCGTCGGCGATAGCCGGGAGTGGCGCCGCCAGATCGATGCCCTGTCCGACGAGTTCACGGTCGTGGCGTGGGATGCGCCGGGCTCCGGGCGATCATCGGATCCGCCCGAAACGTTTCGCCTTGCCGACTACGCCGACTGCCTTGCCGCGTTCATCGACGCGCTCGGCTTGGCGCGACCACACGTCGTCGGGCTGTCGTTCGGTGGTGCGCTTGCGCTCGAGCTCTACCGTCGGCATCCCACGATCCCTATGAGCCTCGTGCTCGCATCGGCCTATGCAGGGTGGGCCGGCTCCCTCCTCGACGAGATCATCGAGCAGCGCCTAGAGCAGACATTGCAGGCAGCAGACTCGCCGCCCGATCAGCGGGTGCGCTCGATGATCCCGACGATGTTCTCGGGATCGCCGCCGGCGGAGCCGGTCGAGGCATTCCAAGCGATCATGTTGGAGATCCATCCAGCCGGGCTTCGGGCGATGGCGCGCTCATTAGCCGAAGCCGATCTCCGCGACATACTCCCGCGTATCGCCGTGCCGACACTGCTGCTGTACGGCGACGAAGATGTGCGTGCTCCACTGACGGTCGCCCAGGACCTGCACACCAGGATCCCGGCGTCGAGGCTCGTGGTCATGCCGGGAGTAGGTCATATGAGCAGCGTCGAGGCGGCGGAGACCTTCAGCGCCCAGGTCCGCAGCTTCCTTCGGTCAGTGCAGAACTGAGCCGCCGGGCTCGCGGCCGGTGATGGCAGACACGGTCGTCGGCCTGCGCGACCTCGTGCTCGCGCTGGGCGGCCGGTACTCGACCGAGATGGGCATCGACGTCGACCGCGATGACCAGGAGGTCGAGCGCTGGTTCCTGGCGGCGACCCTCTTCGGCCACCGCATCTCGGCGCGGACGGTGGTCCGGACCTACGCGGCGCTGGGCCGAACCGGGATCCGGGTGATCGCCGACGTCGCAGGTTCGTCCTGGGAGGCGCTGGTCGAGCGGCTCGACGAGGGCGGGTACGTCCGCTATGACTTCGGCACGGCGACCCGTCTCCAGGTGCTGGCGGCCGCCGTGGGCGAACGGTTCGGAGGCCAGGTCGCCGGTCTCGGCCGGCTGACCGGCGATCCGGCCGAGCTGGAGGCCACGCTCGATGCCCTGCCGGGATGGGGACCAACGACGGTCCGGGTCTTCCTACGCGAGCTCCGTGGCCGCTGGCCGGCGGCACGCTCGCCCCTCGACCCACGGGCTCGCTGGGCGGCCGGCCATCTCGGGTTGCCGGTGCCGTCCGACGCGCCGGATCCTCGCGCGCTCACCGGTCTCGAGGCCATGGCGGCCGACGCAGGCTTGGACGTCCGCGACGCGGAGGCCGCCCTGATCCGCCTGGCGCTCGCGCATGCCCGCCGCAGTCGCACCTGCCCGGGTGGTACGGCCTGTCTAGCCCTGCGAAGCTGACGGTGGCGGTCAGCGCTCGGCCGACCTCGGGATGCTGGCCCGCACCCGGTCGACGAGGCGCTCCATCCGGGCGTGGTGGGACCCCTTCCAGTAGATGGCCCCGCAACCGGGACACCGGCGAAAGTCGTCGTAGTAGATCCGCGTCAGCGGCTGGAGCCGGTGCAGGACCTCCTCGCGGCTCACCGAGACCAGGAGTGTGTTGCAGCGAAGGCAGCGCCCGAAGGGCCGCCAACGGTCGACCGGGCCGAAGCGCAACGCCACCTCGACGAGCTGTTCGACCGGCTGGTCCGAGCGGAGGTAGGCGCCGCGCCGCACGACGCTTCGCTTGAGGAGGCCGCGGTCGCGGGTCAGCAGGATCCGCCCCTCCGCGGCGGCGACAGCCGCCAGCTGGTCGTCATCCGCATCGTTGCGGTACCAGGTGTCAAAGCCGAGCATCCGCAGGTACGTGGCCAGACGGCCCAGGTGGGCATCGACGACGAAGCGCGGATCGGCCAAGTCCTCGGGCGCCGCGGGCAGGACGGGGACCAGCCCCCACTCAGCGGCCTCGGCGGCCGGCCAGACCTCCACGCGAGCGCCGTCGTCCAGGCGGTGGTCGAAGCCGGCTGGCGCGCCGTTCACCGTGATGGCCGCGATCTCCGGGTGGGGAATCCCGAGGGCTTCCAGGAGGTCCTTGACCGCCGGGCGCCCGACGAAGCGCCGGTGCACCACGTCGCCCCGGCGGTGCGCCACGCCGCCCCGGCGGTGCGAGAGCGGGAAGTCGTTCAGATCCCCATGAAGAACGACCGTAGCCCAGGCCATGGCGAATGGCTCACGGACCGCGCCGTCGATAAGGGCCGAGGCTCACCGCGGGTGACCCACCGGGATGAGACAGCTGCTGGCGCGACATAGCCACCACCTCCGGGCTCCATGGTCGACTCCGCGCGTGCCGGACGGTAGGGTCACTTGGTCGCTCCGGGGCGGGTCGGCCGGCAGGGTCCGGCGGTGGTCTCGACCTCGTGCCGCCGACGCGAGGATCGTGCCAGTGGCCTCTTGGGGAAGCGGAAGGAACCGAGATACGCTGTCGTGGGACCACTGGAGGGCCGCCCGTGACCGCCGTTGTTGGCACCGAACCGGCGTATCTCGCGCTCCACCGCAGCGGCGAGCTTGCCGATCGCGCGAGCCTCGCGCTCGGTCGGCTGACGAGCTGCGACCTGTGTGCGCGTTACTGCCGGGTGGATCGGCTCAGCGGCACCAAGGGTGCCGTGTGCCGGACCGGCAGGTGGGCGCGCGTCGCGAGCTACGGGCCGCACCACGGCGAGGAGCGACCGATCAGCGGCCGGCGCGGGTCGGGGACGATCTTCTTCGCCTGGTGCAACCTGCGCTGCGTCTTCTGCCAGAACTGGGAGCTCAGCCAGCGCGGGGATGGGTCGGAGGTCCAGGCGGAGGGCCTCGCCGCGATGATGCTCGAGCTCCAGGAGATGGGATGCCACAACGTGAACCTCGTGACGCCGAGTCACGTCGTGGCCCAGATCCTCGAGGCGCTGGTCATCGCGGCCGCGGCCGGCCTCCGTCTTCCGCTCGTCTACAACACGGGCGGGTACGACAGTCCGGAGGCCCTCGCCCTGCTGGACGGCGTGGTCGACATCTACATGCCGGACATGAAGTACGGCGACAGCGACCTCGCGCGTCGCTACTCGCACGTGCGCGAGTACGTCCAGGCCGATCGCCGGGCGGTGCGCGAGATGCATCGCCAGGTCGGCGACCTGGTCCTCGACGAGCACGGCGTGGCCGTGCGCGGGCTCCTCGTCCGTCATCTGGTGCTGCCCGGGAACATTGCCGGAACCGATCAGGTCCTCGCGTGGATCGCCTCGGAGGTCTCTCCCGACACGTACGTCAACCTGATGGCCCAGTACCGGCCGTGCTATCGGGCGTGGGAGCATCCGACGCTCGACCGCCGGTTGACGCGCGCGGAGTACCGCCGCGCCTGCGAGCTTGCGGGACGCGTCGGGCTCGTTCGCCTGGATCCGGGCTAGAGGATCATCGGCCCCGCTCGGCACGGCGTGCGGCGTCAGCGGCGATCCGCGGAATCCCGCGGCTGCTTCGGGGAACCACCGGCGTGCCTCGGGCAGGCGACCGGCGAAGCTGGCCGCCTGTCCGCGAGCCTGAGCCACGTTCGCGATCGCGTGCGGGTTGCCCGGCGTCGACACCCGGCCGCCGGGATCATCGCGACCTTGTCGTTCCGTGGTTCGTGAAGCGACGATGTCCGCTCGACAGGGCGCCACGCCCGACGCATCATCGTCGTCAGCGATGATCAGCCTGCTGCCGACCGGTGTGGTCACCCTCCTGTTCACCGACATCGAGGGTTCGACGAGGCTGCTGCGCGATCTCGGCGACGCCTACGACGAGGCTCTGGCGGAGCATCGTCGGATCGTCCGCGGGGCCGTCACCGCTCACGGCGGGGTCGAGGTCGATACCCAGGGCGATGCCTTCTTCGTCGCCTTCGCTCGGGCCTCCGACGCCGTCGGGGCGGCCGTAGACGCCCAGCGGGCGCTGGCCGGCGGCCCGATCAAGGTCCGGATGGGGCTCCATACGGGCGAGCCGCACTTGACCGCGGAAGGCTACGTCGGGGTCGACGTCCACCGCGCCGCCCGCATCGCGGCCGTCGGGCACGGCGGCCAGGTGCTGCTCTCGCAGGCGACGCGGGCTCTCGTCGATTTGCCCGCGCGGGACCTCGGACCGCACCGGCTGAAGGACCTCAGCGTCCCCGAACGGATCTTCCAACTCGAGACCGACGGCCTGCCGCGCGAGTTCCCGCCGCTGCGGACCCTCGAAGCCGGCAGCTCCAACCTCCCCGCCCCACGGACCTCGTTCGTCGGCCGGACGGAGGAGCTGGCCTCGATCGACCGTCTCCTCGACGACCCGGCCTGCCGCCTTCTCACTCTCGTCGGCCCGGGCGGGGTCGGCAAGACGCGCCTGGCCCTCGAGGCGGCGGGGCGCCGGCTGGACCGCTACCAGCACGGGGTCCACTTCGTCCCGCTCGCAGCGGTGGAATCACCCGACATCCTGCCTGCGGCGGTGGCCGAGTCACTCCAGTTCCGTATCGATACGCAGTTCAGTGGCTTTCAGGCCCGGGAGCAGCTCGTGGACTTCCTGCGCGAGCGGGACGCCCTCCTCGTCCTCGACAACTTCGAGCACCTCGTGGAGGGCTCGGGACTCCTGGACGAGGTCGTCGCCGAGGCGCCCGGAGTGGAGCTGCTGGCCACCTCGCGCGAGCGCCTCGGCATCCAGGCGGAGTGGGTCCTCGACGTCGACGGGCTGGATGCCTCCGGGAACGGCAGGAGGGGCGACGGCGCCGTCCGGCTCTTTGTCGAGCGAGCCCGCCAGGCCAATTCCACCTTCGCTCTCACCGAGGACGTGCGACCGCAGGTTGCCCGCATCTGTCGCATCGTCGAGGGCATGCCCCTGGGGATCGAGCTTGCGGCCGCCTGGACGTCGGTGCTCCGATGCGCGGAGATCGCCGACGAGATCGAGCGCGGCCTCGACTTCCTCTCGACCTCCGCCCGCGACGTCCCCGAGCGGCACCGAAGCCTGCGGGCAGCATGCGGCCACTCGTGGCGCCTGCTAACCGATGAACAGCGCGACGTCTTCGCGCGGCTGTCCGTCTTCCGCGGGAGCTTCACCCGCGAGGCCGCCGCGGCGGTGGCCGGGGCTGACCTGCGGGCGCTCTCCGACCTCGTGGGGAAGTCGCTGGTGCGACGGCTGGAGCTGGGCCGCTTCGACATCCACGAGTTCCTGCGCCAGTACGCCGCCGGGCAGCTGGCCGAGGACCCCGGGAGGCAGCGTCGGGCATTCGAGGACCACGCCGCCTACTACCTCGGCCGGCTGCGGTCGCGTCGGGCGGACCTACTGGGTCCCCGGGTGGCCGAGGCCCGCGACGAGCTGCGCGGCGAACTCTCGGACCTCCGGGCCGCGGCCGAGTGGGCCGCCATCCACTGGGAGGACGATGCGGCCAGGGAGGCCTTCGCGGCCCTGTCTGTGTTCTTCTTCGTGCACGGCGAGTACGAGGGCGGCGAAACGCTCGAGCGCATCGTCGCCGCCCTGCGGCAGGGGGGTACCACCGGCGGCAAGCTGCGGAGCGCTCTCGCCTACCGCGTGCGGAGCGCCGCCTGGCTCGGCTACGACGAGCGATACGAGCAGATCGCACGCGAGTGCCTGTCGCAGGTCCGCGAGACGGGGCTCGCAGCCGAGATCGGCTCGTGCCTCTTGGCGCTCGGGACATTCGCCTGCCACCGCGACGACTACCCCGCGGCCGAGACCTGTCTGGAGGAGGCCGCCGAGGTGTTCAAGGCGTTGGGCGATCCGCTTGGCAGCGCGGCGTCATTCGCATGGCTCGGGTGGGCCCGGCTACAGCTGAACGACCTCGCCGGCGCCCGGGCGGCCTATGAGGCCGGCTACGCGACGGCGGACAAGTCCGGGAACCCACTGTTCCGCGCGTACCTCCTCAGCAAGCTCGGGCTGCTGGCCGATGCCGAGGGGGACTACCGGACGGCGCTCCGCGTTCACCTCAGCGCCCAGGAGCTGTTCACCGGCGTCGGCGAGATCGGCGGGACGGGCTACACGTACAGCCGGTCGAGCATGAGCGCGTTCTGCCTGGGCGACCACGCGGAGGCGCTCCGGCTCGCCCGCGCCGGCTACGGGGCGTTCAGCAGCGTCAACCACCGCTGGGGCGTCATCGCTTCGCTCTGCCGGCTGGGCTTCGCGGCCGCAGCGCTGGGCGATACGGAGGCTGCCCGTCGAGATCTCGGCCGGGCCCTCGAGCTGGCAACGCGGAGCCAGGCGCTGAGCCTGGTCCTCCACGCCCTAAGCGGCGTCGGCGTGCTGCTCGCTCGGCAGGGCGACGACGCGCGAGCGGCCGAAGTGCTCATCGCCTCGCTCGAGCATCCCGGCATGCCCGCGTGGTACCGGATGGTCGCCCAGCCCACCCTCGACGCGCTCGCGGAGCGGCTGCCCCCGGAGGTCATGCGGGCGGCCCGGGAGGCGGCCGCGTCGACCGACCTGGAGACCCTGATCGACGCCGTCCGGCGGGACCTGGCGTCGTAGGACGCCGCGTTCGGACCTCGAGGTCGATTGCACCTCGTGGGGATGGATCACCTGCGGCTTGACACGGGCGATGCCGTCGCCGTGCGGAATCCCCTCAGGACGACTTCATGCCGGACGCCCAGGGAATCGATCGTGATGACGGGCTGCCCGGACATCGCGACGTAGCGGTCGACTCGGTCGGTCACCTCGAAGCGGTCACCACCCCGATACCGAACGCGGACCTCTGCGCTCCGACTCCGATCGGCCACGATCCCGGTGACCGGTCCGCGTGGCCGGGCGCGGACGAATCCGATCCCCAGCCTCGATCCATATCCGAGATTCGCGGTGTGAACGACGTCGACGACGGCGACCACGTACCCGCGAGTTCGCTCGCGATACAGCGCGAGGAGCGCCGCGAGGATCCCTGCGAGTGACAGGAACCCGAGAAGTCCGAGGATCGGAGGAATGACCGGGTTGCACTCGAGGAGTGATCCGCATGGCCGCACGGCGTCCGACACCTCTGACGGGTCGCTGAGGCCGGCGGCATTCGCGGCGAATGCCCGGCACACGTACTCCACGCCGTTCGTCAGGTTCCTGATCTCGGCCGTCGTGATCCCGGATGAGGCGACATCGATTCGGACAGGCCACGTACGACCCTGGTCGCCCGAGCATTCGTACCGATAGTCGGACACGAGCGACGCATCTTCGGCCGGCAGCTGGATCCGCACCGCGCGGTCCAGGGCCTCAACGGCCGGCTTCCCGGGCGCCGCCGGGCGCCCGACGGGCGTGGCGGTCGTGGTCGCGGCCGTCCACGAGCCCTCCGTGGTCGCGTCGACGGCCGCCACCGCGCATTCGTAGGCCGCGCCGTTCGTGAGTCCATCGACAACGGCCGATGTCGTGAGCGACGCGCCCTCGTCCGATTCCGTCCACTCGCCCTCGCCCGAGCGGCAGCGGACCCGGTAGTCGACGATCGGCGCAGGCGTCGTGGCAGGAGCGGTCCACGCCACCTCGATCCGGCCGTCGCCGGGCGTGAGCGTGACACTGCGGACCGCGCCCGGTGTCGGTACCGGGGTGGGTGTCGGCAAGGGCGTCGGCGTCGGTGCGACCGTGAAAGTGCAGGTGACGTCCTGGAGCGCGACGGCGACAGCGTTGCCGGCATCATCAGGTGACTCGAACACGACCTGCGGCCAATCGAACTGCGTCCCGCTGACGCAGGCGGGCATCTCGCGGATGATCCGCAGTTTGACGAGACCGCTTTCGAGCGCGTCGCGCTCCGTCGAGCTGAGGCCCATGCCGACCGGCAGCAGCGCGAACGGCGACCGGCTCCCGAAGAGCCTGTCGCGCGTCGGTTGCACCTCGCTGACGGGCACCCCTTGGACGTCGTGCTTTCCGTCGGTGAACAGGATCAGCGCCGGCCGGACGGCGTCCCCGGCAAGGTGCCGGGCCGCCTGCTCCATTGCGGCGACATAGTTCGTGTCGACGCCGATCTTCCGGGTGAGAGCGGGGTCCAGACCCTTCCGGTACGCCTTGGCGACGTTTCTGAGGCAATCGGCGAAGCGTGCGACGGTCTGAGGGCTTTCGATCAGCTTCAGATCTACGCAGCCGGCATAGTCGGCGGCGCTCGTCGCGAACTGGACGATCGTCACGCTGGCGTCGCCGGCAATGAGGTCCGACGACGTCGCGTCGATGCGATCCGCGATCCGGTCCAGGGCGGCGGCGAAACGGTCCCGGTTCGCGACGTCCTCGAGGATCGAAGCGGAGAAATCAAGGACGAGGACGACCTCGGATCGATCCGGGGGTGTTTGCGCGAGCGAGACCGGCGCAAGGCGGCCCGCAAACAGCAGCGCCCCTAGGACGAGCATGACGACGGTGAGCGCCGCCGACCCGAGGCGGCTCATGTCTCCTCCTCTGCTCCCGATTCCCCCAAGGTCCCCAATGGTAGGGAGGCATCGACCGCCGTCAACGGGCAAGAGCTCTACTCGCGATCGGTGGCGTCCTCGTCATCGGATGCGATGAACGGCGTGCTTCGCGGTCTCCTCTTGTCGAGCGACACGGCGACCTTCGAGGCGCTGGCGAACCGCTCCGCGATGACTGATGTCAATCTCGGCCCGTGGCGGCGAGTAGGTCCGCGCTACGCTACCACCACGGACGCGCCGGCCCACACCGGTGCACATCCGGCTCACCCGACCCGCCTCACCTCTGGTGACGGCCCAGCTTTCGTGCAGCCCACGCCGGAGATCGCGTCGGTCATACGCCGGCCGTCAGTTCCCGGCCGGCGCGCAGCAGGTGCAGGCGCCCTCCGCGCTGCCGACGACCGCCGCCGCAGCGTCGCAACAGGGCGTTGCATCGAGGACGGCGAGGATCGGCCGCGAGGGTCGGGTCAGGGCGAGGTGTCGCTCGAGCTCGGCGAGGCGCGCATCGAGCTCCTGGAGCCGGCCGATCCGCTCGGCGACATCGGCGCGCCGCAGCGCGATCAGGGACGGCAGCGCCGTGCGACTATCCGCGCAGTGGCCGGAGTGGCACCACGAGGCGATCTTGGCGGCATCCTCGAGCGGGATGTCGAGCCGGCGGAGGTCGATGAGGAGGCGCAGGTGCTCGGCGTCCGACTCGCGATAGTCGCGGTACGCGTTTGCCCGTCGCGACGCCCGCGGGAGCCAGCCCGAGCGTTCGTAGAACCGGACCGTGTCCGTCGAGACGCCGACTCGTCGGGCCAGCTCGCCGATCTGCACCGGCGCAGCAAACCTTGGCGCGGTTCGAATGTCAAGCGGTGCCTCGACCCCCGGTCGGCATGGTCGCGGCGGCAGGGCCGCCCTCGAGCAGCGCCTTCAGGCGCTGCGCCTCCCGAGCCTCGCCGCCCCGGACCTCGGCGGCGGCGAGCGGCTCGAGCAGCCGCCGCCAGCCGCGGAGCTGCACTTCGCCGGCATAGGTCATCCGCGTCCCGGTCCCAGTGGGCTCCAGCGTCGCGAACGATGTCCACTCGACGCCCGGATGGCTGATCCGGATGACGAGCCGGCGGTCGGCTTCCAGCTCCGTCAGCTCGAAGTCCAGCATCCCCTTGATCGGTCCCTTGGCGAGCCGGAACTGACCGCGGGTTCCCACGCTCGGCTGGCCTGCGGTGTCGAATCGCATGTCGACCATGTCGGTCCACTGCCCATAGCGCGCCGGATCCAGGAGCGCCTCGAAGACCTCGTGCGGCGGTCGTTCGATCGTCACCTCGGACGAGTACCGGATCATCTGCCCACCTCCTCGGCGACGGCCCGCATCCGCCCGGCGCCGAGCACGGCCGCCAAGCGGTCGAGGGCCGTCCGCTTCTCCCGCAAGAGCCGCCCGATCGTCGCCCTGTCGGCCGGCTGGGGACCACCGGCCGCCCAGCGGAGTCGGACGTTCGTGCCGTCGTCGGTCTCCGCGAGGTCGTACGTGGCGTAGACCGGCCCGACGTCCGGAACGGCCAGGCGGTAGCCGACGTGGTCGTATGGCTGCCAGTCGACGATCTCTTCGAGCGTCGCGAGGCGACCCGTCACGCACTGCGCGGTCGTTCCGACGCCACGCCGGCCGTCGACGGCGGACTCCGAGATGACGATCGGCCCCTCCCAGGTCGGCCGCAGGGCCGGTGCCGTGAGCTGGGCCCAGACCGCAGCGGGCTGCGCCCGAACCGTGACGTCAAGCTCGAACAGCGCCTCGGTCTCGGCGATCGTGAGCCGCCGCCGCTCGGTCTCCGACTGCCAGCGCGCCTCGAGGTCCATCGTGTAGGTGACCACCTCGCCGAGGTGCTCGATCGACTCCGAGCCGAACCGCAGGTTCGCCGCGCCTGGGTCGAGTCCGAGCTGGGCGAGCGCCTGGCCGGTGAACACGGCAAACCCGGATGCGCGCCCGTCGTCGTCGTGGGCGGCCTGCGCGGTCACGCCTTTGAGCAGTCGATGGACGACGATGATCGCGCTGCCGGCCAACTCGTCGTGACCGGCGATCCGGCTCCGGACGTACTGGCCGTGGTGGACGAAGAACTTCAGGTCCAGCCTCGGGGCCTGGCTGCACGCGTTGCAGTCGCACGTCGTGGCTTGCTCGATGCTCCGCAGGCGGCGTCGGAAGGCGACGTAGGACGCCTCGATCGAGTCGAGCAGGAGCGAGGCGTCCGCACGACCGTCTTCCGCGAACAGGAACGCCGCATCGCCCTCGAACTTGGCCAGGCGGAACGGCGGTTCGAGCCGGCCGACGATCGTCTCCAGCAGGTCGCCGGCGATCGTCGGGGCATGCTCGAGCTCGCCGCGCGAGAGGTATGCGGTGTAGCCGGTCAGGTCGGCGATGAGGAGGGAGCCGCTCTCGGGTGTCGCTGCCATGGCCCGAACGGTAGACCATGAAGTCGCTCCAATGTCAAGGGGTCCGGCTCGCTTCAAGATCGTTCCGACCTCCGACCGTCGGGCCTCGAAGGTGCCCGCCCGGCCGTCCACGCTGCCCTAGACTCTCCGGACCTCGATGGCTCACACATCCGCCCCGGGCCCAGCACCGCGCCGCCGCACAGATCTCGTCGTGCCCGCGCGCCTGAGAGGTCGAGTGGTGCTTCCCGGAGACGCCTTGTATGACGCCGCGCGCCAGGTCGACAATGCCGCCATCGATCGCCGACCGGCGGCCATCATGGTGGCCCGCGACGTTGAGGACGTCCTGGCGACGCTGGCGCTGTCGCTGGCGAGTGGGAGGGCCCTGGCCGTGCGAGCCGGCGGCCACAGCACGCCCGGTCATGGGGTCGCGGAGGACGCGGTCGTGCTCGACATGTCGGGCATGCGCGGGATCGAGATCGACGCCGTGACCGGCACGGCCTGGGTCGAGGCCGGGGCGACTGCCGGAGAGGTCACCGCCGACGTGCACCGTGCCGGCTTCGCGATCCCCTTCGGCGATTCCGGCACCGTCGGAGTCGCGGGGCTCACCCTGGGCGGTGGCATCGGTTGGCTCGTCCGTCGCCACGGCCTGACGATCGACAGCCTCCTGGCGGCGGAGGTGATCATCGCCGCCGGTGATCGACTGATCGCGAGTTCAACGGAGAACCCGGAGCTGTTCTGGGCGCTTCGCGGCGGCGGTGGCAACTTCGGCCTGGTCACCCGGTTTCGGTTCAACCTCCATCCGGTCGACACCGTCCTCGCCGGCAGGGTCCTCGTCCCAGCGACTCCGGGTGTGCTGCGCCGCCTCATCGGTGTCCTGAGCGGGGCGCCCGACGGCCTGACCGTCATCGCCGGTCTCTTTCCGGCACCGCTCATGCCGGAGATCCCCGACGCCTGGCACGGGCGACTCCTCGCCTCCTTGAGGTTCGCCCACTCGGGCCCGATCGCGGACGACCAATCGGTGCTCGACCTGCTCCGATCGATCGGCCCGTGCGTCGCGGATTCGGTGGGACGCAAGCCGTACCCGGCGCTGTTCCCGCCTCCGAGCGGCGCTCGAATGGCCTATGCGGTCCGGACCCTGTTCGTCGACGATCTCGACGAGCGGGCGATCGAGATCGTCGAGGGCCGGATGGCTGCTCCGAGCTCGCCCGAGGCCTGGATCCAGCTGCGTGTCCTGGGCGGCGCCGCGGCGCGGGTGGCGAATGACGAGACGGCGTTCGGCCATCGAGATCGGCGGGCGACCGCAACGCTCATCGCGCCGTATGAGGATCTGACGGAGACAGCGCGCCACGAGGCCTGGACCGCCGACTTCGAGGCTGAGCTCCTCGCGGCGGGCTGTGGGTCGGGGGCCTACGTGAACTTCCTCGGCAGCGACGGCGAGGCCGCCCTCAACGCCGCCTATCCACCGGCGACCCTTGCGCGCCTCGCCGACGCGAAGCGCCGCTATGACCCGGGCAACCTCTTCCGCTCGAACCTCAACGTTCCGCCCGGTCCCGGCGGTGCATCCGGCTGACCCCGCTCCTGGTGTGGTTCGCGGAACACCCGGACCGCCTCGAGGAGATGCGCGCCGACGCCATCCGGCCGCCGTAGACCCCGGAGCCTGCCCGCTCCGTCGGCCTGTTTCGAGCGTGGAGCGATCGATTTGCCAGAGCGCACGAGGATCCCGCGAAGACGGGCTCGCCGTGCGCCGCCGACAGCGGACTCGAGCCCATCGCCGACGCCAAACTGCGCGGATTCCCAGCCCCTCGCGACAGCGCCAGGCAGGGCCAGCCACGCCCAGGGAGAGTTGGAGCGGGAGACGGGATTCGAACCCGCGACATTCTGCTTGGGAAGTCCTGACCTCGCGAGCGTTGTAGCATGAGCGTGGAAGGGCGAGCGAATCACCGGTAGTTATGGTGTCGTAACGGGCCCGGGCGCGCCGGGACAGATCGGCGCGGACCGCGTCTGCGGTGATCGTGGCTGCGACCGATGGCCGACGGCTGATCCCCGGCGCGCCGACCAGGACCCTGATCCCACCGCCGGACCGGCCACGTACGGCGACTGACGCCACCTGCAGGCTCTGCCGTCGCCGGGGTCCTCGACCGCCAGGGCGTGTCAGGCCTAGAATCCCGCGGTACGGACCAAAGCACGATTCCTGGGAGGCGTAGGTCATGTCCCTCCTCCGGCGCTTCGAGCAGGCGCGCACGGGAATCGCCGCTCAGCACGACGGCACCGCGACGCCGGTCCTGCGTCCGAGTTCGTCCTCCACCCACATCCTGGCCCGTGAGGACCTGCTCCACGACATCCGGCTCCGCCTGCAGGGCGAGATCGGGAACGTCTCCACCTCGCTGCTCGACTCATCGGCGACCGACGTCCAGGGCACGATCGAGGGGGTCGTGGACCGGTTCCTCCGGGCGAACGACTTCGCCCTCACCGGGGCCGAACGCCAGCACCTGGTGGACGAGCTCGTAGGGGAGGTCGAGGGCCTCGGGCCACTGGAACCGCTTCTCCACGACGGCTCGATCACGGAAATCATGGTCAACGGCCCGAACCAGATCTACATCGAGCGGGGCGGGAAGCTCGAGCGCGTCCCGCAGACCTTCCTGAACAACGAGCACGTGCTCCGGATCATCAACCGGATCGTCAGCCCGCTTGGCCGCCGGATCGACATGGCCAGCCCGCGGGTCGATGCCCGCCTGGCCGACGGTTCGCGGGTCAACGCGATCATCCCGCCCCTGTCCCTGGTCGGGCCGACGATCACCATCCGGAAGTTCTCCACCTCGCCGTACACCGTGGACGACCTCGTCCGGTTCGGGACGGCCACCTCGGAGATGTTCGAGTTCCTGCGCGCGTGCGTCGAAGCCCGCCTGAACGTCTTCGTCTCGGGCGGCACCGGCTCGGGCAAGACGACGACCCTCAACGTGATCTCGAGGTTCATTCCCGAGGAGGAGCGGATCATCACGATCGAGGATGCCGCCGAGCTGCAGCTCAACCAAGAGCACGTCATCACGCTCGAGGCACGGCCGCCCAACATCGAGGGCCTTGGCGAGATCACGATCCGTGAACTGCTGCGCAACGCCCTGCACATGCGCCCGGACCGGATCGTCGTCGGTGAGTGCCGCTCGGGCGAGGCCCTCGACATGATCCAGGCGATGACGATCGGTCAAGACGGGTCGATGTCCACCGGGCACGCGAACAGCCCGCCGGACATGCTCCGCCGTCTGGAGACGATGGTGCTCATGGCCGGCATGGACCTGCCGCTGCTCTCGATCCGGGAGCAGATCGCGTCCGCGGTCGACCTGATCGTCCATACCGCCCGCCTCAAGGACGGCTCCCGGAAGATCGTCAGGATCACGGAAGTGTTCGGGATCGAGGACGAGAAGATCTTGACCCAGGACATCTTCGAGTTCGAGCAGACGGGCGTCCGCGATAAACGGATCGAAGGCGTCCTCAAGCCAACCGGCATCCGGCCGACCTTCATGGGCCGGTTCCCGGCGCGCGGGATCCAGCTCCCGCCGGGCGAGTTCGGGATCCCGCCCGAGGACCCCGAGAAGCCGTCCCGCCAGCCGAAGGGACGCTGGACCACGGGCGAGGCGCCGCTGGCCGACGCCTCCCGCCTGGTCGTCGGGCACGGTCGTGCGGTCAAGGCCGGAGGGATGATCTACATCACCTCGATGGGCCCGGTCGATCCCGAGACGGGGCGCGCCATCCCGGGCGGCATCAAGGAGCACGCCCACCAGTGCCTGCGCAACCTGCAGGCGAAGCTGGAGGCGGAGGGAAGCTCGCTGGAGAAGATCGTCTGGGCGAGCTGGTCCCTGCGCGATCCGGCCGAGTTCGAGACGTTCAACGAGGAGTGGGTGCGCTGGTTCCCGGGCGACACCCCGGTCGGCCAGGGCACGCTGATGCCCTCACTCCAGCGCCGGGCCGGCTTCCGGGTCTCGATCGGGGTGATCGCCGAGGCCTAGCGACCGAGCAGCCCAGGCTCGACCGGTCGGGCGTCGGGAGCCTGGGGCCAAGGGAGTGGAGCGGGAGACGGGAAACGAACCCGCGACATTCTGCTTGGGAAGTCCCGAGCTCGCTAGCACCGTGGCGTGAGCGTGGAGGGCGAGCGTAACGGGCGTAGTTAGGGTGTCGCCGCGAGCGCGGCCCGTGGCTTGGGCCGCGACCGGCCGTCCCGACTGCCGGCGGGCGGCGGATGGCGGCTCGGTGCCCGTTCGCTTGACAAGCCGATGGATGAGGCTATATTCAACCTAATGGTTACGAAACCGGATGGTGCAATACATAGCGACGATGAGTGCTTCTGCCGATCCCCTGAGTGCGACGTTCTCGGCGCTGGCTGATCCGACGCGACGGGCGATTCTGGCGCGGCTGGTGGACGGTGAGGCGCCGGTGACCGAGCTGGCGGCGCCGTTCGAGATGAGCATGCCGGCGGTATCGAAGCATCTGAAGGTGCTGGAGCGGGCGGGACTGATCGAGCGAAGCCGTCACGCGCAGTGGCGGCCGTGCCGGCTGGCGCCCGCGCCGTTGAAGGAGGTGGCGGACTGGGTGGAACGCTACCGCCAGCTCTGGGAAGAACGCCTCGATCGGCTGGACGATTACCTGAGCGAATTGCAGCTGGGGGCGTCGACCGATCGCGGGCATGAGGATCGACTGGAAAGACGAGATGGTATCGAGGAGGCGCACGATGGCAGCAGGCGATAGCACGCCGGTGGGTACGGCGGATGAGGGGGTGGTGATCGAGCGGGTGTTCGACGCTCCTCGTGAGCTGGTGTGGCGGGCATGGACGGAGCCGGAGCATTTCATGCGCTGGTACGGGCCGGCGGGGATGACGTCGCACGCTTGTGAGATCGATCTGCAGGTGGGCGGGCGCCGCTTGATCGGCATGCAGTCGCCGGACGGGCAGGAGTACCACACGACGGGTGTGTATCGGGAGATCGTGCCGCTGGAGCGGTTCGTCGCGACGGAGTCGCCCTCGGATGCGGACGGCAATGCGGTACCGCCGTCGCAATACGGGATGCCCGAGGGGATGTCGATGGAGACGATCGTTACGGTGACCCTCGAGGATCTGGACGGCGGCAGGACGAAGATGACGCTGAACCAGACCGGCTTCCCGAGCGAGGACTGGGCCGCGGGTGCACGCGGCGGCTGGAACCAGGCGTTCGACAAGCTGGTCGCGGTCTTCGTGGATGCCTGACGGCTCTCCGAGCCCCCTGTGTCGCCCGAAGCCGGATCGCCCGGTCTACTCGGAAACTGCGAACACCACGGCCTCATCCGCCGTCAGCTGACGCCCCTCGGCCCACGCGGACCTGAGGGCTCCCTCATCGAGCGCCTCGCGCAATCGGAGGATCTCGGCGTCGTACTCCTCGCGTTCGAGCGCGGTCATCGCGGCCTCGGCGACCTCGCGGAGGGCCTCGGCCGCCCCGAACAGGCGCGCCGCCCGAACGCCGTGTCCCCTGGCCACCGCCAGGAACGCGAACGACTCGAGCTGGTTGGCGACCGCCCCGCGATTCCCGCTGCGCTGCCAGCCGTGGATCGAGTGGCGATACTCGGCCGCGGCCTCGTCGATCCGGCCGTCACGCCGCAGGGCATGGCCGAGCTCGCTCTGGGCGGAGAGCTCGAAGCGATGGTCGTCCATCGCGTGGAACTGGGCCTGGGCTTCGCGGAACAATCGCTGTGCATCCACCAGCCGGCCCGCGAGGCTGGCCACGCGGCCGCGAACCTGGGCGAGATATGCGATGTCCTGTGGGTTGCCCGAACGTTGGGCCGCCTCGCTCGCCCGCTCCAGCCAGCGCTCGGCGGAGGCCGGGTCGAGTGGGGCCTCGATCATCGCCAAGGACAACTCGATGCGGCCGAGGCGGCCCCAATCCCCGAGATCGGTGACTTCGCTCTCAATCCTGTGTCGATCAACGACGTGGATCAGATCGCGATCCGGGTCAGGCTGTCGAACGACATGCAGTACGTTCTACGGGCGGATCCGATCAAGTAGTGCGCTCCTCCGCTCTCGAGGGCCCGTCAGGCGTGTAAGGTTCGCCGCATGTCCGCGGCCGCGTCCCCCGCGCCCACCAGGTCGGTGATCCTCGTCCGGATCGTCGACGTGCTGCGCGACATCGCCCGTGGCGGCCTTGCCGCGGCACTCGCCGGCATCGTCGTCCTCGGCCTCGGCGGACGGGTCGTCATGCGCATCGCCGCGGCCGTCAACCCGGATGCGACCGGCCTCCGGACCGAGGCCGGCGAGGTGGTCGGCGTGGTCACTGCCCAGGGCTCGCTGGGACTGCTGGTTTTCGGCGGGCTCGCCAGCGGGATCGTCGCGGGCATCGTCTGGGTCGTCGTCTCGCCGTGGATCCCGGGGACCGGCCCGCGCCGGTGGCTCCTCGCGATGCTGGTGACCGTCGCGCTCGGGGGCTCCTTCCTCGTGCAGTCGGGCAACCCTGACTTCGTCATCCTGGGCCCGGACCTGCCGATCGTCGCCATGCTCCTGGGGCTCGTCGCTCTGTTCGGGGCCGCGGTCGCCTGGTTGGACGAGCGTATAGAGCGGAGGTTGCCCAGACCCGGTGGGAACCGGATCGTCCTGCTGCTGATCTACGGGGCGATCGCGGCCTTCGGGTTCCTGGCGGTCCCGGTCGCGCTCAGCTTCTACCTCTCGACCAGCGGGTTCGGGAGCGTGAGGCCGGGGCTCACCGGCTGGGCGCTCATCGTGGTTGGCGCGGCGACGATGACCTGGTGGGCGGCCCGCATCGCGATGGGGCGATCTGATCGGCCGCCTGCGCTGCTCGCCATCGGCCGGATCGGCCTCGTGGCGGCGGTGCTCCTCGGCTTCGCCCACCTTGGCCCCGAGGTGGCGAAGATCGTCGCGGGGAGCTGAGCCGGCGGCAGACGAACGCACCCGCCGGGGAGCGTTGTGGCACGGCGTCCTTCAGGCTGGCGAGCCTTCAGGCAGGCAGCCGGGGGCCTTCGTGAGCTCAGAAGGGGAAGTGGAGCGGGAGACGGGATTCGAAACCGCGACATTCTGCTTGGGAAGTCCCGACCTCGTGAGCGTTGTAGCGTGAGCGTGGAACGGCGAGCGAAGCAGCGATAGTTAGGAGCGGCCCCGCGCCGGCGATCGCGTTGCCTTCGAGCGCCTCCTGGAGCGCTGGCTGGAGCCGTCGCTCCGGACGGCCTGCGCGATCATCGGCGACAAGGCCGACGCGCGGGACGCCACGCAGAAGGTCAAGACAGCTGAGGCGGCCTCGTCCGCTCAGGCAACGGGACCGCGTCCCTGCGCCGGCCGAAGTGCCTCGCCCGGGCTCGCAGCTCGGTGACGCTCATACCGCGTGTAGCATGGTGGCCCTGCAGGCGCTCGCCTGCCGCGGCGAACCTGGTGGAGGGCTGGCGCGGTTGACGTACCTGAAGGCGCGGTCCGGTCGATGACGCATGGGGCCACCGAGTCTCGGGCTGGTGACGGGCAGACGGTCGCCGTTCACGCGCATCCCGACGAGGCCGCGACGAAGCGACCGCGGCGCGATCCGATGCACACGCTCGCCGGCTGCGAGCGGATCGTTGTCGTCGGCCGGACCGGATCAGGCAAGACAACGCTCGCTCGCGAGCTTGCCGCCGCCCTTCGAGTACCCCACGTGGAGCTCGACTCGCTGTACTTCGGCCCGCAGTTCAGCACGGCACCCTTGGCTCTCCTGCGCGAGCGGACGAGCGCTGCGATCGCCGGCGATCGATGGGTGACCGACGGCAACAAGCGGGCGGTGCGCGACCTGGTCTGGCCCCGGGCTGACACGATCGTCTGGCTCGACTACTCCTTGGGCGTCAGCTTGTGGAGGCTCGGCAAGAGGGCTCGCTGGCGCACGTCGGAGCTCAGAGCCGAGGCGGCCAGGACCGGCCGGCGCGCCGGGCTACCCAAGCAGCTTCTGGCCGCTGCGAAAGGGGTCCTCACCGCGCTCCGATCGCACGCGGGCCAGCGCCGCGAGTACAAGCGGCTGTTCGCCGAGCCGGCGAACGAGCATCTCGCGGTGGTGCGCCTCCAGTCGCCGCGTGCCGCCCGCGAGTGGCTGGCTTGCGTCACCGCGGAGTCCACCTCGGCCTCGTAGGTGGACGCCCCGAAGCCGCATAGCCGCCGAGCTGGATCCGCGTGCGAGGGTGATCCTGGCAGGTCGGGCGGATGCCCGCTGGCAGCCGAGGAGCATGCCCGGGCGCTCGTGGAGACGCTTCGCTCGACGCGCCCGGCGCGGCGGGGCTGACGTCGACCTCGGGCGGCGCGCCACCCAAGGCACGGCCTACGACTGACGGATCGGAGGGTGACCGATCTTGCCCAGATCCGAGGCTGCGACCCGGGTCCGCCGTGCATCAAAGACCCTTCGTCACGACGGCATCCGCGTCGCGGCAGGTCAGTCGCCTGGCGCGCCCGGAGGGCCCTTGGCCCCCGACACGAACGCAGCGCAATGGACCGCGTCGCCAGTAGCTCGGGGGTCGTCGCGCGGCAGCTCACGCCCCGTGATCGCGGTCACCGCTGTCGCTGCAGGGCGAGCGGCCTCGGCTTCCTCTCTCCGCCCGATCGCCCGTCAACCCGAGCGTTGTGGCACTCGCGCGAGGCGATCCTGTACGACCACCGGGACGCCGCACCCGCAAGCAGAGCGTCGCGCTGAGCACAGAGGGGAGTTGGGAGTTGGAGACGGGAAACGAACCCGCGACATTCTGCTTGGGAAGTGCTGACCTCGTTAGCGTAGTAGCACGAGCCCGGAAGCGCGAGCGAAACTCGAGTAGTTAGAGTGTCCTGATGCGTCATTCTCACCGGGTCTTCGCCGGCCCAGGTCTGGATCGGCCCGAGTTGTTGACGCCTCGTTGGACAGTCCGGGACGATGACGATCGGCGAGTCCAGGTGCCTTGACGCTGCTCAGGGGCCCCGCCCAGAATCGGGCCCTGCACTGGGTCGGCGTCTTGGCCATAGGGCTTCGAGGCGCGCTTCCCGAAGGAGACGGCATGCCGAGGATAGTGGTTACTGCGGCGGTCAAGGATGTCGAGGCGTGGCTGAAGTTCAAGCCGGAGCTCATCGCCCAGATGTCCGCCGTCGCGTCGGACGGGACCAGTTATGTCGCGATGGATGGCAGCAACCGCGTCGCCAGCACATGGGACGTCCCCGACATGGAGGCCTTCCAGGCGGCCCAGACCGCGGCCTCTGCCGAGATGGCGGAGGCGATGGAGCGGTATGGGATGATCCCGCCTGCGACGGTCTACATCGAGAAGTAGCCGGACCCCCGGCCGGTCGCGCGGGTGCGACGACGTGTTCAGGCGACGATCGAGCCGTCACTGAGGACAAGGCCCGGCGGGCGTCGAAGCCGTTCGTGAGCGTTGTCGTTCTGGCGCGCCCGGAGGACTCGGGCCCACGACACCAGCGCAGCGCGCTGGACCGCGCCGTTAGTCGCTCGGGGGTCGTCACGCGGCAGCTCACGCCCCCGTCATCGCGGTCACCGCGCTCGCTGCGGGGCGAGCGGCCATGGCTTCCACTCTCCGCCCGATCGCCCCTCAACCTGAGCGTTGTGGCACGCGCGCGGAGCGGATCCTGCACGACCACTGAGATGTCGTGCGCGCAAGCAGAGTGTCGCGCTGAGCACGAAAGAGGAAGTGGAGCGGGAGACGGGATTCGAACCCGCGACATTCTGCTTGGGAAGCAGACACTCTGCCAGCTGAGTTACTCCCGCTCGGGAGGCCTCGATACTACCATCGGTCCGACGGCGGTCCAACGCGGGACGACCGCGCGGCAACGTCCTGACACCGCCACGAAGGCGCGACGGAGCACGATGCAGATACACCTCATCGAGTTCGGCCTGGTCGAGATCGACGGGCAGCGGTACGACCACGACGTCGTCGTCGAGCGGGGGCGCGTGAACCGGCGCAAGAAGAAGGCGTCGCGGCCGCTCCGCGACCGCTACGGGCACACGCCGCTCAGCCTCCTGGAGCCCATCCCCTGGGCGTGCCGCCGGCTGGTGGTCGGGACCGGCCTCGACGGCGCTTTGCCCATCGACGAGGCGGTCGTCGCGGAAGCGGCCCGTCGGGGGGTGGAGCTGGTCGCCCTGCCGACGGACGAGGCCTGCGTCCTGCTCTCGGGTGCCGATCTCCATGACACGGCAGCGATCCTGCACGTCAGCTGCTAGCGCCTTCCCCTGTCACGCTTACCGGCGCGTGAGATCTCGTTCGAACAGATCCCAGCGGCGACCCGCGAGGTCGCGACAATCCCGGAGCCAAGAGGATCAGAGGTGGTCGGGTACGTCACCGGTCCATCGTCGGCGCGATAGCCAAACAGACGGCGTCCACCGGGGCCGGACAGCAAAGCGCCCGCAGGAACCGGCTGTCTGCCGACTGCCGATCGGCCATCGCGATTGCTCGCGATCGTCGATCCGCCGCCGGGCCCGTGGCCGGCGGCCTTGCGGTCGTCGGTCCGGTCTCCCGGGACCGCCCCAGGGATTGCTCCCCAGGCCGGTTCGACAGTGAATGTCGGCCCCTTCGGGCAAGATTTAGAATGGACGTTCGAAGCCACCCGCACAAGGGACTTGTCCACCAACGGACGGTCCAGCCTGTCGAGTTGTCCACGAAACAAGCGGCGGGGGGGACGGAATGTGGAGAAGCCGGACTCGACGCCTTGCCGTACCGGCCCCCGGCCAACGGGTAGCGCGCGCCGACTACTTCGCGCGCCGCTTCGGGGCGGGGATGACCCGGGCGCTCCCGGCGGTGGGCCAGAGCGTGCTCTCGTGCCCGTCGTCCCAGAGCACCCGATAGTGCGTCCCGTAGGGGGCCACGATGACCTCGAGGATGTCGCCTTCCCGGGCGGGCTGGCCCACCTTCTCCGACTCGACGACGATCCGGTCGCGGGTCTTGCCGACCATCCCGATCACCTCCCTGCCCGGCATCTCGCCCCGGACCACCGCGGGCGCTCACCCGCGTGAGGTCGAGACACCGCCGAATCGTGCCACCGATGACGGCATCCGGCCAGTGCCGGCCGGCCCAGACCGATCGCGGCCAGCCGCCGCGGAAGGCGACCCCCGGCTCGCGCTCAGGCGCTGCGTGGTGGGATGAGCTGGAACCCGCTCTGGTCCTCGCGTTCGCGGTCTGCCGCGGACTCGGCTCACGGCTCGAGGCCCTACGCTGGGCCCGTGCGAGGATCCCGGATGGCTCGGCGATGGATCGGCGCAGCGGCGCTGGCTGCGGCCGCCATCGCCTGCACGACGGCGACCCCGACCCCGGCCCCGACACACCAACCCTCGCCACGCGCCACCACCGCCCCCGCGCCGAGCTCCACGCTCACGGCGACGTCGAGCCCGGCCCCGTCGCCCGAACTCGTCGCGCTCGTGCCGGTCGTGGGCTTCTGGTCCACGAGGTCCACCATCGCGCGGACCGAGCTGGACGCGGCGATGGCCGGGACGAGTCGCAGCTACGTGCGGGTGCTCGTCGCCGGCACGCTGCCGGGAGCGACGGCCGCGAGCCCCGACGCGATCCGCGCCGCCGTGAACGCCGATCCACGGACGCTGGGCCTGCTCCCGGCCGGCGAAGTGACGCCGGACGTGCGTGCCCTCGCCATGGACGGCGTCGACCTGTTCGGAAACGGGCGGATTCACGAGGTCGCCGCTTGGCCGCTGCTCGTGCCGGCGGCGCCCGGCACCGACCCGCCGTCCTTCGACCCGGCCACGACGTGGACCCTGGTCGCCGGCGGCGACGTGATGCTCGACCGATCGATCTACCGGCGCAGCGTCCTGCAGGGCAAGGGCGCGGGCTACCCCTGGGACGGGGGCTTCGCGGAGATCACGGGGCGGCGCTGCTGCACCGCGGCCGGCTACCGGCTGCCGGTCGTGCGGCGGACGGGCCACGCCGGTGCCGTGCGGGCCCTGTTCCGGGACGCCGACCTGGCCCTGGTCAACCTCGAGGGGCCGGCCGTCGAAGCCTTCCGCTGGCACCCGCATGGGCTCGTCTTCACCTTCGATCCGGCGCTCCTCGGCGGCCTGAGGGAGGCCGGCATCGACGCCGTCACGATCGGCAACAACCACATCGGCAACGCGGGCCCGAGTGGCGTCGTCGAGACGGTCCGCCACCTGGACGAGCTGGGCATCGCCCACGTCGGCGCGGGCAGGGACCGGGCAGCCGCCCATGCCCCCGCCTGGTTCGAGGTTGCCGGACAGCGGGTCGCGGTCCTCGGCTACGACGCGGTCCGGCCCTCGGGCCGCGCCGCGACGCAGCGCGCCGGCACGGCCGGTCTCGTTGCGGCCCGTTACCGGGGCGACATCGCCGCTGCCCGGAATGCCGGCGCGGACATCGTCGTGGTCCTCCCTCACTGGGGCGTGGAGTACACGGCGACTCCGACGCGGACCCAGCGGGACCACGCCCGGGCGCTCGTCGAGGCCGGTGCCACGCTCGTCCTGGGCAGCCACAGCCACTGGGCTGGCGCGATGGAGCTGATCGACGGGAGCCCGGTCCTCTATTCGCTGGGCAACCTCGTCTTCGACCTCACGCGCTCCGAGGAGACGGTCGAGGGCCTCATCGTGGAGATCACCTTCGTGGGCGCGCGACCGGCCCAGGTCCGCCTGCACCCGACGGTCATGGTCGACCTCGTTCAGCCCAACCTGCTCGAGGCGGCCGGTGATGGCGCGGTCGTGATCGAGCGGATGCGCGAGGCCTCGGAGGCGCTCCCGAGGCGCTGACGCGGGCCGCTGCTCGCTCCCGCGCACGCCGGAGGCCCCGGTCGGGTCCCTCTGCTACCCTTCGCGCCCGTGATCGACACACCCGGCGGCGACACGCCCGACGAGGCTGCCGCCCCGATCCCCGCTCCCCTGAGACCCCGCCGGCGCTGGATCGCGGCTGTCCTCTCGTCCCTGGTCCCCGGCCTGGGCCACCTCGTGGCCGGACGGCGGCGGCTGGCGGCCCTCTTCGGCCTGCCCGTCGTGGCCCTCGTGGTCGGCGCGGCGGTCGCGCTCGCTGCCCTGGGCCCCGTGCGCTTCGCGGCCTCGTTCGTCGAGCCCGAGGTCCTATGGGCGCTGCTCGGCGTCCAGGCCGCGCTCATCGCCTGGCGCCTGGCGGCGATGGCCTCCAGCGTCCTCGATCCGCTCCTGCCTCGCCCGGGGCGGCGGGACCTGCTCCCCATCGCGCTGCTCGTCGCCTTCATCGTGGCGCCGCAGGGCTGGGCGCTGGCGGTGACGAACGCCGTGCGGGAAACGGCCGACGCGGTCTTCGTCGGCGATGACGTGCCGTCGGGCGCCTGGGTCCCGCCCTCGCCCAGCCCCGGGGCCACCGCCGTCCCCGGCCTCACGCCGCCGGCGGGCGCGTCGCCGTCGCCCACCCCCGGCCCCGAGCGCATCACGGTCCTCGTCATCGGCGTGGACGCGGGCGTGGGCCGCCGGACCTTCCTGACCGACACGATGGTGGTGGCCTCGCTCGACCCGGTCGCGGGCACCGTCTCGCTCGTCTCGGTGCCGCGCGACACGGTGGACGTGCCGCTGCCCGGCGGCGGCACGTTCGCCGAGAAGATCAACTCGCTCGTCTCGTACGCGCGCCGCAACCCGGCACAGTTCCCCGGCTCCAGCGCCGAGGGCCAGGACGTGCTGATGGCGGCCCTCGGCGAGCTGCTCCAGGTGAGGATCGACTACTACGCCCAGGTCTCGCTGGGCGGCTTCGTCTACGTCATCGACAAGCTCGGCGGCATCGACGTCAACGTGGCCCGCGGCTTCTGCGACGCCAGCTACGACGAGTACGGCTACACGCGCGGCTTCTCCATCACGAAGGGGCGGCACCACCTCGATGGCAGCGCCGCGCTGGCCTACGCCCGCGTTCGCCATCCGGCCGGCGAGTCGGACTTCACGCGCGCGGCGCGCCAGCAGGAGATCCTCTCCGGCGTCCGAGACGCCGTCGTCAAGGGTCGTTTCCTCGACGATCCGATCGGGCTGCTGGAGGCGCTCAGCCGGGCCGTCAAGACCGACATCCCACGCAGCATGGTGCCGGATCTCGCCGTCTGGGCCAGCCGGGTCGGTCGCGATCAGACGTATCGGGCGGTCATCGCCCACCCCCTGGTGCGCAGCGGCTTCGACGGCCGCGGCTCCATCCAGGTCCCGGACCTCGAGGCCATCGGGGCGCTGGCCGCGCGCCTCTTCACGGAGCCCGGCACGCTCCCCCCGGACGACCTGAAGGCCCCGGCGCCGCTGCCGGGCAAGGCCACGACGGGCGGTGTGGGCGGCTGCCGCCCGAACCCCACGCCGCAGCCGACCCCGAAGCCGACGGCGACGCCGACCGGTGGGGCGACGCCGACGCCATCCCCAACGGACCCGACGCCGACGGCGCCGCCACCGACACCGGAACCCACGCCGACCCCAACGGACCCGACGCCTGCGCCGTGACCGACCGTCCCCTCAGGCGGATCCGGCGAGGCGCTCCCGGGCCACCCCGACGCCGACAAGGCTGCCCTTCTGCTCGTAGAGGGCGAGCGCCGCGCGGTACGCGGCTTGAGCCTCCGTCCGGCGGCCGGCTGTGGCGAGCACGTCCCCGTGCGTCAGCTCGGCATCGGCATGGAAGGTGATGAAGTCGGTCGCCGCCAGGATCTCGACCGCCGATCGGGCCTGAGCCTCGGCCTGGTCCAGCTCGCCCGCCGCGGCGCGGGCGAGCGCAACGGCGCGCGCGGTGTTCGCCCGCGCGACCGGATCGGACTCCCGCGCCGTGATCTCGAGCAACCGTTCGAGATCCACGGTGCGCCCCAGCGCGAGTCGGGAGAGCGCGCGGAACTTCTCGTGCATCGCGCTCGGCCTACCCATCGCCGCGAGCTCGTCGCGGCCTTCCGTGATGGCCCGCTCCGCGGCGTCATGATCGCCCGCCAGCATCTCGACGTCCCAGCTCACCTCGGTCATCATGGCGGCCGTGACCCGCTCCCCACCCTCGACGGCGATCTCCCGGCATCGCGCGGCCAGCGGCCGCGCTGACTCGAACTGGCCAAGCCGGGCATGGAGGTGGGCGAGGGCATGGCTCATGGCCAGCTCGATCCCCCGGTCGTCCGGAGCCTCGGCCAGGATCTCCTGGCAGCGTCGGATCCCCTCGGCCACCGGCGTCGGGCCCTGGACCAGGTCCGCGCTGAGGTCGCCGGCGATGATCGCCTCCTCGCGACGGTCGCCGGCGCGGCGGGCGTGCCCCAGCGCACGGGCGGCCGCGGCCGCATCCCCGGCCGCCTTCCCCTCCTCCCATGAGGCATAACCGCGAAGCCTCCAGCAGAGCGCCAGCCCGCGATCGTCCCCGAGGCGCTCGAAGACCGCGGCCGACTCGTCAGCGATCCGGCGGCGGTCCTCCGGCGTCGCGTCGGGGCCGAGATCCAGCAAGCTGCTGAGGACCCGCGCGATCGCGAGCGTCCGCTCGTCTCGGGCTGCCTCCGAGCGTTCGAGCGCCTCGGTGAAGCAGGCCTGGGCGTCCTCGAAGCGGCCGATCGCATTCAGAACGCGACCCAGGTCCGGCAGGATCGCCACGCGCACGGGATCGGCCGGCTCCAGCAACGCCGCGCTGCGGCCCAGCAGGTTCGCCGTGGCCGATGTGTCGGACCGCTCGAACGCTCGCCGACCGGCGGCGATCAACCGTTCGGCGGCGCGTCGGGCGACCGCCCGCGCTCGCTCGTCGACCGGACCGAGCTCCTGGCGGTAGCGAAACGCCTGTTCGAGGTGATAGCCCACCATGGGCTCGACCTCGCCCAGCCGGTCGCCGGCGGCGACTTCGAGCCAGTCCGCGAAGCGCTCGTGCAGCTCCGCGCGCTCCGCCTTCGGCAGCCGGTCGTATGCCGCGTCTCGGATGAGGAGGTGACGGAACCGGAACGCCTCGCCCTGGGACAACCCCGAGCGGTCGGGACGGATGAGCTCCTTGCGGACGAGCGCCTCGAGCCTCCGCGGAACATCGGCCCGATCGGCGGGGGGCGAGAGCGCGACGAGCGAGGACTGCTCGAAGACGCGGCCGACCACGGACGCCCGCTCGGCCGCGGCGCGCTCATCCGAGGCCAAGCGGTCGAGACGCGCCGAGAGCATCGCCTGGATCGTCGGCGGCACCGCGATCGAATCGAGGTCGCCTGTGGCCGTCCAGCCGTCGGCCTCGGCGACCAACAGCCCATCGTCGATGAGCATGCCCAGGAACTCCTCGACGTACAGCGGATTGCCTTCGGCCGCGTCCGCGATCCGGACGCGCACCCCTTCAGCCAAGGCTCGACCCGGCGCGAGCGCGTCGATGAGCTCGAGCGCAGAGCCCGCCTCGAGCGGCTCGAGGAGGACGGTCGTCGCGTTGGCCTTGCCGCCGCCCCAGCCCGCTCGGGCGTCGAGGAGCTCGGGTCGCGCCGGGCAGACGAGAAGCATGGGCGTTTGACTCGCCAGATCCGCCACCGTGGCAAGCAGATCCAGCAGGACCGACTCGGCCCAGTGGATGTCGTCGACCATGACGACGAGCGGCCGCTCGTCGGCGACGCGCTCGAGCGCCCGACGGAACGCCCACGTGATCTCATCCTGCGCTACCGATGCATCGAGCCCGACGATCCCGGCGAGCCCGCGCGCGATCGCCCCGGCCTCTGGCAGTCCGGCCGCGAAGGCATCGATCCTTGCCCGCGCCTGGTCGGCCGAGTCGCCGTCCGCGATGCCGGCGACCTGGCGGATGATCTCCGCGGCGGGCCAGTACGTGATGCCCTCGCCGTACGACAGGCACCGTCCACGGACGACCCGCGCCCGATCCCGGACGACACCGAAGAACTCGGCCACGAGGCGGCTCTTCCCGACCCCGGCCGCCCCGATGATCGTGATGAGTTGGCATGAACGCGTTTCGACAGCACGCTCGAACGCCTGGCGGAGTGCCACGAGCTCGCGCTCTCGACCGATCATCGGGGCGTCGAGGCGGCGGAGGCGGCCCTCGGCGCCTGCGGCCACGTGAAGCAGTCGAAACGCGGTGACCGGGCCCGACTTGCCCTTCAGCTCGTGGGACTCAGCCGGGCCGACTTCGACCGCGTCTCGGACCAGCTCGAGCGTCGCTTCACCGATCAGGATCCCGCCGGGCGCCGCGGACGACTGCAGACGGGCCGCGACGTTGACGGCATCTCCGACCACGATCGCCTCGCCCGGACCGCCGGGACCGACGACCACGGAGCCGGTGTTGATGCCCGTCCGCGTCTCGAGCGTCACGCCGCGCCTGCTGCGGAGGTCGTCGTTGAGACGCTCGAGGGCCATGCGCATCTCGGTCGCTGCGCGGACGGCGCGAAGGGCGTCCTCCTCGTGGAGGATCGGCACGCCGAAGACGGCCATGATCGCGTCGCCGATGTACTTCTCGACGGTGCCGCCGTGGCGCTCGATGACCTCGCGCATGCTGGCGAAGTAGCGGCCCATCACGTCGCGCAGCGACTCAGGGTCGAGCCGCTCGCCGAGCGTCGTGGAGTCGCTGACATCCGTGAACAGGATCGTCACCGTCTTGCGCGTCTCGCGAGCGGGAGGCGCCGACGAGAGGGCCGCGCCGCAGTATCCGCAGTGCCGGAAGCGCTCCGGGTTCTCCTCGCCACAGGACGAGCAGCGCAGCATCCGTGGAGTGTATTCGGGCGACGGCTGGCGGGGAACCGCTGGAACTCGGTCATGACGTCCGATACCCCAACTGGCCATGGCGGCCGGCCCGCCCATGACATACGCCACTCGCGGAAGCCGTAGCCGGCGGGACGGGTGGTCCGGGCCAGCAGGCCCCTGACCAACGTCACGGTGCGTACGCGACCGTCACGCGTCCGGCCGCACCGGCCTCCGTTCGCGCCGGCTACCGCTGCGGGCATTCGCGAAGGTCAGGGGCCACGCAGCTGGGCTTCCCCTCGGGCTGGCCTCCATGGCCTTCAGGCGCCAGGGGTTCCACGCCTGGCGGCTCGGTGCCGGCAGCCTCGTGGCCGGCGGCGGCCGCGGCGCTGGCGGCGGTGTTGCTCACTAGGCACACAACGCGCCTGGCCGGGAACCGCCCGCCAACCGGACGCTGGTATCGTGACCGCGTGGACCTCGCGGTCGAGTGGCTGGGGCGGATCGACTACCGGGCGGCCTGGGAGCGCCAGCACGCCCTCGTCGCGGCGCGCGCCGCGGGCGAGGTCCCGGACACGCTCCTGCTGCTCGAGCACCCGCCGGTGCTCACGCTCGGCCGCCAGTCCGACCCGGCCCACGTCCGCGCCTCGCCCGAGGAGCTCGCCGCGCGCGGCATCGAGCTGATCCGCGTGGAACGCGGCGGGGAGGTGACGTACCACGGACCGGGCCAGCTCGTGGCCTACCCCATCGTCCGCCTGGCCGACCGGGGCATCCTCCTGCGGCCGTTCGTGCGCTCCCTGGAGGCGGCCATGGCCGACACGTGCGCCACCTACGGAGTCCGGGCCGGGCGTCGCGAGGGCGCCCCCGGCTGCTGGGTCGACCCGGAGGGCCCGGCGCCGCGCAAGATCGGCGCGCTGGGCATCCGCATCGAGCGGGGCGTGACCTACCACGGCATCGCCCTCAATGTCACCACGCGCCTGGCCGACTTCGAGCTGATCGACCCCTGCGGCTTGCCCGAGGCCGAGGTCACCTCGATCGCCCGCGAGGCCCGCTGGCCCATCGAGGCCCCGACGACCGCGAGCGTGCGCGACGCCGCCGAGCGCTTCGCCCCGGCGCTGGCCCGTGCGCTCGAGGCCGCGAGCGCTCCCGTCCTCGTCGGCGCGGAGGCCTGAACAGATGGCCGGCGGCATGTTCGAGCTGCGACGGGACGCCATCACCGGCTGGTGGGTGGCCGTGGTGGTGGATCGCGACTTCCAGCGCTCGCGGTTCACGCGCGCGGCCGAGCCGGTCCGGGACAGGGAGACGTGCGGCAACTGCGTCGAGCCAGCGGGGGGCGGCGTCCGTCACCGGCTCCTCAAGACCAACGCCTTCACCGTCGCGGGCACGGAGAAGGAGGCGCGTGAGGCCGGGATCGACGCGCGCCAGCCGGGCCTCGGGCTGGTCGCCGATGTCGGTTCCTGGGGCACGATCGTCGCCCCGCCCGAGCACCACGGCCCCCTCGCCCACGAGTCCGCGGCCATCGTCGTGGAGATGCTGCGCGGGGCCCGGGACGCCATCGTGGCCGCCAGCGCGGCCGCCCAGACCGAGTACTTCCAGGTCGTGCAGAACCACGGGCGGCAGGCCGGCGCGCTGACTAACCACCTCTGCTTCGACACGTACGACCTGCCGCAGATCCCGCACCGCATCGGGGAGGAGCTGGGCGGCGCCGCGCGCTACCTCATCCGCGAGGGCGTCTGTCCCTTCTGCCGCCTGGTGAAGGACGAGGTGGCCGGCCGCGAGCGGCTCGTCTTCGAGGATGCCGCGAGCGTCGCCTTCGCACCGTACGCCTCGCGCTCGCCGTTCGAGATCTGGGTCGTGCCCCGCCACCACGAGGCCGATTTCGGACGCGCCACGGATGCCCAGCTGACGAGCGCCGCCGAGACGTTGCAGAAGGTGCTGCGGCTGCTCGACGCGCTCGAGGGTCCGCCCTACAACCTCGTCCTGCACACGGCGCCACTGCGGGAACGCGTGGATGACACCTACCACTGGCACTGGGAGATCCACCCGCGCTTGCGCGAGATCGCCGGCCTGGAGCTGGGCACCGGGCTGCCGGTCAACCCGGTCAGCCCGGAGGCGGCGGTCGAGGTGCTCCTGGAGGCAGCCGGCCTGCGCGAGCCGGCGGCCAGCTGGGACGCGCCGCGGCGCTGAGGAAGAGCGTGCCCGTGTCAGCGGCGTCACAGCGCCGCTCCCCCGCCCGTCACAGGCCGTTGGAGCGCGCACCCGATCCATGCGACCTCCGGTCGAGCGGCCCGATCCTGGCCGCCGACCATCGCCGACGGGAGGACCGTTGCTCGCACGAAGCGTCGCCCTGCGGGGGCAGGCAGACATGACCCGGGACCGGGCGACCGCGCGGGCCGTCGTCGAGGAGCTGTTCCGGCTCCACGGCGGCGAGATCTACTCGTACCTGGCACGCATGGTGCGCGACGACGAGCTGGCCGCCGACCTGGCGCAGGAGACATTCGTGAAGGCCTATCGCGCCTTCGACTCGCTCGAGGAACCGTCCCGTGCGCGCGCCTGGCTCTACCAGATCGCCAACCGCACCGCCCTCGACGAGCTGCGCCGGCGCAAGATCGTGCGCTTCGTGCCCTGGACCGGCGAGTCGCGCGGCTCGGCCCGTTCGGCCGAGGAGATCGCTCTCCACGGCCGGCTCTCGGCCGAGATGGAGCGGGCCCTGGCGGCCATCCCCGAGCGGCAGCGCGGCGCGCTGCTCCTCGCCGAGGTGCACGACCTGACCGGCCTCGAGCTGGCGGCCGCGCTGGGTGTCTCCCACGTCGCGGCACGCGCGCTCCTCACGCGCGCCCGCGAGTCGCTGCGCCAGGCGCTCGCCCTGGAACGTGCCCGCTCCGCCGAGCGCGATGCGGCGAAGACGGCCCGGCCCGAGCGTGCGGAGGACGACCGGTGAGCGCGGACCGCCACGTCCGCCTGCGGGAGCTCCTCGCCGAGCGGCTCGATGCACCGCTTCCGGCGCGGGAGGCGGCGGATCTGGAGGCGCACCTGGCGGCCTGCCCGGCCTGTCGCGTGGTCGAGCGGGACTACGCGGCCCTGCACGAGCAGCTGCGGGCACTGTCGGCGATCGATCCGCCACGCGACCTCTGGGCGCGGACGCGGGCGGCCATCGACCACGAGGTCGCCCGCGAGGGCCGCCGGCCCTTCCCGGCGCCGACGCTCGAGCTCGACCGCCCGGGCGCCCACCGCCAGCTCCGCGTGGCCATAGGGTCCCTCGTGGGCGTCCTGGTCGTGCTGCTCCTCGTCGGCGGGCCGCTCGCCCAGGGACCGCTTCCCGAGGTCGCCTCGGCCACGCCGTTCGCCATCCCGCGCCAGCAGCTCGCCTTCCTCGACATCGCCGACGGACAGCTCACGCTGTATCGGGCCGACGTGGCGCAGGTCTGCCCGCCGCCGGGCATCAGCTGCGCCGCAGGGCCCTCCAGCCGGCCGGTCGTTCGGCTCGGAGGCGGCGTGGCGGCCCGCGAGCTCGCCCTGGGCGGCGGCGGCCACCTCTTCATCGCCGGCCGCGACCCGCTCGGCGAGGAGATCTTCGCGATCGTCGCGTTGCCCGTCGCGCCCTCGCCCGAACCGACCTCGTCGCCAACGATCGGGCCCGACGGCTCCGCCCCGCCGAGCACGCAGACCGAGCCGACCGAGCCGACCCACACCGCCACCGAGCCCCTGGTCGAGCCCAGCGGCGACCCGACCGCGACCCCCACCGTCATGCCCACCGACGGCCCCGACGAGACGCCCGGGACCGGTTCCGACGCGCCGTCGATCATCCCATCCCCCACGTCCGGCCAGCCGGCGACGGCCGAGGCGCACCCCATCCTCAGCGCCATGCGCGGTACCGGCGCGCCGGCCGCCTGGTCGCCTGACGGGACGATCCTCGCCCTGAGCGCCATGCCGGCCGACGGCAGCGCCGGATCGGACGTCTACACCTGGCGGCCCGGCGACGAACAGGCGGTGCCGCTCACGTCCGACCATCGCTCCACGTTCGCCTCGTGGGCCGGCGACCGGATCGTCGTCAGTCGCATCGCGGCCGCAGACGATGCGAGCGCCGATGCCGCGGCCCTCACCACGACCACGGTCGTCATCGACCCGACCAGCGGCGAAGAGCGGGCCGTCGAGCTGGCCGACGCGTGGCTCCCGTCCGTGGACCCCACCCGCCACTGGGTCGTCTACTGGCAGGGCCGGCTGGAAGCCCAGGAAGAGGCGGTCATGCCAGCCGGCGGCCGCCTCTTCATCGCCGGCTGGTCGGCCATCGACCCGTGGGCTGCGGACGACGCGGCCGCAGCGGCGGCCGCTGTGGCGTCCGCGTCACCCTCGGGCGTGCCTGTCACGAGCCCCGGCGACCATCCGGTCGCGAGCGACGCGCCACCGCTCGGCCCCGAGCCCACCGCGACCGTCGCGCCCGCGCCGACACCGGGCGATGCCGGCGGCGCCGACGAAAGACCTGCTCCGGCCGGCTCGCCCAGTGGCTCGCCGTCCCTCTCCGGGTCGCCGGACGCGTCGCTCGCGCTGGACCAGCCGCGGGCGGCCAGCGGCAGCACGAGCGACTGGGTCGTGCGCTGGTCGACGACGGGGACCGCCTACGGCATCTGGACACGCGTCGACCGCGAGGAGGCGGGCGGCACGCTGATCGTCCGCTCCGTGCCCAGTGCCACGAACCCCGAGGGCGAGGTGCTCGTCGCGCCGACGCCCGCCCAGCGTTCCTTCGCCGTGGGCGCGGACCGCGTCGTCTGGGTCACCCCGCTGCCGGGCGGCGACGGGGAGCTGTGGGTGGCCAGCTGGGGCGAGCTTGGCAACGGCTCGCTGCGCCTGCGCACGCTCGACTCCGCGGAGGCGCTACTGGCCTTCTGAGCCCCGCGCCCGGTCGCGCACTGGTATCCTCTGCGGGACCCTTCATGGACCGGCCCGGAGAGCCCGGCGAGAGGGAAGGAGACCCGTGACCGCGCGCCAGATCATGACCGCCGACGAGGTGCGTCGGGCGCTCGTACGCATCAGCCACGAGATCGTCGAGAAGCACGGCGGCACCGCCGGCCTCGCGCTCGTGGGCATCCAGCGGCGCGGCGTCCCCCTCGCACGGCGGATCGCCGCCGCGATCGACGAGCATGAGGGTGTGCGTCCGCCGGTCGGTGCGCTGGACATCACCTTCTACCGCGACGACCTCTCGCTCGTCGCCGTGCAGCCGGTCGTCAAGGGCACGGATCTGCCCTTCGACCTCAACGACCTGACCGTCGTCATCGTCGACGACGTGCTGTACACCGGTCGCACCGTCCGCGCGGCGATGGATGCGCTGATGGACTTCGGGCGGCCCGTGGCCATCCGCCTCGCCGTGCTCGTGGACCGCGGCCATCGCGAGTTGCCCATCCGCGCCGACCACGTCGGCAAGAACGTGCCCACCTCGCGTGAGGAGACCATCAAGGTCCATGTCGCCGAGACGGACGGGGGCGAAGACGGCGTGGACATCGACCGGCTCGAGCGGGAGGGCGCTGGAGCGTGATCGCTGAACCCGCCGTCACCACGCCCACCCCTCCGGCCTGGCGCCATCGCCACCTCCTCGACGTCGCCGACCTCGGGCTCGACGAGCTCGAGACGGTCATGCGCACGACGGACGCCATGGCCACCGTCCTGGCCCGGCCCATCCCCAAAGTGCCGACGCTCCGCGGCGTCTCGGTCACGTCGATCTTCTACGAGGCCTCCACGCGCACCCGCGTTTCCTTCGAGGTGGCGGCCAAGAACCTCTCGGCGGACATCGTCAACATCGCCGCCTCCAGCAGCTCGGTGGCCAAGGGCGAGTCGCTGGTGGACACGGTGCGCACCATCGAGGCCCTCGGCGCGGACGTGCTCGTCATACGCCATGCCCGCAGCGGTGCCCCGTACCTCGCCGCATCCATCTTCGGCGGACACGTCGTCAACGCCGGCGATGGCTGGCACGCCCATCCCACCCAGGCCCTGCTCGACCTGTACACGCTGCGCGAGCGCCTGCCGGGCGCCGACCTGCACGGCCGCAAGATCGTCATCCTCGGCGACATCCTCCACTCGCGGGTGGCGCGCTCCAACCTCTGGACCCTGACCGCGACAGGGGCCGATCTCTGGCTGTGCGGCCCGGCCACGCTCCTGCGCGGCTTCGAGGCGTTGGCCCGTGCCCTCCCCGGCGACCGGCGCCTGACGGTGACGACGGACCTCCGCGCGGCCCTGCGCGACGCCGACGCGGTCATGACGCTGCGCCTCCAGCAGGAGCGCATGGCCGCCGGCCTGCTGCCCTCCCTGCGCGAGTACGCCGCGCGCTACCAGCTCACCGCCGAGCGCCTGCGCGCCGCACGGCCGGAGGCGCTCGTGCTCCACCCCGGCCCCATGAACGAGGGCGTGGAGATCGCCCCCGACGTGGCCACGAGCGGCCGGTCGGTCATCACCGAGCAGGTCGCCAACGGCGTCGCCGTGCGCATGGCGCTCCTCTACCTCCTGGCCGGGGGCCGCCCCGCTGAGAGCGCCGATGCCCCGGCGTAGCGCGGTCGGCGGGCTTGACGATCCGCGCGCCGGCGAGCGCTGCCAGCGGCTGGAGCTCGAACGCGCCTGGCTGGTCGACCCGTGGACGGGTCGGGAGGGCGTCGGCTCGCTCCTCGTCGAGGACGGCCGCATCGCCGACCTGCGCTGGGCCGGCGGCCGTGTCGCGCCAGGCACGCGGCCGGAACTGCTCGTGCTGCCCGGACTGACCGACCTCCACGCGCACTTCCGGGAGCCGGGCGACGAGGATGCGGAGACGATCGCGACCGGGCTCGCCGCGGCGGCGCACGGCGGCTTCACGCGCGTCTGCCTGATGCCCAACACGACCCCGCCGGTGGACGGCCCCGGCGTCCTGCGGCAGGTCCTCGCCGCGGCGGCTGCCAGCGGTTCGCCGGTCCGCGTGGACGTCTACGGCACGACCTCGGCCGGTCGCGGGGGCTTGGGGCTCTCGGCCATGGGCGAGCTGGCCGACGCGGGCGCCGCCGGCTTCAGCGACGACGGCTCCCCGGTCGCCGATGCGGCCCTCTTCCGCAACGCCCTTGCCTACGCCGGCGCGCTCGATCGGGTCGTCGTCGAGCATGCGCAGGACCCGCTGCTGACCGCCGGTGCGGAGATGCACGAGGGACTCGTGGCCACGATCCTCGGCCTGCGCGGCTGGCCGAGGGCGGGCGAGGAGGCAGCCGTGGCGCGCGCCCTGGCGATCCTCGACGAGGTCTGCCGCGCGGCTCCGACCGGGGCGCGTCCGCGGCTTCACCTCACGCACCTCTCCACGGCCGGCTCGCTCGACCTGATCCGCCGGGCGAAGTCGACCGGCCTGCCGGTCACCTGCGACGTGACCCCGCACCACCTCGCGCTCCACGACGGCTGGGTGGCCGGCGACCGCCGCTGGGCCTGGGACGCCGCCGCCGCACCGTGGGCCGGGAGCGCGGTCGAGGCCGCGCCCTACGACACCGCCACGCGCGTCAACCCGCCGCTGCGCACGCCGGCCGACGCCGCAGCCCTCGCCGCCGGCCTCCGCGACGGGACGGTGGACGCGATCGCCACGGACCATGCGCCACACACCGCGGTGGCCAAGGCGGTCGAATACGGCGAGGCCGCGAACGGCATCTCGGGCATCGAGACCGGGCTCGGCCTGCTGCTCGCCGCCGTGGACGCCGGCGTCCTGGACCTGCCCACCGCGACGCGTGCGCTGACGGTCGGGCCGGAGCGAGTGCTCGGGTCGGCGCCCGGCGCCGGAGGGCCAGCGGGGTTCGAGATCGGGGCTCCGGCCGACGTCGTGCTGGTGGATCGGAGCGAAGGCTGGATGGTCAGCGCAGAGGGCCTGCTTTCGAAGGGCAAGAACAGCCCGCTGCTCGGCCGCGAGCTGGGCGGTCGCGTCCTTCTGACGGTCGCCGGCGGGCGCTTCGCGTACCTCGACCCAGGGCTCGACGCCGGCTAGCGCAGGGCCAGCCGGTAGCGGACCTCCTCGGTCGACCAGTGGCCGATCGTGCGCGTTCGCCGGCAGCCGTCCGGCTTCCAGCCGAGCGCCTCGGAGAAGTCACGGGCGGGCCGGTCGTCGGCCATCACCCAGGTCGTCGCCTCCTCCCGTCCGAGGTGGCGCAGCAGGCGCACCTGGTGATCGACGAGCTTGCGCCCCACGCCGTGCGCCCAGCAGTCGGGATCCACCGATACCGTCAGCTCCGAATCACGCCGGGCGTCGGAGTCCGCGCTGGGCAGCGCACCGATGAAGCCCACGATCCGTCCCTCGACCTCCGCCACCGTCGGTCGCACCTCCTCGGGCAGGAGGAGGATCTCGCGGCGCCAGGCGCGCTCGCGCTCCGCTTCGGTCATGGCCGCCAGCAGCTCGTCCGGCAGCAGGCCACGGTAGGCGACGCGGGAGGCGCAGACCTGGATGCGCGCCATGGCTGCGGCGTCGGCCTCGGTGGCGCGTCGCAGGTGGACGGCGCCGGTGCAGGGAGGCATGCGCGACTTCCTCCGTGAGCGGTTTGCGCCATGATTCTCCGGCCACCGGCAGCGCTTGTCACGGGCGCTCCGGCCCGCTCCCGACGTGACCGCGGGTACCATCCGCGGCCGTCGAGATGCCTCACGCTCCGCAGGCGGTACCATCCCGGCTCGTGATCGACGAGCCGCCCCCGACCTCCCCCGAACCGCGTCGCCCCGAGTACAAGGGGGCGCCGCTCGACCCCGTGCGCGGACCGGGGCTGGGCTGCTTCTGGACCCAGGCGGTCTTGCTGCTCACCCTGTTCGTGCTGACGCCCTTCGGCGTCGTCAACGCCTGGCCCGCCTGGCTCACCACGGCCATGCTCGCGGCCACGCTGATCCTGACGCTCTTCACCGGCCAGACGGTCATCTTCCTGCTGCGCCTGGTGGCCGCCGACCGCCGCTCGCGCCGCCGTCCGCTGCGCTCCGGCACGACGAAGACCGTGGGCGAGATCGTGAACGCGGCCACGGGCGCCGACGCGACCCCGGAAGCGGCCGAACCGCCCCCGGCGGACGCTCCGCCGAGCGTGCGACAATAGGGACACCCACCCCAGCCTTCCGAGGAGGCCCCGCGACCGTGCCCGTGCTGGCCACCTTCTTCTCGATCCGCCGCGGCCGCGACGCGTTCTTCAAGTTCTTCATGCGCGAGGTCTTCCCGCGCCAGGTCCGTGACTACGAGAGGAAGTTCGGCATCACGTTCCTCGGTTGGTACAACGTCGCGTACGGGTGGGACTTCGACAACGTCATGCTCTACGAGCTGCCCGACTACGCCGCCATCGACAAGCTCGAGGCGGATGAGGGCACGCGCGCGCTCGGTCATCGCGCCGGCGAGTGGCTGTTCGAACGCCACCACTCGATGTTCCTCCGGGAACGGATGGGCTCCGACCTTGAATACCACCCGTAGGAGGACGTCATGAGCGGCTCCAACCCGGTCCTCGGTGAGATCGCCAACGAGGCCGCCATCGAACGCAGCAGCTTCCTCGTCGACGCTGCGCGGCAGCTGGACGGCTTCCTCAAGGCCAATGCCGGGCGGATCGCCGAGGTCGGTGGCCTCGTCCTGATCGACGACGACCCCGACTACCTCTCGGTCGCCCCGGACGGATCGTTCCGCAGCCGCACGCGCTACCAGGACGAGGCGACGGGCGAATGGGTCTCGGAGACCGAGGTCATCGAATCTGCCGCGGAGCTCGTCGAGCTCTACAACGCGGCGGAGATCTACGCCGCCTTCGCCGATGCCGCTCGCGAGGCGGCGGGCCTTCCGGCCGAGCCGACGGGCACGGACGAGCTCATGGAGGCGGCCGGCATCGCGCCCGAGGAGCGCAGCGACCCGTACGCCGGCGCGGCCGACGATTGGGCCGCGGCACGCGAGGGCGCCGGGCCCCCGACCACCAGGGAGGAGGCGGCCGCCCGCCTCTACGACCTCGCGCTGTCGTTCCAGGAGCGGAGCCAGGACTCGGAGTCGCGGCTCATCGAGCGGTTCGAGGCCGCCGCGGCGGACCTCGCCGGCCAGCTCGGCGACCTCATCATCGTCGACGACGATGATGAGCGACTGACGTTCCGCGACAACGGCCACTTCCACGCCGAGGTGCTCCCCGAAGAGGACCCGGACAACTGGCGCCAGCTCGACGATCCCGAGGAGCTGGTCCAGTTCTACGACCCGACCGACGTCTTCGGCGACCTCGCCGAGTCGATCGCGGAGGCCTTCCCGGGCGTGGCGCCCGAGCTCGACCAGGACGGGGACAGCCCCGCCTGACCCGACACCGGGCTCGCGGCATGCGCCTCCTCGACGCCGAGCTCATCTCGAGCCGGGAGATCCTGCCCGCGCAGTGGCTGCAGGCCTACCACGCACCCTCGCTGGCGGGAAGCGTCCGCGCCGGTCAGTTCATCCACGTGCGCACGCCCGACTACTCGGGCCTCGTGCTGCGGCGTCCGTTCAGCGTCAACACCGTGGATCGCGCCACGGGCACCGTCACCATCCACTTCCGGGTCACCGGGAAGGGCACCGAATGGATGTCCCGTGCCCGCCAGGGCGAGCGGCTGGACATCCTCGGCCCGCTCGGGCGGCCGTTCGAGGTGAACCCCCGAACGCGCCATGTCCTGCTCGTCGCCGGCGGGCTGGGCATGGCCGGCGTGCGAGCGCTGGCCGACGAGGCGCTCGAGGCCGGCCGGCGCGTGACGCTCCTCTTCGGCGCAGCGAGCGCGGCCGAGGTCTACCCCACCTCGCTGCTGCCCGACGAGGTCGAGTACGTGGTCGCCACCGATGACGGCTCCCTAGGGCACCGCGGCTACGTGACCGACCTCGTGGCGGACTACGAGGCCTGGGCCGACCAGGCCTTCGCCTGCGGTCCCGAGCCGATGCTCGCCACCCTCGCCCGGCTGGCTCGTGGCCGCGACGAGCGGCTCGGCGTGGCGCACCTCGGGCGCAAGGGGGGTCGGACCCGCAGTTCGGCGGCTTCCGGCTCGGCGCAGGCGCGTCGCCGAGCCTGGCTGCAGGTCTCGATGGAGCAGAACATGGGCTGCGCCGTCGGCGCCTGCCTGGGCTGCGTCATCCACGGCGTGGACGGTCCCGTGCGCGTCTGCCGCGAAGGCCCCGTCTTCGCGGCCGAGGAGATCGCCTGGGGAGAGCCGGCGTGAAGCCGAAGAAGCGGGTCGTCACGAACCGCTCCACGGCGGCCGACCCCTACGCTGCGCCGCGTCGCAGACCCGCGCTGGCCGGGCCAGTGCAGGCGCGCCCGCGCGGACCGGCCCGGAGCGACGCTCCAGCCATCCCGGTCCCGTCTCGCGTCGCCGACGTGGACCTCAGCGTCGACCTGGCGCCGGCACGGCCCGGGGCGCTCGCGCTGCGCAACCCGATCCTGGTCGCCTCGGGCACCTTCGGTTACGGCGTCGAGTACGGCGAGGTGGCCGATGTCCAGCGCCTGGGCGCGATCTGCTGCAAGGGCACGACCCTCCGGCCGCGCTTCGGCAACGAGCCGCCGCGGGTGACCGAGACGCCGGCGGGGATGCTCAACTCCATCGGCCTGCAGAACCCCGGCGTCGACGCGGTCATCGAGAAGTACGCGGGCCTGTGGGCCACCTGGCAGACGCCGGTCATCGTCAACGTGGCCGGCGAGTCGATCGAGGACTACGTCACGGTCGTGCGCCGGCTCGACGGCGTGCCCGGCGTGGCCGGCATCGAGCTGAACATCTCCTGCCCCAATGTCGGCAAGGGCGGCCTCCAGTTCGCCGTGGATCGCGAGGCCGCGAGCGCCGTGACCGCCGCCGTGCGGCGTGCCACCGACCTGCCGCTGATGGTCAAGCTCTCACCCAACGTGGCCGACGTTCGAGCCATCGCCAAGGCCATCGAGGATGCCGGGGCCGACGCGATCAGCGCCATCAACACCCTCTCGGGCATGGCCATCGACAGGCGCAGGCGCCGTCCGCTGCTGGGCAACACGTACGGCGGGCTCTCCGGGCCGGCCATCAAGCCGGTGGCGCTGCGCATCGTCTACGAGGTGGCGCAGACCGTGCGCGTGCCGGTCGTCGCCATCGGCGGCGTGAGCGGCCTCGACGACGTGCTCGACTTCCTCATGGCCGGGGCGAGCGCGGTGCAGGTGGGGACGGCCATCTTCGCCGACCCGCTCCTGCCCGAGCGCCTCATCGATGAGCTCGCCGCGTACTGTGCGGAGCACGGGCTGGCCTCGTTCCGTGAGCTGGTGGGCGTGGCGCTGCCGAAGGGCAGGGACCGGCCCAGCGTCAAGGGCGTGGAGTACCGGCCATGAGCTTGTCCGCGGCGCGCGTCGAGGCGCTCTTCCTGGAGTCCGGGGCGCTCCGGGCCGGCCACTTCGCGCTCAAGAGCGGCCGCCACGGCGACCGCTACGTGGAGAAGTTCCAGGTGCTCCAGTTCCCCCGCGCGGTGAGCGAGCTGTGTGCGGCCTTCGCCGACCGGGTGCGTGGTCCGGACGGGCGCCCGCTGGTCGATCTCGTGGTGGGCCCGACCACCGGCGGCGTCATCCTCGCCTTCGAGACGGCCCGCCAGCTCGGTCTGCGCGGCATCTTCGCCGAGGAGGTGAAGGACGCCTCCGGGGCCGCCCGGCGCGAGTTCCGGCGCGGCTTCCGGGTCGACCCCGGCTCGCGCGTGCTCCTCGTGGACGACATCCTCACCACCGGCGGCTCGCTGCTGGCGATGCTGTCGCCGATCGAGGCGGCAGGCGCCGAGCTGGTTCTCGCCGCCGTGATCGTGGACCGCTCCGGCGGCGCGACGCACGTCACGTCGCCGGTGACCGGCCACAGCTACCCGGTCGAGGCACTCTGGTCGCTCGACCTCCCCACGTACGAGGCGGGAGCCGCGACCTGCCCCGGCTGCGCCGCCGGCCTCGCGGTCGAGGCCCCGGGCTCCAGCGGGACGAAGGCCACCTGAGCCGGCGCCGTCGGCTCAGCCGTCGACGAGCGCGTTCAGCACCTCGCGCAGCTCGTCGGCGCCCACGGCGCCCTCGAACTTCGCGGCCAGGGTGCCGTCGGCGGCGACGACGAAGACCCACGGCTCGGTGGGCAGGCCCCACTCGGCGACGGCGGGCACGACCTGGAAGCCGCCGCTGGCGTCGACGTAAAGCTGGAGCCCGCCGCTCACCTGCTCCAGCTTGTATGGCTCCACGTGGATGAAGTCGATGCGGTCCTTGTAGGGCGCGGCGATGCCCTTGACGTTATCGAGCGTGGGGCCGCAGGTGCGGCTCGAACAGAAGAGCGGCGTGGCGAAGACGAGAACGAAGGGCCGGCCGGCGGCCAGGGCATCCGCCACCGAGACGCGGTAGAAGTCCGGGTCCGGATCGTCGTCGGTGGAGATGGCCGCGATCTCCTCGGGCGTGCCCGCGGTGAGCGTATCGGAAGAGGGCGCCTTCGATCCCAGCGCGGGCGTCGTGCCCGTGTCGCGAACGTCGAAGACCACTCGCGCGGCCAGGTCGGGCCCGCCGGCCTTCGCGGCCACGACCTCGACGCCCCAGGGTCCCGCGCGGGTGAAGGTGACCGCTGCGTGGTAGAGGCCGATCTCGTCGGGCACGGTCCAGATGAAGACGCCGTCGGTCTCCGTCACGGGCGTGGCCGGATCCGCGGCGAGGTCATAGAAACGGACCGTCGTGGCCAGGTCGGGGGCGGCGATGAGCGCGTTCTTCGCATCGGTCAGCGAGAACAGGAAGCGGTTGGGACCCGACACCAGCTCCGAGCTGACGATGAGCGGCACCATCGAGGCGTTCGGGTCGGGGCCGATCGGCCAGCCGGAGTAGCCGCTCGCCGGGGGGCCCTGGGTCGGGGCTGGAGGGGCGGTCGCGCCGCACGCGGCAAGGACGATCGCGACGGCGAGGAGGCCGAGGGCGGAAGGCGTGCGCATCGAGCCGGACGATAGCTGGTGCGGGTGCATCGCGCCTGCGCGGCGGTAGAATCCCCCGGCCCATGACCCGCTTCCAGAAGCTCACCCTGCTGACGGCCGCGGCCACCTACCTGCTGGTCGTCTGGGGCGCCGTGGTGAGGGTCACGAACTCCGGCCTCGGCTGTCCCGACTGGCCGCTCTGCTACGGCGGCGTGCTGCCACCGCTCGACGACCCGCAGGCCTGGATCGAGTGGATCCACCGAACCTGGGCCGCGGTCGTCGGTCTGCTCGTCCTCGCCGTGGTCGTCGTCGCCGGGATGCGCTACCGCCGTCGCTCGGTCGTCGTCCCGGCCGTCCTGGCCCTCGTCTTCACCGGCTTCCAGGCCTACCTCGGCAAGATCACGGTGGAGACGGGCAACTCGGGCGAGTCGGTCACGGCGCACCTGGCGATGGCCATGGTGGTGCTCGCCTCGCTCGTCTACATCGCGGTCCGCGTGCGCTACCCGACGACGCTGCCTGCCCGGGGCGCGACGCAACGCTTCACGCTGCTGGCCACCTTCGCGGCGCTCGCCGTCTACGGGTTGCTCCTCTTCGGCTCACAGGTCACGGCGACCCGGGCCGCCCTCGTCTTCGGCGACGCATGGCCCCTCTTCCCCGGCGGCGCGCTGCTGCCGGCATTCGCCGCCGACCCGGCCATCGCCGCCCTCCAGATGTCGCACTTCCTGCATCGCATCGTGGCCGCCGTGGTGGGCGTCGTCATGCTGCTCACCGGCTGGATCGCCTGGCGGCGCTGGGGGAGCGGCGCGTGGGGCCCGCTGGGCGCGCGACCGACCCTGCTCGCCCTGACCGGCACCGCCGCCGCGCTCTTCGCCGTGCAGGTCGTGGTCGGCGCGGCGCAGATCCTCACCACGCTGGCGGCGTGGTCGGTGGCCCTGCACCTCGCGCTCGGCGCCGCCATCTGGGCGCTGCTGGTGGCGGCCGCGGCCTACGCGTACTGCGAGGCACGGATCGTGGCCGCCGTCCCGCGGATGGGGCCCGGCGCGTCCGGGAGCGGTGCCTCCGAGGCCGGCCATGGGGCCGCGCCGGTCTCGCGCGCCCAGAAGTTGCGCGCCTACGTGGCGCTCACGAAGCCGCGCATCATCGAGCTGTTGCTGATCACCACCGTGCCCGCGATGGTCCTCGCCGCACGCGGCATCCCGCCCCTCGCGCTCGTCTTCTGGACGCTCCTCGGGGGGACGCTGGCGGCCGGCGCAGCGAACGCGATCAACCAGGTCCTCGACCGGGACATCGACCTGATCATGGCGCGGACGAGACGGCGGCCCCTGCCGGCGCATGCCATCGAGCCCGAGGATGCGCTGGTCTTCGGCCTTGCCCTCGGCGTTCTCGCCTTCGCCGAGCTGGCCTTCCTGGTCAACCTCCTGGCCGCCTTCCTGACCCTGCTGGCGATGGCCTTCTACGTCGTCGTCTACACGCTGCTCATGAAGCGCAGCACACCCCAGAACATCGTCATCGGCGGGCTGGCCGGGGCGCTGCCGCCGCTCATCGGCTGGGCCGCCGTGACCGGCACGATCCCGCTTCCGGCGATCGTCCTGGTCGGCATCGTCTTCTACTGGACGCCGCCGCACTTCTGGGCGCTCTCACTGCGCCTGGCCGGCGACTACGGCGCGGCGGGCGTGCCGATGCTCCCCGTGGTGCGCGGCGTAGCGGAGACGACCAAGCAGATCGCCCTCTACTCGTTCCTCATGGTCGCCCTGTCCCTGGCGCTTTTCGCCGTCGCGCCCATGGGCCTCCTGTATCTCGCCGGCGCCGTCGTCCTGGGCGGGGCGTTCCTGGTGCAGGCGCTGCGCATGTGGCGCGAGGGCACCGACGCCCGCGCCGTGCGCCTCTACAGGTTCTCGACGACCTACCTCGCGGCCCTCTTCGCGCTCATCGTCGTGGACGTGCTGGTACCGATCGCGCCGTAGACGGGGGGCGCACCGGACGTTCGCGGTCCAGCCGTTCGTCGTGGAGGCGGCCCTTCTCCTCCTCGGAGCGGAGCCAGGCCGCGGTCAGGAAGAGCAGCGGCACGAGGAACAGCATGTCGCCCACCGCCCACATGATGCCGCCGGCGATCTGCTGGTCCTCCAGCGGCGTGGGGCCCCAGGCGCGCGTCAGGGTCGCGTAGTGGGCGAACAGGACGGCCGGCGCGGAGAAGATGGCCAGGCCGAGGAACGAGTTCTGGGGCATGCTCAGCAGCACGTACCCGAAGCGCGTGCCGTACCCCATCCGGTGCGGGCTCGGGTCGGCCCCGACGACCGGCCACCAGAACATGACCGCGGCCGACAGGAAGAGCGCGTGCTCGAGGGCGTGCGCGCCGCCGTCCTCGAGTGCGGCGTCGAAGAGGGGGCTGAAGTGGGCGGCCCACATGACGCCGGCGAAGAACGTCCAGCCCACCACCGGGTGCGCCAGCAGGCGCAGCGGCGCGGACTCGAGGATCGGCATCGCCCGGCGCGTGCGCCAGCCGCGCGGCAGGGCGCGCAGCAGGAGCGTGACCGGCGCCCCGAGCACGAGCAGCGGGGCCGCCACCATCGTCAAGAGGATGTGCTGGACCATGTGCACGCTGAAGAGCTGCCCGGCGTAGACGTCGAGGAAGGAGAAGAGCGCCACCGCGACCACCAGCAGCCCGGCCAGCCAGGCCGCCGTGCGCCGGCGCGGCACGGGGTTCAGGCGGTGCACGCGATCCACCCGACGCACCGCGGCGAGGTAGACCGCCGCCGCGGCCAGGATCCCCAGCAACGCCAGGGGCTCGAGCGTCCAGCTGGTCAGGGCCGAGAGGGTCGTGAGCTGGTCGGCGCCCGCGCCGTGGGCCCAGACTGCCCCGGGCGACACGCCCAGCAGGGTGGCGGCCAGGGTCGCTGCTGCTGCGGACGTGGCGAAGCGGCCGACGTGGACAGGCATCAGCCCGTATGATAGGCGCCTGCATGCCCACCTCCGCCCGGGGCGACTACGCCCCTCGTCCTAGGGGAGATAGCCGCGCGTGATTCGCGTCCCTCACCGCGCCCGGCGGTCGCTGAAGGTCTTCGCCGTCGCCGCGCTCGTGGCCCTGGTGGCCGGTGCCTGCCAGGCGGACAGTCCCGGCATCTTCCCGCCCGCGGCAGTGACGCAGCAGGGCACCCTGACCCAGGACCTGTACACCTTCGTCTTCGCCATCGCGACGGCGATCTTCATCCTCGTCGAGGGGCTCATCGTCTGGGCCGTCCTGCGCTACCGCCGCCGTGACGACCGGCTGCCGGTCCAGACGCACGGCAACCTCATCGCCGAGGCGGCATGGACCGTCATCCCGGCCCTGATCGTGATCGCCCTGTTCCTCCTGTCGATGCAGGCCCAGGACAAGATCGAGGCCAAGAGCGCCGCCCCGGACGTCGTGGTCGACGTCGTCGGCTTCCAGTGGCAGTGGACCATCGGCTACGGCTGCCCGGACTCCTACGAGAGCGCGACCAACGTGCAGCCCGGCCAGGACTGCGACTTCGCGCTCACCGGCGCGGGCAAGCAGGGCCCCGACCTGCACGTGCCGACCGGCCAGACGGTGCGCTTCCGCCTGCACGCGGCCGACGTCATCCACGCCTTCTACGTGCCGCGCTTCCTGTACAAGAAGGACGTCATCCCCGGGCGCGTGAACAGCTTCGAGGTCGTCGTCGAGCAGCCGGGCACGTACGCCGGCCAGTGCGCCGAGCTGTGCGGCCTCGGCCACGGCGAGATGTTCCTGAGCCTGACGGCGGAGGATCGCGGCGCCTACGACGCGTGGTACGCCGCGCAGGTGGAGGGGGCCAAGGCCACCCCGGCGCCCACCCAGGCCGGTGCCTACGAAGTCCACATCAGCGCCACCACCGCGGCCGCTTTCGACCAGACCGAGGTCAGCGCCCCGGCCGACACGCCGTTGGCGATCGTCTTCGAGAACAGGGACCTCACGGTCCAGCACAACGTGACCGTGCTGAAGGCGAACCCCGATGGCAGCGACGCGATCGGCCTGCCGTTCGCCCAGCCGGGCGCGACGGTCACCTACCAGGTCCCGCCGCTCAAGGCGGGTGCGTACACCTACATCTGCACGATCCATCCGAACATGACCGGCACCCTCGCGGTCCAGTAGGAGGAGCGATGGCCACGACCGCCCTCTCCCCTCGCGCCGGCGCCTATCCCCGATCCCGCGTGTACGAGTGGCTGACGACCACCGATCACAAGAAGATCGGGATCATGTACATCACCAGCGCCTACATCTTCTTCCTCATCGGCGGGCTGATGGCGCTGGCCATCCGGACCGAGCTGGCGGCCCCCGGGACGCAGTTCCTGAACCCGGACATCTTCAACCAGGCCTTCACGATGCACGGCACGACGATGGTCTTCTTCTTCGTCATGCCCATGCTGGCCGGCTTCGCCAACTACATCGTGCCGCTCCAGATCGGCGCGGCGGACATGGCCTTCCCGCGCATCAACGCGCTCTCCTTCTGGATCATCCCCGTCTCGGCGTTGCTGCTCTTCAGCAGCTTCGGGCTGGGCGGGGCGGCCGCGGGCGGCTGGACCTCGTACACGCCGCTCTCGGAAGCGAAGTACGCGGGCATCGGCCAGGACTTCTGGCTGGCCGGCCTGCTGCTCAACGGCGTCAGCTCGATCCTCGGTGCGATCAACATCCTGGCCACGATCTTCAAGCTGCGCGCGCCCGGCCTGACCATGCTGCGCCTGCCGATCTTCGTGTGGACCGTGCTCGTGACGAGCGTCCTGCTCATATTCGCGGTGCCGGTGCTCGCGAGCGGCCTGGTCATGCTCTTCATCGACCGCAACTACGGCGGGGCCTTCTTCGACCCCGCGGCCGGCGGCGACACCGTCCTCTGGCAGCACGTGTTCTGGTTCTTCGGCCACCCCGAGGTCTACATCCTGATCCTGCCGGCCTTCGGGATCATCAGCGAAGTCCTGCCCGTCTTCAGCCGCAAGCCGCTCTTCGGCTACAAGGCCTTCGTGCTGGCCACGGTGTCGATCGGCGTCCTCGGCTTCGGCGTGTGGGCCCACCACATGTTCACCACCGGCGCCGTTTTCCTGCCCTTCTTCTCGATCACGACGTTCCTCATCTCGGTACCGACCGGCGTGAAGATGTTCAACTGGATCGCCACGATGTGGCGGGGCAAGCTGCGCTTCACGACGGCGATGCTCTTCGCCGTGGGCTTCCTCGCGTCCTTCCTCATCGGCGGCCTGGACGGCGCCTTCAGCGCCTCGACGCCCATCGACTTCGCCCTCCAGGACACGTACTGGATCGTCTCCCACCTGCACTACGTCCTCTTCGGCGGTTCCGCCTTCGGCATCATGGCCGCGACCTACTACTGGTTCCCCAAGATGACCGGCCGCTTCCTCGACGAGCGCCTGGGCAAGGTGCAGTTCGTGATCATGTTCGTGGGCGCGCACCTGACCTTCTTCCCGATGCACCTGCTGGGCATCAGCGGCATGCCCCGACGCATCCAGGACTACGCCCCCAACGTCGGCTGGCAGGACCTCAACCTGCTGGCGACCATCGGCTCCTACCTCATCGGCTTCGGCACCCTCGTCCTGCTCTGGAACATGTTCGTCGCGCTGCGCGGGCCGCGCACCGCGGGCGACGACCCCTGGGACGCGAACACCCTGGAGTGGGCGACCACGAGCCCGCCGCCCTCGTACAACTTCGATCGCCTGCCCGAGATCCGCTCCGAGCGCCCCCTCTTCGACCTCAAGCACGGCGGCGCCGGCCACGCCCCGGCGCTCCCGTCCGGCGAGGGGTCGCAGCGATGACCGCGACGACCGACGTGCTCCCCACCGACCACCCCGTGGAGCTGGCGCACGGTCATGGCGACGGCGGTATCAACACCGCGCTGCTGGGCATGCTGCTGTTCATCGCCAGCGAGATCATGTTCTTCGCCGGTCTCTTCGCGGCGTACTTCTCGGTGCGTGCGAAATACGGCAGCCACTGGCCGGCCCTGCCCGAGGGCGTCGAGTTCGCCATCAACCCCCTGGTGATCATCGCCACCCTGATCCTCGTCTCGAGCTCGGGCGTCATCCAATGGGGTCTCTGGCGCATCCGCAAGGGCGACCGCCGCGGTCTCAATCGCGCCTTCGCGCTGACCATGCTCATGGGCCTCACCTTCCTCGCCTTCCAGGCCACCGACTACGTGCTCCTGGCCGACGAGGGGATCAGCCTCAACGGCAGCATCTTCGGCTCGCTCTTCTTCACCATGACCGGCTTCCACGGCGCCCACGTGCTGGGCGGCGTGATCGGCATCGGCATCATCCTGTCGCGCGGCATGACCGGCCAGTTCTCGGCCCGCAACCACGTCGCGGTCGAGGCGGTCAGCGCCTACTGGCACTTCGTGGACGTCGTCTGGATCTTCCTGTTCCTGACGCTCTACATCCTGAGGTAGGAGGCGAGCGATGCTCACCAAGGGTTACGCCGCCTGGTTCCTCGGCGCGATCTTCGGCGTGGTGGGGATCGTCTATCTCCTGCTGAACACCGGGACCAGCGGCTTCGATCCCGCCGGGGCGACGATGCTCATCATCCTCGGCATCGCCATGACCTTCGCCTTCCTCATCATCCTGCGCGGCTCGCGCGAGCTGTGAGCCTCCGGCCCTAACGACCGGGACCGATGATCGAGACGCTGCAGTCGCTCCTCCAGGGCTTCCTCGACTGGCTCGCCCAGGTCATCCTGCCCGACTGGAACGACGTCATCACGTGGATCCCGGCGCTGCTGCTGGGCCTCGTCGGGCTCATCCTCCTGTTCGTGGTCGCCGCCTGGTGGCGCAGCCGCGAGGTCAACCGGCCGCGCCTCATCGGTCGCGTCCGGGAGGGTGTCCCGCCCCCTGGCACGCACCTGCCTGGGCCCTCGAAGTGGCCGTTCGTCATCCCCGTCGGGGCGGTCGTGCTCTTCGCCTCGCTCGTCCTGCACCCCGATCGCGCGCCGAACCCGGTCATCGATCCCGACACCGGGCAGATCGTCACGGGACCGACCCCTGACGTCGGGGGCCTGGTAAACCTGCCGCTGCTGGGCCTCGGCCTGGCCGTCGTCCTGGTGGGCATCGTGGGCTGGTACCTCGACGCGCGACGCGAGTGGCGGCGGGCCGAGGATCCGACGTGGTCCGCGGCTCCAGCCCTGGAACCGGGGCCCGAGCCCACGCCGCCGCCCGGCGTCCACCTGCCCGGCCCCAGCCCCTGGCCCTTCCTCGCGCCCATCGCCCTGGCGGTCTTCATGTTCGGCATCGTGTTCAGCCTCTGGTTCGTGCTGGGCGGCCTGGCCATGGCCATCGTCGCCATCGCCGGCTGGTACCGGGACGCGGGACGCGAGTGGCGCGGCACCGAGGAGGGCCATGCGCCGCCGCACTACGAGGCGCGGAGCGCGATCTCGGGCCGGCTCGTCTCGCTGTACGCCCTCATCGCGGCCGTGAGCCTGGGGCTCTTCTTCGCCCCGAACTACATCGCCTGGGTCAACCCGGTCCCGACGCTCGCGCCCGCCGCCAGCCTCAGCGCGAACCTGAAGATCACCGCAGTCAGCGTGCTCGGCTTCGACACGCAGTCGCTCACCGTGCCGGCGGACACGCCCCTCACGGTGGAGTTCGACAACCCCGATGCCGGCGTCCAGCACAACTTCGCCATCTACACCTCCAGCGACCTTGCGACGGCGCTGTTCGAGGGCGAGCGCATCACCGGGCCCGCGAAGGCCACCTACCAGGTCCCGCCGATCCCGAAGGGCACCTACCACTTCGTCTGCGACGTCCACCCGCAGACGATGACCGGCACCCTGACCTCCCAGTGAGACCGCGACGCCGCCCTCGCTGACCCCGCGCCGCCTGCTGGCCCTGGCGCTCCTCGGCCTCGCGCTGCCGGCGGCCCTCCTCTTCGCCACGGCGAACCTCGGCGGGAGCGGCGACGACGTCATCGTGATCGGCGGCCATCCGCTGCAGGGCAAGCCGGCGCCGGACCTCGACCTGCTCGACCTCGACGGGCTCCCGGTACGGCTCGCGGACTTCCGGGGGCGGCCGCTGGTGGTCTACTTCTGGGCCTCGTGGTGCATCCCCTGCCGGACCGAGTTCCCGCTCCTCAAGGGCGCGCTCGAGGCCCACGCCGCCGACGGCCTGGCGGTGATCGGTGTCGTCTACCGGGACAGCTCCGCGAACGCCAGCGCCTTCATGACCGACTACGAGGCGCCCTGGCCGGCCGTCATGGACCCCGGCGGGGCGACCGCGACGACCTGGTCGGTGCGCGCCGTGCCCACGAGCTTCTTCCTCGACGGGTCGGGCATCGTGCGCGCCATCTCGTTCGGGCCCCCACCCTCCGGCAGCCTCGAGGGGCTGCTGGCGAAGATCCTGCCACCCGCGAGCCCCTCGCCGTGAGCGTCGATGCCCCGGCCCCCGCGGTCGAGATCGCCGGCCTCGTCAAGCGCTACGGCGGTCGTGCCGTGGTGGACGGGCTCGACCTGACCGTGCGGCAGGGCGAGATCATCGCCCTGTTGGGTCCCAACGGCGCCGGCAAGACGACGACCGTGGAGATCGTCGAGGGCTACCGAACGCCCGACGGCGGCGTGGTGCGCGTGCTCGGCCTCGACCCACGGCGCGACGCGAGCCGGCTGCGCGCGCGGGTCGGCGTCATGCTCCAACGCGCCGAGCTGTACAGCCAGATCCGCGTCCTCGAGGCGGTCCGCCTCTTCGCCGCCTTCTACGCGTCGGCGCTCCAGCCGGGCATGCTCGTCGAGCAGGTGGGGCTGGCGCCGCGCGCGAACGACCGCTACCGCACCCTTTCCGGCGGCGAGCGCCAGCGACTGGCGCTCGCCCTGGCCATCGTGGGCCGGCCGGAGCTGGCCATCCTCGACGAGCCGACGGCGGCCATGGACGTCACCGCGCGCCGCTCGACCTGGGAGCTCCTGCGCGCGCTGCGCAGCGAGGGGGCGACGATCCTGCTCACCACCCACCTGCTCGAGGAGGCCGAGGCGCTGGCCGACCGGGTGGCCATCATCGACGCCGGCCGGCTGGTCGGCCTGGGCACCCCTGCCGAGCTGCGCGCCCCGCCGGCCGGGCGGGAAGGCGCGACGCACCGCTCGGTCCGTCTCGAGCTGATCGGGCCGCTCTCGGAGACAGACGCGGCCGCGCTCGGCCGGCTGGTACACGTCGGCGGCGTGCGGCGCCTGCGCGACGGCGTCTACAGCCTCGCCACCGGCTCGCCCGGAGAGCTGCTGGTCGAGCTCAGCGCGTGGCTCTGGGCCAAGCGCCTCGAGCCGCTGGCCCTCGAGGTCGAACGCGAAAGCCTCGAGGAGGTCTTCCTGCGCCTCACCGGCGAGGAAGCCGCGACGTGACGCCCCGCCTGGCCTGGAACGCCTACCTCGCGCAAGCCCGCATGGAGCTGCTGCTCACGACACGCCGTGGCGAGAACCTCCTGGTGACCCTCATCGTGCCTGTCGCGCTGCTCGTCTTCCTCGCCCAGGTGCCGCTGCTGCCCGCCCCGGCAGGTGAGTCGATCCGCCGCATCGACGAGCTCGTGCCGGGCATCCTGGCCCTGGCGGTCATCTCCACCGGGCTCGTGTCGCTGGGCATCGCCACGGCCTTCGAGCGCAGCTCCGGTGTCCTCAAGCGCCTCGCCGGGTCGCCGCTCCCACTCTGGGCGCTCGTGGCCGCCAAGGCCACGAGCGTGCTGGCCACGGTCGCCCTCCAGCTGCTGCTCGTGACGATCGCGGGCTGGTTCCTGGGCTGGGATCCGCAGGGCGGTGTCCCGGCCGCATTGCTGGCCGCAGCGCCGTGGCTGATCCTCGGCACCCTCGCCTTCGCCGGGCTGGGGCTCCTGCTCGCGGGCAGTCTGCGTGCCGAGACGGTGCTCGCGCTCGCCAACGGCCTCTACCTGGCCTGCCTCCTCGTGGGCGGTGTCGTGGTCCCGCTCGAGCGGCTGCCCGCGCTCGTCGCCGTCCCGGCCTCCATCCTGCCGCCGGCGCTGCTGGCCGACCTGCTGCGGGGCACGCTGGTACCGGGCGGAGAGGTCGTCCCGCTCGAAGCGATGGCCCTCGCCGTCTGGGCGTTGGCGCTGGCGGCGCTCGCCGCGCGCTCGTTCCGCGTCTCCGACGAAGGCTGAGACCCGCAAAGGAAACGACCCTTGTGGGCGGGCACAAGGGTCGTCTGGTCAGTAATCGGTGTTGGTTGCGGGGGACGGATTCGAACCGCCGACCTTCGGGTTATGAGCCCGACGAGCTGCCGCTGCTCCACCCCGCGACTCCGGAGTCTACCCGAGACGGCCCGATCCTGCAATGGGGGTCTCTCGAAATGGGGGTCTCCCCGCCCGTCTTGACGATCTCGTCCTCATCCGCACGCGGCAGGAACGCAAGAAGCCCGTCGCCGCCGCCATCGGCCCCGACGCCCCTCATGCGCTCACGGGCCGCGCGGATGAGCGATCGCGGCCCCATGGGCGCTTCCAAGGTTCCGTCCGCGTTCGTATGAGCACCAGAGCCGAGCCCTGCCGCCGACGGACGTGTCAGAAGCCCGGCTTGAAGACCATCAGGAAGACGAGAACGACGATCGCGACCGTCAGGAGCATGCCACCCTGCTGGACCTCCCTGATGGTCGCCAGCAGCTCGGCCGGCGGGCCGCCGGCGCCCGGGTCCGGCGGCCGGGAGGTCAACTCGACGACCTTCTCGACGGCCGGCACCTGGACGCGGAGGACGAAGAGGATCGCGGCCGTGTAGACGACGATGCCGACGCTGAGCCAGGCCGATCTCGTGGACAGCAGGTCGACGTCGGCGAACCAGATCAGGCCGATGCCGCTGACGGGCATCGAGAGCGCGAAGGGCAGGACGAGCTTCTTCTCGATGGCCTCCGAGGCCCGCGTCGCGAAGTTCGCGAACATCGGCTCCTTGCCGCCCATGGCCCCGAGGATGGGGAAGGCGAACGTGGGGCCGAAGGCGATGATCGCCGCGCCCACGTGCAGGAACATCAACAGCTGGACCATCGAACCCCTCCGCTGGAGCGGGCCCGGTGAGGACGCCCGAGCCGCGGCGCGAGGGTATCAGGCCGGCGATGTCGCGGTGCGGTCATCGCGCGCCGCGCGCTCGCAGTCCGTCCCGCCAGGCCTCCACGGCAAGGTCCCACCACCCGTCGAGCCCCTCGTCCGAGCCGTACCACGGCACGGGCAGTCCGGGCGGATGGACGATCCCCTCGAGGATCACGTTGCGCGCACCGTCGAGGTGGGTCGATGCCTCCAGGATGAGGCCGTCGCCCCAGTCGGCCCGCGCCGCCTCGCCGCCGAGCAACGCGTAGACGCGCCCCGCGATCCGACGCCGCAGATCGGGGTCGTTCGGCAGGCCACCCGCGATGAACCGCGAGCCGACGGTGAGGTACGCAGTCCGCGGAGCGAACCAGGCGCCGGGGATGATCGCATCGAGGTAGCGGCTGGCGTCAAAGCCGGCGCCGAACGGCCGCCCGGCCGCGTCGTCCATGCGGTGCGGCGTGCCCAGCGTGACGAGCGCCCCGTACGCCTCGGCCACCCCCGCCCAGTGGCCCTGGTACGGCTCCGGCGACATCGCCAGGCGGGCCAGCAGCCCGCCCGCGGAGTGGCCCACGACGAGCAGTGGTCGCGCGCCGCCGCGCCGGTAGGCCTGGGCGACCGCCCGGCCGGTGCGGCGCATGAGCGGCCCGAAGCCGACCACAGCCGCGAGCATCCAGTCGGGTGTCCAGACCGGCGCCACGGCCACGCTGGCCGCGCCGCGAGCGAGGAGGCGGTCGGCCATGCGGCCGTACATGGGTGGCGAGCCGAGGAAACCGGGGACGAGCAGGACCGATGGTCGCTCCCCGGGATTCACGCCGTGGGCGCTTCCCGGTGTGGCTCCTCGTGCGACTCGCGGCCGATCGCCCGGGCCACGCGGGCTCGGCCGCCGTGGACGAGCGAGTAGACGACGGGCACGACCACGAGCGTCAGCAGCGTCGAGGTGAAGAGACCGCCGATGACGACGGTGCCCAGCTCGGCCGCGATGATGCTGCCCTGGTTGAGCCCGAGGGCGAGGGGGATGAGGGCGAGGATGGTGGCCAGGGCCGTCATGAGGATGGGTCGCACACGGGTCCGGCCGGCGTGGACCAGGGCGTGCTCGATCGAGTAGCCCTTGCGCCGCAGCTGCTCGACGAGGTCGACGAAGACGATGGCGTTGGTGACCAGGATCCCGATCAGCATGAGCATGCCGATGAGGGCGCTGATGCCCATGGCGCGGCCGGTCAGGAGCAGGCCCGCGAAGGCGCCGATCGTGGCCAGGGGCAGGCTGAAGAGGATGATGAACGGGTCGAGCAGGCTGCCGAAGACGACGACCATGACGATGTAGACGACGCCGATCGAGATCAGCATGGCGAAGAGGAGGCTGCTGAAGCCCTCCGTCTGCTGCTGCGTGATGCCGGTCAGCTCCACGGTCACGCTGCTTGGCAGGCCGAGTGCGTCGATCGCCTTCTGGACGGCCACCGAGGTCCCCCCGGTGTCCTTGGCCAGGACGTCGCCGCTCACCGTGGCCGACGGCCGCTGGTCCACACGCGTGATCGTCGCCTGGGCCTGGACCTCCTCGATGGTCGCCGTGCCCCGCAGCAGCGGCAGGATGGCCGCCGGGTCGGTGATCGCCGCCGGATCGACGCGGACGAAGACCGGCGTCGTCCCCGGCCGGCCGTCCAGGACGGCCCGGATCGCCGTCTGCCCGGCCAGGACGCCGCGGACGAGGCGCGAGACCTGGTCGGTCGTGAGGCCCAGCGCGATGGCCTTGTTCGGATCCACGCGGAGCTGGAGCTCGGGCGTTTCCTCGGCCAGGTCGTTGCTGACGTTGACGACATCGGGGATGCCCTTGACGGCGGCGGTGATGGCGTTGGTCGCCGCGTCCAGAGCCGCTGCGTCGTCGCTCGCGACGACGACCTGAAGCCGGCCGCCGCCGCTCGTGATCTGGCCGACGCTGACGCTGTAACCGTCGCGGTCGATCGGCGCGAGCCTCGCCAGGAGGTCGCGGGTGGCCTCGTCGAGGTCCACCGTGTCGGCCAGCGTGACGAGGATCGTGGCCGAGCTGGCGCTGCGCCCGAAGAATGAAGACTGCACCGTGGCGAAGCCGGTGTCGCCCTCACCCGCGACCGAGGTGTGGTACGTGATCACGGTCGGGTCGGCGTCGATGAGCTTCTCCGCCTCGATCGCGCGCGCCAGCGTGGCCGTGGCGGTCGTGCCGGCAGGGGGCGCGACGATGACGGCCAGGATCTTGTCCGAGCCGACGTTGAGGAAGGCGGTCGGGATGAGCGGCACGAGGGCCATGGAGACGGCGAACAGGCCGGCCGCGACGGCCAGGGTCAGCCCGCGGAAGCGCAGGGCGAGCCGCAGGAGCGGGGTGTAGATGCGCTGCACCCAGGTGTCCTTGGCACCCACCTCGCCGGCACCCGGCGCGTGCTTGACGCGCGGCACGAGGAAGTAGGCCAGCACGGGCACGACCGTGAGGGCCACCGCGAGCGAGGCCAGCAGCGCGAAGGTGACGGTCAGGCTGAAGGGCAGGAAGAACTGCGTCACGAGACCGCCCACGAAACCGATGGGCAGGAAGACCGCGACCGTCGTGATGGTCGAGCTGGTGATGGCCACCGCGACCTCTCGGGTCCCCTCGATGACCGCCTGGCGGATCGGCTCGCGGTTGGCGCGGTGGTGCCGGAAGATGTTCTCCAGGACGACGATGGCATCGTCGACGACCCGGCCGACGGCCACGGCCAGGCCGCCCAGGGTCATGATGTTCAGGCTGACGCCGCCGACGAGCATGAGCAGCAGCGCGGCCATGACGCTGAGGGGGATGCTCATCGCGGCCACCAGCGTGCTGCGCACGTTGAGCAGGAACATGAAGATGATGAAGACGGCGAACGCGGCGCCCAGGCCGCCCTCGCGGACCAGGCCCTCGATCGACTGCTCGATGAAGTCGGCGCTGCGGAAGGCGTAGACGACCGTCAGGTCCAGTCGGTCCTTCAGGTCGGCCATGCGTGCCTCGACCGCTTTCGTCACGTCGACCGTGTTGGCGTCGCTGGACTTGACCACGGAGAGCGCCACGGACGGCGTGCCGTCGGTGCGCGACGTGCCTGCCGCAGGGTCGCGCGCGAACTCGACCGTTCCCAGGTCGCCGATGGCGATCGGCTTCGGCGCCGGCTGTGCGCCCGACTCCGCCTGAGGCGGCACCTGCTCGAAGCCGACGATGAGGTCGCGGATCTCGTCGATGGTCCGGAAGCGATGGCTGGTCGTCACCGGCAGGGTCGCCTCGCCGTTGACGATCGTCCCCGATGGGGAGGTCAGGTCGTTGGCCTGCAGGACGCCGCTCACCTGCTGGACGCTGATCCCCGAAGCGGCGAGCTTGAGCGGATCGAGCATCACCTCGACGCGCTCCAGGTCGCCGCCCGTGGCGTCGACGCTGGCCACGCCGGGGATGCCGGCCAGCTCGGGCACGACCTGGTCGCGCACGAGCGCCCCGACCTCGGTCGAGCCGCTGCCCTGGACGGTGAAGGAGAGGATGGGGAAGGCATTGATGTTGAGCGTCGTGACCAGCGGCGAGACCCCGAAGGGCAGGCCGGCCGAGCGCAGGCTGGCTTCGATGTCGGCGACGGCGGCCTTGATGTCCGTGCCGTAGCTGAAATCGGCCACGACGATGGAGAGGCCCGCTGCCGACGTCGAGCGCAGCGAGGTCACGCGCGCGACCCCGCTGAGCGTTCGCTCCACCGGCTTCGTCACCTGCTCGGCCACGTCGGTGGTGCCCGCGCCGGAATAGGGCGTGATGACGGTCACGATGGGGAAGTCGATGTCGGGCAGAAGCTCCGACTTCAGGCTGCCCCACGACAGGATGCCGGCCACGAACACCGCGGCGGCCAGGAGGAAGGTGACGGAGGCGCGTCGGACGGCAAGCTCGGTGAGTCGGTACACGGGGACCCCACGGCGGCTGGTTGACGGCAGGAGCCCGGGCTGTGCGCGCCGGGTCGGTGGACTCCGCGGAGCGGATCAGGCTCCCGGCGGACCGTCGGAGAGTCTACGACATCGCCTGCCCGCAGTGCCCGGGCGGTCTAGGATGCGGCCATGGTCGAGGCGCCCATCGCGCTGCACGGTGGCGGGGAGGCGATGCCCGGCGACGAACGCGTCGCACGGACGCTCCTCGAGCTGGCCGCCGTCCCGGCCCTCGAACGGTCGCGGGCGTGCCTGCCGGGCACGGCCGGCGACCCGGCGGCGCGGCGGGTCGTGATCCTGCCCACGGCCGCGGCGCGCGGCCGGCCCGACCTCGTGGCGGCGAGCGTCGGCCGCTTCCTGCGCGAGGTGGCCGCCGAGGACGACATCCTCATTCGCGTGGACGTGGCCGGCGTCGTCGACCGGCTCTCGGCGGAGGAGGGGGCGGTCGCCGGGCTCATCGCGAGTGCCGACCTGGTGGTCCTGCCCGGCGGCGATCCGGACCTGATATCGGCCATCCTGCGCGATACGCTCGCCTGGCGGGCGATCCTCGCGGCGCGGGCGCGGGGCGCCGCCGTATGGGGCGCGGGCGCCGGTGCCATGGCGCTCGGGGCCTGGTGCCCGACGCCGGATGGCGGCGTGCCCGGCCTCGGGCTCGTGCCGGGGTTGGTCGTCGTGCCCCACTTCCGAGCGGAGACCTCCGTCGACCGCCTCCGCGCGCAAGCCCCGGCCGGCCTCGGCGTCCTGGGGCTGGCCGAGCGGACGGCGCTCGTCGGCTCCGAACGCGACTGGCGCTGCGTCGGCGAAGGGGCCGCGACCTGGTTCCCGCCTGGGGAGTCGCAGCCCGCGATCGTCGTCCGCGACGGGGAGCCCCTGAAGCTACCCGGCTGAGGCCTTACCGAGCGTTTACGTGCGCGGGTCGCCACGTTGACCGGACCGGCCGAAGGTTCCCACGAGCGGCGGCACCGTCCGCCCGAACATCGCATCCCTGGAGGTTCTCACCGTGGATCGCATCCCCCGCTGGCGGCTCGCCCTCGTGGCGTCTGCCCTGGTCGTCCTCGGCGCCCTCGGCGCCGGCCTCGTCCTCGCCACCGACACCGCCACACCACCGGCCGCGTCCGAGGCCATCGGCCTGGGAGCATTCCTCGACCCCGGTCCGTTGCCCGGCGACGCTGACGCGACGGCCGCCGAGCGCCTCGGCCATCGTGCGGGTCGCCTCCTTCATCGCCTGCAGCGCCTGGTGCACCTCGAAGCCACCGTCGATCTGCCCGACAAGGGCATCGTGACCTTCGCCGTAGACCACGGCACGATCTCCGCCATCGGCGGCGGCACGATCAGCGTCAAGGAGAAGGACGGCCGCACCGTCACGCTCAAGACGACCGACGAGACCAGGGTTCGGAAGGACCGCGAGCCGGCCAAGCTCAGCGACCTGAAGGTCGGCGACGAGGTCGTCGTCATGTCCCGCCTCGAGTCCGGATCGTTCGTGGCCTATCGCATCGGCGTACCGCCTGCGCAGCCCGCCACGACCGACTGACCCTCGCCGCCAACGGCGCTACTCTGGATCCGTGGAGGCTCAGCGGGGACCCGGCGAGGTCATCGTCGTCGGTTCGGTCAACGTCGACCTCGTCGCCCTCGTGGCGCGACTTCCCGGCCCCGGTGAGACCGTGACGGGCGGCGTCTTCGAGCGCAAGAACGGCGGTAAGAGCGCCAACCAGGCCGTGGCGGCGGCGCGCGTCGGGGCGCGCGTGCGGCTCGTGGCGGCGGTGGGCGACGACGACGTCGGCCGCCAGGCGCTGGCGGGGCTGCGGGCGGAAGGCGTGCACACGGATGGCGTGGTGCGCCTGGCCGGCGTGGCCACGGGCGTGGCCCTCATCGTCGTCGACTCCGCGGGCGAGAACCAGATCGCCGTGGCATCCGGAGCGAACGCCGCGCTGACCGGCGATCAGGTGGCGACGGCGCTGGCGATCGAGGAGCCGGGCCCGGGGGCGGTCTGCCTCATCGGCTTCGAGGTCGGCGACGCGGCCGTCCTGGCCGCCGCCGGCTGGGCCGCGAAACACGGGCTGACCACCGTCGTCGATCCCGCGCCCGCCCGGCCCCTGCCACCCGGCCTGGCCGAGCTGCACCCCATCCTGACGCCCAACCGCGGGGAGGCCACGACGCTGTCCGGCGAGGAGGAGCCAGAGGCGGCGGCGATCGTCCTGCGCTGGCTCACGCGCGCGCCGGTGCTCGTGACGCTTGGCGCGGACGGCGTGCTCGTGGCCGACGATTCCGGCATCGAGCGGCTGCCGGCGCTGCGGGTCGAGGTCCGGGACGCCACCGGCGCGGGCGATGCCTTCAAGGGCATCCTCGCGGCGGAGCTCGCCCGCGGCGCGTCGCTGCGAGATGCGACGCGCTGGGCCGTCGCCGGGGCGGCCCTCTCGACGCGCCTGCCCGGCGCCCAAGCCAGCATGCCCACGCGCCGGGAGATCGCCGCAGCGCTGGACGCGCCGCGCGGCTGGTGAACCGGACGGTCGAACCGCCAGCGGCTCCAGGCCATGACTGCCCTGAAGAGGGGGCATCTACCCCGTGCCCCTGCGACGTCCGGGAATCTCCACGGGGCCGGCGTCGCCGCCGGCCCCGTGGAGTGTCACGTCAGTGACGGACCGTCAGTCGTTCGGGCTGCCCGGTCCCGTGTACTCGAAGATGTAGACGCCATAGTCGCGGTCGCTGGCAAGGACGTACTCCTTGCCGGCGTGCTGCCAGACCTGGACGCCCCAGAAGTTGTTGCCGCCGTCGCCTCCATCGTCGATGAAGCGGCCGACCTCATTCAGCTGGCCGCCGACGATCCGAGCGACGCGGAAGCCGCCGGCGTAGTACGAGAAGTAGGCGATGTCATTGACCTGCTCGGACATCGCGACCTCGTGGACCGACAGGTCGCCGAAGCCGGTCGCCTTGGTGAAGTCGTGTGCCTCGGGGATCGCGTATGTGTCGAGCTCGGTCATGGCCGGATAGCTGTACAGGTGGACGTAGCCCCATCCGTCGAACGCGACGGTGAGGGAGATCGACAGGCCGG
>LDXM01000004.1:0-10048 GCA_001443375.1 Chloroflexi bacterium CSP1-4
GCCCCGGCGAGTGCCGCTAGAGGCACCTCGGGCACGACCTCCGGCTCCCGGGCGATGATGCCCAGCGCGTCCCGCTCGTCCTTGGGCAGGAAGCGCGCCCCGAGCCAGCGGAAGATGTAGTCGACGATCGACTTGGCGATGGGGATCTCCGCGTTGCCGGTGAAGCCGGCCGGTTCGAAGCGGACGTGGGCGAACTTGTTCACCAGGTCGCGCAGCGGCACGCCGTACTGGAGCGCGACGCTCATCATGGTGGCCAGGGTGTCCATCAGCCCGCTGACCGTGGACCCTTCCTTGGCCATCTTCAGGAAGATCTCGCCCGGCTGGCCGTCGGGGTAGAGCCCGACTGTGATGTAGCCCTCGTGACCGGCGATCTCGAACTTGTGGGTGACGGCGGCACGCTCGGCCGGCAGCCGGCGCCGGTGCGGCTTCTTCGCCTCGGCCAGGGCGGCTGTGAGCTGCTTCTTCAGCTCCTCGACCTCCGCCGAGTCGACGGCCTCGCCGTCCTTCTTCTTTCCCGTGCTGAGCGGCTGCGAGCGCTTCGAGCCGTCGCGGTAGATGGCGATGGCCTTGAGCCCGAGCTTCCAGCCCTCGAGGTAGACGCGCTCGATCTCGTCGGGCGTGGCCGCCTCGGGCATGTTGACGGTCTTGCTGATGGCGCCCGAGAGGAAGGGCTGGACCGCGGCCATCATCCGCACGTGGCCCATGTAGTGGATGGAGCGCTCGCCGTTGACCGGCTTGAAGGCGCAGTCGAAGACGGAGAGGTCCGATGTGCGAAGGCCCGGCGCGCCCTCGATCGTCTCCCGGTCGTTGACGTACTCGACGATCTCCTCGACCTGGGCCGGGGAGTAGCCGAGCTTCTTGAGCGCGCCCGGGACGGTCTGGTTGACGATCTTCAGGAAGCCCTCGCCGACGAGCTTCTTGTACTTGATGAGCGCGATGTCCGGCTCGATGCCGGTCGTGTCACAGTCAAGCATAAAAGATATGGTGCCCGTTGGGGCAAGGACACTGGACTGCGCATTGCGGAAGCCGTGCTGTCGACCCAGTTCCAGCGCCTCGTCCCACGTGGCGCGCGAGGCCGCGATCAGGTCCGAAGGCGCCTGGCCTTCCGGGATGGCGTAGGCGGCGTCGCGATGCTTGCCGATGACCCGCAGCATGGGTTGCTCGTTGAGGGGGTACTCCATGAACGGGCCGCCGTGGTCGCGGGCGATCTCCGCCGACTGGCGATAGGCCTCGCCGGTCATGATCGCGGTCAGGGTCGCGGCGTAGGCCCGCCCCTGGTCGGAGTCGTAGGCCAGCCCTCGGCTCATGAGCAGGGCGCCGAGGTTCGCGTAGCCCAGCCCAAGCGGCCGGTACTTGTGCGAGTTCTCCTCGATCCGGGGCGTCGGATAGCTTGCGTTGTCGACGAGGATCTCCTGCGCCGTGATGGTCACCTTGCAGGCATAGCGATAGGCCTCGATGTCGAACTCGCCGTCATCCTTGACGAACTTCATGAGATTGACGCTGGCCAGGTTGCAGTTATGGGCGATCAGGCCCTCCGCGATCACCGAGTGGGTGAATGGCTCGGTGATGTCGTAGACCGTCGTGACGCCGTCCGGTTCGATCGATGCGATCGCGGCCGGTCGCGGGTTCTTCCGTGCGCCGGCGAAGGTCGTGGCTAGGATCCTTGCTGCGCGGGCCGACTTGGTCGTCGAATTCGGGAACCCGACCAGCGTCAGGAACGTGCGCGCCTGCTGGTTGAAGATGTGCAGCTGGCCCTGCGGGTTCTTGCGTCCGGCCGGATGCGCCCAGCTGATGCGGCTCGTGATGCCCAGGTCGGCCAACAGGAGCTGGACCGACCGCAGCAGCGCCGGCGATGACGAGGCCAGCATGACCTGGTCCTCAGTCGCCCACTTCTGGCTGAAGATGCTGCCGTCCGCAGAGAAGAGACCCTGGAGATAGGCGACCTTGAGGTCGTCGGCGACACGATGGATCTCGGACGGGACGTCCTTCACGGTCGCCGTTCCCTGCTCGAACCCGTAGCGGTCCTCGAGCAGTTGCACGACCGCCCTAGAGCCGGACGAGATCTGCATGACGCCGTTGGCCTGGGTCGATAGATGGTGGCCGCGCCCACGGGTAGGCGTGGCCACCCCGGCTTCGGTGAGCAGCGCGCCCCGGGACAGATCGAGCTCCACCGAGGCGACTAGCGCTTCTTGGGCCTGTGCCTCGGAGACGAGCGCCCGGAACTCCTCGGCCATCGACTCGGCGGTGTCGCGCTCCTGTGGCCCGAAGACGAGCGCCGCTGTGTCCTTGGAGAAGACGCCATCGCCCGTCAGCCAGCCCAGCATCTGCCAGCGCCGGACTTCGGCATCGGACGATTCGAAGCGGACCGGGTTGCCGCTCTCGCGGATCGCGACCCGATCTTCCCCGGGGCGCAGCTCATCGACGCGCTTCCATTCACCTGTGTCGGTCAGGAACCGATGGTCGCCGGTGGTCCGGATCGAGCGGCCGTCCCGGAGCTTCATGCGGTACACCGGCCGTTCCCCGACGAGCGTGACGAGCGCCGGCCGATGCGCGGTCAGCCGCCGGTGATCGCGCTCGCCCGACAGATCGGTGGTGACGAGGACCTTCTCGCCCCGTTCCTGGGCAAGGAACAGATCCTCGACGGTGCGCAGCCCATTCGGCGTGCTGATCCGCGTCTCCGGCGCGAAGCACGCCGTGTCATTCAGGAACATGTATTCACTGCACGGGTTCGAGGCGTAGATGCGGTCCGTGTTGGCGGAGGTGTGCCAGTCGTTGATCGTCGTGTCGTACTGGATGCCGGGGTCGCCGCAAAGGTGCGCGGCGTCTGCCATGGCCTTGAAGAGGTCACGCGCCCGGTAGGTGTCCACGGGCTCGTCGGTCGTGACCGCGCGTGTCGTCCAGGTCGCGTCGGTCTCCACCGCGCGCATGAACTCGTCGGTCACGCGCACCGAGTGGTTGGCGTTCTGGAAGAAGACCGAGCCGTAGGCCTCGCCGGTGAAGGAGGGGTCGTAGCCGGCCTCGATGAGCGCCCAGGCCTTCTTCTCCTCGTGGGCCTTGGAGGTGATGAACTCCATCACATCGGGATGGTCGGCGTCGAGGATGACCATCTTCGCCGCCCGGCGCGTCTTTCCGCCCGATTTGATCACGCCGGCGAACGAGTCGTAGCCCCTCATGAAGCTGACCGGCCCGGAGGCGATTCCACCTCCCGCCATCTTCTCCTTCGAGCCGCGGATGGGGCTGAGGTTCACGCCCGCGCCCGAGCCGTACTTGAAGAGCATGGCCTCCGTCTTGGCCAGGTCCATGATCGAGGACATCGTGTCCTCGACCGAGTTGATAAAGCATGCCGAGACCTGAGGGCGGGGCTCCACGCCGACGTTGAACCAGACGGGGCTGTTGAAGGCCATCTTCTGGTGCAGCAGCAGGTGCGTCAGCTCCGCCTTGAAGGCCTCGAGGTCTTCCGTCGTATGGAAGTAGTGCTGCGTGGCCGCCCAGGCGGTGATCGTGTTGACCACCCGGTCGATGAGCTGCTTGACGCTGCGTTCGCGGTCGGGGGTGCCGATGTGGCCGCGGAAGTACTTGCTCACCACGACGTTCGTGGCCAGCTGGCTCCAGAAGTTCGGGACCTCGATGTCGTGCTGCTCGAAGACCGTCATGCCCGACTCGTTCTTGATCTCCGCCGAGCGCAGGTCCCAGGTCACTTCGTCGTAGGGGTGGACGCCGGGGCGAGTCCAGCGGCGCTCGAAGGTGAGGCCCCGGACGCCCTTGCCCCGGAACGAGGCAGGGTCCCGGCTGACGCGCGGCTGGGCGGCGGTGGTGCTGGCTGAGGCGGCTCGGGCCATCGTTCCTCGTTCCTCCCCGCGCGGCGGCGCGATCGGCCCCGCGTAGCTGCGGAGCCCTCCCTCGTGGCTCTCCGTGCCGTCGATCCCGGATGCTCCGATCGCCCGAGGTGGGGGCGGCGAGCGGGGCCGGAAGAGGGTCGACAGGCAGCGGCCGTAGACTCCTGAATGTACGGTGCCCAGGGATGGCTGTCAAGCCCGAAACACAAGATGTGGTGGGTCGAGGCCCATTCGCACCACAAGATATGGTAGCGCGGCGCTCTTCACCGGTGAGCGCCTGTGGATGGCCGGTGGACCCGGCGTGGACGGAGCGTGGACAGGCTGGGGACCGGAGTGGCCGGGCGCCGACGCCGCCATCTGCTGCGTCGACCCTGAACGCATGTGCGGTATCGGGCCGCTCCCGCTGCGCTTCTTTGAGGCGCGATGACGGATCGCGAGGCCGGGCGACGCCCGGCCTGGGTCGCGTCCGCGGGTGAGCACGCCGGCGGCTCGCCCCCGGTGTACCCTCTCGACCATCCCAACCACCCCGGGGAGTCGCGGTGCACTGTCCGACCTGCCAGAGCGAAGTCCTGCCGGGCCAGAAGTTCTGCCCCGAATGCGGCACGCGCATCGAAGCGGCTTGCTCGTCGTGCGGCGCCGCGCTGAGCCCGAGTGCCAAGTTCTGTCCCGAATGCGGCACGCCGGCCCAGGCGCTCGGCCGGCCCGCGGGAACCACGGCCACGCCGCCCGCTGCGGCCGCGGAGGTGCCCGTCGCGGAGCGGCGCCTCGTGTCCGTCCTCTTCGCCGACCTCGTCGGCTTCACCGCCGCCTCCCAGGACCGCGATCCCGAGGAGACGCGCGAGCTCCTGACGCGCTACTTCGAGCTGGCCCGCGAGCGCATCGAGCGCTACGGCGGCACGATCGAGAAGTTCATCGGCGATGCCGTGATGGCCGTCTGGGGAGCACCCACCGCGCACGAGGACGACGCCGAGCGCGCCGTGCGCGCGGCCCTCGATCTCGTAGAGGCGGTACCGAATCTGGGCACCACGCAGCGCCCCGTCCAGGCGCGCGCCGGCGTGCTGACCGGGGAGGCCGCCGTGACCATCGGGGCACAGGGGCAGGGCATGGTCGCCGGCGATCTCGTCAACACCGCCGCGCGCCTGCAGGCCGTGGCGGAGCCGGGATCGGTCCTCGTCGGGGACTCTACGCACCTTGCCGCGAGCGCGGCGATCGCGTTCGAGGCGATCGGTGCTCAGGCGCTCAAGGGCAAGGCCTCCCCAGAGCCGGCCTGGAAGGCCCTCCGCGTCATCGCCGGTCGCGGCGGGTCGGGTCGCTCGGAGGGGCTGGAGGCGCCGTTCGTCGGACGAGACGAAGAACTGGGGCTCCTCAAGGACCTCTTCCACGCCACGACGCGCGAGGGTCGCGCCCGCCTCATCTCGATCACCGGCCAAGCCGGCATCGGCAAGAGCCGCCTGGCCTGGGAGTTCGAGAAGTACATCGACGGGCTCGTGGAGACCGTGCGCTGGCACCAGGGCCGCTCGCCGTCCTATGGCGAGGGCGTGACGTTCTGGGCGCTGGGCGAGATGGTCCGCCGTCGCGCCGACATCGCCGAGGGCGAGGGCCCCGAGGCCACCCGCCAGAAGGTCCGCGCCATGTTGCGCACCTACGTCCCCGTGGAGGAAGAGCAGCGCGAGATCGAGCCGGCGATCCTTGCCCTCCTGGGGCTCGAGGGTGCCCCGGACCTCGAGCGCGGCGAGCTGTTCACGGCCTGGCGGACGCTCTTCGAACGCGTCGCCGCGACCGGCACCGCCGTCCTCGTCATCGAGGATCTCCAGTGGGCCGACGCGGGCCTCGTCGACTTTCTCGAAAGCCTCGTCACCTGGTCGCGCAACCACCCCATCCTCGTCATCACCCTCGCCCGACCCGAGCTGCTCGAAACCCGGCCCGGCTGGGGCGGCGGACAGCGGAACTTCACCAGCCTGCATCTCGAGCCCCTCGGCGCAGAGGCCATGCGCAGGCTGCTCGACGGCCTCGTGCCGGGGCTGCCGGCGACCGCGGCGCGGGCGATCCTGGAGCGGGCCGAGGGGGTGCCCCTCTACGCGGTGGAGACGGTCCGCATGCTCGTCGCCGACGGATCCCTGGTGCGCGATGGCGACCGGTACGCGCTGGCGCGCCGGCTCGACAAGCTGTCGGTGCCGCAGACGCTCCATGCCCTCATCGCGGCCCGCCTCGATGGCCTCGAGGCCGCGGACCGGGCGCTCCTCCAGGACGCCGCGGTGCTCGGCCTGAGCTTTACCACGGGGGCGCTGGAGGCCGTGACCGGGGCCCCGGGTACGGACCTGCGAGCCCGGCTCGAGGACCTTGCCCGGCGCGAGTGGCTGCGCGTCGAGACCGATGCCCGCTCGCCGGAGCGCGGCCAGTACCAGTTCGTCCAGAGCGTGATCCGGGAGGTGGCCTACTCGACGCTGGCCAAGCGCGACCGCCGCCAGCGGCACCTGGCGGCCGCTCGCCATTTCGAGGGTCTCGAGGACGCCGAGCTGGCCGGCGTGCTGGCCAACCATTACCTGTCCGCCCACCGCAGCGCCGCCGAGGGACCCGAGGCGGACGCGCTCGCGGCCCAGGCGCGGATCGCACTCCGCGCCGCGGCCGAACGCGCCGCCAGCCTCGCCTCACCGATCCAGGCCCTGGCCTTCCTGCGCGAGGCGCTCACCGTCACGTCGGACCCTGCGGAGCGAGCCGCCCTCCTCGAGCGAGCTGCCGACACGGCCGTGGTCGGCGGTCGGTACGACGAGGCGCTCGGGCTGCTCGAGACCGCGGTCGCCTGGTACGAGGCCCGTGGAGACCGGTCGTCGCATGCGCGGTGCGCCGCGGGTATCGGTACAGCGCTCATCCGGACCGGCAAGATCCGTGAGGCCGTTTCGTTCCTCGAAGGAGCGACACGGGGCCTCGATGACCTGCGGCCTGACGCCGGGATGGCGCGGCTGGAGGCAGAGCTCGCGCGTGCATACATGCTCGACCAGCAGAACGAGGCCTCGATCCGCATGGCCGATCGGGCCATCGCGGCGGCCGAGCGGCTCGATCTGGTCGATGTCGAGGCGGAGGCTCTCGTGACGAAGGGCACCTCGATCAGCCACACGCTGGCGCGCGAAGGGCTCGCGGTCCTGCTCGGCGTTCAGCGGCTGGCCCAGATCCGCGACCTGCCCGGGGCCGAGGCGAGGGCCATCAACAACATGAGCGGCCCTCTGTCCTACGAGGACCCCGCGACGCATGATGCGCTGGCGCTGCGTGGCGAGGAGATCGCGGCACGGGTCGGATCGCGTGACGGCGTTCAGCTGTTCAGGAAGATCCGCGGCGCCTACCGCTTCACCCGGGGAGATCTGGCCGGAGCCCTGGCCTTGGTCGGCGACTACGACGCCGACGACGTCGGGATCCTCCAACGGCTCGAGCTCGCGAGTACGGCGCGTCAGGTCCTCACCTGCCTCGGGCGACTGGAGGAGCGCGATCGAGCCTCGGCCGTGTGGGACGAGCTCATCGTGCAGGTGTCGAACCCGGAGTTCCACGCCGTGCAGCACCAGGACCTCGGCCTCATCGCGCTGTTCGAGGGGCGGCCGAACGACGCCGTCCGGTCGGGGCGGGAGTATCTGCGGGCCGGCATACACCCCTTCGAGGCCTGGGACATCATCGGTCGAGGCGCACTCCGGGCGGGCGATGCCACGCTGGCGCGCGAAGCGCTCGAGGGCGTTCAGCGGGAGCCGGTACGTGGTCGCCTCGCCGACGCCCAGCGACGACTGCTGGCGGCCGGCGTCGCAGCGCTCGACGCGCGTCGCGACGAGGCGATGCGGTCCTACAGGGACGCGGAGCGGGCCTTCCGTGACCTCGGCAGCGTGTTCGAGCTTGCCCTTCGCCAGCTCGACCTGGCGACGGCGCTGGCGGGGGGCCCCGAGGCCGAGACGCTCGCGAAAGATGCGCTCGAGATCTTCGAGCGCGCCGGCGCCGCCCCGTTGGTGGTGCAGGCCCGCGCGCTCCTCGGTGATGGGGCCGCGAGGGACACGAGAGCGCCGAGCACGAGCGCAGTCGACGAGGGGAGCCGCGTCGGATAGGGCCGCCTAGTTCAGCCCGCTGTAGGCGTGCAGGCCGGAGAAGTACAGGTTGCCGAAGAAGGTGAACATGACGGCCGCGAAGCCGATGACGAGCATGAGCGCGGCCGGTCGACCGGCCCAGCCGCGCGCCGTGCGGGCATGCAGGTAGACGGCGTAGATGAGCCAGGTCACGAGCGACGAGGTCTCCTTGGGGTCCCAGCCCCAGTAGCGGCCCCAGGCGATCGAGGCCCACCAGCTGCCCAGGATGATCATCGTGGCGAAGACCGGGAAGCCGATGATCACGGCGCGGTGGGCGACCTCGTCGAGCACCTTGTGAGAGGGGAGCCACGCGTAGCGGTCGTTCGGACCCTGGGCGAGGTAGGCAACGGCGGCGCCGAAGGCGGTGGCGAAGATGCCGTAGCTGATCATGGCCATGGCCACGTGGATGGTCAGCAGGGGCGCGTTGTCGAGGGCCGGCACGAGCGGCAGGATCTCGGAGGGGAGGGTCGCCGCGTAGCCGACGAGGAAGAGGGCCGCACCGAGGGGCAGGAATCCGAGCCCACGGATCGGATAGCGACGATCGAGGAACAGGTATCCCACGACGATCCCGAAGGCGAAGGCGACCGAAAACTCGAACATGTTGCCCCACGGGCCCCGCCACACGATGATCGAGCGCAGCACCATCGAGCTGCCCAGCAGGATGGCCGCGAGCCAGGTTCCGGCCAGGGCGAACGAGCCGGCCATGTCTCCGGGCCTCCGGCCGTCCGAGACGGTGATCGAACCGCCGTGCGCGCCGGCGCCGGCCAGCCGCGGAGGTGTCGGCACGGCCCGTGCCGCCGCAAGGATCGTGGCGTGGGTGACGTGCAGGGCGAAGGCGAAGAGCAGGCTCAGGCCGCCGGCGACGAAGAGGTAGAACGACATCGTGGCCATCGGATCGAGCTCCTAGCTTGCGGCGGGGACGGTGGCCTGAGTCAGGCGACCGCCGCGCCGCCCTCCGGCGGGCCGCCCACGCGGCGCACGGTGAGTGCCGTATCCGCCGCACCGAGGACGTAGCGGGTGCCGCAGGCGCCGCACGTCTCCAGCCGGGTGGTGCGCAGCGTGCCGTCCACCGGGCAGCGCACGGTCAGCTCGTCGCCGCAGGCCGAGCACTTCGCCGTCCGCGCCGGGTACAGGAGGCCGTCGCGCGAGCAGTAGGGGACGTTGGCCGGCACGATCGCCTCGCCGGCTTCGTCACGCGACACCGCGACGGGTGCGGTCTCCACGGGTCGGACGCGGAAGCGCGGTCGTTTGGCTGTCTGGTACGCCCAGTAGAGGACGAGGATGGTCAGGACCGGAGCGACCAGCCCGAGCAGCAGGGCGAGCGGCAGGAGCAGGGTGACGACGTCGTTCCAGTCCGGCAGGACGAGCTTCGAGGTGAGGTCGATGAAGGTCTGGAAGAGGCCCTCGAGGCCGGTCTTGAGGTCGTCCACGGCGGCATCCTAGCAGAGCATCCCGTCAGCGGCCGCGCGGCTCCCGGCGCGGGTTGCCGCGCTTCCGCGTGGCGCCGCGGCCGGGTCGCCACGATGGGCGATCGGGCTCCTCGTCTGCTTCGGAGCCGGGCGCCGGCGCGCCTGCCGCGAGCGGCGGGCGTGGCGGCCGCGAGGGCGCGATCCCGGAGCCTGGCGGCAGTCGGGGACCCCGCCGTGGCGGCTCCAGGATCGCCTGCAGCCAGTCCAGTCGCCTGGCGCGGCCCCCGAGATGCCGCACGCGCTCGGTCAGTGCTCGGTCGTCGGTGACCACGATCGTGCGTGCGCGGTCGGCGTACGACTGTTGATCCACGATGGCCACGATGACGTCGTCGGCCGACTGCCGGCCGGAGTGGCGCACCTCGAGGCTCGGTCCGATCACCTCACGCAACGGGCCGCCCGGGTCGGGCGGCCCGTCGAGGACCACGATCGCCCGCACGCCGGCCGGGAGCGCGGCGCGCAGCCGCGCCAGGAGGAGTCGGGCGGCGGTCGGCCCGGGCCCGCCGGCGGTGCGGTGCAGGAGGTTGTTGCCGTCCACGACGATCAGGCCGACCTCGGCGAACGGCGCCTTCTCACTCATCGCCCTACCATTGCAGCATGCTTCTCATCGTCGACCTCGACGGCGTCGTCTACCGCGGCCCGGTCCCCG
>LDXM01000004.1:10088-143118 GCA_001443375.1 Chloroflexi bacterium CSP1-4
CGCGGTCGTCTACGCCACGAACAACTCGCGCTGGCACCGCACCGACTACGTCGAGCGCCTGCGCGGGATGGGCGCGCCCGTGACGCCCGAGGCGGTCGTCAGCGCCGCGCGGGCCACGGCGCTCCTCCTCGCCGAGGAGCCGGCGACGTACCGCTGCGCCATGGTCTTGGGCGGGCCCGGGCTGGCGCGGGAGTTGCGGGACGTCGGCATCCGCACCGTGGCGCCGACGCCCCACGGCCTCAAAGCGCGGCCGGACGTCGTCGTCGCGGGGGTCGACTTCGCCCTGCGCTACGAGCGCCTGAGCATCGCTGCCGAGGCGGTCCGTCGTGGGGCGCGCTTCGTGGCCACGAACCGCGACCCCGTCTACCCGGGGGCCGATGGCCTGAAGGCCGGTGCCGGCGCCATCGTGGCCGCGCTCGCGGTGGCCGCCGGACGCGAGCCGGACCTGGTCGTGGGCAAGCCCGGGCCGCGCTTGTTCGAGGCCGCGGCGGCCACGGTGGGCATCCCACCTGGCGCCGCGGTGGTCATCGGCGACGGGCAGCTGACGGACATCCGCGCCGCGCACGCGGTCGGTGCACGCTCCGTGCTCATGATGACCGGCGTGACGACCGCGGCCCACCTTGCCGACGTGCCGCCCGACGAGCGGCCGACGGCCGTTGCCCACGACGCCGGCGAGCTGGCGACGATCCTCGACCGCTTCGCGCGGGAGCATTAGGCCGGCCCGGCCGCGGTCGTGAGGTCTGCCTGGGACGCGGCGAAGGCGTCGAACTCCGCCAGGAGGCGTGAGCGCAGCGCCTCGTCGTCGTGCAGGAAGGCGACCTCCAGGGCGTGCCGGTCGAGCCGCCAGAGCTCCGCCATCGAGAGGCCGAGGGCTGCGCGGGCTCGCGCATACTCACCAGTGAGGGTCAGCGCGCTGACGGTCCGATCGTCGGTGTTCAGCGTCGCGGACACGCCCGCCCGTACGAGACGCGGGAGGGGGTGCGCGGCGTAGGACGGGAAGATGCCGGCCTGCGTGTTGCTCGTCGGGCACAGGTCCAGGGTGATGCCGCGCGTCCGCAGCTCGGCCATGAGCGCGGGGTCGTCCACGGCCGGGGCGCCGTGGGCGATGCGCGCCGGCTCCACGGCGAGCGCCCGGCGAACCTGTGCCGCGCCGCCCCACTCGCCGGCGTGGATGGTGATGCCCAGGCCGGCCGCTCGGGCGAGCGCGAACGCCTCCGCGTGTAGCCGGGGATCGGGGAAGGCCGCCTCCCCACCGGCGAGGTCGAAGCCGGTCAGGCCGTCGCCGAGGAAGCGGGCCGCCTCCCGCGCCACGGCCACGCTGAGCCCCGGCGCATGGGAGCGCAGCGCGACGGCGATGAGCCGCACGACGATGCCCGGCCCGCCTCCAGCGGACACGGCCGCGGTCCCGGTGCGGGCGCCAGCGACCACGGCTGCGATTCCGTCGCGCAGCGAGAGCCCGCGCTCGACGTGCAGCGCGGGCCCCCAGCGGATCTCCACGTAGCGCGTGCCGTCGGTCGCGACATCCTCCACCAGTTCATGGCTGACCCGAGTCAGCGACTCGGCGTCCTGGAGGATGGCGATGGGCAGGTCGAAGGCCAGCAGCAGCTCGGCCTGGTTGGTGGCGTGCTCCGGCCCGATGAGTCGCTCCGCCATCTCGGCGATGTCCATGCCCGCGTCGAGGTCGCGCTCGCGGGCGAGCTCCAGAGCTGTCGCCGGCCGCAGCGAACCGTCAAGGTGAAGGTGGAGCTCGGCCTTCGGCATGCGACGCAGGAGCGCCAGCTGGTCGGGCGCAAGGCCGGCCGCGAGCGGGTCGCGCTCGAGCGGACGCCGCAGCGCCTCGGCTCGGTCGGTCCTCATGGACGGATGGTAGTCGAGGCGGCCGCCCGGCTAGACTGCGGCCGATGCGCACCCTCCTCCGCCTCGCGCGGGCACTCGCGTGGCTGACCGCCGTTCTCCTCATCGCCGTCGGCGTCGGTGGCGTGGCCACGGCCGCCACGCCCGTCCCCGACGAACAGCACCGGCCGGAGCTGTACGCTCGCGCCGAGGCGGCTCTCGCGCCGGGCCTGGCCGCCATCACGATCGACCTCGAGGCCCTGCAGGTGCAGGCTGAGCGCCTGGCCACGACGAGCCGGCGGGCACTCGTCGACCTCGCGGCGCGCGACGCGGAGGCCGTCAGCGGCGACCTCGACGCAGGCGACGCGATCGTCCTCGAGGTGGGCACGCTCGCGACGCGCGTGGACGCGGCGCTGCGGAGACTGCCCTATGGCGTCGCCTCGGACCGCCTCGGCCCGCGCATGCAGGCGCGGCTCGTGGCGGTGGTCGACGCGGTGGACGCCGTGCGCCCGCTGGCCGGCGACTGGGGGCGTCTCTCCGGGGCCGCCGTGCCCGCCATCTCCATCACGAGCCACCTCGAACAGCACGACGTGACGGCGTTCGAGGCGACGCAGGAGGGGGCGGCCGGTCGCTATGCCGCCGCCTTGGAGCGGCTGACCGGCGCGACCGCCGAGCTCGATGCTGCCCAGGTCATCCGCGACCGGCTCGCGCAGTCCGTTGACACCTCGACGCTGGACGCGTGGATCGAACGCAACCGCACCTACGACGCGGCACTCGTCCGGCTGTACACGGCGCTCGAGGTCTCGCCAGACAACGCCACGCCCGAGATCCTGGCCGCGTTCGCCGAGGTCGAGGCCGCGCAGAAGCTTCTGCCGCCGGACACACGGGCGCTCATCGTGATCATCGGGGACCTCGCCCAGGGTGGCCTCAACCAGGCCGCGATCGCCGTCGAGGAGGCCCGCGGCGCCCTCACCGCGGCGGTCGCGGCGGTACACTAGGCGCCCCGTCCCCTCGCCCATCCCGGTCGATCGATCCCCGCTGTTCGGAGCCCATGCCAGGTATGCACATCCGCGTCGTGACCAGCCAGCCCTGGGACATCGAGGCCGACCTCCTCGCACTGCCCATCGTCGCCGACCACGAGCCCGACGACACGGCGACCGAACTCGATCGCCGGATCGAGGGTGCGCTGGCGGCCTACCGCGCCCTCGGCGAGCAGGCGGGCAAGGCCCACGCGGGCACGATCATCCGTGGTCGAGAGACCGCCGCGCCATGGCTCCTGGCCATGGGCGTCGGCGACCTCGCCGCCTTCGATCGCATCGCCGCCCTGCGCTTCGGAGCCGCCATCGAGCGCCGTCTCGGGGGTCGGGTCGTGCGGCGCCTGGCCGTCTGGCTGCCAGCCACGCTGGCGGGCGGCGACGGCCTCGACGCGGGATTCCTGGCGGAGCTCGTGGCGCGCGGCGTCGTAGAGGGCAGCTACGAGCCCGCCGCGATCTACCGGGACGACGTCGAGGATGCACCCCCGGCGCTCGACGAGCTCGTGCTGGTCGTGCCGGGCGGGGATGCTCACGCGCTGACTGCGGCGGCCGACCGCGGCCGGGTCATCGGCGAGGGCGCGAACCGGGCGCGCACGCTCTCGCAACGAGCGAGCAACGACGTCAGCCCGGAGGTCCTCGCCGACGAGGCGACCGCGATCGCCCACGCGCATGGCCTCGAGGTCGAGGTCATCGGCCCGGAGCAGGCTGCCGCCATGGGCATGGGCATGTTCCTGGCCGTGGGCCGGGGCAGCGACAGCCCGCCGCGCTTCATCGTCATGCGCTCCGGCCCGACCGGCGCGACGGACCGTCGGGGCCGCCTGCTGGCCATGGTGGGCAAGGGCGTCACCTTCGATTCGGGCGGCCTCAGCCTCAAGCCGTCCGATCGGATGGAAGAGATGAAGATGGACAAGGCCGGGGCGTGCACCGTCATCAGCGCCATCGCCACGGTGGCGGCCCTGGCGCCGGGCCTGCCGCTGCTGGCCGTCGCGCCGGCGGTCGAGAACATGCCCGGCCCGCACTCCACGCGTCCCGGCGACATCGTGCGGGCGATGAACGGCAAGGTCGTGGAGATCCAGAACACCGATGCGGAGGGCCGGCTCATCCTTGGCGATGCCCTGGTCTACGCCGAGCGCCAGGGTGCCACGCACCTGGTGGACGTGGCCACGCTGACCGGCGCGGTCGAGCGCGCCTTCGGCAAGCAGGTCACCGGCGGCTTCGGGACGCCCCAGGACTGGTGGGAGGAAGTGGTCGCGTCCGGCTCCCGGCAGGCCGAGCGCTACTGGCAGATCCCGCTCGTGGACGAGTACCGCAAGGACATGGACACGTGGTACGCCGAGCTTGGCAACAGCAGCGGCCCCGAGGCCTCGCTCGTGAAGAGCGGCCTCTTCCTCAAGGACTTCGCCACACGCCCCTGGGTCCACCTCGATATCGGCGGATCGGGCTACCTGCGCCGGGCGACACCGTGGGCCGCACGTGGCGCCACCGGCGTGACCCACGCCACGCTCGTCGAGTTGGCGCTGCGCGGCGCCTGAGCGCGGCCGAGAGCGCATGACGCCGCTGGTCGCGGCCTTCGCCATCCTGGGCCTGGGCGTCGGCCTGGCTGCCGACCGCCTGGCCGCGCGCTGGCCGGTCCACGAGGACGGCGGCGTCCGGCGCCCCGACTGGCGGACGGCCGCCCTGGTCGTGGGCGGCGCGGCCGCCTTCGCCGCGCTCGCTGCCCGCTGGAGCGAACCCGGCCACCTGGCGGTCCTCGGGGCCTACTTCGCGGCGCTGCTGGTGCTCGCCGCCACCGACCTCGACCAGAAGCTGCTGCCCGACCTCATCACGCTGCCGCTCATCCCGGTCGCCCTGCTGCTGGTGCTGCTCGACCTCGACCCGTTGCTGGCGGGCAAGGAGATGCCCCTTGCGAGTGCCCTGCTCGCCGGCTTCGGCGCACCGGCCATCCTCTTCGTCCTCGACCGGCTGCTGCGGGGCGCGCTGGGGGCGGGTGACCTGAAGCTGGCCGTAGGCCTTGGCCTGATGTCGGGCGTGACGCGCCTCTTCGGCGGCTTCGTGACCGCCTCGATCGCCTCGGCGGCCGTCATCCTCGTGCTCATCGCGGCCCGCCGGATCACGCTACGTTCGGCCATCCCCTTCGGCCCCATCCTCATCGCCGGAGGCATCCTCGCCGCCCTCGTCCCCTGAGGTCGCGGAGCCGTTGGACGCGGCGGGGTATCATCCGCGCAGCCGGAGTCGTCCAGGCGGTCGTGCCTCGCACGGACGGCGCACCACCGGCGGGCTGCGTCACCGAGCGCCACCCGGCGCGGAAGGGGAGCCTGCCTGCACGATGATGCGAACCTGATGCGCCGCGCCCGCCACGCGCCGTTGCGTTCCCTCTTCGCGCTCCTCCTCGCCGTGCCCATCGCCTTCTCGGCCCTCCTCGGCGTCCCCGCCACGAGCGCCGACGACCTCTCCGACGCGCTCGCCCGCCAGCGGGCGCTGCAGCAGCGCATCAAGGACCAGAAGGCCGCCCTGGCCGACCTGCGGGCCGCAGAGTCCCGGGTCCGTGCCGCCCTCTCGGCCACGAACGGACGCCTCGATGAGATCAACGCCGACCAGGCCGCGGTGCGCCGGCAGATCGATACCGCGACCGCCGCGCTCGAGGTGGTCCAGGCGCGCTACGACGAGCTCGTCGCCGAGCTGACCCACCTCGATTGGACGCTCGGCCTGCTGGAGGATGAGCTGGCCCAGGGCCAGGCCGACCTCGCCCAGCGCAGGCGCCTGCTGGCCCAGCGCATCGCCGCTGCCTACAAGCTCGAGCGCACCAGCCTCCTGGAGCAGATCCTCACCTCCGACTCGCTGACCGAGGTGCTGGCGCAGGTCGGCACCTATCTCCGCCTGGGAGACCAGGACGCCGAGCTCGCGGCGCGCATCGAACGCGACCGCGAGGCCCTGGCGGAGCTGCGTCGGACGACCGACGGCACGCGCTTCCGGACCGACCAGCTGCGCGCCGAGGTCGGGGTGCAGGCTGAGGCGATCAAGGAGCAGCGCGCCGCGCTCCTGGCGGCGAAGAAGCGGCTGGACGCGCTGGAGGTCGAGACGCGCAAGCTCCAGGAGCGGCAGCTGGCGGCGTTCAACCGGATCGCCAAGACCAAGGCCGCCGCGGCCGCCCTGCTGCGGGACCAGCTGCGTGCCCAGAACGCCCTGAAGAAGGAGGTCGACCGTCTCGTCCGCGAACAGCTCGAGCGCGGGAATATCCCGTCCGAGTACAACGGCACGCTGGAATGGCCGTTGGCCGGGCGGATCTCCCAGGAGTTCGGTTGCACCGGTTTCTCCTGGGAGCCGCCGCTGGGCGACTGCCGCAACTTCCACCGGGGCATCGACATCGTCGACGACTCCGGGGCGCCCGTCCGCGCCGCCGGCGACGGCGTCATCGTGTTCGTCGGCTACAACCCCTGGGACCGGCCGGGCGATCGCGCCTGGATCGTCATCATCGCCCACTCCTCGCGCCTGGTGACCTGGTACGCGCACCTCCAGCCGCGCGTGCCATCGGGCGTGTATCAGGGCGCGTCCGTGCAGCAGGGGCAGATCATCGGCTACGAGGGCAACACCGGGAACAGCACCGGCCCGCACCTCCACTGGGCCGTCCAGTTCGACGACGGCTGGATGAACCCGCGTCTGTTCCTGTGAGTGGCCGACGGCCGGGCCGCTGAGCGGGTGTAGCATCGAGCCGTGAAGCGCGTGATGGCGGTCATCCTCGCGGGCGGAGAGGGCGAGCGGCTCTCCATCCTCTCGAGCATGCGCGCGAAGCCGGCCGTCCCCTTCGGCGGCAAGTACCGCATCATCGACTTCGTCCTGAGCAACTGCGTCAACTCGGGCATCGACAACGTGGTCGTCCTGACCCAGTACAACCCGCGCTCGCTGAACGACCACATCGGCCTCGGCCGGCCCTGGGACCTCGACCGCAACCGGGGCGGTATCCGCATGCTCCAGCCGTACATCTCGCGGGGCCGCCCCACGGAGTGGTACCGCGGCACCGCCGACGCGGTCCTCTCGAACATCGACGCCATCCGCCAGGCGCCGGGCGACCTCGTGCTCGTGCTCGCCGGCGACCACATCTACAAGATGGACTACGGACCTTTCGTGCAGGCCCACCGCCGTCATCGCGCCGACGTCACCGTGGCGGTGCGGCGGGTGCCCCTCGGCGATGCGCACCGCTTCGGGATCCTGGCCCTCGGGGGAGGCGACGCCGTGGTGGACTGGGAGGAGAAACCGGCCAAGCCGAAGAGCGACCTGGCCTCGATGGGCATCTACGTCTTCTCCAAGAAGGCCCTCCTGCGCTGGCTGCGCGAGGATCTCACCGACTTCGGGCGCGACGTCATCCCCGCCATGCTCGGCGGCGGCGCCCGCGTCTACGGCTACCGCTTCGACGGCTACTGGCAGGACGTGGGCACGATCGAGAGCTACTGGCAGGCGAACATGGACCTGCTGGAAGACCGTCCTCAGCTCGACCTGCACGACCGCGACTGGCTCATCCACACCCGCTCCGAGGAACGGGCGCCGGCGCGCATCGGGCCGACGGCGAACATCCACAACAGCCTCATCAGCCACGGCTGCCACGTGGCCGGGACGGTCGAGCATTCGATCCTCTCGCCGGGCGTGCGCGTGGACATCGGCGCCGTCGTGCGCGACAGCATCGTGCTCTTCGACACCGTCATCCGCGCCGGGGCGATCATCGACCGCTCGATCATCGACAAGGAGGTCTCGGTGGGGCCCAACGCGCACGTCGGCGAGGGTGCGGACCTGGGCATCCCCAATCGCCAGGAGCCGACCCGCCTGAACACCGGCATCACCATCGTCGGCAAGCGCGCGATCATCCCGCGCGCCGTGCGCATCGGCCGCAACTGCCGCATCGCGGAGGGTGTGCGGGCCGTGGACTTCCGCTCCCGCGTGGTCAGGAGCGGCGGGTCGGTCGGGCCGAGGCGCGACGAGGAGCGCCGCCCGCCGGCGAGCGCCGCTCGGCGCGGCGAACGCTGAGCGAGGCCGGCGTCCCGAGCGACGCCTCGGGCATCCCCGGGCCGGCCCAGCTCGACGCGTGGCTGGCCGAGCTGGAGCTCGAGCCGCTCGCGCGGGCCGAGCGCGGCGGCGTCGTCAGTCGCGACCTCCTGCTCGACGGACGGGTCCGGTCGGGCATACCCCTGACGCTCATCCTGGCACCCGGTCTGGGGCTGCTCGCGTGGGTCCACTACGCGCCGGCGCTCGGCGACAGCTTCCGCAAGACCTACCGGCAGCTCCTGAAGTGGAACGATGAGCTGCCCTTCGTGAAGTTCGCCCTCTCCGACGATGAGCGCATCGTGCTGGCCGCCGAGCTGCCCCTGGCGGGCCTCGACCGCGACGCGCTCGGTCGCGCCGTGGCGCGCCTGGTGGCCGTATGCGACCTGCTCGCGGGGGCGTCCGCGCGATGGCTGGCGGGGCCGGCTGGCGGGCGACCGGTGACGTCGCCCGGCGCCGCGCCCCACCATCCCGTGGTCGACCGTTACGCGGCGGACGTGGCTGAACTTGTGGAGTCGCCGGGGGGATCCTGATGCACTACACTCGCCGACCATCCGACGGCACAAGGGTAACGAGAGGGAGCGTCCGTGAAGCGAGCCGCGTCGCACGATGGCTGATCGCGTGATGCTCCGGCGGCGACCCTCGAGTGAGATCCTGTCGGGCGAATCGGCCGACGTCTACTTCGCACGCGCCGAGGAGATCCTGCGTCGAGAGGGTCTCGACCCGATGGTCACCATGGAGGTCTTCGCGCGCCAGGAGGCGGTCCTGTGCGGCATCGACGAGGCGAAGATCCTCATCGCCCACGCCCTCGAGAAGGCCGACCCCGATGAGGTCTCGGTGGAGGGCCTCGACGACGGGGACACGATCGCGTCGAAGGAGATCGTCCTGCGCATCCGCGCCCGCTACCGGGAGTTCGGCCTCTACGAGACAGCCATCCTGGGCATGATGGCCCAGGCGACCGGCTGGGCCTCCGCCGCCCGCGAGTGCGTCGATGCCGCGGCGCCGCAGCCGGTGATCAGCTTCGGCGCCCGCCACGTCCACCCCGACGTCACCGACGCGCTCGACTACGCCGCGATCGTCGGCGGCTGCGTGGGCGCCTCCACGCCGGCCGGCGCGCGTCTCGCCGGCCTCGCCCCGACCGGCACGATGCCCCATTCGCTCGTGCTGATCTTCGGCGACACGGTGAAGGCAGCCGAGGCCTTCGACCGCGACCTCGGGCCGGAAGTGCCGCGCATCGTGCTCGTGGACACCTTCAAGGACGAGGCCGAGGAGGCGCTGCGCGTGGCCCAGGCGCTGGGCGATCGGCTCTACGGCATCCGCCTCGACACGCCCTCCGAGCGCGGCCGGGTCACCGCCGACCTCGTCACCGAGGTGCGGGCGCGCCTCGACCAGGCCGGCTACGACAAGGTGCGGATCATCGTCAGCGGCGGCCTCGATCCCGACCGCATCCGCTACTTCAAGGAGCAGGCGGCACCGGTGGACTCGTTCGCCGTGGGGTCGTACATCAGCGGGGCCACCCCGGTTGACTTCACCGCCGACCTCAAGGAGATCGATGGCCGCCCCATCGCCAAGCGCGGCCGTATCCCCGGCGTGACGTCGAGCCCGCGCCTCCGACCGATCGACCTGAGCGCCTGGCGCACGAGCTGACCGTCCGCCCGCCGCGCCGCCGCACGGGTTCGACCGGTCGTGGCACGATGGGCGGGTGAGCGTCCCCGACGAAGAGCCCGCGCCCGCAGCCTCCGATGAGGCGCTGCTGGCCGAACTGGCCGAGCGCGAGACCGCCTATGGCCTGCTTCAGCGCGGCCTCCTCCTCCTCAAGCGTCGCCATCATGCCCAGGCGGCGGTCATCCTCGAACGGGCCAGGCGGCTCGAGCCGGGCAAGGGCTCGATCCTCGAGCCGCTCGCGCGGGCTTACTACAACAGCGGCCAGATCGAGGCCGCCGCCGAGGCCTTCGGCCACCTGCTGGACCTCGACCCCAGTGCCGCCTACGGCCACTTCGGGCGGGGGCAGGCGCTGAAGCGGCTGGGCCGGCGGGACGAGGCGCGGACGCACCTGCGCATCGCTGTCGCCCTGGCCCCGGGATCGCGCATCTACCGGAGCGCCCTCGATCGTCTCGGCTGAGCGTCCCGCACGTCGGGAGGGTTCCTCAGAGATTGCCGCGTTCCGCGAGCCGGGCCAGCCAGAAGATGCCCACCAGCGACTTCGCGTCCTCGATGCGGCCGGTCTCGGCGAGCGCGAGCGCCTCACGCCAGGGGAGGCGGACGAGGTCGAGGCGCTCGTCCGGCTCGGGACCGTCGTAGCCGTCGATGGCCGTCAGTTCGGTGGCGAGGTAGAGGGTCATCGCCTCGCTGGCGAAGCCGGGCGCCGTCCAGAACGTGCCCAGCCGGCGCCAGCGCGCGGCGCGGTGGCCGGTCTCTTCGGCCAGTTCCCGCGGCGCCGCTTCATCCGGTGGCTCGATCGAACCGTCGGGGCGGCGGTCGAGCGTTCCGGCGGGGATCTCGAGCAGGGCGCGCCCGGCCGGCGAGCGGAACTGGCGGACGAGGAGCAGGTCCTCGCCGTCGAGCGGGATAACGGCGACCGCCCCGGGATGGTCCACGACCTCGCGCTGGTGGCGACCGCCGCCGGCGTCCTCGACGGTGTCGACGCGGAAGGTGATGAAGCGGCCGCGGTGCACGACGCGCTGCTCGACGGTCGTCTCGCGCAGGTGGTCGTCGGTCACGTGCCGAGTATGACAGGGGTCCCGGTCTCGACCGGTACCACCTTCCTATATCGCCCTACGAATCGGCTCTCGATGATGGCTGAGCCGTCGACCGCCAGGCCGGCGGAGGCGCACATCCGTCTTCACACGGCCATGGAGGTCGCACTCGATGCAGAAGCTCAAGGCACTCGTCTACCGGCTGGCGCCGGTCCTCGCGGTGGCCGCCTTCGTGGTGCACCCGAGCAGCTGGCGCTGGTAAGACCAGGTCCATCCAGACGCATCGACGGCGCGCCGAGAGGCGCGCCGTTCACGTTTTCGGGGGCGCCCCGTCGTCGGGCGCTACCCTTAGCGGCGTGGGCCTGAGGGACGAGATCCTCGCGCAGCCCGAGGTGGCCGGGCGCCTCCTCGAGCGCCAGCGCGTGCCCATGGCCGAGCTGGCCGCGACGCTCCACAGCCGCGAGATCGACTACGTCGTCATCGCCGCCCGCGGCACCTCTGATCACGCGGCCATCTATGCCCAGTACCTGCTGGGAACACGCCATCGGCTGCCCGTCGCCCTCGCGACGCCGTCGATCCTGTCGCTGTACGGGGTGACGCCGCGTTTCCGGCGGGCGCTCGTGGTGGGCATCAGCCAGTCCGGGGCCTCGCCGGATGTCGCGGGGGTGGTCGCGGCCGCACGCGACCAGGGAGCGCCCACCGTCGCCATCACCAACGACCCGCGCTCGGCGCTGGCGGACGCCGCGGACCACGTCATCGACCTGGGTGCCGGCCCCGAGCGTGCCGTGGCCGCCACGAAGACGTACACCGCGCAGCTGCTGGCCATCGCCCTCCTCTCGGCCGCCCTGCACCGCGACGCCGCGTTCGACGAGGCCATCGCCGGGGTGCCGGAGGCGCTCGGCCGGGCGCTGGCAGCCGAGCCGGAGGCGAAGCGGATCGCGCGGGACCAGGCCGCCCTCGACCGGTGCGTGGTTCTCGGCCGCGGCTACGACTACGCCACCGCGCGCGAATGGGCGCTGAAGCTCAAGGAGCTGGCCTACGTGCTGGCCGAGCCGTACTCGGCGGCGGACTTCCAGCACGGCCCCGTCGCGCTCGTCGAGCCCGGCTTCTCCGTGCTCGCGGTGGCCTGCGGCGGCTCGGCCTCGGCCGACCTGGTGGAGCTCCTGCGCCGCCTTCGCAGCGAGCAGAGCGCCGAGCTGCTGGTCGTCTCCGATCAGGCCGAGACCCGGGCCCTGGGCAGGTGGTCGCTGCCGGTCCCCGACGGTGTGGCGGAGTCGCTGATGCCGCTCGTGAGCATCGTCCCGGGGCAGCTCCACGCTTTCCACCTCGCGCGCGCGAAGGGCCTCGATCCCGAGGCCCCGCGCCACCTGCGCAAGGTCACCCGCACCCGCTGACGGGCCGGTCGGCGGGCTCACTCGAGCCGGAGCAGCACCGCCTCCCGAGCCCGGAGGTTCACGCGCCCCTCCGCGATGACCCGCTCCTCGCTCGACCCGGCGCTTGAGAGGAGCAGCCGCGGCCGTCCCTGCACGCCCCCCAGGTCGACCGTCGCGGCGCGATCCTCGGTGGTCAGCGCCATCAGGACGCGCTCCTCGGGCGCCTCGCGGAAGTAGGCCAGGACGCCCCTCTCGCCGGCCACGAGCCATCGAAAGGTGCCCGTCTGCAGCGCCGCCGATGCTCCCCGCAACCAGAGCAGGCGCCGGTGGAACGAGAGCACGGAGTCGGCGTCCGCCGCCTGCGCGGCAACGTTACGCGTGGGCGCGTCGGGCGCCATGCGCAGCCACGGGCGGCCGGTCGTGAAGCCGCCGTTGGGGGCCGCCGACCAGGGCATCGGGGCGCGGCACTGGTCGCGGTTCCACCAGAGGGGGAGGGGCCAATAGCGTCGTGCCGGCGGATCGACGATCTCGCGCCGGGGAACGTGGATGTCCCCCAGGCCGATCTCATCCCCGTAGTAGAGGAACGGCGTGCCCCGCAGCGTGAGGAGGAGCATGGCCGCGGCCTTCGCCACGTGGTCGCGGTCGGCCCCACGCGCCAGGCGCGTGGAGGGGCGGGGCTGGTCGTGGTTCGAGAGGACGACGGTCGGCCAGCGGTCGGGCCCGAAGGCGGCCTCGCGCTCGTCGATGGCCCGCGCCAGGCGGTCGGCGCGCCAGGGTTGCCCGATGAGCCGGAAGTCGAAGATGAGGTGCCGGGGGGCGGCATAGCCGGCCGCCTCGCGCGGGTCCCCCGCGAACAGCTCGCCCACGCTCATCCTCCCGGGCGCTCCGTCGACCAGGGCGCGGAACTCGGCCAGCAGGTCGGCCATCTCGGGCTGGTCCTTGTCGTACACGTGGCGCTGGCGGTCCCAGGCCCGCCAGCCACCGGGGAAGCGGCGCGGGTTGGAGCGCAACGCCGCGTCCTTGAAGAAGGCGTTGAAGACGTCGAGACGGAAGCCGTCCACGCCCCGCGCCAGCCAGAAGCGGACCACGTCGAGCATCGCGGCGCGCACGGCCGGGTGCCGCCAGTTCAGGTCCGGCTGCTGGGGCAGGAACGTGTGCAGGTAGAACTGCCCGCGCGCCGGCTCCCAGGTCCAGGCCGGCCCGCCGAAGAAGCTCACCCAGTTGTTCGGCGGGCGGGGGCGGCCGCGCCGCGTCCGCCCGACCGGGTCGCGCCAGATGTACCAGTCGGCATAGGGCCCGTGTCGGTCGGTCCGAGAGCCTAGAAACCAGGCATGGAGATGGCTCGTGTGGTTCATGACGAGGTCGAGGACCACGGCGATCCCGCGCCGGTGTGCCTCGGTCACGATACGGTCGAACCCCCCGAGCGATCCGAAGACGGGATCGACGCTCACGTAGTCGGCCACGTCGTAGCCGACGTCGAAGCCGGGCGAGGGGTAGATCGGCGAGAGCCACAGGGCGTCGACGCCGAGCGAGCCCGGCGTCCCGTCGTTGAGATGGTCGAGGTGGGCGACGATGCCCGCCAGGTCGCCCACGCCGTCCCCGTCGCTGTCGGCGAAGCTGCGCGGGTAGACCTGGTAGACGACACCGCGCCGCCACCAGTCGTGCCGGAGGGCCGCCGGCGGTCCCGTTTCCGCGGCCTCGGTCATCGGCCCCGGGCCTCCGGCGCGCTGCCTACGCGGCGGAGACCGCCTTGACCTCCGCGAGCGAGTCCCCGGTCTCGTCGTCGAAGAGGTGGACCTTGTCGAAGGGGATGCCCAGGTCGAGGACGTCGCCCGGCCGGACCCGGTGGCGCGCGTCGACGACGGCCACGAGGTCGTGGTGGCCCGCGCGCAGGTGGAGCAGCTCCTCGTTGCCCAGGAACTCGACCACGTCCACGTTCGTGCGCACGGTCGCCGCGTTGTCACCGACCGGCCCGATGGCCAGGTGCTCGGGCCGGAAGCCCAGCGTGAGCGAGCGCCCGGTCGTGGGGCCCACGGCCTCGCGGAAGCGGTCGGGCAGGGGCACCGTGAACGCCTCGTCGTGCAGGACGGCGCGGTCGCCCTCGCGCCCGGTGGTGACCTGTACGAAGTTCATCGACGGGCTGCCGATGAAGCCGGCCACGAACTTGTTCACGGGGTGCTCGTAGAGCCGCTGCGGCGTGCCCACCTGCTGCAGCAGGCCGAAGTTCATGACCGCGATGCGCGTGCCCATCGTCATCGCCTCGACCTGGTCGTGCGTGACGTAGACGATCGTGGTCTTGAGGCGCTGGTGGAGCCGGGCGATCTCGGCCCGCGTCTGGACGCGCAGCTTGGCGTCGAGGTTCGAGAGTGGCTCGTCCATGAGGAAGACGGCCGGCTCACGCACGATGGCCCGGCCGAGCGCCACGCGCTGGCGCTGGCCGCCCGAGAGCTGGCGCGGCTTGCGCGTGAGGAGGTCCGACAGCTCGATCGTCTTGGCCGCCTCGCGGACCCGGCGGTCGATCTCGGCCTTGGGCACCTTGCGCAGCTTGAGCCCGAAGGCGAGGTTGTCGTACACCGTCATGTGCGGGTACAGCGCGTAGCTCTGGAAGACCATGGCCACGTCGCGGTCCTTGGGCGGCACGTCGTTGACCACGCGCTCGCCGATCTTCAGCGTCCCTTCGGTGATCTCCTCGAGCCCGGCGATCATGCGCAGCGAGGTCGTCTTGCCGCAGCCCGAGGGGCCGACGAGCACGAGGAACTCCTCGTCCTGGATGTCGAGGGAGAGGTCGTTGACCGCCACCACGTCGCCGAAGCGCTTCCACACGTGGTCGAAGGTGACCGTGGCCATGGGCGTGCTCCCATTCGCCCCGCCGGGTCCATCGCGGGCCCTTGCATCCAGCCGCCGAGGCGGAACGTGGACGGGCCCCGTACGTGGTCAGACGCGGAGTGGCCACATCATAGCGAAGCCTGATTCCGGCCGGCGACCGTTCCGGATGGCGCTCAGTCCCGCAGGGCCACCATCCAGCCCGCCCAGGCGCGCGCCGCGCTGAAAGTCCACGTGCGGGAGCCGGTGGCGCCGGCCGAGGGCAGGAGCTGGTCGGCCAGCTCGTGGCGCTTGCCGCCGATGTCCCAGGCCTGGCTCATGCCGGGGGGCGAGGTGATCGTGACGCTGGTCGCGCTGGAGTTGATGCCCATGCACCCGACGAGCATCGACCCGGCGACCGAGGTCGTCACGCCGGGCACCGTCGCCGATGTCGCCGACGCTCCCGTCGCGACGCTGACCGCGCCGTCGAGAGGCGCGGCGGTGGAGACGCCGGCGTAGCGGGCGATGCCGGCCCCGTTCGTGATCGAGCTGCCCAGCGTCCACGTGTAGGCCGCTGGTTCGCCGGCGCCGGCAACGCGGAGGTAACCGTAGACCTTGGGGTTGGACTGTGTGGTCGCCGCCGCCAGCAGCGACCAGCCCGCTGGCGCGCCGACCACGCTGCCGCCGTTGAGGGCCAGGCAGGCCACGAGGACGTCGCCCGCGGCGGTGCCGGCAGGTGTGCCAACGGTGACCTGGTTGATCGCCGTGGTGTTCACGACCGTGCTCACCGCCAGCCGCTGGATGGCACCGTCGGTGGGCGTCGGCGTCGGCGTCGGCGTCGGCGTCGCGACGGCGGTCGGCGTCGGGCTGGGGGTCGGCGTCGGCGTAGCGCCCGAGGTCGAGCTGGCCGTCGCAGTCGGCGTGGGGGTCGGGGTGGGCGGCGAGCCCGAGAGCTGGATCTCGTAGATCTTGCCGTCGTTCTCGTTGCCGTTGTCGTTGTTGTCGACGGCCCGATCCGCGATGTAGATGTTGGTCTGGCCCGGGTCGACCGACCCTGGGGCGACGGTCAGGCCGCCGGGCTTGGCGCCGGACGGCAGCGGTAGGGCGACGTTCTGGACGAGGGCGCCCTGGGGCGTGACCTCGAGCAGGTCGTGCGAGTTGCTGCTGACGATGAAGAGCGTGCCGCTGGCGGTGCTGTACTCGCAGCCTTCGGGGTCCGCCTGGCCGAGGCTGGCGGTGTCGAAGTTACGCACGCGGACGTCGTCGCCCCCGTTGGCCGGCAGGCCGTCGAAGAAGCCGTTGATACCGGGTGCCAGAACGTAGATCTCCTCGCTCGAGCCGTCGCAGACGTACAGCTCGTTGTTGCCGTACGCCAGGCCCTCCGGATCGCCGGAGAACGAGATGGAGAACGATCGCTCGAGATCCGCTCGATCGATCTCGGTCGGATCGCCGCCCCGCGCCGGATCCAGGACATAGACCTTGCGGTCGTCGTCGGAGTCGATGTACAGGCGGTTGCGGCCCTGGTCCCAGGCGGCGCCCGTGGGCTCGTTGGTGATCTTGGTCCCGCTCCCGCTGCGCGAGCTGGTGTCCCACCAGCGGGTCAGGTCGCCGCCCCTGGTCGACTCGAAGACGTTGGCGCCGGCCCAGTAGTTGGACATCTCCTCGACCTCGCCGTCGACGTCGATGATGCGACCTTCCGTCTGACCGTCGTGCGGTGGTCGGTAGGCCAGGCCGGATGGGTCGGGGCTGGTCGGCTCCCCCGTCTGGATCGGATCCCAGGGCCCGCCCGGAGGCTGGAGTCCGGTGTAGATGGTCTGGACGAGCGTGGCGGTCACGGTGGTCGAGACCGCGAGCTGCACGGTCGGGCGCAGGTTCAGCTCCCGGACCGCGCCGGTCGCCCCGTTCGGCCCGGCCTTCCCGGCGTCGGCCACGTACAGCGTCTGGGCGGCGGGATCGTCCGTGCGGTCGCCACTGGGGCCGAAGGTCATGCCCCCCGGTCGATGCACGCCGACGGCTGCCAGGTCGCGTTCAGCGACCAGACGGCCCGCCTGGTCGAGCTCGTACAGCGTCCCGCCCGTTGCATCGATGACGAACAGGTGGCCGCTCTCGGGATCGACGGCCAGCCCGCGGAGGCGCTCGGCCGGGATGGCCAGGCTGATGGTCGAGACGCTGCCGGCGAAGGCGGTCAGGGGGTCGTCGGCCGTGGTGCGGTCGAAGCGCACCACGGAACGCGCCGTGCCATCGAGCAGGTACAGGTCGCCGGTGCCGGTTGCGATGGCGATGCCGGCGACGGCCGGACGCGGCCCACCCGCCAGGCGGGACCGACGGCCAGTCCCGGCCACCCGATCGGTGCCGCTGGCTACGGCCACCTCGACCAGCTCGCCGGTCGTGGAGTCGAAGGCCAGCACCCGCCCGCTAAGCGGGTCGGCGGCCAGGTTGACGGGGTCCGTGGCAAGGTCCGTGGAGACGGGCGTGACGATCTCGTCGCGCAGGGTGACCAACGCCGCATCCGGGCCCCCGGCGCTGGGCGATCCGGTCACCAGCAGGCCGGAGTCCGGGATGTACGCCACGCTGAGGGGTCGGGCGACGCCTGTGGCGTCTGCCTCCAGGTCCCGGACGACGCGGATGGGTCCCTTCGCCACGGACGGGGGCCCGCCGGCGAACGACGGCAGGACGAGTGCCATCTGGATCAGTAGCGCCACCACCGTGACGAATGCCATCGATCGTCGCACGCCCGTCCTCCTTGGGGTCGCGTATAGGCGAGACAGCGTCGATCGGGCCGGGGCCCGCACATCCCCATTGTGCACGCTTCGCCAGCGATCCGGTAGGCGGATCCGCTCATGGCAACATCGCGGGCGGCCCGACGAGGGCAACGCCCCGCTACGATGTCACGGTCGCCTCGAGGCCAGGCTTGATGCCCCGCGGATGGCCCCTCCTCGACGACAGCTCCCGGAGGTGGTCCGTCGTGTCATGCCCGTCCGGTCGTGTGACGGTCCATCGTCGCTCGGCAGCGCGGCACGCCGGCGAAGCGGCGGATCTCGATCGATGAAGCGTGCGGCGCCCCGCATCGTCCACCTGGTCCCGCACACGCACTGGGACCGCGAGTGGTACCTCCCGTTCCAGTCGTTCCGCCTGCGCCTGGTCGAGCTGGTCGATGGTCTGCTCGACGAGATGGAGGCCGACCCCCGGGTGCGCTTCACGCTCGACGGCCAGACGGCGACCGTGGACGACTACCTCGAGGTCAGGCCGGAGAACGAGCAGCGCGTCGCGCGCCTCGTCGCGGCAGGGCGGCTTGCCGTCGGTCCCTGGCGGATCCTGATGGACGAGTTCCTCGTCTCCGGCGAGACGCTCGTCCGGAACCTCGAACAGGGGATGAGGCGGGCGACGGAGCTGGGCCGGGTGATGGCGATCGGCTACCTGCCCGACATGTTCGGCCACGTGGCCCAGATGCCGCAGCTCCTGCGTCGGGCGGGCATCGAGGATGCCGTCGTCTGGCGCGGCGTCCCGGCCGCCATCGACCGCCACGTCTTCGCCTGGACGGGGCCGGATGGCTCGACCGTCCGCTGCGAATACCTGCTCGGCGGCTACGGCAACGGCCGGGACGTCCTGTCGTTGCCGGATCGCATCGGTCACAAGCTCGACGTCTACGTCCGCGCCCAGCTGCCGGCCTTCGGTGACGACGAGATCCTGGCCATGTACGGCGAGGATCACTCCCTGCCGCTGCCGGGTTATGCCGGGCACGTGGCCGCGTTCAACGGCTCGCAGGACCGCTACGAGCTGCGCATCGCGACGCTGGCCGAGTACATCACGGCGACGCGCGCGCGGTCCCTCCCCGAACGCTCTTGGCCCGGCGAGCTGCGCTCGGGCGCCCGGGCCAACGTGCTCATGGGCGTCACCTCGCACCGCATCGAGGTACGCCAGGCGGCGGGCCGGGTGGAGCGCCTGCTCGAACGGGTCGCCGAACCCCTGCTCGCCCTGTACGGCGACGTGTGGCCGGAGCGACTGCTGGACCTGGCCTGGCGCCGGGTCGTCGAGAACTCGGCGCACGACTCGATCTGCGCGTGCTCCGCGGAGGCGACCGTGGCCCAGGTCCAGGTGCGTTTTGCCGAGGCGGAGCAGATCGCGCGCGGCGTCACGGAGCGGGCGCTCTCCGCCATCGGTCGGCGGGTGGCGGAGGGCGCCTTCGTCGCCGTCAACCCATCGCCCACGGCGCGCACGGACCTCGTCGAGCTGGAGGTCCTGGCCGCGAACAGCCCGGTCGGTGCCCCGCTCGTGGCGCCGGACGGCTCGCCGGCCCCGACCCAGGACCTCGGCGTCCTGGAACGCGTGGTCGACGACGTGGCGCTGGAGGCCGGGGAGGTCGTGCCCTACCTCCGGCGCCGCATGCACGCCCGCGAGCTGTACACGTACCAGGTGAACGGTTACGTGCTGGAGGGCACGGCGGCGGAGACGATCGTGATCCTCGACGTGGACCGGGTGCCCGACCCGCCCGATCTCGACGTCGACGCGCTGCTCGAGGAGCTGGACGCCCTGGCGACCCGTGCGCCCGGCGCCCCGTGGCGGCTGCAGGTCGTCGCCCGACCCCGTCGGCGGCTGCTGGCCATGGTGACCGTGCCGCCGCTCGGCTGGACGGCGCTCGCCGCGGGGGTGGGTCCCTCGGTCGCCCCGGGCTCCGCGGTCGTGGCCTCGGCCCGCGGGTTGGCCAACGGGCTCGCCTCGGTGACGGTTGCCCACGACGGGACGCTCACCATCGGCGGGTCGGACGTGACCCTGCGTGGCGTGGGCCGCCTGGTCGATGGTGGCGACGTGGGTGACAGCTACAACTACGCGCCGCCGCCGTCCGAGATGCTCGTCGACCGACCGTCCCGGGTCACCGTCACCGCCGGTGAGACGGGCCCGCTGCGCGCCGACCTCGTCGTGACGCGGACCTATGTCTGGCCGCGGGGTCTCCTCGACGATCTCTCCGCACGGACCGCGGAAACGGTCGAGGTGGACGTGCGGACCCGTGTCGAGCTGCGTGCCGGCGAGGACTTCGTGCGCATCGCCCTCGAGTTCGACAACCGGTCGCTCGACCACCGCCTGCGTTTCCACATCCCGCTCCCGGCACCGACCGACCGGTCCTTCGCGGAAGGCCAGTTCGCGATCGTCGAACGCGGCCTGGAGATGGAGGGTGGCCATGGGGAGTGGCCGCTGCCGACCTTCCCCGCCCACGGTTTCATCGCGGTGGCCGGCGTCGCCGTCCTCCTCGATCACGTCCTCGAATACGAGCTGGTCGATGGCGGCGAGCTGGCGCTGACGGTGCTGCGCGCGACGGGCCTCATCAGTCGGGACCGGCACCCCTGGCGCGACGAGCCCGCGGGCCCCGTCATCGCGGCGCCCACCGGCCAGGCCCAGGGCCTGCGCCGCCTCGCGTTCGCCATCCTCCCGCACGCCGCCACAACCCCCGGTGCGCGCGTGCTCGAGGCCGCCGAGCGCTACCGCCAGCCCTTCTTGACGACGATCGGCAGCGGGCCCCGGCAGTTGGCCCTCACCGAGGCGACCGGGCTCGCCGTAGAGGGCGAGGGGGTCGTCATGACCTCGCTCCGCCGCCGCGGCGACGCTCTCGAGCTCCGCCTCGTCAACGAGAGCGGGGAGGGGAAACGCGCCGTGATCCGTGGCTCGTTCACGAGCACGGCCACGGTCGACCTGCTCGGCCGCCCGCAGGGGGACGAACGAACGTGCAGCGGCGTCGTCGAGCGTCTACTCGGACCCTGGGAGATCGCCACGATCCAGCTGCGCTGACCGGATCGGGCGCCCGCGGCCGCGTGGCCGAGTTCACGCGCGAGGAGTGATCTCAGGCACTTGACGCGGCGTCGCTGAAGGGCGTCTACTGGTGCCGGACAAGGTCGCACGGCACGCGGTCGAGGTCTGTTCCCGACCGACCGCATCTGAGCCACAAGGATAGGCTCTGTCGCGCGGCCCACGCGGGCCCAGCCGGCCCGTTCGGTACCGTTCGGAAGAGGAGGACTTTCGATGCGCCAACCTCGACCCGTCCGGGTCATCGCCCTGGTCGTCGTGGGCATGCTGCTTGCCGCGTGCGGCGCCGCGGCTTCGCCGACCCCGGCGACGCAGCCGACGACGCAGCCGACGGCAGCGCCCACCGTCGAAGCAACGGCACCGCCGCCCGAGGCGGGGAGCCTGACCGTCCTGTCGCTGTGGGGCGGCAGCGAGCGAGCGAACTTCCTGGCGGTGATCGACGGCTTCACCGCCAAGACCGGCATCGCGGTCCAGTACGAGACCGCTCGTGACTTCCTGCCCGTCATGCGCACGCGGCTCGCGGCCGGTAATCCGCCGATGATCGCGATCATCCCCCGACCGGGCGTCATGGTCGACTTCGCCAAGGAGGGCTACCTCGTCGACCTCGCGACACTCGGCATCACGAATATGTCAGCCAACTACAGCCAGGCCTGGCTGGATCTGGGCACGGCTGAGGGCACGTTGTACGGTGTCGCCGTCAAGGCGAACTCGAAGAGCACGATGTGGTACAAGCCGGCCTCGTTCGCGGCCTTGGGCGTCCAGCCGCCCACCGACTGGGCTGGCCTGGTGGCCATCGCCGACAAGTACGTCGCGGCCGGGAAGATCCCCTTCGCCGTCGGCGGCAAGGACTCGTGGACCCTGACCGACTGGTTCGAGAACATCTACGTGCGGACGGCCGGGCCCGACAAGTACAGCGAGCTGTTCGGCGGCACGCTGCCGTTCAACGACCAGACGGTCAAGGACGCCATGAAGCGGATGGCCGATCTGATCGCCGTCGACAAGTACGTCGCGGGCGGGCGCCAGGGTGTCCTGGGGACCGGTTTCGTCGACGGCATCGGCCGCGTGTTCGGTACGAGTGCCGACGCCGAGATGTACTACGAAGGCGGTTTCGTCGGCGGGATCGCACTGGGCGACGTCAACCCGTCGCTCACGCCGGTGAAGGACATCGCGTTCTTCACCTTCCCGCAGATCGACCCGGCCCAAGGCACGCCGCTCATCGGTGGCGGAGACCTCGCCGTCGCTTTCGTCGACAACAACATGGTGCGAGGGTTCATGGCCTACCTCTCGAGCAAGGACTCGGCCGACATCTGGGCGTCGACCGGGACGATCTCCCCGAACAAGAACACCGACACGACTAAGTACCCGAACCCTCTGGCGGTCGAAGAGGCCAAGCAGGTCGCCGGTGCGGCGGCCTTCCGTTTCGACGGCTCGGACCTCCTGCCGGGCACGCTCGGCGAGCAGTGGGGCACGACGCTGCAGGGTGTCATCGAGAACCCAACCAACATCGACAAACTCCTGAACGACTTCGAGGAGCTGGCCAAGGCCGAATTCGGTCGCTGAGGCGACTCCGGCCTGTCTCAGGCGTCGAGCCCGGCGTCACCCGGACGCCGGGCTCGACCCATCCGCACCCGGACGGAGGCCATGCGCCATGCGCAGACGAGTACGCCGGTTGCAGGGCTTCGCGTTCACGGCACCGGCGCTCGTGCTGATGACCGTGTTCCTGGTGGCCCCGATGCTGTTCACGATCCGGCTCAGCCTGGACACCGGTCGTGGCTTCCAGCTCCGAGAGTTCATCGGACTGGACAACTTCGTCCGGCTCCTGACGCGTGACCGGCTCTTCCTGGACCTCTCGGATTTCCCCCCGTCCGGCGCCGTCTTCAATAACCTCCTGTGGATCTTCCTGTACGTCGGCCTGTGCGTCGGCCTCGGCCTGCTGATCGCGGTCCTCGCCGACCGCGTGCGCTACGAATCGATCGTCAAGTCCATCGTCTTCCTGCCCCAGGCCATCTCGGCCACCGCCGTCGGCGTCATCTGGCTCCTGATCTACGCTCCCAACGCGCGGGTCGGCCTGCTGAACGCCGGTCTGGGCGCCGTAGGCGTGGACCCCGTCTCGTGGATCGGCAGCCGCGACACGGTCAACTACGCGATCATCGTGGCCGCGGTCTGGGCCGGTACGGGGCTCGCCGTCGTCGTCTTCTCGGCGGCCATCAAGAGCATCCCGACCGACATCATCGAGGCGGCGCGAGTCGACGGGGCGGGTCCGTTCCAGACGTTCCGCCACATCACGCTGCCCCTGATCAGCCTGCCCGTCTCGGTCATCACCATCACCCTGATCATCGGGGTGATCAAGGTCTTCGACATCGTCTACATCATGAGCCGGGGTGGCCCGAACGGCGCGAGCCGCGTGATCGCCTACTCGTTCTTCGAGGAGACCTTCCAGGCCGGCAAAGTCGGCTACGGTGCCGCGGTGGCGGTGCTGATGGTGCTGCTGATCGTCCCCATCGTGGCCCTGAACATCCGGCGGTTCCGAGCCGGGGAGACGGTCCGCTGAGCCGCCTGTCCCCGGCCGGCGAGATGGTCCGGCTCGGTGGCGCGGTCCGTTCCTCCCTGGCGCAGCGTCTCGTCGCGCTGACCGGCCGTGGCGTCCTCCACGTGGTTGTCATCGGGATCGCGCTGGTCTGGCTGATTCCCTCGCTCGGCCTCGCCGTGACGTCGCTCCGCCCCCCCGGCGACATCGCGGCCAGTGGCTGGTGGACGGTCCTCGGCCAGCCGCGGTTCACCCTCGACAACTACGCCGAGGTGCTCAGCAGCCAGGGGCTCGCCCAGAACTTCCTGAACAGCCTCTTCATCACCGTCCCCTCGACGATCCTGCCTCTCTCGATCGGCGCTCTCGCAGCCTTCGGATTCGCCTGGCTACGATTCCCGGGGCGGGACTGGATCTTCCTCGGCGTGCTGGCCATGATGATCATCCCGATCCAGGTCTCGCTCGTCCCGTCCCTGCTGCTGTTCCGGACGCTCGGCCTGACCGGTTCCTACGTCGGCATCTGGCTGGCCCACACCGCCTTCGGCCTGCCCTTCGCGATCTTCCTGCTCCGGAACTTCTTCGTGCAGCTGCCGCGCGACCTCATCGAGGCGGCGCAGATGGACGGTGCCTCGTCGCTGGGCATCTTCCGCCGGATCATCGTGCCGCTGTCCGTGCCGGCCATCGCGTCGCTCGCGGTGTTCCAGTTCCTGTGGGTCTGGAACGATCTGCTCATGGCGCTGATCTTCGTCCAGCAGCCCTCGCAGCAGCCGCTGACCGTGGCCATGAGCACGCTCCTCTCGACCTACGGCCAGGAGTTCAACCTGCTCAGCGCGGCGTCCTTCATCCTGATGGTCGTGCCGCTCATCGTGTTCTTCAGCCTGCAGCGCTACTTCGTGCGGGGGATCACTGCCGGGGCCGTCAAGTAGCCGGGACGCCGCGAGTCAAGGCCTCGAGTTCCGAGGACCAGGTGGTGGGGTGGCCTACGGGGATCGAACCCGTAACCTTCGGAGCCACAAGGCGAAGGTAACGCCCGAAGCCACGCTGCGGACCGGGTCAGAAGCGCGGCTCTGCAGCAATCTCTGCAGCAATCTTTATCCCAGCAGTCGGTCCATCCCGTCCGCGACCTCGCGGCTCCGACCCTCCACAAGGTGCCCGTAGGTGTCGGAGGTCAGCGCGATGGGCCGTCGCTAAACACACGGTCTTCCTTCATCCTGACACGGTCGCCCAGACCGGAGTCTCAGCGCTCTCCCCCGTCGTCCGCGACGCTCGACGCCGCGCCGAAACCGGCACGACACCCGAGGGTCGGACCGTCATGTTCGATGACAACTACAGCCCGACCTGCGCCTTCCTATGGTCCGGCCGCCTGTCGCGTGCTGACGACGTGTAGGTTCAACCACGTCTGGAAGCGCTCGGGCGACCCCGATGCCTACACGGCGCTGTGGAACATCTCCGCTACCCCGGCGTTCCTGCCGGAGGTGACCGATGGCACTTGCCCTTCAGCCAGCGGGGGGCGGATGCTCGGCGGCACGCGGGGTACATCGACGCGCGACCCACACACTGGCCGCCGGGGCCGCGCCGAGTCACTGGCGAACCCGACCCGCCCGGAGCGGAGGTGGGTCATGAACCACATGCACATGGAGACCCGGATCGAGGCGCCCGTCGAGCACGTCTGGGCGTTCTACTGCGACACGTCGCACTGGGAAGACTGGATGCCGCGGGCCAAGTGCTCGGATTTCAGCGGGCCGGTGGACAAGGTCGGGACGACGTACGTCGAGACCATGCGGCTCATGGGCTTCGAGATGAAGTCGACGAGCACGGTGGTCGAGGTGGAGCCGCTGCGGCTCTACCACGAACACACCGACATGGGCCCGATGGACACCTTCATGCGGTTCGAGCCCGACGGCGACGCGACCCGCCTGATCCTCGACTCCGACTGGGAGATGCCGGGCAAGCTGCCGGGCTTCATCAAGGACCTCGTGACCAAGGGCTGGGCCGAGCGGAACACCCACCAGATGCTTGCCGATTTCAAGGCGCTCGCCGAGGCGAAGGTCCCGGTGCCCGCCTGAGGCGTTCGTAGCTCACCGTAGCTCGCTGGAGGACCGGGCTCCCGCCCCCGGCTCGCCGCAGCCTTCGCTGCAAGGCGGGGTACAGGAGCCCCGGTCGCAGGTCTCCTGGATGGCCGGGGCCGCTCTGTGTCGGCCGTTCGTGCGTGAAGTGGTGGGGTGGCCTACGGGGATTGAACCCGTAACCTTCGGAGCCACAATCCGATGCTCTGCCGATTGAGCTAAGGCCACCAGGGATCCGCCGGGTCACGCTCGACGACAGGACTTGAGTCCCGCGCTGTCGGGCCGTGTCCGGACGGGGCGGGACGAAGTCTAGCCGAATCGCCCAGCACCGCGCTCGGACAGCTCCTGCCCTGCGCTCACCTGTCCGGGAGGGCGGCGAGCACAGACAGGAAACGATCGCGCTTGAACTCCGGTTCGCGGGTCGCGTGCCACAGCTCTCCGGAGATCGCCGAGGCCAGCATATGCAGGACCTCGTGCCGGTCGTACCCGAGGGCCGTGAGCCGTTGCGCCGTCGCCCAGACCTCGGGCGGATCGTTCTGCCGGAGCTGGTTCGCGACGGCCTCGTGCAGCGCGAGGTGCAGCCTCGGGTTCAGGGGTCCGTCGGCCGTGTCGAGATCAACGTCGGGCTCCAGGGCCTCCCGCAGCTCGGGATGCTCGGCGCGGATGAGGATGGCGCGCTCGTCCGGGTCGTCCCGATCGAGCCACGCGAGGTCGATCCCGTCGAGCCGCCCGGTGCGCGCGGGAACGGCCCAGTCTCGTCGGGCTGCCGCGCCCGGCTGGTCGGGCTCGCCGGTGGTCGCGGGCGTGGGCGCGGGCGCTGGCCGTGCCGCGCGGGGGAGGACGGCTTCACGCTCGACCTGCGGGCGGCTGTTGTACGCCTCGATCCAGCGCCCGACGGCCGCCTGATCCGTGAGATCGACGTCGTCGGCCTGCATGGCCAGCGCGATCGCCTTGGCGGGTCCGAAGCGAGCCGGATCGCTCGACGCTTCGAGGAACTCCCGCGCGAACTCGTCGAGGCTGGTTTCCGTCGCCTCCATGGCCTCCGCGCTCAGGCCGCGCCTCCGGCCCGCGAAGTGGACCCAGGCGCGGACGATCGCCGGCACGGCCTGGAGCTCGGTCTCCTCGAGGGCGACCTTGCGCGGGAACCAGTCGAGGAGGCAGATCTCGACGGCGGTCGGGCTCCAGCGCAGCGGATCGCCGTCCGCATAGTCGCACTTGAAGTCGACCAGATGGTGCGCGATCACCTCGACGACCCCGCGGTCGCCGGCAGGCGGTCGGGTCAGATCACCAAGGAGCGCCGTGGCCTCGGGCGAGGCGATGAAGGCCCCGACGAGCGACGCGCGCTCCTCCTCGTTCGTCTCGACCGGAGCGATGGGCTGGATCGATCGTGGCAGGCGTTCAAGGCGTGCGAGGAACAGCCCGCGGAGAAGGCGGACATCGTCGGACGAAGGCGGATCCAGGTAGGCGTCGTACGTCTCGAAGCCGCTTCGGAGGCGCTCCGCGGCATCCTCCGGCGGCAGCTCGCGGATCGGGAGGTGCATGACCTCTCGCCAGGTCTCGAGGACCTCCTCCGGATCGCCGGCGACGAACGCCTCCTTGACGACGCCGCCGAGGTTGTGATCGACCAGGCTGACCAGCGTGTGGGTCCCGCGACCCTCGTACTCGAAGGCGAGGGCCACCGCATCCTGGTCGCCGTACTCGTCCGTCCCCACCCAGGCCCCGCCCGGTTGAACCTGCCCGATCTCGTCTGCCCAGGCGGGCGCCTCGACCCCCCGCGCGACGACGCTGCTCGCCGCCGCGCGTGCCGCTGCCGTCATGCGCGGGGAGCCGACGGTGGCCAGAGCCAGCAACATGGCAAGGCCGTCTCGCGACCGCCGCCGCACGAGGTAGGCGATCAGGCCCTCACCGAACAGCCGCTCCGGCTCCTCGTCGACCAGGTGCACCTTCTGCCAGAGCGAGGCGACCGAGCTGGCGAACGTTTCCGCCTCGAGTGGCTCGGCCATCGCCAGGCCGGCAGCGTCCCGCAGGAGACGAGCGAAGATAGGCTCTGGCGTGGGCGGGGTGGTTCGATGGGATCGCCCCTGCCGCCCCTTGCGCCCGGAGCGTCTGGTCCGTGCCGATCGTGCCAACGGTGCCTCTCCTGCTGGATGCGCTGAAAGAGTACCCCGCCAGACGCTGGCGGGGAGACGACGCGATCGACGGCGCGCCTCGGAGGGGCAGCCGGTCCGGAGAGCCGGTCTGGTGCGCGGCAGGGGCGGACCGCTAGACTTCGCCGAGGCCCCGCCCGGGGCGTCGCACGGAGGCAGGCGTGGAGGTCCCGTCCTTCCTGGCCCGGCAGTTCTACGTCGCCGGGAGTTTGCGCAACACGCCGAGCGGGTTCCGGCTCGAGGCGCGCAACCCACTGGGGGCCGGGACGCTGGTGGGGATCGGCCGGATCGCCGTGGACGGGCACGCCATCGCGCCCGAGGCCGTGGCGGCCCTGCGCGAGGGCGATGCCGAGCCGATCCGCGCCTCGGATGTCTCGCGCTTCCGGCCGATCAAGGTCGCCGTGGGCGACCGGGTCACGCTGATCGTGGACGGCGAGCCCCTTGCGGCGGGCCAGCATCGCCTGGAGGTCGAGCTGTTCGAGTTGAACCTCGGCGCCCTGCGCTTCGCCATCAGCGACCCCGTGGCCGAGAGCTGAACCGCCCGATGGCCGAGGCGCCGATCGTCGTCATCGCCCACCCCGGAGCGGGCCGGGGGGCTTTCGCGCGCGTCTGGCCGGCCGTCGCCCGCGAGCTCGAGGCCCGGAGTATCGCCTTCGACGTTCGCCTGACGACGCGGGCGATGGAGGCGGCCGATTTCGCGCGCCAGGCGGCCGCCGAGGGCGCCTCGCTGGTCCTCTCCGTGGGCGGGGACGGGACGCTGCATGAGGTCGTCAACGGACTCCTCGCCGACGATAGGACCGCTCGCGACCTGCCGGCGCTGGGGCTCGTGCCCGCGGGGCGGGGGAGCGACTATGCCCGCGGCCTCGACCTCCCCCGCCACCCGGCCTCGCTCGCTGCGCGCTTCGCGGCCGCCGTCGCCGGCGACCCGGAGGCGGCCCACCCGGTCGACGTCGGGGAGGTGACCTACCGGCCCAGCCATCTCGTGGCTGGGCGTCCGGCCCCCGAGCCGCCGGTCGAGCTCGCGGCCGAACCTGACAACGGCGAACGCGCCGTCCGGCGCTTCATCAACGGCGCGGGGGTGGGCTTCAGCCCGTTCGTGGCACAGCGCACGGCCCGCTTCCCGGCGCGCCTGGGGGCGTACCTCTACACGGCCGCGGCACTGCTGACCATCGTCGACTGGGGCGAGCGGCGCGTGGCGCTCCGCTGGGCCGAGGGGACCGAGGAGGACCGCGCGGTCGAGTCCATCGAGCTGGCCCTCGGGGGCTACGAGGGCGGCGGCATGCACGTCGCGCCCGGCGCCGATCCCAGCGACGGCCTCTTCGACGCGGTCCTCGTGGATGCCACGTCGCGCTACGAGCTGTTCACCTTCGCCTGGCGGATCCGCAGCGGCGACCACCTCCGCTCGCCGCGCGTCGAGCTCCGTCGGACGGCCGGGCTGGAGGTCGCGGCCGCCGACGGACGGGGCCCCATCTACCTCCAGGCGGACGGCGAGCTCCTCGGCCGCGACCCCTTCGCGTTCCGGATGCTGCCCGCCGCCGTCCGGTTCGTCTGGTAGCATCGGGCCCGTGTCAGCATCGGCGCGCATGCTCCGCATCCCGCAGCTCGAGCGCGGCCTGACGCTCGGCGACTTCCTCGTCCCCATTCGTATCAGCGAGCGGATCAGCGCGCGCATCCGTCACATCGGGCTCATCGTCGCCGGGACGCTGCTGATCACGTTCGGCGCCTACGTCGGCTTCCGGGTGCCCGCCGTCCCGCTCCCCTTTGGGCTCTACCTGCCCGAGAACCCGTATGTGCCGATCACCCTGCAGACGTTCGGCGTCCTGTTCACCGGCGCCGCCCTCGGCTTCAGGCGCGGCGCCGCCTCGAGCGCCCTCTACCTGCTCCTCGGCGTTGTCGGCGTGCCCGTCTTCGCCGCCGATCCGGCGACCGGCATCCACCCCACCGGCATCGCGCGGATCGCGACCTTCGAGGGTGGCCACCTCGTGCTTGGCACGACCGGCGGCTACCTCATCGGCTTCGTCGTGGCTGCTGCAGTCGTCGGCCGGCTGGCCGAGCTGGGCTGGGACCGCAAGGTCGGTGCGGCGCTGGCGGCGATGCTGATCGGCGAGGCGATGATCATGGCCTTCGGCGTGCCCTGGCTGGCGCTGGCCATCTCGGCGCCGCTCGACGTCGCCGCCACGTACGGCCTCTGGCCGTTCCTGCCGGGCGACGTGTTCAAGGTGCTCGTCGCGGCCGGGACGCTGCCGCTGGGCTGGTGGGTCGTGGCGCGCCGACCGAGCGACCGCTGACGCAGCGCTCCCGCCGCGCCTCGAGCCGCCTGCGACGATGACAGCGGCGATCGCCACCGAAGGCCTCACCAAGCGCTACGGTCACCGCGGTCCTCACCCACCCGGCGCGGGCGGCGTGATCGAGGCCCTGACGGACCTGTCGATCGAGGTGCGCGAGGGCGAGGTCTTCGGCTTCCTCGGGCCCAATGGATCGGGCAAGACCACGATGATTCGGCTCCTGCTGGGCTACCTTCACCCCAGCGCCGGCCGGGCACGGGTGCTCGGTCTCGATACCGAGCACGATGGGCTGGCCATCCGATCTCGCGTCGGCTATCTGCCCGGGGGCATCGCCCTCTACGACACGATGAACGGGCTGGATCTGCTCGACTACCTGTGCCGGCTCTATCGCCGTCCGCCGGCGCGCCGCGCGGCCCTGGCCGACCGCCTGGAGATGTCGGCCGCCACGCTGCGCCGCCCCGTGCGCGACTACTCGCGCGGCATGCGCCAGAAGATGGGCGTGATCCAGGCGTTGCAGCATGACCCGGAGCTGGCCATCCTCGACGAGCCGACCGAGGGGCTCGATCCGCTCATGCAGCGCGCCTTCTACGACATCCTGGCCGAGCTCAAGCACGAGGGCCGCACGATCTTCCTCTCATCGCACATCCTCTCCGAGGTCGAGCGCGTGTGCGACCGCGTGGCGATCATCCGCCACGGCCGGCTGGTCGCGCTGCAGGAGATCGGAGAGCTTCTCGACAGCCGCAAGCGCCACGTCGAGATGCGCCTCACGGGCCCTGCGCCGTCGCTCGCCGGCGTTCCCGGCGTGAGCGGCATCCACGTCACCGACGGCCTCGTCACCTGCCAACTGGAGGGAGACGTGCGGCCTTTCCTGGCCGCCATCGACGGCGCCGCGATCCGCGACCTGACCATCGAGCCGGCTCACCTCGAGGAGGCATTCCTGGAGTACTACGCCGAGGACCTCGACCTCGCCGACGCCTCCCCTGGGCGGGCCGCCGGCGGAGGCGCCTGATGGACCGCGTCCTCTTCATCCGGACGCTGCAGGCGCAGCGCTCGAAGCTGCTCATCGTCGCCGTCGCCCTGGGCATCTGGGGCGTGCTGATGCCGCTCATCTACGCACAGCTGATCGACACACCGTTGGGCGCCCGGTTCAAGGAGATGATCGACTCCGGCCTCTTCCCGGCGCAGTTCGCCCAGTTCGGCGGCGGCAACCTGTTCACGCTCCCGGGGTCGATCGCGCTCGGGTTCATCCACCCCATCTTTGTCGCCATCGTCTGCGTCTTCGCCATCGGTTTCACGGTCGCGGCGGTGGCAGGCGAGCGGCAGCGGGGCACCCTCGAGGTCGTCCTTGCCCGTCCGATCTCGCGGCGCAAGGCCTATGGCTCGCTGCTGGGCGCGACGATCGTCCTGGTCGGTCTGGCCATCCTGGCCATGGTCGCGGGCACGCTGGCCTCGTCGGCGGTCTTCGGCAAGCTCGATGAGCTGGACCTGGGCCAGGTCCCGCTGCTCTGGCTCAACACCGTGCTGCTGTACATCGCGCTCGGCTCGGTGGCGCTCGCCGCCTCGGTCTCCTTCGACCGTCTGGCGCAGGCGCTGGGCATCACGCTTGGCTTCGCGCTCGTCTCGTACTTCTTCCAGATCCTCGGCTCGCTCTGGCCGGATGCCGAGCCGCTGCAGCCGTTCTCGCTCTTCCACTACCTCGATCCGGCCGCGATCCTTGACGGCACGGGCGACCCGTTCGACCTGGTGCTGCTGGCACTCGTGACGCTGCTGGTTGTGGGCTGGGCGCTCGTCGTCTTCCCGCGTCGCGACCTCGCGGCACCGAGCTAGGTTCTGATTTGGACGCCAACAGCCTCGACGAGCTGCGCGCCGCACGCGAGGTTGCCGGCCGGCTCTACCACGAGTTCCTGCGCGTGCCGGAGATGAGTGCGGGCTTCTACCGCCTGCCGGCCGGCGGCGTGGATCCGCAGTCGCCGCACGACGAGGACGAGATCTACGTCGTCATGCACGGCCGCGCCCGGATCACCGTGGGCGACGAGGCGCGGGCGGTGAGCCCGGGCGACGTCGTGTTCGTGGCGGCGCAGGTCCCGCACCACTTCCACGACATCGAGGAGGACCTGGAGGTCGTCGTCGTCTTCGCCCCCGCCGAATCGGCGTAGGCCCGGCTGCGGGCGAGCGCCGTCACGGTCCGTTCTCATACGCGCGCGGGCGGAACGCTGGAAGCCCCGATCGCCCGAGGATGGCCCCGAAATGGGCCGGATCGCCCTCATGCGAACTTCTTCGGCGAGTTTGAGCGGTTTCATGGTCGCCAGTGCTTCTTATGTTCCGTAGGCGAGCGTATGGGGATCTGGGGCGGCGGCACGGCCCCCGGCGGCCCGGGGCCGTGGCCGGACCGGGTCGGCTGACGGTCTACAATCCGGCGGCGCGCGCCTGTAGCTCAGTGGATAGAGCGGATGGCTTCGGACCATCAGGTCGCGGGTTCGAATCCTGCCAGGCGCGCCATTACCACCTTTTCGGGTAGCGCAAGCGCCAGCCCGTGCGCATACGCCGCCGCGGTGAGCCGGACACCGACCTGGCGCACTTCACCTTTCCCGACGGCCACCGGCGCCAGATCGGCAGCACCAACCCGCTCGAACGGCTCAACAAGGACATCAAGCGCCGGACCGCGGTGGTCGGCATCTTCCCAAACCGGGCGGCCCTCATCCGCCTGCGCTGCTGATGGCGAGCTAGAGGAAGGCGCGAGGACGACGCCTGTTACACCACGAACTGGGACTTGACCCCTGACGCTGCAACAGAGCCATTGGCAGCGCTCTGAGCGGTGCAAGCGGCCGGTGGTCTCGCAAGCCCATGACTCGGGCGCGCCTACTCCGGCCTGGCTGTCGCCTGGATTGGGCCCGGCTGGTCTTAGGACTCCTGGCGAATCAGCACGACCAGGCCCGTGACGCGTAGGATCCTGATCCGACGAGTTGCTTCCACCACCGACGCAGTGGCGCCGCGAGTGCGCCAGCCGGACGACCAGTCCATGACGATGCCACAAGCGAGGATCGCGCCGACCTCACGCGGACGAATCGAATACCGGATCAGCGGTACCGGTCCTGTGGTCCTGATCCTCAAGGGCGGCCACTCTACACGGACGACCCGGCTCGGTCACGAGCGGCTGGTGGACCAAGGTTTTACCGTGCTCGAGCCGTCGCGGCCCGGCTACGACCGGACGCCGGTCAAGGTCGGCTGCAGCGCGCAACGGGCCGCCGACGCTCTGGCCGAGCTCCTCGATGTGCTGAACATCGAGCGGGCGAGCCTCGTGGCCATCTCAGCGGCGGGCCACACCGGGATCGAGCTCGCGCGCCGCCATCCGGAGCGTATCGATCGAGTCTCGTTCGAGTCGGCCGTGGCACTCCCCTGGGACGCGCGGATCCGGCGGGGCGGTCGCGTGCTCTTCGGCCCACCCCAGGCGCTCGTCTGGGCCACCGTGCGAGCCGGCCTGTGGCTCGCTCCGTCGGCGATGTTGCGGATCCAGCTCGGACAGGTCACGACGCTCGACGCAACTGGGCTCGTCCGCGACATGGACTCGGCAACGCGACGGCAGTACGTCGAGGTCTACCGGTCGCTGTGGTCCGGCCTTGGCTTCCTGTGCGATCTTGAGCACACAAGCTCCTCGGACGTACCCACCCTCCAGCCGGCGCTCATCATGCGTGGCGTGTATGACCCGTCGGTACCGGCCGCGCACGCGGCGAGGCTCCGTGCGCTGTTCCCCGAGCACGAAGCCATCTAGCTCGATGCCGAGTCTCATTTCATCTGGCTCGGCCGGTCGGCAGACGAGGTCTGGCGGCGGCGCCTCTCGTTCCTGCAACAATCCTTCGGCTGACCTTGCCCGCCTCACGCGCTCTCGACCGTCATACCGATAGGCGATCCGACGATCGGTATCCGGACATTGGCATCCGCACCCTCGAATCCTGTCGGGCGCGCCATTACGACCTCTTCGGGCAGCGCTAACGTCAATCCGTGCGCGTAGAACGCCACGAACACCGATGGCCTCTCGGCCTAGCGACCGTGATCCGGTCGTATGTGGCGTGCATCAGGGCTCGAGGCTCGGCACGAGGAGCCATCCTTCGGCCCGTCCGCTGTAGATCAGTTGCTCGGTTGTAAGGCCCGACCGCGCGCGCAGATCAGCGAGGTGACGCTTCGCGGTGCTCGGCCGGATGCCCAGTCGCACGGCCACGTCCGAGACGGATCCGCCGACGGCGACGAAGGCAGCGAGGACGTCAACCTGACGGGCAGTGCGCCTTCGCGGTGGTGCGCCCCGCAAATAGCCGCCTCTCATGCCAGTCGCCTAGCGGCGGCGAGCCATTCATCGCGGCCCTCGATCGGGATGGTGTCGGTTGTAATCGCGCGTCCAACACCTGCCGGGCGCGCCATCCCTGTTAGATTCGCGCCCCGTGTCCGATCCCAACCAACCCGGTCCACTCGACCACGCGGCCGCGACCGACCTACTCGCCCGCGCCGACGCCCTCCTTGGGTCCGGCGAGTTCGCGATCGCTGAGAGCTATTACGGCCGCCTCATCGGCGCGGGCGACGCCACGATCCACGTGGCCGCGCTGCTCGGCATCGCCGACTGTCGCTACCGGCTCGACGACGAGCCCGGCGCCCGGGCCGCCTGGGAGGCCGCTGCGGGCGCACCCGAGACGGCGCTCAGCTGGGTGGCCTGGAAGCGCCTGGCCGCCGACCGGGTACGCGCGGGCGACCTGCGCGGTGCTCTCGACGCCTACCGCCAGGCGGAATCGCGCGCCCCCGCCGACGAGCGTGCCGAGCTGGCCGCGCGCCTCGGCTGGCTGAACAAGGAGCTGGGCAACGGGAACGCGGCCGAGCGCGCCTTCGGGCGGGCGCGCCGGAGCGGCGCCCCGACTCCCATCGTCACGTGGGCCCTGCTCGCGGTCACGATCGGCATCGGCTTCTCGTCCATCCTCAGCCCCGACAGCCAGGCCTTCTGGTTCACGCTGTTCGGTCTGGACAAGCAGGCCGTCGCCGCAGGCGAGTCGTACCGGCTCGTCACGGTCGTCTTCGTGCATGCCGGGTTCATCCATCTGGCCAGCAACATGTACGCGCTCTACCTCGTCGGGCCCCTGGTCGAGGGCCTCTACGGGCACACCCGGTTCCTGGCCTTCTACGTGCTGACGGCCATCGCCGCCTCGACCGCGAGCTACGTGCTCGTGCCCCAGGACGCGGTCGGGGCCAGCGGGGCGATCTTCGGGCTCTTCGGGGTCCTCTTCGTGGTGCTGCGCGTGCACCGCCCGTTGCTCGGCCGCGCCGCCCGCGGTCTGGCCAGCCAGGTGGGGGCGCTCATCGTCCTCAACCTTCTCCTCGGTTTCGGGCTCATGGGCGCGGGCTTCGGCATCGACAATGCCGCACACGTCGGCGGTCTCCTCGCCGGGGCGTGGCTCGGCCTGCTCATCGCTCCGCGGATGGCCACCCTGCGCAACGCCTTCGCGCGCCCAGGGGCGGCGCCCCAGGGGCCGAGCAGCACGGCGCTGCTGGTGAGCGTCGCGGGCATCCTGGCGCTGTTGGCGGTGATCGGGTTCGGCCTCGTCCTCGGGACGGCCGCCCGCGTCTAGGAGCGGTCCACGACCAGGTCGTTGCGCCAGCCGAAGCGGTCGATGATGCGATAGAAGTTGCGCCGGCTCAGCCGGTCGCGCTCGGCGTCCGGGACGCTCGTCCAGCCACGGTGCTCATGGCGCAGGGCGGGGAGGGGCAGGGTGACCGCCCGGCGCGGGCGAGCTTCCTCGCCCTCGTCGCGCAGGACCAGGCTCCACCAGATGTCGAGGTTGCGGTAGAAGCGGAAGTGCTCGTCGAACGGGCCACGGGCCACGTAGTCGGCGCGCCGGAAGGCCAGGCAGGAGCCCTCGACGGCGGCCACGTCGCCGGGCCCCGCCGCCTGGAAGTGGCGCAGATCGTGCGTGGCGACGCCCCAGCCGCCGGCCACGGCCACAGACGGGTCCGCCATGGCCGCGATGAGCGGCGTGACCACGTCCCCGCTGGGCTCGACGCTCGTGTCGAGCAGGATGACCACGGCCCCTGAGGCGCGGCGGACGCCGGCATTCAGGGCCGCCGCCTGGCCTAATCGGGCGCTCGTCCAGACGACCTCATCCGGGTCGCCCGCGCCACGTTCGAGCGCCTCGAGCGCGGCCGCCTGCCCGCGTGACGGGGCATCGGCCACGACGACGACCTGGGTGCCCGCTGGGGCGTGGGCGCGCACGCCGTTCAGCGCGCGGGCCAGGTCGGCGGGCCAGTCGGTGGCCAGGAGCACGACCGTGGCCGGGGCGCTCGGGGATTCCGAGAGCCGGGAGGGCACCGCTGCGCTGGCGCCGTAGCGGACGCGGGCGCCGTCGGCGACGTCGGGCGGCCGCGCCGACGCGAGGTCGAAGTCGATGCCTCGGTCCACGACCTTCCAGCCGGCCGCTTCGATCTCGCCGCGCAGACGATCGGCGGTCGCGAAGTCGCGCGCCGCCCGGGCCTCGCCGCGCGCGCGGGCGAGGGCGACGATCTCGTCGGGGGCGATGGGTGGCACGATGGCAGGATAGCGTCGCATCGTCGCGACCGGAGGTGGCCGGACCGGCTACGCTCAGGAGGATGGATCGCTCCCTGTGGGCCGTGCTGGTCGGCACCTTCACGCTTCGCTTCAGCACCGGCCTGACGGGCGGCTTGCTCGGCTTCTTTTTCGGCGCGCTGGCCAAGGAGCGGCCCGAGGCGGGCATCGATGCCGTCACGGTGGGCGTCATGGCCGCCACGTTCTACGTCGCCGAGATGGTGCTGGCACCGCCCTTCGGGCTCCTTTCGGATCGCATCGGGCACCACCGGGTCATGCAGTTCGGGCCAGTCTTCGGGGCCGTCGCCGTCGTGCTCACGGCGGCCAGCACGAACCTCCTCGGGCTGGCGCTGGTCTTCCTCCTCGTGCTTGCCCTGACCCGCTTTCTCGAGGGCGCCTCGACGGCCGCCTCGGTGCCCTCGATCCTCGGGTACATCGCGCTGGTCACGGCCGGCGACGAGTCGCTGCGCGGCAGGGCCGCGGCTCGCTTCGAGGGCGCGACGCTGGCCGGCCTGGGCGCCGGCTTCATCGTGGCGCCCAAACTCTACGAGGCGTTCGCGGCCGAGGTGGCCACGGCCTTCCTGCTCAACGCGGGCATCTACCTCGTCTCGCTGCTGATCTACCGCTACGGCGTGGCCGACCCGCGCGGCGAGGCCGACCTGCTCGCGGCCCCTCATCCGGGCTGGCGCCGCTACGGCGATCTCGTGCGCAGCACGCACGTGATGCTCCTGGCACCCACCTGGATCGCCATCAACGCCGCCATCGGGCTCTGGTTCAGCCAGTCGATCTTCCAGTTCTCGCGCCGGGATGCCCGCTTCCCCGCGCAGGTCCTCCACGGCGGCTTCGACGCGACGCAGATCACCGTCGCGGCCATCGTCATCGCCATCGTCTTCGCGGCGGGCCTGATCTACTGGGGCAACCGCTTCAAGAGCATGCGACGCACGACGATCATCCTGTACGGCGTGCTCGGCGGGGCGGGCATGGTGCTGGCCGGGCTCGCCCTCAATCATTCGGCCGGCCTGCCCACACTCGTCACGGTCGCCTTCGCCCTGGCCATGGCGGCGGGTCTCTTCGTCCTCGCGGGCGCCACCCCCGCGGCCCTCGGCCTGCTCGCGGACGTCTCCGAAGCCTTCCCCGCGGACCGCGGCGCGATCATGGGCCTCTACAGCGTCTTCCTGGCCATGGGCCAGATCACCGGGAGCCTCATCGGGGGAATCGCCGCCGACGCCCAGGGGATCGACGGGCTCTTCGTGTCCACGGTCGTGCTGCTGGGTGTCGCGCTGGTCCCCCTGTCGCGCCTGCGGCGGGCGGAGCACTTCGTCGGCGGCCCCGGCACGCCGGTGACGCTCGACTGACCTTCGTGCCTCGGCGTCCGGATCTCCCGATCCGTTCTCGCGTTCGGCATCGCCATCACGGCGGTGATGCAAATGAAGGCATTAGCCCCGGTTGGCCCGAGACCGCGGCTTGAGCGTGACCTCCGCATCGAGCGCCGCCAGCAGCGACGCGACCGCAGTGATTCGCATCCCGGGTGCCAGGCCTCGCTCGGCCCGCGAGATGCGCGACTGATGGATGCCAGAAGCGGCCTGCAGGTCACGCTGAGACCACCCCCGGCCCCGCCTGGCGCGCAGCAGGTCGGCGCCCAACGCCCGTAGGGTGGGCTCGTCGATGTGGCTCAGGTTCGCCGGTCGGTCGTCCATGGAGCCGATCCAAGCACAAGGCGGTTCGCGCGGGCTGCTCGCTGCATCCACCGCCGATCAACGTGATGCCGCCATCGTCATCAGCCGGGTGGCACGACCGGCCGGGCCGACCACGAGCGGCTGTCTGCAAGTCGAACACCGGGCATAGAATCCGCCGATGAGCCAGCTGATCGACCAGACCCCCGAGGCCACCGGCGCGGCGGCGCCGACCACCCACGGCAATTTCATCGGCGGCGAGTGGTGCGAGAGCGTCACCGGCCGCACCTTCGAGAGCGTCAACCCGGCCGACACGCGCGATGTCGTGGGCCGCTTCCAGGCCTCGAACGCCGCGGACGCGGCGGCCGCCATCCGGGCCGCCGACCTGGCGCTGCCGGCCTGGCGCGCCACCCCGGCCCCCAAGCGCGGCGAGATCCTCTATCGCTTCGGTGCCCTCATGGCCGAGCACAAGGAGCGGCTGGCACGGGCCATGACGCGCGAGATGGGCAAGGTCCTGGCCGAGGCGCGTGGCGACGTGCAGGAGGGCATCGACATCGCCTTCCTGATGGCGGGCGAGGGGCGCCGCATGTTCGGCGACACCGTACCCAGCGAGCTGCCCGACAAGTGGGCCATGAGCATCCGCCAGCCGATCGGCGTGGCCGGCATCATCACGCCCTGGAACTTCCCCATCGCCATCCCCTGCTGGAAGATGATGCCCGCGCTCGTGACCGGCAACACGGTCGTTTTCAAACCGGCCTCGGACACCCCCCACTGCGCGGTCCTGCTGGTCGAGCTGATGCACGAGGCGGGCTTCCCGGCCGGCACGGTCAACCTCGTGACCGGCTCCGGCGAGGACGTGGGGCTGCCCATCGTGCAGAGCCCCGACGTCCCGGTCATCAGCTTCACCGGCAACAACGCCACGGGCACGGCCATCGCGCAGGCGGCGGCCAGGCGCCTCAAGCGCTTGTCCCTCGAGCTGGGCGGCAAGAACGGCGTCATCGTCATGCCCGACGCCGACCTCGAGCTGGCCACCGACGGCATCGTGTGGTCCGCCTTCGGCACGACCGGCCAGCGCTGCACCGCCTGCAGCCGGGTCATCGTGCACGAGGCCGTGGCCGACGACCTCGTTGGCCGGATCGCCGAGCGCGCCGCGAGGCTCCGCCTCGGCCCCGGGCTGGACGAGACCACGGACGTCGGCCCGCTCATCAACGCTGCCGCGCTCGAGAAGGTCGGCGGTTACGCGGGGGTCGGCCGCGCGGAGGGCCGCCTCGTGATCGGCGGCGGATCCGCCACGGATCGCCCGGGCTGCGAGCACGGCCACTTCTTCGCCCCCACCGTCTTCGATGGCATCGAGCCCATGGACCGCCTGGGCCAGGAGGAGATCTTCGGCCCCATCCTCTCGATCATCCGCGTGCCCGACTACGACGCTGCGATCATGGCCGCCAACCAGACCCGCTTCGGGCTCTCGGCGAGCATCTTCACGCGCGACGTGAACCTCGCCTTCCGGGCCATGCGCGACCTCGAGACGGGCATCGTCTACGTCAATGCCGGGACCACGGGCGCCGAGACGCACCTGCCCTTCGGCGGCTGGAAGGGCACCGGGAACGGCCATCGCGAAGCGGGCCATGCGGCACTCGACACCTTCACCGAGTGGAAGGCAGTCTATGTGGACTACTCGGGTCGACTCCAGCGCGCCCAGATCGACAACCAGCCCGAGTAGGTGCGCGAGCCTCACCAGATGAGGAGGGGGAACCGGGCGAGATAAGGCGATCGACCGATGTGCGTCTCGTCGCCTTAGATGCAGCCTCCATCCCAGTCGGCAGGTGGCCGAGCTGGGACCGGAGGACGACGATGACGGATCTGGCCCTGGCAGCGACTCCTGGAGTGGGGGCGCTGCCAGGTGGAGGGGCCGAGTTGATGTTGGTACGGGCGTACGAGGAGGATCGGGCGGCCCTGGAGGGCTACCTGCTCTTCCTTACCCGGGACAGGCTGGTGGCCGAGGAGATCGCGCAGGAGGCCTTCGCCCGCCTCGTGCGCGAGGTTCACGCCGGGCGCGCGCCGACGAGCGTTCATGGCTGGCTTCGACGGGTGGGGTCCAACCTGGCCATGAGTCGCGGCCGGCGACTGCAGGTGGCCGAGCGCAAGCGATCCTCCCTGCTCGTGTACGACGTGGCGGACTCGGCCGAGTCGGCCGCGCTTCGCCGGGAGGACTGCCGGCAGCTCCGCGCGGCCCTGGCCTGCCTTGAGCAGACCGACCGCGAGGCGCTTCTCCTCGCCGCAGCCGGTTTCAGCGGCGCCGAGATCGGCGCCCGCATGGGGCGATCGGACGGCGCGACGCGCACGCTGCTGTGCCGCGCCCGTCGGCGACTGCGCAACGAGCTCGTCCGGGCGGAGGGCGTCGCCTTCGCCTGAGCGGCGGGGGCCTCCCCGGATCGCCGGCCGCAGGCTCGACGGGGGGCAGATAATCCCGGCGTGACCGGGATCGACACGGCGTTCGTAGGGCGGCGTCTCGAGCTGGCCCGACTGCGTGCCGCGCTGGACCTCGCCGAGGCGGGCGAACCGAGAGTCGTCGTCGTTTCGGGCGAGGCGGGCATCGGCAAGTCCCGGCTCGTGGCGCATCTCGGCGCCGAGGCGCGCGAGCGGGGCTGGCTGGTCATCGGCGGCGCCTGTCTCGAGCTGAGCGGGGGCACGATGCCCTACCTGCCCTTCGTGGAGGCGCTGCGGGCGCTGCTCGCGGCGCTTCCCCCGGATCGCGTGCGGCCGATCATCGGTCCCGCCCGCGAGGAGCTGCGTCATCTCGTCCCCGAGCTGGCCACGGAGCCGCGCGGTCGCGAGGCACGCCCGGCGGCGGGGGCGGCACTGGGCGAGGAGGGCCACCTGGCGCGCGTGCGTCTGTTCGAGCTGCTGCTGGGCATGGCCGAGCGGATCGCCGCCGAATGGCCCCTAGCCGTCGTCGTCGAGGACCTCCAGTGGGGAGACGCCGCCTCGCTTGACCTCATCGCGTTCCTGACGCGCAACATCCGCCATGGGCGGATGGTCCTCTTCATCACCGTTCGCACTGACGACCTGGGCGATCGGCACCCGCTGTTGCCGTTCCTCGGTGAGCTGGAGCGCAACGAGCGCGTCGAGCACGTCGAGCTGGACCGCTTCGGTCGCGAGGACGTGGTCGCCCAGCTCACGGGCCTGCTCGGCCGGCCACCCGAGACGACGCTGGTGGACCGCGTGATCGAGCGAACGGCCGGCAACCCCTTCTTCGTCGAGGAGCTGGCCGACCTTGCGGACGCGGGAGGGGCGCTTCCGGCGCAGCTCCGCGACATCCTCGTGGCGCGCCTGGGGAGCCTCTCCGAACCGGCTCGCGAGGTCGTCCGCATCGCCTCCGCCGCCGGCCGCACGATCGACGACGCCCTGCTGGTGCGGGTCGCCGCGCAGCCCGACCGCAAGACCATCCACGCCCTCCGTGAAGCCGTCGAACGCGGCATCCTCGTCCCGGCCGACGGCGCGGGCGTCGAGGGCTACGCGTTCCGGCACCCGCTGCTGCGGGAGGTCGTGGCCACGAGCCTGTTGCCCGGCGAACGACGGCGCCTCCACGCGGCGTTCGCGCACGCGCTGGCCGAGACGCCGGCGGCCGGACCCGGGCCGTCCGCCGCCGAGCTGGCCTATCACTGGGACGCCGCCGGTGACGCGGGGCGTGCCCTGAACGCCTCGATCGAGGCGGGCTATGCGGCCGAGCGCGTCTATGCGTTCCGCGAAGCGCAGGGGCACTTCGAGCGCGCCCTCGAGCTCTGGGACAGCGTGCCGTTCGCCGACGACCGCGTGCCCGTGGACCGGCTGGCGGTCAGCGAACGGGCGGCCGCCATGGCCGCCCTGGTCGGCGACCACCGACGCGCCATCAAGCTGACCCGGGCGGCGCTGGCGTCGCTCGACGAGACGGCGGATCCCGAGCGGGCGGGTCTGTTCCACAGCCGGTTGCGCTGGTACCTCTGGGAGTCGGGAGATCAGGAGTCGGCGCTGGCCGACGCGCTCGAGGCCGTCCGCCTCGTGCCCGCGGATCCGCCGAGCGCGCTGCGAGCCAACGTCCTCGGTCACGCGGCGGGCCTGCTGCTGTTCTCGGGTCGCATCGAGGAGTCGGAGCGCCTCGCCCGTGAGGCCCTTGCCCTGGCCCAGCGCGTCGGCGCCCACGAGGAGGAGGCGCTCGCGCTCGGCGTCCTCGGCTGGGACCTCGTGCAAACCGGCCGCGTGGAGGAGGGCCTCGCCAGCGTGCGCGAGGCCTGGCTCATCGCGCGCCGCATCGGCCAGATCACCGGCCTCGCCCTCGCCTACAACCACCTCGCGGCCATCCTCGATCATGCCGGTCGCGTCGCCGAGAGCCTGCAGGTGGCCGAGGAGGGCATCGAGCTGGCCGCGCGCCTGGGCGTCGAGCGGACGTTCGGGGCGCAGCTCGAGGGGAACGCGGCCCACGCCCTCTTCCGCCTGGGGCGCTGGCCGGAAGCCGATGCGCTGACGCGCCGGGCCCTGGAGCGGGGCGCGGCGGGCGCGATCGAGCTGTGGCTGCTCGTCGTGCGTAGCCGCCTCGACGTCGCACGGGGCCGCTTCGCGGAGGCGGCACGCGAGTTCGCGGCGCTGGGCGCCATCGAGGACGAGGTCGGGGCGCGGCCGTACCTCGGCTGGCTGGCGGTCGCCCAGGCCGAGGCGGCCGTATGGCAGGCTGATCCCCGCTCCGCGCTCGACCGCGTCATGGCCATGCTCGATGCGGGCGAGCTGCCGCGTGCCGATGCCTCGGTCGCCTCGCTCGCGGCGCTCGGGCTGCGCGCGGCGGCCGATCTGCTCGAGACCGCGGCCGGGCGTGCCGACGGGTCGATCGAGGCGGCGAGGCCGGCCGCTCGGCGCATCCAGGATCTCGTGCGGCGGCTTCGTTCGGCCGAGCTGCTCTCGCCGCCGGACCTGCCGACGGCCGGGCCGATCCCCACGTCGCCCGGTCACGGCGCCGAAGCGGCCCTCATCGCGGCCGAGGCGTCGCGCCTGCGGGCTCGGCCCGACCCGGGTCCGTGGCGAGCGACCGAGGCAGCGGCCCAGGCCGAGGGTCGCGTGTACCTCGTCGCCTACGCTCGCTTCCGCCTGGCTGCGGCGTTCCTCGCCCGGCGGGGCGGCCGGGACGCGGTCGCGGCCGCGCTGCGCGGGGCGGACGAGGTCGCGACCGGCCTCGGCGCGGCGCCGCTCCGGGACGCCATCGAGGAGCTGGCGCGCCGGGCGCGGATCCCGCTGCCGACGACGGCGGCGGCGGCCCGGACGACGTCGCGCTTCGGCCTCACGGAGCGGGAACGCGAGGTGCTCGCCCTGGTGGCCGAAGGCCGCTCCAACCGGGAGATCGGCCAGGTCCTCTTCATCAGCCCCAAGACCGCCAGCGTCCACGTCTCGAACATCCTGGGCAAGCTCGGCGTCGAGGGGCGGGTGGAGGCGGTCACGATGGCCCATCGCCTCGGCTTGCTGGAGCCGGAGCCGGCGGGCGCCGGCGCGCCCACATCGCGGCGCTGACGGGGGGAGGGGCGTTTGGCGCCGCGCGACGCGTGTCTGCGGTAGAATCCGCGCCTTCGGGCCGCTAGCTCAATGGTAGAGCAGCTGACTCTTAATCAGCTGGTTGAAGGTTCGAGTCCTTCGCGGCTCACCAGGATTTCACGCACGGATCGGCCCTCCGGACGCCACCGGGGGGCCGTTCGATTCGAGCCTGTACCACCCGCCGTACCACCTAGCCGGTGGCGGCGCGACGTGGCCGCGAAGCTCGCCGAGGGTTATCGGCAGCTCGCCCTCGTCGGCCTCCTCGCTGGCCGTCGGCTACGCTCAGTCACCGCGCCGGTGTAGCTCAGCTACAGAGCGGAGAGCATCGATCCGCGCTTCGGCCGGCCACTCGAGCGGCGCCGACGGGGCGCCACTCCACCGCCACGATGATCTGATGGTGACGGGCGACGGCTACAATGACCGGTGCTCTCGAGACCTTTGCCCGACCGGCGATCCGAGGCGCGATCGCGACGTCGAGCAGTTCGGCAAGAGGTGCCAGCGTGCAAGCGATCCCCGAGGAACTCGCCTACCTGCTGCGCACGAACGTGCTCGCGCACGTGTCCCTGACCGAAGCGGATGGATCGCTCGTGACCCATGTCATGTGGGTGGATTACGACGGCGAGCACATCCTGACGATCTCGCCGACCGGGTCATCCAAGAGCCGCGCCGTGCGCCTACGCCCCAACATCGCCGTCTCCGTGGTTGACCCGGAGAACCCGTGGCGCCGCCTCGCGATTAGTGGACGCGTCACCGAGATCCGCGACGACGAGGGACTCGCCTTCATCAACAGGCTCTCCGAGCGGTACGTCGGGGCGCCCTATCCGCGCCCGGGGCCGCGCGAGATCTTCGTCATCACGCCGGACCGGGTCCGTTCGTTCATGGGACGGGGCTGAGCTGCCGCGGAAGCGCGAATGTGCCAGTCTCGCGGCGTCGCTGGATGACGTGGGGAAGATGGCCGTGAGCTACGCCGAAGATCGCTACCTCGCCGACATCGTCGAGGATCGCGCGGGGGTTCTTGGGCCGAGTGACGGGCTCCGCATCCTCGTGCACGGTGGCTGGAGCTCGGACCGGCCGACAGTCGCAGCCAGCGCGACTCCATAGGCTGCCCACGAGACCGGCCGCTCGGCTGTCCAGCTCTGCCGTGACAGCTAGACCGGCTGCGTCTGGGCTGCCTCGGTGCTCGAATGCACCAAGCCGAATGGCCGATGGCGTCACCGGCGTACTTCTCTTCGTAGCCCTCGTACCGGGCGACGATGTCGCTCAGGGCACGCACGAGCGGGTCCACGATCTCCAGCAGCTCCTCGGAATCGACCTGTTGTGCGAGTGCGTGAAGCCCGAGATGTCCGCGAACAGCGCGGTGTTGAGACGGCGCGCCTCTCTGAGCTGGTCCGTCGAGCGGAAGCGCTCGCCGGACGGCTGAGTTCCCGCCGCGCCGCCGACCTCGGGAGGCAGGATGCGCGGCCGCCCGATGTGGTGCATGCTGGTTCCCGCGGCGGCGCTCCATCCCCCCTGGACGCCGCCGCGCTTCGTTGCTCAGCCGGCCGCCACCCGGGCGCCGCGGTCGGCGGCGATTCCCTCCAGGGCCTCGAGCAGCCGATCGACCTCGGCGGCGGTGTTGTAGTGGACGATGCCGAGCCGCAGGACGCCGCCCGTCTCGTAGAGACCCAATCGCTCGATCAGCGCCCGGGCGTAGAAGTCGCCATCCCAGGCGAAGATGCCCTGGCGGCCGAGCGCCTGCGCCGCTTCGCGCGGCGAGACGCCGTCGATGGTCACGGCCACGGTCGGCGTCCGCTCCGCCAGACGGCTCGGCTCGGCCATGCCGTGGACGCGGACGCCGCGGATCGCCGTCAGGCCGCGGATGAGCCGGGCGGCCAGCGTCAGCTCGTAGTCCTGGATGGCGCGCATGGCGGCCAGGATCTCGGCCCGCCTCCCGCCCTCGCCGGCGTCGGCCGCGACCTCCCCGTAGCGGCGGCCCACCGAGCGCAGGTAGTCGACGGCGGCGAGCGTGCCCGCGATCCCTTCGAAGTTCTGGGTCCCGGTCTGGAACCGGTCGTGGGCCGGTCGCACCTTGTAGGCCGGTAGCGCGTCGAGCACGTCGGCGCGGCCGTAGAGCGCGCCGAGGTGGGGCCCGAACCACTTGTAGGCCGAGGTGACGAGGAAGTCGGCGCCCAGGGCACGCACGTCGACCGGGCCGTGGGGTACGTAGTGGACGGCGTCGACGTAGGTCAGCGCGCCGACCGCCCGCGCCCGCGCCGCGATCTCGCGCACCGGGTTGATCGTCCCCACCGAGTTCGAGGCCAGGCCGACCGCCACGAGCTTCGTCCGCGGCCCCAGGACGGCGTCGAGGCTGTCGAGGTCCAGCGTGGCGTCATCGGGGTGGATGTCTACCGTCCGCACCACCAGCCCGCGGTCGTCGGCCAGGCGGCGCCAGGGCGAGACGTTGGCCTCGTGGTCGAGCGTCGTGACGACGATCTCATCGCGCGGCGCGAGCGTGGCGCCGATGGAACGGCTGATGTGGAAGGTCAGCGTCGTCATGTTGTAGCCGAACTTGATCTCGTCAGGCGAGGCGGCGCCGAGCAGGTCGGCTACGGCGCCGCGCGCCTCGGCCACGACGGCGTCGCTGCGCTCGCTGGTCAGGAAGGCGCCGCCGTCGTTGGCGTTCGAGGTCAGGTAGTAGCGGGTGACCGCATCGATCACGCGCTGCGAGACCTGCGTCCCACCGGGGCCGTCGAAGTAGGCCGCCGGCCGGCCGTGCTGCTCCAGGGCCAGGGCGGGGAACTCGGCGCGCAGGGCCTCCACGTCGTAGTCGGTCATCCTTCTGGGATCTCCTCTTGCATGTGACGGCTGCGGCGTGTACCCGCCATCCTGGTCAGGCGCGGCGCAGCAGCAGCCAGCCTCCGGCCAGCGCGATCCCGATCACGACCGCGACGCCGACGACTCCCCCGGGCACGATCTCAGCCAGGTCGCGCAGTGCGGCGGAGAATGCGCCCACGACGCTGGACATGAGCCCGGACAGCGAGTCGCCGATGCCACCGAGCGCGTCACCGACGGCCCGACCGAGCCCATCCATCCGTCGAGTGTAATGGCCCCGCCCGCGCGGACGCCTCGATGCACCCTCTGCTAGGCTAGGGGCGCTCCCTTCATCGCGGTCCTGAGAGGCCGCAGGGACCGGTCCCGAGAGGCCGGGAGAGGAGGACGCTTGAACGCGCGACGCAGACCACCGTGCCCCCGAGGCCCGGTGGTCGTTCCTTGTGCGGAGGCCGATCGCCGATGAGCGGGCTGCTTGTCGCCTCGCGCATCCCCGTTCCCGCGGACGCCGTCGTCGATCCGCGTATCGGGTCCCACGGGCCGGCGCTCGTGGCGCTCGAGGATGGCACGGTCTTCCCCGGCATCGCCTTCGGCGCCCCGGTCACCGCCGGCGGCGATCTCGTCGCCAACACCAGCCAGACGGGCTATCAGGAGGTCTGCACCGACCCGTCCTATGCCGGTCAGGTGGTGGTCATGACCTACCCGCTCATCGGCAACTACGGACGGCTCGTGGAGGACGACCAGTCGGAGCGGCCGTGGTTGCGGGCCCTCGTGGTGGCGCACGCGACGGCCGCCGTGGTCGGTCGGGCGCGGCAGATCGTCCATCTGCTCCGCGCCGCCGGGGTGCCGGCTATCGCCGGCGTCGACACCCGGGCACTGGCGCGCCACCTGCGCGAGACCGGCACGCAGCGTGCCGTCGTCACCGCGCCCGGTGAGACGGACCCCGACGCGGCGGTGGCGGCCGCACGGGCGCTGCCGCGCTGGGAGGACCAGGACTTCGTGGGCCAGGTGTCGGCGACCGACCCGTACGACATCGGGACGGGGGAGGGGCCACTCGTCGCAGTCATGGACTTCGGTCTGAAGGCGAACGTCGTGCGCGGCCTGCGGCGACGCGGGGCGCGCGTGCGAGTGTTGCCGCACACGGCCACGCTCGAGACACTCCTCGCGCCCGAGGTGGCCGGGCTCGTGCTCTCGCCCGGGCCGGGCGATCCGGCGCGCCTCGCCGGCCCTGTCGTCCTGGCTCGCGCCGCCATCGCCGACGGGCGACCGCTGCTGGGCATCTGTCTCGGCCACCAGCTCGTCGGGCTGGCGGCCGGCGCCGAGACGCGGCGGCTCCGTTTCGGCCACCACGGCGCCAACCACCCCGTCCAGGACATCGAGTCGGGCCGCGTGCAGGTCACGGCCCAGAACCACGAGGTCCAGGTCGTCGCCGAAACGCTCCCCTTGGCGAGTGGCTTCTTCGTCTCGCAGCGCAACCTCAACGATGGGTCCGTGGAAGGTCTGCGCCACCGCGAGCTGCCCATCGAGACCGTGCAGTACCACCCCGAGGGCTCGCCGGGGCCGCTCGACGCGCTGGAGGTCTTCGACCGCTTCGTGGCCCGCGTGCAGGAGCGATCCGGATGAGTGGTACTCATGCCAGGCCGGCGTCCGTCCTCATCATCGGCTCCGGGCCCGTGGTCATCGGGCAGGCGGCCGAGTTCGACTACGCCGGCACGCAGGCCTGCCGGGCCCTGCGCGACGAGGGCATCCGCACGATCCTGCTGAACTCGAACCCGGCCACGATCATGACCGACCCCGGCGTCGCCGACGTGGTCTACCTGGAGCCGCTCACGGTCGAGTCGGTGGAGCGCATCCTCGAGCGCGAGCGCCCGGACGGGATCCTGGCGGGTCTCGGGGGCCAGACGGCACTCAACCTCGCCGTCGCGCTGGCGCGGGCGGGCGTCCTGGAACGGGCGGGCGTGCCGCTGCTGGGCACGCCGCTGGAAGCCATCGAGATGGCCGAGGATCGCCAGCGGTTCCGCGACCTGCTCGAGCGCATCGGCCAGCCCTACCCGCCCTCGGAGATCGTCGAGGGGACCACGGGCGCCGCGCGGGACCGGGCCGCGGACCACGCCCTCGCATCGATCGGGTTGCCGGCCATCGTGCGCCCGGCGTTCACGCTGGGCGGCTCGGGCGGCGGCATCGTCGCCACGGAGGCCGACTACCGCGAGCGCGTGCGCTCGGGCCTCCGCGCCAGCCCCATCGGGCAGGTCATCGTCGAGCGCTGCCTGGTGGGCTGGCAGGAGATCGAGTACGAGGTGATGCGCGACGCCGACGACACGTGCATCGCGGTCTGCTCGATGGAGAACGTGGATCCCCTCGGCGTCCATACCGGCGACTCGATCGTGGTGGCCCCGGTGCAGACGCTCCCCGACGCGGTCCACCAGCGGCTGCGCAGCGCGGCCCTGGCGATCATCCGCGCCCTGGGCGTGGAGGGCGGCTGCAACGTCCAGTTCGCGCTCTCGCCCGACGCGCGCGACTACGCCGTCATCGAGGTCAATCCCCGGGTCAGTCGCTCTTCCGCGCTGGCCTCGAAGGCCACCGGCTACCCCATCGCCCGCGTGGCGGCCCAGATCGCCGTCGGGCGACGCCTGGCGGAGATCCCCAACGCGATCACGGGTACGACCGTGGCGGCCTTCGAGCCGGCGCTCGACTACGTCGTGGTCAAGCTGCCGCGCTTCCCGTTCGACAAGTTCCCCGGCGCCGACCGGTCGCTGGGCTCCCAGATGAAGGCGACCGGCGAGGTGATGGCCATCGATCGCACCTTCGGCGCCGCGCTGAACAAGGCCCTGCGCGGCCTCGAACAGGCGGGCGCCGGGCTCCTGGCCGAGGACCAGGCTTGGGGCCCGACCCTGGACTACCTCGCGGGCCCGGTCTCGCGGTTGGGTGAGCGGACGAAGGGGGCGCGCCCCGAGGAGCGGCTCGGCGAAGTGCTCGTGGGAGAGGACGGCCTGGTCTGCGCGGATCGCGCGAACGCGGTTCGGGCCGCCCGGCCGCTCGTCCTGCGCCGTTTCCTGGCGCCCTCGGACTCGCGGCTGTGGCGCCTCCTGGCCCTGCTGCGCCGCGGCATCCCCGCCCACGACCTGCAGGCGGCGACCGGCATCGCGCCCTGGTTCCTGGCCGAGATGGAGCGCCTGATCGATCTCGAGGAGGCGCTGCGCGAAGCGGGCCCGGTCGTTCGTGCCGGATCGCCGATCCCCGACGAGCTGCTCGTGTCGGCGAAGCGGGCCGCCTTCGGCGACCGCGAGATCGCGACGCTCACGGGCCAGCCGATCGAGGCCGTCGCGGCCCATCGAGGGCGGATGGGGCTGGAGCCGGGCTTCGCCATGGTGGACACCTGCGCCGCCGAGTTCGCCGCCCGGACGCCCTACTTCTACGCCACCTACGCCGCCGCCGGCTCCCCGCCGGAGGCGGCGCCAGTCGAGCGCCCGGCAGCGCTGGTGATCGGTTCGGGGCCGGTGCGCATCGGCCAGGGCATCGAATTCGACTACTGTGCCGTCCAGGCCGCCGCCACGCTGCGGGGCATGGGCTGGCAGGCGGTCATGGTGAATTCGAACCCCGAGACCGTCTCGACGGACTTCGACGCCTCATCCCGCCTCTACTTCGAGCCGCTCGACGCCGAGAGCGTGCGGGCGGTCGTGCGAGCCGAGACGCCTCCCGGAGGGCCGCCGCTGGGGGCGCTCGTGCAGTTCGGCGGCCAGACGCCGCTCAACCTCGCCGCGCCGCTGGCCGCGGCCGGCGTGCCGCTGCTGGGGATCGACGTGGACACCATCGACAAGGCCGAGGAGCGCGTCCGTTTCGCGGCCATCCTCGATCGCCTCGGCGTCCCCCAGCCGCCGGGCGGGATGGCGACGTCGGTCGAGGAGGCGATGGCCGTCGCCGAGCGCATCGGCTACCCCGTCATCGTGCGCCCCAGCTTCGTCATCGGCGGGCTGGCCATCGACTTCGCCTACGGCCCGGAGGATCTCGCAGCCCAGCTGGCCGCGGCGACGGTCGTCACGCCCGACCGGCCCGTGCGCCTCGACGCCTACCTCGAGGGCCTCGAGGTGGACGTGGACGCCATCAGCGACGGACGGACCGTGCTCGTGCCGGGGCTCATCGAGCACGTCGAACGGGCCGGTGTTCATTCGGGCGACTCGCTCGGCTTCTGCCCGCCTCAGAGCCTCACGCCCGGCGACCAGGCACTGATCGTGGCCACGATCACCCGCGTCGCGCTGGAGCTCGGCGTGCGCGGCCTCGTCAACGCCCAGTTCATCGTGCGCGACGACGGCATCTACCTGATCGAGGTGAACCCGCGCGCCAGCCGCACGGTGCCCTTCCTTTCCAAGGTGACGGGCGTGCCGATGGTGGACCTGGCCACGCGCATCGCCCTGGGGGCCACGCTGGCGGAGCTGGGCTGGGACGGGGGTTTGCTCCCGGAGCCGCCGTTCGTGGCCGTCAAGGCGCCGGTCTTCTCGACCGCCAAGCTGCGCGGCGTGGACCCCTCGCTCGGACCGGCCATGCAGTCCACGGGCGAGGTGATCGGCATCCACACCGACGCGCGGGTGGCGATGGCGAAGGCATTGCTGGCGGCCTCGCTGCGACCGCCGTTGCCGGGTCCCCGCGGTGCCGTCGCGCTGCTCTCGATCGCCGATCGCGACAAGGGCCAGCTGCCGGATCTCGCGGAGGCGCTGGCCGCGGCCGGCTATCGTTTCGCGGCCACCCGCGGCACCAGCAGGCGGCTGCGGGCGCTGGGGCACGCGGCGACCGAGGTGGCGCGGGTCGCCGAGGAGGACGGCCGACGGGCCACGATCCTCGAGACCATCCGCTCGGGGGACGTGACGCTGGTCGTCAACACGCCCTCGCCACTGCCCGGTCCCGTGCGCGACGCGGCGTCGATCCGGCACACGGCCGTGGCGGAGGGGATCCTCTGCCTCACGAGCATCGAGACGGCCGTGACCGCCGCTCGCTCGCTCGATCCGGCCGTGCGCGCCGGCATCGCCGACGTCCGGCCGCTGGGGGAGTGGGTGCCGCGCCTCGTGCGGGCCGTGCCGCACGGGTAACCGTGGCCGGATCGGATGCGCTGGGTCCGCGCTGGCGCGGGGTCCATTGCTGTGGGACATGGCTATCCACCCGGCCACCCCGCCGTGGCGGTCATGGGCCACTCTGGCGCAGGATCCATCTTTCGGAGGCATGGAAGCGCGCCCAGCCAGCTCATCCGCGTCGCCTCGGACCGCCCGAGCCGTCCCTGGCGCCGCAGCTATGCCTCACAGCAATGGAGTCGTAGCCTGCCACGGCCACCGGATCGGATGCGCTGTACCATCGGGGCAGTCCGCCGCTCGGGAGCGCCCGGCCGCCGGCCCCATCCCGCGACACGCAGCCCTGGAGCCCGCATGCCCGGCAGCGACCCCGACATCCCCACGATCCGCTTCGGCGAACGGCGCCTGGCCAACGGCCTGCGCGTCATCGTCGCGCCGGATCGCCTCGCACCGGTCGTGGCCATCAACCTCTGGTACGACGTCGGCTCCAAACACGAGCGCCCGGGCAAGACCGGCTTCGCCCACCTGTTCGAGCACTTCATGTTCCAGGGCTCGGGCCACGTGGCGAAGACCGAGCACATGGCCATCATCCAGGGCTCGGGCGGCGTGTGCAACGCGACCACATACTTCGACCGCACGAACTACTTCGAGACCTTGCCCTCGAACCAGCTGGAGGTCGGCCTCTGGCTGGAGGCCGACCGGATGGCCACGCTGCTCGACGCGCTGAGCCAGGAGAACCTCGACAACCAGCGCGAGGTGGTCAAGAACGAGAAGCGCCAGAGCTACGACAACCGCCCCTACGGTTCCTTCTACGAGCGCCTCATGGCCGCCGTCTTCCCGCCGGAGCATCCCTACCAGCACACGCCCATCGGCTCCATGGCCGACCTGGACGCGGCCAGCCCGGAGGACGTGCGGCAGTTCTTCCGCGACTGGTACGCGCCGAACAACTGCGTCGTCTCCATCGTCGGCGACGTGGACGAGGAGGAGACCTTCGGGGCGGCGGAGCGCTGGTTCGGGCCGATCCCGGCCAACCCCGCCATCGCGCCCTTCGCCGCTCCGTCGCTACCGGCGCGCATCGGGCGGGAGGTTCGCGAGACCGTGCCCGACGCGGTGCCGCTCGTGCGCATCCACTTCGGCTTCCGCACCCCGCCCTTCGGCGCAGCCGCGTTCGACGCGCTGGAGGTCGCGGCCCAGATCCTCGCCGGCGGCAAGGGCAGCAGGCTCCACCGCACGCTCGTGCGGGAACGGCGCATCGCCCAGGACGTGGCGCTCTTCACGCTGCCGCTCGTGTCGGGCGGCTCCATCTGCGCGGGCTGGGCGACCGCCCGGCCCGAGGCGGACCCAGCGGAGGTCGAGGCGGGCTTCCTCGCCGAGCTGGACCGTGTAGCCGCCGAGCCGGTGAGCGACGACGAGCTGGCCCGCGCCCGCGCGCTGATCGAGGCCGGCGAGCTGGCCGGGCTCGGCCGCGTGGAAGAGGTGGCCGACCGGCTCAGCCAGTACGCGACGCTGTTCGACCGGCCGGAGCTGATCAACGAGCAGCTGCCGCGCTACCTCGCCGTGGATGCCGAGGCGATCCGGGCCGTGGCCGCGGACGTCTTCCGGCCCGATAATCGCGCCGTCATCACGTTCGTGCCGCAGGCCGCCGGCACGGGGGCGGCGGCGTGAGCGGCCTCGACATCCTCGCCCGCCGCCCCGCGCCGGCGGCACCCCGGGAGTACCACTTCCCGCGCTTCGAGCGGGCACGTCTGGCGAACGACCTGACGGTCATCACCGCCCACCTGCCGGGCCGGCCGCTCCTCGCGGCGCAGCTCGTCCTCGAGGGCGGCGCGGGACACGAGCCGGCCGACCTGGCCGGCGTGACCGCGCTGCTCGCGCGGGCCCTGCCCGAGGGCACGGCCCAGCGGGACGCGATCGCGTTCGTCGAGGCCACCGAGCGCCTGGGCGCCGAGCTGCACGCAGAGGCGGGCTGGGAGACGGTCGCCGTCACGCTGGAGGTTCCGCGCCGCCACTTCGGACCGGCGCTGGCGCTGCTGGCCGAGCTGGCCCTCCAGCCGAGCTTCCCGGCACACGAGGTGGAACGGCTGCGTGATGAGCGGCTCAACGACCTGCTGCAATCCACGGCGGAGCCGCGCCGCCGCGTGGAGCGGGCCTTCGCCGAGACGATCTATGCGCCGGGCGTGCCCTACGGGCGGCTGCTCGGAGGCGATGAGGCCAGCGTCCCGCGCCTCGACCGCGTGGCGGTCGCCGCCCGCCATGCCACGCTCCTCGACCCGTCCGCCGCGACGCTCATCGTGGCCGGCGATCTCGAGGGCCTGCCGGTTGTGACCCTGGTGGCGGAGCACCTCGGGAGCTGGCCGGCGGGTGACAGTCCCGCCGTGGCACCGGGCACCCCCCTGCCCGACGACGCCGGCAGCCCACGGCTCGTCCTCGTCGACCGCCCCGGCTCCCCGCAGTCGGAGCTGCGCATCGGCCACGTCGGGCTCCCGCGCCGCATCCCGGACTTCCATGCCGTGGCGGTCATGAGCGCCATCCTCGGCGGGCTCTTCAATTCGCGGCTGCAGCGGCTGCTGCGCGAGGAGCGCGGCTACACCTATGGCATCGGGGCCGGCTTCGACTTCCGCCGCTCGGCGGGCCCCTTCGCCGTGCGTACCGCCGTCCAGACCGAGGTGACCGCGCCCGCCATCGCGGACATCCTGGGCGAGCTGCGGCGCATGCGCGAGGCGCCCATCGAGGCCCAGGAGCTGCGCGACGCACGCGACTTCCTGATCGGCGTCTTCCCGCTCCGCTTCGAGGCGGCGGCGCAGGTCGTCGGGGCCATCACCGGCCTCGTGGTCCACGGCCTGCCCGACGACGAGCTCGACCGGTACCGGCAGGTCGTGGCGGCACTGACCGAGGAGGAGGTCCACGCGGCCGCACTGGCGCATGTCCACCCCGACGCGTTCTCGATCGTCATGGTGGGCGACGCGGAGCGGGTGGTGCCGGGGCTCGAGGCCACGGGCCTCGGTCCGTTGGAGATCGTGCGCGAGGCCGTCCCGACGGTGGCGGAGGAGGCTTAGGACGCCGCCGGCCCGCCTGCCCGCCTTCGCCTCCCGCCCGTATCGCGTCTTCCTCACTGGCGCCTTCGTCACCAATGTCGGCGGCTGGATGCAGGCGACCGCGCTGGGCTGGCTCGTGCTGCGCCTCACGGACTCACCGGCGATGCTCGGTGTCGCCTCGTTCGCCGGCAGCGCGCCGACGCTCCTCCTCTCGCTCTACGCAGGCGTGCTGGCGGATCGCGTCGATCGGCGCCGGCTCCTGCTGGGGACCCAGCTCGCCGTCGGCGGCCTGGCGGTGCTCCTCGCCGTGCTGGGCACGACCGGCCACATCGCGTTCTGGCAGATCGTGCTTATCGCCTTCGCGGCCGGTTGCGCCCAGGCGGTGGGGATGCCCACCTTCCAGGCGCTCATGCCCACGCTCGTTGCCCGCGAGGCGCTGGGCAACGCCATCGCCCTCAACAGCGCCCAGTTCAACCTCAGCCGCATCATCGGCCCGGCCATCGCCGGGGTCATCGTCGGCCTGGTCGGGGAGAGCGCGAACTTCTGGCTCAACGCGCTGGGCACGACCGCCTTCGTCTTTGCCCTGCGCTCGATCCGGCTGCCGGCACAGGACGCGCTCGTGCGCGCCGAGGCCGGCCTCTGGTCGAACCTGCTCGACGGGCTGCACTACGTCGTCTCCCAGCGCGTGCTGCTGGCGCTCCTGCTGCTCGCCGCGGCACCCGCGCTGTTCGTGCTGCCGTACCTCGCGCTGATGCCCGTCTTCGCGCGCGACGTGCTCGGCATCGGCGCCGCTGGGTTGGGCCTGTTGACGGCGGCCATCGGCGTCGGGGCGCTGGCGGGGGCGGTCACGGTCGCGCTGTTCCGACCGCCCGGCGCAAGCGCCCGCACGATGCTCGTCGGGTTGGTGGCCATGGCCGGCACGCTGGCCGTCTTTACCGTCTCGCGCGACGTCGTCGTCTCCTGCATTGCGCTGGCCGGGCTGGGAGCCTCGCAGGTGGCCTACTACACGACGACCAACACGCTCGTGCAGCTCCTCTCGCCCGCCCGCTACCGCGGCCGGATCCTCAGCATCTACGTGCTCACCTCGCTCGGGCTGCTTCCCCTGGGCAGCCTCGCGGCGGGGGCCGTCGCGCAGTCGATCGGGGCGCCCCAGACGCTGCTCATCGGGGCCGGCCTGACGCTGGCTGGGATGGCCGGCGTGCTCGCCTGGTGCCCGCCGCTGCGACACCTGCGCATCGGCCCGACCGTGGCGCGGGCGGCCTGAAACCTTCCGGAGGGCGAATGGCTCGGATGGGTTGAGCGGGCCGTATGAATGGCCCACCATCCCGAGGACCGACCCGATGACTTTCGACCGGAACCGACTGGCCCGTGGCGTTGCCGTGGCGCTCGTCTCGCTCTTCCTCGTCGCCGGCGCCGCCTTTGCCACCGGCGGCATCCTGACCCCGCTGACGTCGCCCGCGGGTCCCTCGACCGAGGCCACCGAGACGCCCGAGCCGACCGAGACGCCCGACGCCACCGACGACCAGGGCGAAGACCAGGACCAGGACGAGGCTGCCGAGTCGCCCGAGCCGAGCGAGTCGCCCGAGCCGAGCGAGTCGCCCGACGCAAGCGACGACCATGGCGATGACGACGCCTCGCCGAGTGCGAGCCCCGACGACCACGGTGGCGCTGATGATGACGACGACTCCGGCTCCGACGACTCCGAGCACGGCTCGGATGACGGCGGATCGTCCGGCGACGAGTCGGACGACGACTGACGGGTTCGGTCCATCTGGCCCTCTGCGCTCGTCGCGCAGACCCGCCACCATCGAGAAGTGGATGACCGCCATCTCTTTACAGCGATCACAGCGGGAGACCGGGACGCCTTCCGAGCGCTCGTCGAGCGCGAGCAGGCGCCGGTCTTCCGTGCTTGTTACCGGATCCTCGGGCGCGTCGCCGAAGCTGAGGACGTTGCTCAGGAGAGCTTCGTGATCGCCTATCGCGCCATCGGCACATGGCGAGGCGACGGCTCGCTCGGCGCCTGGCTCGGCCGCATCGCCACCCGACAGGCGCTCCGGCGCCTCGGGCAGCGGCGCGAGACGGTACCGCTCGAGTCGGTCGGCGGCGCCTACGATGTGTCCGCCGGTCCCGACCCGCTGGGAGCCGCCATCGCGGCCGAGCGTGGGCTTGCCGTGCGCAACGCCGTAACGGCGCTTAAGGAGCCCTACCGTGAGATCGTTGCGTTGCGCTTCTTCGCGGAGCTCTCCCTCAACGAGATCGCCGACGCGACCGGCCGGCCGCTGGGGACCGTCAAGACCCACCTCCATCGCGGGCTGGCCCGCCTGCGCGACGCGCTGGCCCGGGAGGCCGTGGCATGACGCGCCAGCCCTTCGATCCCGCCGAACTGGGCGTTGACGACCAGGCGCTCGGCGCCGTCGGGCGCGAGCTGGAGGCCATGGCGGCGGATGCTTCGCCCTTCCCGCCCGGCGGCTTCGCGGATCGTGTGATGGCCGCCATCGCCGGCGAGCCGGCTCCCACGCCGCCCGTCGCCTTCCTCCACGCCGTCGGGGCCGTTTCCCTCGGCGACGCATGGCGCGCCTGGCTGGCCAACTTGCGGCTCGTCTTCGGCGGCCGCAGCGTGGCCACGGCGCTTCGACTCCAGGCGCTCGCGGTCGTCCTGGTGGCCGTGCTCGCCGTCGGTGCGGGGGGCACGGCGGCCGCGGTCGGGGCGGGGGCGATCCTGGGGACGTTCACGGGGCCCACAGAGCCGACGCCGGTCACGACACCGACACCGACGCCGTCACCGACACCAGCGCCCACGCCCGCGGTCGAGCCGTCCGAATCCCCGGAGGCCTCGGAGTCGGCCGAGCCATCCGAATCCCCGGAGGCCTCGGAGTCGGCCGAGCCGGATCGCTCGCCCGACGCGACCGAGACGCCGCGCCCGAGCGAGACGCCGCGCCCGAGCGAGACGCCGGAGCCTTCCGAGACGCCCCACGGCAGCGACGGCAGCGGCGACGCCGGCTCGGGTTCGGAGGGATAGCCCCCGCGCGTTTGCGGCCATGTCGCGCGGCCGGTAGGCTCGTGCGGTGATCGTCGTCCTGGGCCGGCCTTTCGTCATCGACAGTCCTGCGGGGCAACGCCCCGCCGGCCTCGCCGCGCGGATCGCCCTGGCGGCTGCGGCTGCCGGTGGACGCGTGGAGCTGGCCGGCAGCGTCGGCGACGACGAGGCCGCCGATGCCGTGGCCATCGGCCTGGCGCGGGCCGGCGTCGGTCATGCCGCGCTCCAGCGCATCCCGGCCGCGGTCACGCCGCAGGAGGGATCGGTCCCGGTCTTGCCGCGGATGGATGCCCACGACGTCGACCTGGCCCTGCGCTACCTGACCGACTATCGAGTCCTCGTCGTCGCCGAGACGTTGACCCCGGAGCTCGAGGTGGTCGTCCTCGATGCAGCCGGCTACACGGGGGCGACGATCGTGGCCGTGGTCTCGAGCGGTGGTCGGGTCGGACCCGCTCTCGCCGATGCGGCCACGGTCCTCGAGGCGCCCGAGGACGCGCTCGGGCCGTTCGCCGAGCTCGTCGGGCGGTACGCCGCCGGTCTGGATGCCGGCACGGCCCCCGCCGAGGCGTTCGCGGCCGCCACTCGCAGCGCCGGCTGGGAGCCTGCGGGCTGATGGCGGTGGGGGAGGACACCCGGGCGTTGGTGGTCTATGGCCCCGGTTCGGACAGGTACGACTTCGGGCTCCTGCATCCGCTCACGCCGCGGCGCTTCGGGCCGGGCATCGGGCTGCTGCGGGCGTACGGCGCGGACCGCTTCCTGGCACCGGAGCCCGCCTCCGATGCCGAGCTGGCACGGCTCCACGAGCCCGCCTACGTCGAAGTCGTGCGGCGTATCTCCGCTGATCCGGACGGGCCGCCGGAGCGCGGCATCGGGCCGGGCGACGATCCGGCCTTCGCGGGCATGCACGAGGCGGCCGCCACCGTTGCCGGCGGCTCCCTCGCCGGCATGCGCGCCATCCTGACCGGCGAGGCGGTCCACGCGTTCCATCCCGGCGGCGGCCTCCACCACGCGCTGGCTGGCCGCGCGTCCGGCTTCTGCGTCTACAACGACGTGGCGCTCGCCGTGGCGCTGGCGCGTGACGCCGGCCACCGCGTCCTGTACGTGGACATGGACGTGCATCACGGCGACGGCGTCCAGGCGCTCTTCTGGAACGACCCTGCGGTATTGACGTGCAGCCTCCACGAGACGGGCGAGACGCTCTTCCCCGGCACGGGTCGGGTCGAGGAGCGGGGCGGCCCCGGCGCCGAGGGGAGGGCGGTCAACGTGCCGCTCCAGCCGGGCACCGGCGACGCTTCCTGGCTAGCCGCGCTCGAGACAGTCGTGCCAGCGCTCGCCGAGGCCTTCCGGCCCACGATGCTCGTCACCCAGCACGGCTGCGACTCGCACCTGCTCGATCCGCTGGCGCACCTGCGCCTGACGACGGCCGCCTACCGGCGGGCGGCCGCGGTCGTGGACGAGGTCGCCCATCGCTGGTGCGAGCGGCGCTGGCTGGCCACGGGCGGCGGCGGCTACGACGTCTACCGCGTCGTGCCCCGTGCGTGGGCGCTGGTCTGGCTGGCGCAGGCCCACCGCGAGCCGCCCCTCGAAACGCCGCTCGAATGGCGGGCGCGCTGGGAGGACGAAGCCGTGCGCTGGCACCAGGCGCCGATGCCCGAGGTCTTCCTCGATGCGTCGGACCTCGCCGGCCCCGAATCGCCCGCGATCACTGCCGCAAACGCGAGGATCGTCGAACGAGCGGTCGCCGGGTTCCGGGCACGACCGGGCTGAGAGCCACTCCGGTCGTCCGTGGGGAGGGGACAAACACCCGCGTTGCTCACCGGACGAGCGAACGGGCCAACGAAGCGAACCGCCCGCCCGGTTGTGGTCGCGCAGGGGCGCTTCCTCCGCTGCCGTGGTCACCGCGCGTGCAGAAGGCTGAAGGAGATCCACCCATGAGTGGCCCGTTCGTCCGTTTGAACACCCGCTACACATGGCGATGGTGGGCGGTCAGCCGGTCTCCGGTCGGCGGCGAGTGGAGGTGCAGGAAGGCAGTCACCTGCGAGGATCCCGGCGTCGGCGCTGACCCGCCTGCACGTGCGGGGCGGCACCGAACTCAACGGTAAGGGTGCCGGACGCTTGCGCCAGGGAGGGTACCGATGCCCGGCGCCTCGAACCTCGGGTGGCTGCCGGCCCTTCATCGTCGACCGCGTCCCGCACCAGGCTGTCGAACGCTTGTTCTAAAACACTCGGCGACCTATACTCGCCCCCCGTGCCCCGACGATCCACGACGACCCCCCACGCGGACCCGCTAGCGCCGTTCCAGCCGGCGACGCGCGACTGGTTCCGCTCGGCCTTCGACGCGCCGACCGCGGCGCAGGCGCAGGGCTGGCCGGCCATCGCGCGCGGCGAGCACACGCTCATCTGCGCCCCCACGGGGAGCGGCAAGACCCTCGCCGCGTTCCTCTGGTGCCTCGACCGGCTGATGACCGAGCCTCGGCCGGCCGACCCGCTGCATGCCCTGCGGGTGCTGTACGTCTCGCCGCTCAAGGCGCTCGTCCACGACGTGGACCGCAATCTCCGCGCGCCGCTGCAGGGCATCTCCCTCGCCGCGGGGGCGCGCGGCGAGCGCAGCGCGGACATCCAGGTCGGCATCCGCACGGGCGACACGCCGGCCCGTGAGCGGGCGCGCTTCGCGAACCATCCGCCCGACATCCTCGTCACCACGCCGGAGTCCCTCTACCTGCTCCTGACGTCCGGATCGCGCGAGGCGCTGCGCTCGGTCGAGTGGCTCATCGTGGACGAGATCCACGCCCTCGCCGGCACCAAACGGGGTGCCCACCTCGCACTCTCGCTGGAGCGGCTGGAGGCGCAGGCCGAGCGGAGCCCGCAGCGTATCGGGCTCTCCGCCACGCAGCGGCCGCTGTCGGTGGTGGCGGCCTTCCTCGGTGGTCGGTCGGGACCCGGCGACGAGACCGGGCCCGGGCCACAGCGCCCGGTCACGATCGTGGACGCCGGCGTGCGCAAAGCGCTCGAGCTGCAGGTGGTCGTGCCGGTGGAGGACATGAGCCGCCTCGGCGAGCCGATCCCGCTCCAGGAGTCCCCCGGCGGGCCGGGCGCCGGACCGGAGACGCGGACGAGCATCTGGCCCTCGGTCTACCCGCGCATCCTCGCGCTGATCCGTGCCCACCGCAGCACGATCGTCTTCACTAACAGCCGCCGACTGGCCGAGCGCCTGGCGCTGAAGCTCAACGAACTTGCCGGCGAGGAGCTGGTGCGAGCTCACCATGGCTCCCTGGCCCGGGAGCAGCGGCTGGAGATCGAGGAGTCGCTCAAGGCGGGCAGGCTGCCCGCGCTCGTCGCCACCAGCTCGCTCGAGCTAGGCATCGACATGGGCGCGGTGGACCTCGTCATCCAGGTCGAGTCGCCCACGTCGGTCTCGAGCGGCCTGCAGCGCATCGGGCGGGCCGGCCACCACGTCGGCGAGCCGTCGCGCGGCGTCATCTTCCCCAAGTACCGCGGCGACCTGCTCGAGGCGGCGGTCGTCGTGCGGCGCATGCACGAGGGCGCGATCGAGACGACCCGTCTGCCGCGCAACCCGCTCGACGTGCTCGCGCAACAGATCGTGGCCGCGACCGCCGACCGCGCGTGGGCCGTCGATGAGCTCTACGCCCTGGCGCGACGGGCCGAGAACTACGCCGAGCTGGGCCGCGACGCCTTCGAGGCCGTGCTCGCCATGCTCGCCGGCCAGTACCCCTCCGACGAGTTCGCCGAGCTGCGGCCGCGCGTCGTGTGGGACCGCGTGGCCAACACGGTGCAGGCGCGCCGCGACGCCCGCACGGTGGCCGTAACCTCGGGCGGCACGATCCCCGACCGCGGCTACTTCGGCGTCTACCTGGCCGACGACGGCGACGGCGCGACCCGCGGCGCGCGGGATGGGCGGCGGGCCGGCGGGCGGCGAGTCGGAGAGCTGGACGAGGAGATGGTCTACGAGGCCCGTGACGGCGAGGTGATCCTCCTCGGCGCCAGTGCCTGGCGCATCGAGAAGATCACCCACGATCGGGTGCTGGTCAGCCCCGCGCCGGGCGAGCAGGGCAAGATCCCCTTCTGGAAGGGTGACGGCGTCGGCCGCCCGGTCGAGCTGGGGCGGGCCATCGGCGCCTTCGTGCGGACCTACGGCGAGTCGCTCGGCGGTGCCGAGGCGGACCGCGAGCGGGCGGTCTGGCGGCTTCAGGCCGAGCATGACCTCGACGAGCTGGCCGCGCGCAACCTGCTGGCCTACCTGGCCGAGGAGCGCGAGGCGACGGGCGCCCTGCCCACCGACCGGACGATCGTGCTGCAGCGCTTCCGCGACGAGCTGGGCGACTGGCGCATCTGCCTGCTCAGCCCCTTCGGCGGCCGGGTCCACGCGCCGTGGGCGCTGGCCATCGAGGCGCGCATCCGGGCCGAGCTGGGCGTCGAGGTCCAGCCGCTCTGGTCCGACGACGGCATCGTGCTGCGCCTGCCGGCCACCGACGACCCCATCGGTGGCGACGGATCCGATGCGTTCGGCAGCGAGGCGCTCGCGGGGCCGACGGGGGCGGCGGCGGCCGAGTCGGCGGTACGCATCGCCGCCGACGAGGTGGAGGATCTCGTGGTCGGGGCACTGGGCGGCTCGACGCTCTTCGCCAGCCGCTTCCGGGAGAACGCTGCCCGGGCCCTGCTGCTGCCGCGGCGACGCGGTGCCGAACGCCGGCCGCTGTGGCAGATGCGCCAACGTTCGGCGCAGCTCCTCGCGGTGGCCAGCCGCTACGGCACCTTCCCGATCATCCTCGAGACCTACCGCGAGTGCCTCCAGGACATCTTCGACCTGCCCGCCCTGCGCGACGTGCTGGCCGGCATCGAGCGGCGCGAGATCCGCCTGGTGAGCGTCGAGACGCGCCGCGCCTCGCCCTTCGCCAGTTCGCTGCTCTTCGACTACATCGCCACCTACATGTACGAGGGCGACGCCCCGCTCCTCGACCGGCGCGCCCAGGCGCTGGCCCTCGATCGCGACCTGCTGCGCGAGCTGCTCGGCGCCGAGGAACTGCGCGAGCTGCTCGATGCCGACGCCCTGGCCGAGGTCGAGCTGGAGCTGCAGGCGCTGACCGAGGAGCGCGCGGCCGGCTCCGCCGATGCCGTCCACGACCTGCTCCGGCGCCTGGGCGACCTGACCGGCGCCGAGGTCGCGGCCCGCGTGCGCGGCACGGACGCCCGGTCGCGCGAGCGCGCCGCCGGGGAGTGGCTGGAGGCGCTGGCGGCGGACCGTCGGGCGATCCGCGTGCGCATCGCTGGCGAGGAGCGCTGGATCGCCGTCGAGGACGTGGCGCGCTACCGCGATGCGCTCGGGGTGGCGCCGCCGCCCGGTGTCGCCGAGGCCCACCTGGCGCCGGTCGACGGACCGCTGGAGGGCCTGCTCGGCCGGTGGGCGCGCCGCCACGGGCCGTTCCTTGCCCAGGCGCCGGCCGCGCGCTGGGGCTTGCCGGTCGGTGCGCTGGAGCCCGCTCTCGGGCGGCTGATGGCCGCGGACACGCTCCTGCGCGGCGAGTTCCGGCCGGGTGGCGTGGAGCGTGAATGGTGCGATCCGGAGGTGCTGCGGCTTCTTCGTCGCCGCTCGCTGGCGCGCCTGCGCCGCGAGGTCGAGCCGGTCGAGCCGGCGGCCCTGGCGCGCTTCCTGCCCGCCTGGCACGGCATCGGCGGGACGGCCGGCGGCGTCGACCGATTGGCCGAGGTGATCGCCCAGCTGGAGGGCGTGCCGCTGCCGGCGAGCGTGCTGGAGCGTGACGTCCTGCCCGCGCGCGTACGGGGCTACACGCCCCGCCTGCTCGACGAGCTCGGCGCCGCGGGCGAGGTCTGCTGGGTGGGGCAGGGGAGCCTCGGCCGTGACGACGGGCGCCTCGCGCTCTACCGGCCCGACCGGTTGGCGCTGCTGCTGCTGCCGGCCGACGCGCCGGCCGGCCCCATGGCGGAGGCGTGGCTCCCGGAGGTGCTGCGCGACCAGCTGGCCCGTCGTGGCGCGAGCTTCTACCGTGACCTGCTGGGTGCGGCGCTGGCGGCGGCCCGCCAGCGGGGCGATCGGCCCCCGACCCAGCGCGAGCTGCTCGATGCGCTGTGGGAGCTTGTCTGGGCCGGTGAAGTGACCAACGACACGTTCGCGCCGTTGCGCGCGTTGCGCTGGAAACGTTCGAGCCGGGATCCGGTACGGCCGCGGCCGGGCAGCGCCGGTCGGCTGGGACCGCCGGAGGCGGGCGGACGATGGTCGCTGCTGCGCGACGCGATCGCCACTGCGGCGGCTCTCGCCGGCCGCGATTCGACGCCCACGGAGCGTCGCCACGCGCTGGCCCTGCGCCTGCTCGAGCGCCAGGGGATCGTCACGCGCGACGGCGTTGCCGCCGAGGGGATCGCCGGAGGCTTCGGCGCGGTGTACCCGGTCCTGCGCGAGATGGAAGAGCGGGGACGCGTGCGGCGCGGGTATTTCGTGGAGGGGCTCGGTGGGGCGCAGTTCGCGTTGCCCGGCGCGCTGGACCGCCTGCGCGCGGCGCGCGGCGAGATCGCCGGTGAAGGACGGGACCGCCAGGCGCTCGTCCTGGCCGCCGCGGACCCGGCCAACCCGTACGGCGCCGCGCTGCCCTGGCCGCGGCACGGCGACGACGACCGACGCCCTCTCCCCCGCGCCGCCGGCGCCTACGTCGTGCTCCACGACGGCGACCCCGTCCTCTACCTCGAGCGCGGTGGCCGCTCGCTCCTCACGCTCCCCGCCGCAGCGGACCTCGCGGTCGCCGAGGCCGCGGTGCGGGCCCTCGCAGGGCTGGTCGGGGAGGGTCGGCTGCGCGCCCTCGAGCTGGTCCGCGTGGACGGCGTGCCGGTGGCGGACTCGCCCCTGCGCGGATCCCTCGCCGCGGCCGGCTTCCGGGCCTCGTACCGGGGCTGGGTGCTGCGGGCGCCGGCGCGGTAGCATCTCGACCCATGTGCGAGCATTTCGTCGCCCGGGCCGCCCAGCCGTTCGCCCTCGGTGAGCTGTGGGAGTTCGCGGGGCGGCTGGAGCGTTTCGGGCTGGCCGGCTGGAGCTGGGGCGCAGCCTGGCTCGCGCCCGACGGCGGCCTCGCCTCCCACCGCGACCCCGGACCCTTCCGCGACGATCTGGCCATCGACCGGCTGGCCGGGATGGAGACGACCTCCGTCCTCGTCCATTTGCGCCGGCCCTCGAAGCTCTCCACGGTGGGCCTGGCCGACACGCAGCCGTTCCTCGATCCGGCGGGACGCTTCGCCTTCAGCCACAACGGCGACCTGCGTAACGTCAGGGCGGCCCGCAGCCGCTACCTTGCGCAGGGGCGCATCGTCGGCCGCGCCGATTCCGAGATCGGCCAGCGCTGGCTCGAAGATCAGTGGGCCGGTACCGCGGACGCGACCGAGACGCTGGCGGCCATGCACCAGACGTTTCCCGGGCAGGCCAACCTGCTCGCCCTGGGTTGCGACGGCGGCGCCCACGTCTACGCCGGCAACACGGAGAACCCGGTCTTCACCTTCCGCCTGGGGCACATCGGCGTGGCGTCCACCGGCATCTATTCCATCGATCGTTCCATCTTCCGCTTCGTCGCCCCCGGCGCGACCGAACGGCACGTCGTCCGGCCGGGCCACGGCGTGACGCTCGGCCCCGACGGCGCCCCACACCCGCCTGCCCCCAGCCGGGAGCCGCTGACCCTGTGACGCGAGGCTCATGACGGCGTCCATCGAGGCGTAGCATCCGGGCCACGAACCGAGGAGGCGTCGAGAGCCGGATGGCGGAGCACCAACGCGATGTCTGAGCCCGACGTCCGCCGCCCCCTTTCACGGCTCGAGCTGATCCGGATCAGCCTCTACTGGCTGGCCCTGAGCGGCCTCTGGGCGGGCCTCGGCCTCCAGCTGCAGCCTGTCATCGGCCAGCACCTCATCTGTCCGCCGGGCGTCGAGTTCGCCGTCTGCGCGACGCTGCCGGTCGAGCGGCTCATCCCCGTGGCCTTCGACATCCGCCTCCGGCCGGAGGTCGCCGTCGGTATCATCGGGCTCGTCGGTTCGATCGTCGCGTTCGTCGTCCAACCCCTCGCGGCCGCGCTCAGCGATTACACCCGCACGCGGATCGGCCGGCGGCGACCCTGGATCCTCGTCGGCACGGCGCTCGACGTCGTCTTCCTCGTGGCCCTTGCGAACTCCCAGACGTTCCTCGCCTTCGCCGTCCTGATCACGCTGCTGCAGTTCTCCAGCAACCTCGCCCAAGGTCCCTTTCAGGGCTACGTGCCAGACCTCGTGCCCGAGCGGCAGGTGGGCGCCGCCTCGGGCCTGGTGGGCATGATGTCGGTGGGCGGTCAGCTCGTCGGGGCCGGCATCGCGGGGGCCGCGGTCGCGTTCGGGGAGATCAGCCTGGGCATCCTCGGGCTCGCCGCGCTCGAGGTGGCGACGATGCTCCCGGCCGTCTTCGGCGTGGCCGATCGACCGGTCGAGATGCCTGAGCGCACCGGCTCGGGGATGGCCGCCGTCCGTGGCGCGCTGGCCGAGGCATGGGGCCATCGGAGCTTCATCTGGCTCCTCGTCAGCCGCATGTTCATCCTCATGACGACCGGGACGCTCGTCGCGCTCGCCCAGTTCTTCCTGACCCGCTCGATGGGATACAGCGAGGCCGAGGCGGCCGCGGCGATCATCATCCTGCTGGCCCTCACGGTCCTCACGGCTGCCGTCGTCGCCGCCTGGGCCGGGCCAGCGTCGGATCGGCTCGGGCGCCGGCGCGTGATCTGGATCAGCTGCGCCATCGGTGCGGCCGGCATGCTCGCCATGGCGATCGCTCCCGCCCAGCCGGAGCTGGCCCTCGCCGGCCTGCGCTTCCCGCTGGGCGGCCTCGCTGCGGTGCCCGTCGGCATCGGGGCCGGCATGTTCATCTCCGTGGATTGGGCGCTCATGGTGGACATCGTCCCCAAGGCCACGGCCGGCCGGTACATGGGTATCAGCAACGTGGTCACGGCGACCTCGGGCGCCATCGCCGGTGCACTCGGCGGCGTCGTGATCGCCCTCGTCACCGGCGCGACGGGCGATGCCGGGCTGGGTCCCCGGGTCGCGCTCGCCGTCACACTGGCCTTCTACGCACTGGGGGCGTGGACGCTGCGTCGCGTCGATACCCGCTCCTTCGAGGTCCAGATGGCCGAACGGCGCGGGCCGGTGGCCATCGTGCCCGAGGCGTCCGTCGAAGCGTAGGCGGGCGCCGCTGCTCGGGGCTCCTTCTACCCCAGCCCGAAGAACGCACGCGCTCGCGCGGCCATGCTATGGCGGGCCGCCCTCGCCGCGTCCTCGCCGCGCCAACGGCCTCGAACGCCGGCGACGGCGTCCCCGATCGCTGCCCCCATCTCGCGCAGGCCGCGCCGCTCCAGGTCGCCCAACGGCCGCGGGTGGCGCCAGAACCACGGCACCGTGCCCCACAGGAGGAGCACGTAGTCGATGCGCAGCGGCCGGGGGAAGTTCACTGCCGTCTCGATCTGCGCCAGCGTCTGCGGCCAGGTCAGCAGCGAGAACGCGATCGCCAGCGCGCCCGCGGCGAGGCCCCACAGGCGTGCTCGCGGCGGCAGGAAGATGAAGAGCAGGGCGGGGAACCACTTCATGCTCGCGGCCAGCGCCCACAGCGCCCCGCCCAGACGTGGTCCGGTGAACTGCGCGGCCCAGACAGCCATGGCCAGGAAGAGCGTCACGTTGCCCGTGTCGAGCGTGACGGTGATCGGGACGGCCAGGAGCGCCACGATCATGGCCGTGCGCAGGGGCCGGCGCCGATAGGCCCAGTCGATCGACAGGAGCAGGAGGATGACGTTCATGCCGCGCCAGGCGAACCAGGCCACGTTCCAGGGCAGCAGCGCCCAGGGCAGGAAGACGGGCAGCAGCCAGGGGGCATAGACGTAGGGCAGGAAAGGCCCCGAGGGGTGGTAGGGGTCGCCCCCGGCGAGCCAGATGCGGACCCCGGCCCAGTACGCCCGCGCGTCGGCGCCGGCCAGCTCGCCGCGCGCCATGAGGAAGGCGATGACGAGGCCGCCGGCGATGGCCAGCAGAGCGACGGCGGCGAGGCGTTCCGGGTCGCGCAGGCGCGAGATCTCGCGCCCGGCGGCGCGTCGGAGGACACCCGCGCGACGGTGTGTCGGCTGGTCGATCCGGGAGGCGTGTGGGTCCTGGGCGAGCAGTGGTCCGGCCTCGGGCGGTGGCGGCGCTCCCCTGACGGCGCCGGCCTCCGATGCTACAGCACCCCACCAGCGTCCCGGCCAGGGACCCCCGTCTATACTCCCCGGATGGCCGAAGGGCACGTCATCGTCATCGGCGGCGCCGAGGACAAGGTCCGCGAGCGGGTCATCCTCAACCGCTTCATCGCCCTCGCCGGCGGCCCCGATGCGCGTGTCGCGGTCATCAGCACCGCCTCTGCGCTGGGCACGGCCGCGGGCGAGCTGTATCGCCGGGTCTTCACCGAGCTTGGCTGCCGCGAGGTCCGCTCGGTCCACGCCATGACCCGCGCGCAGGCCAACGACGACAGCGGCGCCCGCGTCGTGCGCGAGGCGACGGGCATCTTCCTGACCGGCGGCAACCAGCTGCGCCTCAGCGCGACGATCGGTGGGACGCGCCTAGCGCAGGCCATCCTCGAGCGCCACCGGCAGGGGGCCGTGGTGGCCGGCACGAGCGCGGGGGCCTCGGCCATGAGCTCACACATGGTGGCCTTCGGGGCCAGCGGCGGGTCGCCGCGCCAGCGCATGGCGCAGATGGCAGCGGGATTGGGCGTCCTGCCCGGCGTCATCGTCGACCAGCACTTCCAGCAGCGCAACCGGCTGGGACGTCTGCTGGCGATCATCGCCCAGAACCCGTCGCTGCTGGGCATCGGCGTGGACGAGGATACCGCCGGCGTGGTGGGCCCGGACCAGGTGCTCGAGGTCATCGGCCGGCGCAGCGTCACCATCATCGACGGCTCGGGCGCCGACACCGACGCCTGGGACGTGCCGGCCCATCGGCCGCTGATGATCAGCAACGTCGTCCTCCATTCGCTGCCCGCGGGCTATCGTTTCGACCTCCGGCGGCGGGTGCGACTGGCGACCCCGGCGCTGCACGCCATCCCCGGCGGGGAGTCGGTCGCTTCCAGCTAGGCCCCGCTTCGGAGGGAACGGTGACCCAGACGATCGTCGCATCGGCCACCCTGTCGGGGCCGCGCCCCGAGCTGCGGATCGTCGAGACGCGGGTCCTGCGCGGCCCGAACTACTGGGCCCGCGAGCCGGTCATCCGCATGGTCGTCGACCTGGGCGTCCTCGAGGGCTTCCCCTCCGACCGGATCCCCGGCTTCACCGACCGCCTGGTGGAGCTGATGCCCACGCTCGAGGAGCACGCCTGCTCGCTCGGGCGCCGGGGCGGCTTCATCAGCCGTCTCCGCGAGGGCACCTGGATGGGCCACATCGCCGAGCACATCGCGCTCGAGATGCAGACGCTGGCGGGGACCGAGGCGCGCCACGGCAAGACACGCTCCACGGGGGCGCACGGCCAGTACAACGTCATCTACGAGTACGGCGAGGAACGCGTCGGCATCGAGGCCGGCAAGATCGCCGTCGCCTTCGTCAACCACCTCGTGGCGCCGGACGATCCAGCCGGCGCGGGTTTCGACTACGCCGCCGAGCAGGAGCGCCTCATCCGGCTCGCCGAGCGCCAGGCTTTCGGGCCCTCCACGCAGGCCCTCATCGACGAGGCCGTGCAGCGCGACATCCCCTGGATCCGCCTCGACCGCTTCAGCCTCATCCAGCTCGGGCAGGGCGTGCACCAGCAGCGCATCCGGGCCACCATGACCTCGCGCACGGGCGCCATCGCGGTCGACATCGCCTCCGACAAGAGCCTGACCAACCAGCTCCTGAGCGCCGCCGGCCTGCCGGTGCCGCGCTCTGAAGTGGTCGGCGAAGAGGAGGAGGCGGTGCGTGCCGCCCGGTCGATCGGCTTCCCCTGCGTGATCAAGCCGCTAGACGGCAACCACGGCCGGGGCGTCAACCTCGACCTGCGCGACGACGCCGCCGTGCGCCGGGCATTCCCCATCGCCCTCGAGCAGTCACGCAGCGGCGACGTCGTGGTCGAGAGCTACGTCGCCGGCAACGACTACCGCTGCCTTGTCATCGGCGGGCACGTGGCCGCCATCGCCGAGCGCGTGCCGGCCAGCGTCACCGGCGATGGCGAGCGCACGGTCCGCGCGCTCGTGGAGGTCGAGAATGCGGATCCCCGCCGGGGCATCGGCCACGAGAAGGTGCTCACGAAGATCAAGGTCGACGCCGCCGCCGAAGAGCTGCTGCGGGCCCAGGGCTGGGAGCTCGACGCCGTGCCTCCCAAGGGGACCTGGATCAAGCTCGCGCTGACCGGCAACATGTCCACCGGCGGCACGTCGATCGACCGCACCGTCGAAGCCCATCCGGAGAACGTGGAGATCGCCGAGACGGCCGCGCGCGTGGTCGGGCTCGACGTGGCCGGCATCGACTTCATCGTGCCCGACATCGCCATCCCCGTGCGCGACCAGGGCGGCGCCATCGTCGAGGTCAACGCCGCCCCCGGCTTCCGCATGCACACGCATCCCACCGTGGGCGAGCCGCAGTACGTGGCCAGGCCGGTGCTCGACCTGCTCTTCCCGCCCGGCACGCCGGCGCGCATCCCGATCGTGGCGGTCACGGGCACGAACGGCAAGACGACCACGGTGCGCATGATCGCCCACATCCTCAAGCTCATGGGCCGGCGCGTGGGCATGACCACCACCGACGGCATCGTCATCGACGGGCGGCTCATCAAGCGCGGCGACATGTCCGGCCCGAAGTCGGCGCAGATGGTGCTGCAGAACCCGTCCGTGGACACGGCCGTCTTCGAGGTGGCGCGCGGCGGCATCCTGCGCGAGGGCCTGGGTTACGACCGCAACGACGTGGCCGTGGTCACCAACGTGACCGGCGATCATCTCGGGCTGGGCGGCATCACCACGCTGCGCCAACTGGCCGACGTGAAGGGGGTCGTGGTGGAGGCCGTCCCCCGCTCCGGGACGGCCGTGCTCAACGCCGACGACCCGCACGTCGCGCGCCTGGCACGGCACAGCCACGGCAAGATCGTCTACTTCTCCATGGCCACCGGCCGCGACGAGGACGGCTGGCTGCGCGTGGACAGCCACTGCGGCCGCGGCGGCGCGGCGATGGTCCTCCAGGAGACCGAGGAGGGCGAGCTGGTCGTGCTGCGCCACGGGTCGCGCACGATGCCCCTCCTGCACGCGCACCTCATGCCGGCCACGTTCGGGGGGCGGGCGCGCATGAACGTGGCCAACGCGCTCGCCGCGGCCGCGGCGGCCTGGGCGGCCGGCGCCCACCTGCACGACATCCGGCAGGGGCTGCGGACCTTCTCGACCTCCTTCTTCCAGGCGCCCGGCAGGCTCAACCTCATCGAGATGAACGGCTACAAGGTCGTCATCGACTACTGCCACAACGTGGACGGCATGCGCCGCCTGGCCGAGTTCGTGGAGCTCATGATGGCCGGCGACGAGCCGGGCCCGAAACGAGGTCGAGGGCGTACGCGGGCCGTCGAGCCGGGCGCGCGGGCCGGGCGGGCACTCGGGGTCATCGGCATCCCCGGCGACCGGCCCGACCACGACCAGCGCGAGTACGGGGCGCTCGCCGCCACCGCCTTCGATCGCCTCTACGTACGCGAGGACCACAACCTGCGCGGCCGGAAGCCTGGCGAGTCGGCGGCCAACGTGCTCGCCGGGGTCGAGACGGCGCGGAAGCACGGGCGGGCCCGCACCGAGCAGGCCGACGCCGTCCTGGGTGAGATCGAGGCGTCGCGCGTCGCGCTGCGCGAGGCACAGCCCGGCGATCTCGTCGTCATCTGCGCGGACGACGCCGCGGCCGTCTACGGGGAGGCGATGGCCCTCAACCGTGCGCCGCGCCGCGGCACGGCCATCGTCGCGCCGGGAGAGATGGCCGTCCCGGAGGGGTAGGGGCGGTCGGGCCGGCGGTCAGGCGCGCGGCAGGTTGGCGGAGACGATCCGGACGATCCAGAGGATCTCGAGCGCGGAGATGACGACGAGCGCGATGCCGACGATCGTTTCCATCGGTTCCTCCTGCACGCCGCGGTGGGCACGGCGGTCATGGGGCATGATGCCGGGCCGCGCGAACGCGTGCAAGGCTTTCGCGCAACCGGGCGGCCCGGCCGTCAACGCCCCCGGTACGGCCGACCCTGCAGGCGGGGGATGAGTTCCAGGAGCTCGGCGCCGGCGTCGATCGGTCGCGCGCCCAGCTCGGCCAGGAGCTGCTGGACCCCATCGCGGTCCTCGTGGCACATCAGCGCGACGACCGCCGGCTCGTTGGCGCCGTTGCCGTTGCCGCGGGCGAGGACGGCAGCCAGGGCCGCCGTCTCGCTCTCGTGGACGGGCACGTCGGCGGCGCGCACGCCCGCCTCCGCCAGGCCGGCCCGGAACTCCCCCACGACCGACTCGCGGCTGCGGCCGCGCAGGTACGTGAGCGTCTCCTTGATGACCACGTGGCTCGCCCGGGCTCCGGCGATCCGGGCGATGCCGCGCAGGGTGTCGTCGGGCCGGTCGCCGGCGGTGCCGATGATGATGGTCACCGGACGCGCCCGGCCCGCCGCGCCCCCGGCGATCCCCTCGGCGACGTCGAGCAGGACCGCGACGCCGGCCTCGTTGTGGGCGAAGTCGACGATGACGACCCGGTTTCCCAGGCGGTACAGGTTCAGGCGCCCCGGAGCCTCCTCCACCGACGGCCGGAAGCCCTGGAGACCGGCGGCGACCTGCTCCACCGCGACCCCCAGCGCACGCGCAGCCGCCACGGCCGCGAGCGCGTTGCCGACGTTGTGCCTGGCCAGGCCGAAGAGCGTCGCCGGCGCGTCGGCGATGGCCATCACGGGCTGCCTCGCCTGGCCCGTCGCTTCGATGATCCAGCCCGCCTCGGCGATCACGGCCCGGCCGCCCCGGGAGAGGTGCCGCCGGATGAGCGGCGCCGTCGTCCCGTGCAGCGAGAAGAGCGTCACCGGCGCGCGGGCTCGTCGCGCGATGGCGGCAACGAGGGCGTCGTCGGCGTTGAGGACGACGGTACCCGCCGGCCGCGTGATGCGCGCGATCGTCGCCTTCACCTCGGCCAGCTCCGGGAGCGTGTGGATCCCCTGCAGGTCGAGATGGTCGGAGCTGACGTTGGTGAGGACCGCGACGTCGTTGGACGCGTAGCCCACGCCGCGCAGCAGGATGCCCCCGCGGGCGGTCTCGAGGACGGCGACCTCCACGTCGGATCGGTCGAGCACCTGCTTCGCTCCACCCGGGCCCGTCCAGTCGCCAGGATCGACCATGCGTCCGTCCACGTGGACGCCGTCGGACGTCGTCATGCCCACCCGCCGCCCCGCAGCGCGGAGGATCGCGCCGATCATGCGGGTCGTGGTGCTCTTGCCGTTCGTGCCGCTGACGCTGACGATCGGTATGCGTCGGCGATCGTCGGTGAGCCAGGCCGGCGGGGTCGCACCGGCGGCGCGGATGCGGACGAGCGCGCGGGCCAGCGTAGGGCTTTTGGCGACCCGCACGGTACGCGGGTCGAGGCCGCGCTCGGTCAGGCGCCAGGCCGCGTCCGCCAGCTCCCGCGCGCGCTCGTGCTCCCGCCACGGGAAGGCCACGATCCAATGGCCCGGCTCGCTGGTGCGGTGGACGGTGATGGGCAGGGTCCGTCGAGGCCGCCCGTCGGGACTGGTTTCCCGCCCGAGCCAGGCCGCGCCACCGCTCAGGCGGTGGAGGCGGCGCACCCAGGCAGCCAGGTCGCGGATGGTCCGCGGCACCTCGCGCGCCCGGACGGGACGCCCCAGCGCGACGACGGCGTGCGCGCCCGGGAGCCGCGCGCCGTACCACGTGCGGCGTCGGCCGACGGCCACCTCGATCTTCGCGGTGGGCTCCAGGCGGTAGAGGTTGGGGCCCTCGAGGAGCCGCACTTCGACGAGGCGCACGTTCGGCCGAGTATAGGCGGCCGGGCGGTGCCGTAGACTGCCCGCCGATGGCCCCCCGATCGAGCTGCCGATGAAGAGCTACCAGCGCGCCGGCGACGTGGCCGAGTCCGAGCTGCGCGCCATGCGCGGGATCGTCGAGGAGGAGCTGCCGGCCTACCTCGAGGACCTGGCCACGCTTGTCAACGTCGACTGTGGGAGCTACACGAAGGCCGGCGTGGACCGGGTGGGCCAGTGGACGGCCCGTTTCCTCGAGCGCCTCGGCGCGACCGTCGCGATCCACTCGAACGAACGGCTCGGCGACACGATCGTGGGCACCTTCAGGGGCAACCCGCGCGGGCCCCGTGCCCTGCTCATCGGCCACCTCGACACGGTCTTCGACCCGGGCACGGCGAAGGAACGGCCCTTCCGCGTCTCCGACGGCCGCGCCTACGGACCGGGCGTCACGGACATGAAGAGCGGCCTCTTGGCCGGCCTCTACGCGATCCTGGCCCTGCGGGCGGCCGCCGACGATGACGACGACTGGATGCCCTTCGAGCGCCTCGTCTTCGTGGCCAACCCCGACGAGGAGATCGGCTCGCCGGCCAGCACCGCGATCATCCGCGAGGCGGCGCTGGGATCGGACGTCGCCTTCGTCCTCGAGTGCGCCCGCGCCAATGGCGACATCGTCAGCTCGCGCAAAGGCACCGTGGACCTGCGCCTGACCATCCGTGGGCGCGCCGCCCACGCCGGCGTCGAGCCCGAGAAGGGCCGCAGCGCCATCCTCGAGGCCGCCCATCTGACGATCGCCCTCCAGGCGCTCAATGGGCGCTGGCCTGGCGTCACCTGCAACGTCGGCGTGGTGAAGGGCGGCACGCGCCCCAACGTCGTGTCCGAGCAGGCGGTCCTCGAGGTGGACGTGCGCAGCCCGGGCCGCGCCGATCTCGAGACGGCCGAGGCGGAGGTCCGGGCCATCTGCGCGGCCTCGACGGTGCCGGACGTGACGACCACGATCGAGGAGATGGGGCGCCACTGGCCGATGGAGAAGCTGGCGGCATCGGCACGCCTGGTCGACCACGCGCAGGCGCTGGCCCGACGGCTCGGCTTCGCCGTCCGCGACGCTGAGACCGGTGGCGCCTCGGACGCGAACACCACCTCCGGACTGGGCGTGCCCACGCTCGACGGCCTCGGCCCGGTCGGCGGCGACGACCACGCCCCGGGCGAGTACCTCGAGCTCGACTCGATCGTGCCTCGCGTCACGCTCCTGGCCGCCCTGCTGCTGGCGACGGCGCGAGACGGGGTCGTGGCCACCTGGCGGCCGCACCCGGCATGAACGCGTGAGCCGACGCGTGAACCGGTGAGCGTCACGAGGCGCCTGATCTCGTCGGGCGGGCCGTGGGAGGCGAGTGCCGGCTACAGCCGGGCTGTCGTCGTCGGCGACAGCTGCTGGGTCTCGGGCACGACCGACGCGGGTCCCGACGGCCGTTCGCTCCACCCCGTCGACCCCGCCGGTCAGGCGCGCGCCGCCTTCGCCATCGTCGAGCAGGCCCTCACGGAGGCTGGTTTCACGCTCGGCGACGTCGTGCGCACGCGGATGTACGTCACGGACATGTCCCGTTCACCGGAGGTGCTGGCCGTCCACGGCGAGCTGTTCGGGGCCATCCGTCCCGCGGCGATGATCGTCGAGGTCGCTCGGCTCATCGAGCCGTCCCTGATGGTCGAGGTGGAGGTCGAGGCCCGGCGGGGTTAGACCTTGGCGGCCGGCGGCGATTCAGGCCGGCGCGATCGCCCGAACCAGCGCGACCAGGATGACCGCCACGGCGATGCCGAGGAAGACGTTGCGCCGCCAGCGCACGACGGCGATGCCGGCCAGTACGGCGGCGAACTCGATCCCGATGTGCAGGGTTGGAGCCGCGCCGCCCTCGCGCACGACGAGGACGCTGACCGCCGCGAGCGCCGCCAGCACGCCGGGCCCGACGAGGCGGAGATACTCGAGCGCGCGCGGCGGCAGCCGCTCGATCCCTGGCGCGAGGATCGGCAGCGCACGCGACGGGTAGGTGACCGCGCCCATCAACAGCGCCAGCGCCACGAGGTCGAGCGACATCGTCAACCGGCCAGCCCGACCTGCGGGTCGTCGCCGTGCGGGCTGGGCTGGTCGGCCGAGCCGGCGGCTGCCGCCCCGGCATCGCCGGCGGCGCGGGCCGGCACGAGCAGGCCGGCCAACGGCCCGAGCAGGCCGCCGGCCACGATGCCCACGGCGGGCTCCAGCACGACGCCGACCCCGACCGCGACCGCGGCGCCGACGACCGCGGCCGTCAGCTCGCGACGACCGGTCACGAGGCCCACCGCGATGCCGGCCATGGCCGCCGGGAAGACGACGTCGAGCCCGAGCCGCGCAGGATCGGGGATGCCCTGGCCCCCCACGTAGCCGACGACGTTCATGGCCATCCAGGGCAGGACGATGAGCGAGGCGGCCAGCCAGTAGCCGGGCACGTCGGCCCGTCCGATGCGCTGGAAGAGCGGCAGGGCGAGCCCGAACGCCTCGTCGGTCAGGACGTGGGCCATGGCCGCCCGCTGGAGGCGTCGGCGCCCCGCCAGCCACGGCGCGAGGGCCGCGGAGTAGAGCAGATGGCGCGCGTTGAGCAAGGCCGTCAGCAGCAGGATGGCCAACCACGGGACGCCCTGGGTGATCAGGCCGATGGCCGCGAACTGGGCGGCGCCGGCGAGTACGAAGACGCTCATCGCGAGCATCTCGACGATGGACAGGCCGCCCTGCCGTGCCGCAAGCCCGTAGACCAGCCCGAACGCGCTCGCCGATACGACCATGCCCAGCGCATCGACGATCATGCGCCGCCGCGCGGCGCTCGGGTTCAGGTGCGCATCCGGGTCAGCGGAGGAAGGAGCGTCCGCAGCCGTCGCAGACGGTGTAGACGGCATGGCGCTCCTGAGCGTAGCCCGCGACGTGCAGCCGGCCGGTGAAGCCGTCGGCTGGACAGACCCAGACCCACCAGCCCTCGCCGTCGCCGGGCGCCCCGAGAGGCGTGGCCTCGGCGGCGATCCGGTCGCCGAGCCCCTCGAATTCGCTCACCGCGCGCGCCACGGCAGCGGCGCGTTCGGCCTCCGTCTCGCTGCCGTAGGGGTAGTTCTGGGCGACGTTCGAGCTCACGCGGCGGGGGTCCTCCGGGCAACGGAATGGCCAGCCGCGGAGGTCGTGAGCGCGGCGCGACCGGCCGCCCGGAGTATAACGCGGCTCACCAGGCGCTCGGCGCACCCTCCGAGCGGGGGTCGGTGGCTGCCGCGAAGGCCGTCCGCCCGGGATCGTCGGGGGCCGCGGGATCGCGCACTAGCTCGATGGCATGGCAGTGGCCCATGCCACGGTCGAATGGCGCCGCGAGCCGCACGTCATGACCGCGGGCGCGCAGTCCGTCGGCCACCGCGGGCCGGAAGCGGGACTCCAGCCTCGTCAGCGACGGCGGGCCGTAATGCTCCTCGACGTCGGCCGCCCAGCGCGGCGCCGCGACGGCGGTGGCCACGTCGAGGCCGCCGTCCACGAGCGCGGAGACGACCTGCGCGAAGACCTGCGGCTGCACCTCGCCGCCCATCGACCCGTGCACGACCCATGGCCGCCCGTCGCGGAAGAGCATCCCCGGTGTCAGCGTGTGCATCGTCCGCTTTCGCGGCGCGAGGACGTTCGGATGCGCCGCGTCGAGGCTGAAGAAGGCCCCACGGTCCTGGTAGGCGATGCCGGTCTCGGGATCGACGAGCCCGCTCCCGAAGCCGCGGTAGTTCGATTCGATGAGGCTGACGACGCCGCCCCAGCGGTCGGCCGTGGCGAGGTAGACGGTGCCACCGCCGCGCGGCAGGGTCATGGGCACGGGTGGCGTCGCGCGCTCGGGGTCGATGCGGGCCGCCAGCGCGGACGCCCGGTCCGCGGAGAGGAACTCGTCGAGGGCGCCGGGTGCCATCGCCTCGGGGTCGGTCAGCAGCCGGTCGCGATCGGCCAGCGTGAGCCGGGCGGCTTCCAGCCCCAGGTGGACCCAGCGCGGATCGTCCACCCCGCGGCCGTCGAAGGCCTCGGGTGGCGGTGGGTCGAACCGCTCCAGGACGTTCAGCAGCTCCAGCGCGATGGGGCCGCAGCTGTTCGGTGGGTGGCTGGCGGCGACGACGCCGCGGTACTCGGTGCGGATGGGCTCGGTCCACGTCGAGCGATGGTCGGCCAGGTCGCCGGCGCCGAGCGGGGCGCCGCTCAGGGCCAGGTACGCCGCCGCCCGTCGAGCGAGCGAGCCGCTGTACGCCGCGTCGGGACCCTCGCCGGCGAGGCGCCGCAGTGACGCGGCCAGGCCGGTGGGCGCGACCCGTTCGCCGGGCCTCCATGGCCGGCCGTGCGGCCGGAATACCCGGGCCCAGTCGGAGTCGGTCCCGAAGACGCCCGCTGCACCCTCGATGATGGAACACCAGGCGGGACTCGCGGCGAAGCCCTCGGCCAGCTCGACCGCCGGCGCGAGCAGGTCCGGCCAGCTGAGGCGCCCGAACCTTGCGTGGGCATCCCCCCAGGAGCGGATGGCGCCGGGCACCGTGACGGTCCACGGTCCGCGCAGCGGCATCCGGTCGCCGAGCGCCGCGCGGGCGCCGGCAAGGCTGGCCGCCGCGCCGGAGCGGCCGCTGCCGTTGAGTCCGTGGAGCGCGTCGCCGTCCCAGATCAGCCAGAAGGCGTCCCCGCCGAGCCCGCAGGAGTGGGCGGCCACGACGGCCAGCGCCGCGTTCGTGGCGATCGCCGCGTCCACGGCGGTCCCGCCTGCGCGGAGCACGCCGAGGCCGGCCGCGCTGGCGAGGTGGTGCGGGCTGACGACCGCGCCGTGTCGCCCCCAGGCGGGTCGTGCCGGGACGTCGGCCGACGGGACGTCGTGGCGGCGCGGGGCGGGCATCAGGAGGCGGCCGACGGCGGCATGGTTGGCTCCGCTGCGAGCTGCGGCGTGCGGGGCAGGACCACTCCCACCCGTGCGCCGCCGATGGGCAGATTCTCCGCGAATGCGCGCCCGCCGTGGGCGCGTGCCAGCTCGTCCACGATGGCCAGTCCCAGGCCGCTGCCGGGCCCGGAGCGCGACGGGTCGGCGCGGTAGAAACGTTCGAAGATGCGCCCCAGCGCCGCGCCGGCGATGCCCGGCCCATCGTCGCGCACCGCGAGCAGGACCTCGCCGCCGGGCAGGGCCGCCGCCTCCACCGTCACGTGCCCCCCGGGCCGGGGCGCGTGCGCCAGCCCGTTGGCGACGAGGTTGCCAAGGATGCGCTCGACCGCGCTGCGGTCGGCGGCGCAGGGCAGGGGACCCGCCACCGGCAGCGCGGTGAGCTCCAAGCCCTCCGCGCCCGCCCGCGGTGCGAAGCGCTCCACGGCCGCGGCCGCCAGCTCCCCGCCGTCGAGCTGCTCGACGCGCAACGGCCGGCCCGCCTCGAGATCGGCGAGGTCGCCCAGGTCGTCCACCATCCGCTCCAGGCGCGACGTCTCGTCGGCGATGGCCCGGGCCGCCCTGGCCCAATCCGGGCCGTCGGCGGTGCCGTCGAGCAGCGCCTCGGCGAAGCCGCCGATGACCGTCAGGGGCGTGCGCAGGTCGTGGCGCAGGCCGGCCAGGAGGTCGGCCTGCGCCGTGCGGGCGTGGCCGACCTCGGCGCTCATGGCGTTGAAGGCGGCGCTCGCCCGGGCGACCTCCTGCGGGCCCTCCTCGGGCAGCGGTCCCGGCAGCCGGCCGCCCGCGACGCGGCCCGCCGCCGTCGCCAACCGGTCTAGCGGCCGCGTCACGGAGCCCGAGAGCCAGACCGCGAGCGGCGCGCCGACGACGGCGACGACAAGGCCCGCCACGAACAGGGCCCGGACGAGGTCGGCCAGCGCCCGACGTCCCGCATCGTCCGGCCGGGCGAGCACGAGCGCCCACGGGCCGCTCTGGGTAAGGGCGCCGCCGAACGGGGCGGCGACGTAGACGTACGAGCCCGTGCTCGGCACGGCGAACGTGCCACGATCGATCGTCCCCCGCGCGTTCGGTGGGTCGAGGTCCACGCGGTCCACGGGCAGGTCGTCGCCCAGGTCCACCACGCGGCCGCCCTGGTCCACGAGGAAGAGGCTGATGTCGCGAGCCGCGGTCTGGGCCGTCAGCTCGCGCAGGACGTTGCGCAGGCGAACTCCCTGTTCGATCCGCAGCCGGGCCTGCGAGACGAGGGGCACCGCAAGGTCGGACAGCGCGGCACTGTTGGCCTCTGCGTGGAGGTCGCGCAGGAGGACGAAGAGGACGCCGCCCAGTGCGAAGAGGATCGCCAGCGCCAGGAGCGCGAAGGCCCCCGCCACGCGGCCGCGCAGCGTCCTCATACCGGTCGCTCGCGGGGCGGCGGCACGAGCCGGTAGCCGACGCCGCGGACGGTCTCGATGGGCGGGCCGTCGCCGCCGAGCTTCGTGCGCAGGGCGGCCATATGGACGTCCACGGTGCGGGTTTCGCCGGGGAAGTCGGTGCCCCAGACTGACTCGAGGAGCACGTCGCGGGTCAGGACCACGCCGGGATCCCGCGCCATGGCGGCGAGAAGGTCGAACTCGCGCGGGCGCAGCTCGAGACGTCGCGAGCCGACGTAGGCCTCCCGACGGCGCGGGTCGACGCGCAGCGGGCCCACCTCGATGGGGCGTGTCCCTCGGGCGGCGCCGCCGGTGCGGCGCAGGATGGCGCGCACGCGGGCCACCAGCTCGCGGGGGTTGAACGGCTTGACGAGGTAGTCGTCGGCCCCCAGCTCGAGGCCGACGATGCGGTCCACGTCGTCGCCGCGCGCGGTGAGCATGAGGATGGGCGTATCGCCGCGGCGGCGCAGCTCGCGCGTGACCTCCCAGCCGTCGAGCTCGGGGAGCATGAGGTCGAGCACGACCAGGTCGGGGTCGTGGCGTTCGGCGAGGCTGAGCGCCTCGCGGCCGTCGCGGGCGGCCACGACCGCGAAGCCGTCCTTCTCCAGGTACAGCTTCACCAGCTCGACGATGTTCCGTTCGTCGTCGACGACGAGGATCGTCTTCATCCTCGCGAGGATACGATGCGCGGTGCGGGCGAGGCCTTTCGCACGTAAACGGACCGTAAGCGGAGACCATGTTCGCGACCATCCTCGGCCCCTATCCCCGCCCGGCGGGCCTCGACGACGAGGCCGCCCTGGATCTCGCCCTGGCCGACCAGCTCGACGCGAACCTCGGCATGCTCGCCGACGGACGGTCGGAACCGGACGCGGATCCCCTCGCGGCGTGGAGGGTGGCCGATGCGCGTGCCCGCTCCCTCGCCGCCGCCCGCGGCATCGACCCGCGACCGGTCAAGGCGCGTGTCCTCGGGCCGTACACGGCCGCGAGGTCACCGGCCGGGACCGCCGCCGCGCGTGAGCGGACGACGCTGGCCGCTGCGGAGGCGGGCAACTTGGTCCTTCGCTCGCTCCTGGCCGCCGGGGCGCCGGTGGTGCAGGTCGAGGAGGACGGGCTGACCGCCGTCGGTGCGGACGACGAGGCCGAGCGACGCCTGGCTGCAGATGCCCTGCGACGCCTGACCGACGGTGTCGAGGGGCACCTGTCCCTCAGCGTCGCCGGAGGCGATCCCTGTGGCGCGGGCGGCGGCGTCCTCTACGGTGCACCGTTCTCGAGTCATCTCTTCGACCTCATCCGCGGCCCGGACGGCTGGCGCGTGGCGCGCGAGGCGCCGCGCGAGCGTGGCCTGATCCTCGGCGTCGCCGACTGCCGGACCGAGGAGCCCGACGAGGAGGCGGTCACCCTGTGGGCGGCGCGCTACGCGGCGTCCATCGGCGCCCGTGGGCTCGAGCGGGTCGCGCTGGCCCCGTCGGCCGGGCTGGAGGCGCTCACGCGGGAGGCGGCGCGAAGGAAGCTCGCGGACCTCGCCGGCGCGGCGGTCCTCGCCGGCCTGGCGGACGCGGCCACGCTCCGCGAGGGTGTGGACTTTCGCGCGCTGACGCGGACGGCCCCACCCGGTCGAGCGCCGGCCCCGCGTCGTCGGAGGAGCCGGTGACGCGGCAGGGCGCCATACCGGCGGCACCGGACCGGTCCGGCGAAGGCGCCTGATGGAGCTGCTCCAGCGCGTCGTCGGGCCCATCGCCACGAACGTCTACGTGCTCGGCGACGAGGCCAGCCGCGAGGCGATCGCCATCGACACGGCGACGCCGTGCGTGGTGTGGCTGACGGAGCGCCTCGCCGAGCGGGGCTGGACGCTCAAGCTCATCGTGAGCACCCACCGCCACTGGGACCACATCGGGGATAACGCGGCCGTCGCGACGGCGACGGGTGCCGCGATCGCGGCCCATGCCCTCGACCGCCACGGCCTCGAGCACCCGTCGGCGGCCATGGCGCCCTTCCCGATCCCGCCGAGCGTCCCGGCCGTCGAGCTGGCCGAGGGCGGCATGGTGCGCTTCGGGGAGATCCGTCTCACCGTCCTGCACACGCCGGGGCACACCGAGGGCTCGGTGTGCCTCCTCGCCGCCGACGCCGGGCTGCTCCTCAGCGGCGACACGCTCTTCGCCGGCGGGTGGGGTCGCGTCGATCTCGAGGGCGGCTCGCCCGAGGCGATGGTGGCCTCGATGGAGCGCCTGGCGCGCCTGGATCCGAGCCTGCGCGTGCTGCCCGGCCACGGCCCGGCCACGACGATCGAGCGAGAACATCCCTGGATGGAGCTGGTCGCCCGGGAGCGCCGACTCTTCGCCTAAGCGAACGGCTTCTCGTAGGCCGTCCCGCTCGTGTCGACGACGAACCCGCAGCTCTCGTAGAGGTGCAGTGCCTGGTGCGGGTTCTGCGCATCGACGCCCAGCGAGGCGCTCGTCTCGCCGTGCTCGCGCAGGGCGCGCAGGGCGCGCACGATCAGCCCGCGGGCCAGCCCGCGCCGCCGCCAGGGCCGCCGCACCGCGACCGAGTCGAGAACGCCTCGCCGGAGTCCGAAGCGGGCGTTGTCCTGCGCATGGACCGCCACGAGCACGTGGCCGGCGACCTGATCACCGTCCCAGGCCACCTGCCACAGCTCGGGGACCAGGTCCGGCTCGCCGAGGAAGCGCTGGTATGCCTCCTCTCCCTCGTCGACCTCGCCCCAGTGGTCGCGGAAGGCCTCCACGTCGGCCTCCCAGATCGGGCGCCAGTGCTGGGGGAGCACGGGCCGCACCTCGAGCCCCTCGGGCATCGCCAGCGCGGGGATCGCCTCGAGGTCCGGTCGCACCATGTCGAAGAAGTGGCGGGCGGGCCGGTAGCCCTCGCCGATCACGACCCGCTTGAGCTCGAGGTCGCTGTCCCACAGCCACATGCGGAACCGATCGGTCGGGCCCGGCGCTCGCCCGCCGGCCTTCTGGCGCAGGCGGCGCTCCCCGTTGCGCAGCAGCGCCCGCTCGACGCCCCGACCGCCAAGTCGCGGGTGGAGGATGACTCCCGGCTCATAGACCATGCCGCCGTCGTGGCCGACCTGACATTCGACCCGGGCGTAGCCGGCGATCTCCCCGTCGAACTCGACGACGAGGCAGTCCTCGAGGGCGATCGAGCCGCTGAGGTGCGCGTAGAGGTTGTCCATCCCCTCGCGGGTGACGAGCTCCCTGACCCCGATCGACAGGCGCCAGGCGTTGTTGGCCGCGACCATCCCGTCGTGGTCCACCGGCCCGCGGTAGCGGCGAACCCGCAGCCCACGGATCGTGGGGAGGCCCAGGGCCTCGACGGTGTCGCGGTCGGGAGCGATCACGGGTTCAGCCCTCCCAGGCGCCGGCTGGCCCGCGCTTGCGAGTCCCGGCGTCATCGGCGGCCAGCTTCCTGAGGTGGCCGGATCGTCTGGCGGCCGCACGCGAGGCGGACGTCGTGCGCCGGTCGAGAGCGTGCAGCTCCCCTTCCAGCTTCCGCCGGCTCTCCAGGCGCGCCCCGGCGAGCTCGCCGGCCTCGATGGCCGACCGGACGGCGCAGCCGGGCTCGCGATCGTGGGCGCAGTCGGCGAAACGGCACGCCGCGGCCAGCGCCTCGATGTCCGCGAAGGCGCGCTCGATCCCCTCGTCGTCCCAGAGAGCGAGGGAGCGCAGGCCCGGCGTGTCGAGGATGAGGCTTCCGCCGGGAAGTTGGATCAGCTCCCTCGACGTCGTGGTGTGGCGGCCGCGCTCATCGTCCTTACGGATCGAGCGCACGAGCTGACGCTCCTCGCCGAGCAGCGCGTTGACGAGCGTCGACTTGCCCACCCCGGACGATCCCAGCAGGGCCACCGTCCGGCCCGCCGTGAGATGGGGGAGCAGGTCGGCAAGGCCGGTGCCATCGACGGCGCTGACGATGTGGATCGATACGCCGATGGCCACCGTCTCCACGCGCCGCCGAGCGGCCTCGAGGTCCGGACAGAGGTCGGCCTTGTTGAGGACGACCACCGGCAGCGCGCCGCTCGACCATGCCGCACCAAGGTAGCGCTCGAGGCGGCGCATGTTGAAGTCGCCCGGCAAGGCCATGACGATGAAGACTGTGTCGACGTTGGCCGCCAGCACCTGCACGTCGACGCCCTCGCCGGGGGCGTGGCGGACGAACGCCGTGCGTCGCTCGAGGATGGCGGCGATGCGGGGACCGGGCCCCGGCTCATCGTCGGAGGCGGCCTCCAGCGCCACCCAGTCGCCGACCGCCGGCAGATCGCGAGCATCGGTCGCGGCACGGAGCAGGCTGGGGACGACCGTCGTCAAGCGCTCGCCGTCGGCCGAGCCGACCACGTAGGCCCCGAACGTCGCCGTCAGGACGCGACCCGGCATGCGGCCCTCAGCGGCATGTGGCGCGAAGGCCTGCGCGCGGCCGGCATCCCAGCCCCAAGCCGTGAGGTGGTGATCGGTGAGGTTCATCACCCGACTCGCTTCAGCTTGCCCGTCCGCTTGGCATAGCGCTCGGCCAGGCCGAAGACGCGCACGCCCAGCGGGATGAACACGACGGCCATGACCAGCAGCGGCCAGATGTCGCCGACGAGCGATGTGACCGGCGTGCCGTCGATGAGCCCCCGGCGCACGCCGTCGAGGATGTAGGTGGCCGGCGAGAAGCGGGCCAGGACCTGCATCCAGTCGGGCAGGATCTCGACCGAGTAGTAGACGCCGCTCACGAGCAGCAGCAGCGACTGCAGGACGAAGGTCATCTGCGCGCCACGCTCCACGTAGAGCAGCGGGAGCACGGCCGCCATCATGCCGATGCCCACGAACGAGAGCGAGCCGACGGCCATGAAGACCGCGGCCGTGAGGAAGTCAGCGTGCGACAGGTCGAGCCCGAAGAAGGCGACCAGGACGGCCAGGATGACCGCCGTGCTCACCAGCCCGTAGAGGATGGCGTAGAGCGTCGAGCCCAGGAGCTGGGAGGTGCGCCGAACGGGCGCCATCATGGTGTACTCGAGCGTGCCCTCCCAGCGCTCCCAGGCGATCGTCTCGGCGATGAAGCTGAAGACGACCGAGAGGTAGTTCCAGAAGATCGCGCCGATCATCAGCGACAGGATCAGGCGCGGGTCGCCCTGCTCCTTGCCGATGAGCGTGATCGAGAGCGCTCCGGCCAGGGCGTAGACGAGGAATGCGGCCTCCCAGCCCCAGTAGCGCTTGGTGAGGTTGAAGTTCCGTTCGACGAAGGCGTAGCTCGCCTTCAGCTCGCGGCCCATGGCGCTCATGTCGGGTCTCCCATGCGGTCAGCCCGGGTCGGCCGCGAGGCGCGACCCGAGCCGGACCATCGAGTGGCCGAGGCGCCGCCGGAGAGACGGCTGCGGTCGGCTCCGGGCTTGGTGGGTGAGATGGCGCCGGGCCTCCGCGGCCCGGCGCAGGTCGTCGATGCGGCGCTCGTGGAGGCGCCGCACCAGGCGGTCGTCGTGGACGAACACGGTTCGGCTCCTTTCGGTCAGTCGTCGTCCGGCTCGGCCTCCTCGACGTCGTCGTCGAGGGAGCGGCCGGTGAAGGTCATGAAGACGCTCTGGAGCGTCGGTGGCATGCCCAGCTCGTTGGCGACCCGGGCCTTCAGCTCGGCCGGCGTGCCCTCGGCCACGACGCGTCCCCGATCGAGGATCGCGAGGTGGTCGCAGAGGCGGTCGGCCTCGTCCATGTCGTGCGTGGTGAGCACGATCGTCGCGTCGTGCGTCGATCGGAGCTCCTCGATGAAGGTCTGCACGTCGAGCTTGGAACGGGGGTCGAGCCCCGTCGTCGGCTCGTCCAGCAGGAGAAGGGTCGGGCTGGTCAGCAGCGCCCGCGCGATGGCGACCTTCTGCTGCATCCCCCGGCTCATCTGTTCGAGGGGCCGGTCGAGGCGGGTCTCGGCGATGCCGAGTCGCGCCAGGATGCGCACCGCCTCGCCGCGTGCCACGGACGGCGCGATGCCGTACAGGCGGGCGGCGTATACGAGGTTCTCGGCTGGTGAGAGCTTCTTGAAGAAGGCCGCATCCGCGCTGACGCGGTTGATCAGCCGCTTGACGGCCATCTCGTCGCGCTCGACGTCGAGACCGAAGATCTCGATGCGTCCCGCATCCAGCGTCAGCAGCGTGCTGATGAGCCGGATCAGGGTGGACTTGCCGCCGCCGTTGGCGCCGAGGATGCCCAGGATGCCACCCCGCTCCACGCGGAGCGTGACGTCGTCCACGGCCACGACGGGCCGCTTGTGGCGGCCGACGACGAAGGTCTTGGTGACGTGGTCGATGCGCAGCGCCGGTAGGCCGGAGGCGACCGCGGGGGACGCATCGTCCGGGCCGCACTCGGCGCGGCGAGCGGCGTCCGGCGTGACGGCCGGGGCGAGCTCCGTCCGGCGGGGCTCCAGGATGATGCTCACGGGTCGTGCTCCTTGGTGGGTGCGATCGAGTCGAACGAGGTGGACGGGCCCCCGCGAAGGCGGGACGTTCGGCTTTCGATGGCACCCCGCAGGGAGCGGGGCAACAAAAAAGCCGGGGGGCCGATCCGGGCCCTCCGGCTCCAGCGTCCTGGCGGCTTGGCCGCCTGTCGCTAGGTCGTGAAGGGCACAGATCTCCCGCTGTCGGCGGCGCCGAGAGGCGCGGCCGTCCGCAGCCGGAAGGCCACGGCGCTGGAGCGGAAGTTGGGCGACATCTGTGCTGACGACTCCTTTCCCGGCGCGCGGCTGGCGCGCCGCCGGCAGGATAGGTGAGCGGGCGGTCGGATGTCAACCAGCTGTGCGCATCCTTGTGGACGGCCAGCTGTGCGCATCCTGTTGATGGGCTGAGCGCATCCTGCTGTGCGCATCCTGTGCGCATCCGTGTTGGTGTGCGCATCCTGTCGGATCTCGCGCCGGCGTCGCGCCGCGCTGCCGCATGCCAGCCGGTCATGCGGGCGGCCGAACCCACGCTCATCTACGGCTCGATGAGGACCCATCGCAGGGCGGTCGAGCGCGGAATCGAGGGCTCGGATGCCCCGGGGGCATACGGCTGGCCGGGGCATACCCGGTGGTGGAGAGTGGGACAGCGGGGCGTACAACGTGCGCGGCGATCGCCCCGCTGTCCTGCCGTCGCGGGCGGACCCGGACGGGGTCAGGCCGCGCGGTGTCGGCAAGTTGACACTCCGCACGTCGGCACGGAGTCGGTATGCGCCCTGCCGATGCGCCTACACTTCGTCTCGTACCCGATCGCCACACGGCGAGGGACACATCGCCGAGCGGCGACGGACATGCGGAGACGACCATGCGCGAGCAGGCCATCCAATTCGTAGGCGAGCCGGGAGCCGGCGGCATCGCCGCGACCGTCGACGCGGCCGAGGCGGAGCGCCTTCTCGCCCTGCTCGGGGGTACGGGGCAGATCGAGATCGGCCTGGCGGCCGAGGACGAAGACGATGTCGAGGGCCACCTCTTCGGTGCCGGCGCCATCGTCAGACTCATCGTCCGCCGTCCCGACGGCGACGATGTCGAGGGGCACACCCTCACGCTGCGCTTCCCCACGGCGGCGGAAGCAGCCAGGTTCAAGACGAAGGTGCTTGCCGGCGGTCTGCTGGTCGGTACGCTCATCGCCCCGGCGGCCGGGCTGGCCGGCACGCAGGCGCAGGCGGCGAGCCTCGCCGACGCGAACGTGGGCGAGGCGCCGGCGGCGACGGTCCAGTTCCAGGCGCCGATCTTCCACGACGACAAGCTGCAGATCGTGCTGCCCGACGATGCGGCGAGTGGTGGCAGCGGCGAGAATAACCAGATGGGTTCGGCCGTCGCCTGGATGACGCGAACCGACAGCAGCCGCTGATCGGGCCTGGCCCGGTCAAGACCCCGGCACGTGCCGTACACGGCGGTCGCCTCGTGCGACCGCCGTTTCGCATGACCGGCTCCGTCCGCGTTCCCTCGCCCCCGCGCTCGATCGTCGGCTGGATCGCGGCCGGGGCCCTCGATGCGAACCTGGCGGCCGTCGTCTGGCTGCTCGCCGAGGGCGGGGTCCCGGTCGTCGTCGCCGGTGCGCCGGGCAGCGGCCGCTCGGCGCTACTGGGCGCCATCCGCGAGCTGGCCGGTACGCGCAGTCGGCCAGCGCTGCCATCGCGCCTGCCGGGGATCGTCGAGGGGCGCTCGCTCGAGGAGGTCCAGGCGCACTTCGCGGAGTCACCACTCGGCGCCAGCGAGGACGAGTTGCGCGGCCTCGGCGTCGTCCTCGTGCTCGAGGTCGCGGCGACCGGGCGGCGGCACGTGGTCGCCGCACACTACGTGCGACCCATTGAGCGCGACGGCCAGGGACACGTGCAGCGCCGGCCGCCGGCGCTGCTCGCGGCGTGGGATGCGGCGCGCGACGCCTTCGACGACTACGCCTGGGGGATCGTCACCGAACTCGCCGCGCGCGTCGGCCGCGAGCCTGCCGAGTTCGACCGTGAGCGGACGCGGCGGGCGACGCATCTGGCAGGCCTCGTCGCCACCCTGCACTGACCGGGTGCGGCCGCGGAGCGGTAGGATTCGGGCGAAGTCGATCCCGCGCCATCTCCGCGCCGCCCTCCGAGGAGGCCCTCCGATGCCTCAGCCGATCGTCGCCGCCTCCGCGTCCGAGCTCCTCGGGCTCCTCAGCGGCATCGCTCACCTGGACGGGGAGCGGCTCGTCCTCGACGACGCGGCCGCGTTGCGCGGTCGTGGCATCCGCGACGTCGTCTGGACCGCGACGTTCAGCGCGGACGAGGGGGCCCGGGAGGCGGCGCGCTGGATCGTCTGGGAGGCGTCGCAAGCGCTCGGCTGCCACTCGGCGAGCATCCACGAGCTGTACATGGCGCGTGGGCGCGGCGAGGTCGGTGGCTTCACCGTGCCCGCCATCAACCTGCGCACGCAGGTCTACGACATGGCCGCCGCCATCTTCCGGGCGGCCGCCGCGCGCGAGGTCGGGACGGTCATCCTGGAGCTGGCCCGGAGCGAGCAGGAGTACACCTTCCAGCGGCCGGGCGAATACATCACCGGCGCGCTCGCCGGTGCCATCGCCGCCGGCTGGTCATCGCCCGTCTTCGTCCAGGGCGACCACTACCAGTTCAACGCCAGGAAGTACGTCGCCGACCCGGAAGCGACGACCGACGGCGTGCGGAAGCTCGCGCGCGAGGCCGTGGCCTGCGGGTACGGCAACATCGACATCGACAGCTCCACCCTCGTCGACCTCTCCTTTCCGACGGTGGACGAACAGCAGCGCGTCAACTACCAGCGCGCGGCCGAGCTCTCGGCGCTCATCCGATCCGTGGAGCCTGCAGGGCTGACCATCAGCATCGGCGGGGAGATCGGCGAGGTGGGCAAGGAGAACTCCACCGAGGCGGAGCTGCGGACCTACCTCGACGGGTACCGGCTCGAGCTCGACCGGCTCGCGGGCGCCGGCGCGATCGGCCTGAGCAAGGTCAGCGTGCAGACCGGCACGAGCCACGGCGGCATCCCGCTACCGGGCGGGGGCGTGGCCGCGGTCAAGCTCGACTTCGGGACGCTCGAGCGCCTCTCCGCGGTGGCGCGCGAGTACGGCCTCGCGGGCGCCGTGCAGCACGGTGCGTCGACGCTGCCCGACGAGCTCTTCCACCGCTTCCCGGCCGTGCAAACGGCGGAGGTGCACCTCGCCACGGGCTTCCAGAACCTGCTCTACGAGCACCCGGCCTTCCCCGCCGACCTGCACCGCGAGATCGACGGCTGGTGCGGTGCGAATTGCGCGGAGGAGCGCAGGGAGGGCGAGAGCGAGACGCAGTTCATCTACAAGACGCGCAAGAAGGCCCTCGGGCCCTACAAGCGGACGCTGTGGGAGCTGACGACCAGGGACGAGATCATCGCTGCGCAGGAGGCCAAGATCGGCTTCCTGATGGACCAGCTCGCGGTCGGGGGCACGGCGGCGCTCGTCGCGCGCTACGTGCGGCCGCTGGCCATCTCCCGACCCCTGCCGGAGAGCCTGCGCGGCGCCTCAGTGGCGCAGGGGTGAGCGGCCCGGGTCAGGCGGCCGCGGCTTCCAGCGAGTCGACGAGGATGCCCAGCGCCCGGTCCACCTCGCCCGGGGTGGTCACCAGCGGCGGGATGATCCGAACTACCTGGGCATAGGAGCCGGCCGAAAGAACGATCAGGTCGCGCTCGAGGGCCGCCGCCAGCACGCGCTTCACGACGTCCGGATCGGGCACGCGGCCGTCGCCCTGGCCTGGCCGGACGAACTCGAGGCCGACCATGCACCCCAGTCCCCGTACGTCGCCCAGCGAGGGGAAGCGGCCCTGGGCCGTGCGTAGGCCGTCGAGCAGCTGCCGGCCCCGAGCAGCGGCGTTGGCGACCAGCCCCTCGTCTTCGATCACGTCGAGCGTCGCGTTGGCGGCGGCGCAGGAGACGACGTTGCCGCCGTACGTGCCGCCGTGCGCGCCCGGCGCCCAGCGCTCGAGCAGCTCACGCCGCGCGAGGATGCCGGACAACGGCAGCCCCGAGGCGATGCCCTTGGCCATGACCAGGATGTCCGGCTCGACGTCCCAGTGGCGGAGCGCGAACAGCTCGCCGGTGCGCCCGAAGCCGGTCTGCACCTCGTCGGCGATGAGCAGGATGCCGTGCCGGCGTGTGATCTCGCGCAGCCGCGGCAGGAACGTCGGGGGCGGCACGACATAGCCGCCCTCGCCCAGCACCGGCTCGACGATGACCGCCGCCACGCGCTCGGGGAAGATCAGCTGGTGGAATAGCAGATCGAGCCCCTCCTCCCAATCGCAGTTGCAGGCCTCGATGGGGTGCGGCCCGCCGGCCGCCCGGTAGCAGTACGGGAAGTCGGCGTGGTAGACCGATCCGGGCAGCGGCTCGAAGTGGCCGCGGTAGATGTTCTTCGCGCTCGTCAGCGCCATCGTCTGCGCGGTGCGGCCGTGGAAGCCGCCGCGGAAGGCGATGATCGCGGCTCGGCCGGTGGCGACCCGCGCCAGTTTGACGGCCGCCTCGACGGCTTCCGCCCCGGAGTTGGAGAGAAAGGCGCCCCACGGCCCTCCGGGCATCAGGCTGCGCAGCCGCTCGTAGAGGCGCAGGCCCGGTTCGTGGAAGACGATGTTCTGTTGCCCGTGCAGCAGCTTCGCGGCCTGCGCCTGGACGGCGGCCACGACGCGCGGGTGGGCGTGGCCGGTGTTCGTGACACCGATGCCCGAGCTGTAGTCGAGATAGCGGCGGCCATCCTTCGCGATGAGCCAGGAACCCTCGCCGCGCTCGACGTCGATGTGGGTCACGCGGCCCCAGACGGCGGGCACGACGCCGTGGTCGGGGAGGGCGACTGGCGTGGTGGAGAGAGTCATCGGATCACCTTGCTCCTACGTGCGGGGTCGGCGTCGATCACTCCGTCACCCGGCGCGGCGCCAGCGCTTCCATCGCCCGGCGCCGGCCGAGGAAGGAGGAGATGGCGATGAGCGCGACCGGGATGATGAAGATGACCGTCCCGATGACGTTGACCTGCGGTGGCAGGTTGTTGCGGATGGTGCCCCAGATCCAGACGGGGAACGTGTTGGTCGTGCCGGACGTGAAGTTGGTCACCACGAAGTCGTCGATGGAGAGCGAGAAAGCCAGCAGGCCGCCGGCCAGGATGCCCGGGAAGATGAGCGGGAAGGTGACCCTCCAGAAGGTCGTCCATTCGTTCGCCCCGAGGTCGGCCGCGGCTTCCTCGAGGTGGCGGTCGAAGCCCTGGATACGCGCGCGCACGGTGACCACCACGAAGCTGATGTTGAACATGATGTGGGCGATGACGATCGTCCGCAGCCCGAGCGGGTAGAAGATGCCCTCGGGGATGAGGCTCTTGAACGGTTCCAGGCTGGCCGAGGCCACGAAGAGCGTCAGCAGGCTGGCCCCCAGCACGATCTCCGGCGTGGCCATGGGGATGAAGATGAAGAGGTTCGTGGCGGAGCGTGCCCGGAACGCGTAGCGCGTCAGGGCCAGGGCGATGAGCGTCCCGAGCACCGTGGAGGCGAGGGTCGCGATGACCGCCACGAGGATGCTGTTCCCGAGTGCCACGGCGAGGCCGGGGCGAGCCAGCGGGTTGGCCCAGGCGTCGAGCGAGAACTCGTGCCAGACGAAGTTGAACTTGCCCACCGGGTCGTTGAACGAGAAGGCGATCATGACCACGATGGGCACCATCAGGTAGGCGATGGCCAGTGCCGTGAACGCGGGCAGGATCCCGCGGTCGACAGCCTGCGCCAGCCGCCTGGCCCTCATGCCCGGCCCCCGGTGAGCTCCTCGGTTCCCAGCACCTTCGCGTACAGCGCGATGGCCAGCAGGATGGCGCCCATGAGGATGAACGAGAGCGCGCTCGCCACCGGGTAGTCGGTCTGGAACAGGTAGCGGTTCTGGATGACGTTGCCGATCATCTGGTTGTTCGGGCTCACGCCCAGGAGGTCGGCGTTCACGTAGTCGCCGACGGCGGGGATGAAGGTCAGGATCGAGGCGGCGAAGACGCCCGGCAGGGACAGCGGGAAGACGACCCGCACGAACGCCTCGGTCACCAGGAAGTGGGCAACGAGGCCACCGAGCAGCCCGCCCACCAGCGCGGCGCCGGCGGCGGCGACCAGGCCGGAAGGGTCGCCCGGGTCCGCATAGCGCAGCCCGACCATGAGCGCGATGGCCAACGCGCCGCCGAGGGCGGCGCCGATGGCGGTCCCGCGCGGTCGCCAGGGACCCGCGTAGAGGTCCCGGGCCGCCTCGATGAGCCGGATGTCGACCTTCTCCAGGGACACGTAGAGCGGCAGCACCATGAAGGGCAGCAGCTGGTAGGTGAGCCCCGAGACCACGGCCAGCGGCGTGCCCATCACGCTGAAGTTCGCCGGCACGAGGTGCAGCGCGTCGCGCACGACGGCGAGGAACGGCCCGTCGTTGCCCAGGATGACCTTCCACGAGATGGTGCGGATGAGGAAGCTGGTGAAGAAGGGCGCGATGACCAGGAAGAGCAGCAGGTTCTTGTAGCGCCCGCCACGGAAGGCGATGGCGTAGGCCAGCGGGTAGCCGATGGCGAAGCAGAGGGTCGTGGCCAACGCGCCGAAGACGAGCGAGTTGCGCACGTTGTCCTGGAACTTGACCACGACCTCGGGGTAGTTGCCGATCGCCCACACGTCGGGCGGCTGGACGATGCCCGTGTTGACCGTCCCCTCGGAGATCGAGAAGAGGATCATGGGCACCATGGGCACGACGAAGAAGGCGACGAGCCAGAGCAAGCCCGGCGCCATCAGCACGTACGGCACGGCCCAGCGATAGCGGTGGACGAGGCGACCGATCACCGCTCGTCGCTCTGGGCTCCCGGGTCGGTTCGGGCGCCTATGCGCCCTCGAGGTCGGAGGCGAGCTCGCTGACGGCGAGGTCGTCTTCGTCGCTCAGCGCGGGCTGGGCGTACTGCTTCTCCACCACCTGGGCCGGCGGGAAGAGGAGGGGGTTGGCGCCGGCCTCCGGATCGAGGGCGAGGATGGCCTCCTCGACGCCCGCCACCGGCGAGATGTAGTAGATCCAGTTGGCCAGGGCGGCAGCCCGGTCCACGTCGTAGACCCAGTCGATCATCGCTTCCGCGGCGCGCTTGTGGACGGCGCCCTTGGGGATGACCATGTTGTCGGTCCAGATGATCGAGCCCTCGGAGGCGTAGACGAAGCGGTCGTCCGGACCACCAGACGAAGCCAGGTCGCCCGACCAGACGATGGCCACCCAGGTGTCCCCGCTGCCGAAGTCCTGGAGATACTCGTTGCCGGTGAAGCCGCGGATGTGGCCGCTGTCCACGTACGGCTTCAGGAAGTCGTGGATCTTCTGGGCGTCGGCGACGGTCATCTGGTCGGGCGTCGTGGTCAGCTTGCCCTGCTGGCGCAGCAGCAGGTGGATCATCGCGAACGAGTCCTGGTAGCCCGACAGGAGCGTGACCTTGCCCGCGAAGGCCGGGTCGAACAGGTCGCCCAGCGAGGTGAGGTCGCGACCGGTGCTGACGCGGTTGTAGCCGACGCCGTCGGCGCCCGACTGCCAGGGGTAATGGAACTTCTGGTCCGGGTCCCAGGCCAGGCCACGCAGCGCGCCGCGCAGGTTCGCCGCGGCGGTGGGCACGTTGGCCGGGTCGATCTCGTCGAGCCACCCCTTGCGCACGAGCCGCGCAGCCATGTAGTCGGTCAGGACCATCAGGTCCCAGCCCGTGTCGAGGCCCGCGTCGAGTGCCTGGGTGATGGTGGCCACGAAGTCCTCGTTGGCCTGGATGTCCTCGACGTAGTTGACTTCGATGCCGTACTCGGCCTTGAACGCCTCCAGCGTGGGTGAGCTGGTCTCGTCCTCCGTGAGGTCGATGTAGGCGGGCCAGTTGGCGAAGTTCAGGGGGCCCTCGATCGGGACCTCGGCGACCGTCGGCTCGACCGTCGGCCCGACGGTCGAGCTGCCGCCCGGCGTCGGCTCCTCGGTGGCCGTGCCGCCGCCGCCGCAGGCCGCCAGGAAGGCGGCCGCGCCCGCCACGGCCGAACCCTGCAACAGGCGCCGCCGGCTGATCGGCGCCTGCAACGCGCTCAGGGTGTTGAGTTCTTCCATCGGATCCTCCTCCTCGCCGTCCCCGGGGTCCGGGCTACGACGCCTCCTCCTGGGCCGACGTCTCCCCGCCGCCGACGACGAACGTGTGGTCAGGCGACCAGCCGAGCTGGACCGTCTCACCCTGCCGATAGAGCGAATCGTGTGCGGTGTGGCTCACATTCTGCTCGTAGACCGTGACCTTTTCTCCACCGCGCAGCTCGGCGATGTACTGCGTGCTCACCCCGAGGTAGCTGGCGTCCCGCACGACGCCTTCGACGAGGTTGCTGCCGGCCGGCGCGTCCTCGACACGCTCGAAGAGCCGGATCTTCTCGGGGCGTACCCCGATCTCGAGGCGGTTCGCGCCGGGCACCAGCGCCCGCGGGACGCGCAGCGGCGTGCGGTCGGCGAGGCGCACCACGGCGTAGCCGTCGGCGCTGCCGTCGGGATCGACCTGCAGCAGGTTGCAGATGCCCAGGAAGCTGGCCACGAAGCGGGTCCGCGGCCGCTCGTAGAGTTCCTCCGGCTGGCCCAGCTGCTCGTAGCGCCCCTTGTGCATGACGGCGATGCGATCCGACATCGTCATCGCCTCCTCCTGGTCATGGGTCACGTAGATGAACGTGATCCCGACCTCCTGCTGGATGCGCTTGAGCTCGACCTGCATCTGCTTGCGCAGCTTCAGGTCGAGGGCGCCGAGCGGCTCGTCGAGGAGGAGCACCGCCGGCCGGTTGATGAGGGCGCGTGCTAGCGCCACGCGCTGTGCCTGGCCGCCGGAGATCTGGTTCGGCTTGCGCTTCTCGAAGCCGGGCAGCTCGACGAGCTCCAGCATCTCCGTCACGCGCTGCCTGATCGTCGCGTCGGCGACCCTGCGTCGGCGCAGGCCAAAGGCGACGTTCTCGAAGATCGACAGGTGCGGGAAGAGGGCGTAGTTCTGGAAGACGGTGTTGACGTTGCGCTGGTAGGGCGGCAGCCAGGTCACGTCCTCGCCCTGCAGCTCGATGAGGCCGCTCGTCGGCTGCTCGAAGCCGCCGATCATGCGCAACGTCGTCGTCTTGCCACATCCCGATGGACCGAGGAGTGAGAAGAACTCCCCGTCCTGCACCTCGAGGTCGATGTGGTCGACGGCGTTGAAGTCGCCGAACGACTTGGTCACGTCGACGAGGCGGACGTCGATGGCGGACACGGCCTGCGGGGGCTCCTCTGCCGGGGGTGGTGGCGCAGTATACGAACGGCCCGAAACGAGTGTCAATTCGCGGCCTCAGGCGGCGCGAGTGTGCGAATCTCGCACGATCGGGCCTCCGGGTGATGCCGTTTCGCAGCGGGATGTCGCTCGTTCCCGCGCGACCGTGGCTTCCCGACCGGCGCGCGGCACATCCGGCCCGGGCGGATTAGGATTGTGACGCTCAGACCGTCACAATCCCCGGCCGGCCCGACCACATGATGAAGGGACTTGATCGCCCATGACCGCCATCAGCGAGGCCGCCGTCCATGACGCCCTGCGCACCGTGCAGGAGCCCGAACTCGGCGGTGATCTCGTCTCGCGCGGCATGGTCAAATCGATCGCGGTGGACGCCGACCACGTGGCGTTGACCATCGAGCTGACCACGCCCGCCTGTCCCCTCAAGGACGAGATCACCGATCGCATCCGCGCAGCCCTGACGCCGCTGGGCGTCGGCGCCGTGGACGTGGAGTGGACCGCCGCGGTGCGCCGGGCGTCGCCCCAGGCCGCTCAGCAGCTCGTGCCGGGCGTGAAGAACATCATCGCCGTCGCATCGGGCAAGGGCGGCGTGGGCAAGACGACCGTGAGCGCCAACCTCGCCGTCGCCCTGGCCATGGAGGGGGCTTCTGTCGGCCTCCTCGACGCCGACATCACCGGGCCGAACGTGCCGCTCATGATGGGCGTGGAGGGTCAGCCGCGGGCGACCGCCGACAACAGGATCCTGCCCCTCGAGCGCTACGGCGTGAAGGTCATCTCCATCCAGTTCTTCGTGCCCGAGGGCCAGCCGATCGTGTGGCGCGGACCGCTCGTCGGCGGCGCCATCCAGCAGTTCCTGCGCGACGTGGAATGGGGCGAGCTGGACTACCTCGTCGTGGACCTGCCGCCGGGCACCTCGGACGCGCAGCTGACGCTGGCCCAGGCCGTGCCGATCAGCGGCACGCTCCTGGTGACGACGCCCCAGGACGTGGCCATCGCCGACGTCGAGAAGGCACTCGCGATGTTCAAGCGCATGAGCGTGCCCGTGCTGGGCATCGTCGAGAACATGAGCACCTTCGTCTGCGCCCACTGCGGCGAGGTGACCGAGATCTTCGGGCGGGACGGCGGCGAGCGCTTCGCGAAGCGCCACGAGATCGAGTACTTCGGGTCCATCCCGCTCGACATCCGCGTCCGCCAGGGCGGCGACGCCGGTGTGCCGGCCGTCGCGCAGCGAGACCCGGGGCCCGCCGCGGAGGTCATGCGCCAGCTGGCGCGCACCGTGGCCGCGCGCATGAGCGTTCGCGCCGCGCGCCAGGCGCCGGTGCTCTCGATCAGCTAGCGCGCCCCTTCGGCGCGCCGTCCCCGAGGCGTCGCCACAACTCGGCGGCTGCGGCCAGCGCCGCCCGGCGGCGTCCCTGGTCGCCGGTCAGGAAGGCCGTTCGCGTCGTCCGCGCCACGAGCCCCTCGATGTCCGTGGCGATCGTCACGGCCATGTCACCGGCGCGCTCGCGGGCCCGGACGGCCAGCCCGATCTCGACCCCGGCGATCTCGCGCACGCGGCGCGCGTACGCCGCCATGTCGCGGTGACGGCGGGCCAGGGGCGTGGTCGGCGCCAGCGTCTCGGCGAAGAGCAGCCACGGCGCTGCGCCGAGCAGCCCTCCCAGCTGCCCGCCGGTGCCGATCTCGACCAGCGCCAGGCTTCGGCCCGCGAGACGGGCGCCGATGGCATCGGACCAGGTCTCGTCGCCGCGGGCGAACAGGTACGGCGCGAGGAGTGGCCCCATCTCGGCGATGGCCCGGTCCACCAACGCGGCCGCGGCCGGACCGTCGGCGGCGGTCGCGCTGACGCGCAGGTCCACCGCGTCGTGTCGCGCATAGGTCGCCACCTGCGGGTTGGCGGTCCGCAGGCGCGCCTCCCCCAGCAGGTCGGCCAGGGCCGACTCGCCGATGCCGGTCAGCCTCAGCGTCGCGGCGGCACGGTCCACGCCGACACCACGAGTGCCAAGCCGCGGCCGAGCTTCATTCCGCCACATCGGGGTCATTTCTCGCGGGGGTCCGGGGAGGGCTACCACCACCCGACCGTCCGGCCGGTCCACCCACCAGCCGGGCGCGGTGCCGACCGGGTTGGGCAGAGGCCGGGCGCTCGGGATGAGCCAGGCCTGCTTGCGGTTGCTGGGCGGCATCTCGAGGCCGCGTCGCGTGTACAGATCGCGCAGCCAGGCCTCGAGCCCCGCATCCACGGTCGGCACCTCACCGCAGGCGGCGGCGATGGCCTCGCGGGTGAGGTCGTCCGGGGTCGGGCCGAGCCCGCCGGTCGTGACCACGATGTCGGCGGCGGCGAGGGCGTCGGAGATGCCGGCCGTTACGGCCGCCAGGTCGTCGGGCAGGGCGGCCAGACGCAGGACCTCCACGCCCAGCGCGGTCAGCTCGCGGGCAAGGTCGCCGCCGTTCGTGTCGCGCGTCTCACCGACGGTCAGCTCCGTCCCCACGGCGAGCAGGATGGCGGTCGTGAGGCGGCGCTCGGTCATGCCGCTGACGGTAGCGCACCGGGGCGGGCTGGGCGACGCGGCGGTCGTTGTTGACGTCGCTCGGCCAGTGTGGTAGCACTCTCCTATCGAGAGTGCTAACCGCCTGACGGGCGGCCGCGAGATGGAGTCAGCCCGAGGAGGTTCCCATGGCCAAGCTCATCACCTACGACGAAGAGGCGCGCCACGCGATGAAGCGGGGCATCGACGCCCTGTCCGCGGCGGTGGTCACGACGCTCGGCCCCAAGGGCCGCAATGTCGCGCTGGACAAGAAGTACGGCGCGCCCACGGTCACCCACGACGGCGTGACGGTGGCCCGCGACATCGAGCTGGACGATCCCTTCGAGAACATGGGCGCGCAGCTCCTCAAGGAGGCGGCCACCAAGACCGAGGATGATGCCGGCGACGGCACGACGACCGCCACGCTGCTGGCCCAGGCGATCATCCACGAGGGCCTCAGGAACGTCGCCGCGGGTGCCAACCCGATGCAGATGAAGACCGGCGTCGAGAAGGCGACGGCGGTCGCGGTCAAGGCCATCAAGGATGCGGCCACGCCGGTCAAGGGCCACGACGACGTGGCCCAGGTGGCCACCATCAGCGCGGCCGATGCGGAGATCGGCAACCTCATCGCCGAGGTCATGGACAAGGTCGGCAAGGATGGCGTCATCACCGTCGAAGAGTCGAAGACGCTGGCCTTCGAGACCGAGTACGTCGAGGGCATGCAGTTCGACCGGGGCTACCTCTCGCCCTACTTCGTGACCGACACCCATCGCATGGAGTCGGTCCTCGAGGAGCCCTACATCCTCATCACCGACAAGAAGATCAGCGCCATCGCGGACATCCTGCCGACGCTCGAGAAGGTCATCGGAGCCGGCAAGAAGGAGCTGCTCATCGTCGCCGAGGACGTCGACGGGGAGGCGCTGGCGACGCTCGTCGTGAACAAGCTGCGTGGCATCGTCAGCGTGCTGGCCGTGAAGGCGCCGGGCTTCGGCGATCGGCGCAAGGAGATGCTGCGCGACGTCGCCGTCCTGACCGGCGGGCAGGTCATCAGCGAGGAGCTGGGCAAGAAGCTGGACTCCGCACAGCTGGCGGACCTCGGACAGGCGAGGCGGGTGGTGGCCACGAAGGACGAGACGACGATCGTCGAGGGCCGGGGCGCGCCGGCCGAGATCGAGGGCCGCATGAAGCAGATCAAGGCCCAGATCGAGGAGACCACCTCCGACTACGACAAGGAGAAGCTCCAGGAGCGGCTGGCCAAGCTGGCCGGCGGGGTGGCCATCATCAAGGTCGGTGCCGGCACGGAGGTCGAGCTCAAGGAGAAGAAGCACCGGGTCGAGGACGCCCTCTCGGCCACGCGCGCCGCGGTCGAGGAGGGGATCGTGCCCGGCGGCGGGGTGGTCCTGCTCCACGCTCAGAAGGCGCTCGGAGAGCTGAAGCTCGAGGGGGACGCAGGGGTCGGCGTCAGCATCGTCCGCCGTGCGCTCGAGGAGCCGCTGCGGCAGATCGCCGAGAACGCCGGGCTGGACGGCTCGGTCGTGCTGGAGAACGTGCGCCGGCTGCAGAAGGAGCGCAAGGACCCCAACCTCGGCTACGACGTCATGGCCGGCGAGTACGTGAACATGCTGAAGCGGGGCATCGTGGATCCGGCCAAGGTGACCCACTCGGCGCTCGAGAACGCCGCCTCGATCGCGGCCATGGTGCTGACCACCGAGGCCATGATCACGGACAAGCCGGAGCCGAAGAAGGCCGGCGCGCCGATGCCGGGCGGCGGGATGGACGACTTCTAAGCGGGCGGGCCCGAGCCGCCCCCGGACGAGGCCGGACCATCGGGGGGTCGTCGACGCGTGGCGCGCAGGGCGTATGCTCGGGCCGCGCCTGGACTCGGGCGAGCGACCCGGGCCGGCGTGGAGAGCGGGTGCGCGCGATGACGCAGGCCTTCGAGCCGATCGGTTTCGCCGCCTTCGACCGCCTGGCGGCCCTGTTCCGCGCGACCCGCGGCGTCCTCGATGCCGCGTTCCGTGGAGCCGAGCTGCCGGCCGGCGCGGCGGACCTCATCGCCGACGCGGCCCTGCCCCACGTCGAGGCCATGGCCTCCGGCCTGCGCATCACGCTCGAGGCGGACGACGCGGACCTCGATGAGCTGCGCGACCTGTTGCTGGCCGGCGGCTTCGGCCCGTTACCCGACGCGAGCGCGCCCGAGGCGCGGGCCGCGCTCATCGAGGCGCTCCAGGCGCGAAGCGGCGTGGGCGGCGTGCGCGAGCTCGTCCCGGCGCCGTCCGAGCCGCTCACGGCCGTCGGCCACGCCCGCCTGGTGTTCGCGTTCCTGCCGCGCACGCCGCCCGCTGCCGTCCACTTCCCGGCCGGCCGTCGCACCTACGCGGACATCCCCGTCCCACGCTCGGCGGGCGAGTACGCGATGCGCATCGAGGAGCTGGAGCGCGAGCTGTGGTCGGTCGCGGTGGGCCGCGGTCCGCGCGACCCGCACGGCGCCTACCGGCGCACGTACGGCTTCTTCGACACGGCCGAGCGCCTTGCCGTGGAGGGCCTGCGGCCGACTGGGTGACGCTGCCCCGGCCGAATGGCACTGTGAGGGGTCCCCGGCGCCGCTGGTATCCTTCGGCCGCCATGACCGCCCCCGAACCCGACCGCAAGCGACCCGGCCTGCGCGAGCAGATGCGGCGCACGCGCGCGGCGGCGATGGCGCTGGCGACCGCCCACCTGGAGCTGCTCAAGGCCGAGCTGGCCGGTATCGGCGCGGAGATCAAGTGGATCGCCGCCCTCGTCGGCGGCATCGTCGCCCTCCTCCTCTTCGCCCTGAGCCTCCTCGCCATCGGGGGCGTCCTCTTCCTCGGGGAGTGGCTCTTCGGCTCGATCGGCTGGGGCATCCTGCACGGGCTGCTGCTCTCGATCGGCGGCATCGTCGCCATGGCCCTGCTGATCCTCGACGTGCCCCGGATACTCGTGACGCGGAGCCTCCTGTGGGCGCTCGCCAGCGGCGCGTCCGTGAGCGTGGGCCTAGGGCTGAACCTTGCCCGCGAAGCCGCCACGCGCGGGGCGGACTTCGTGATCGCCAACGTGGTCGCCAACCTCGACCCCGCCTGGGCGCCGGCCGTGGTGGCCGGCGTCGCCGTCGGCGTCGTGCTGGGCATCGTCGGGGCGGTGGTCGGAGCGCGAGGCGGCGGCCGCAGGGCTGTGGGCGGACTGGTCCTCGGCCTCGTCGTCGGGGCGCTGGTCGGCGCCTTCCTCGGGGGCGTGACCTTCGAGGGGCGGGTGGGCGTGGCGCTTGGCGTGACGGTCGGCGCGGTTGCGTGGTCGGCGCTGATGGGTGTCGGGGCGGCGCGCTCGGGCATCGACCCCGCGGCGCGCTTCGGGAAGCTGTGGCCCCGTGAGACCTACGAGACGGCCCTCGGGACGAAGGCCTGGTTGGAGCAGGAATGGACGAAGCGACGACAGCGGCTCGGCGGCAGGTAGACGCGGCGCGCGCGGCCCTGCTCGTCGAGGTCGATGAGCTGGAGGCGGCGGCCCGCTCGGCCGTGGACATCCCGGCCAAGGTGCGCCGCAGCCCCGGGAAGGCGGCGGCGACCGCCGGCGGCATCGCCTTCCTCGGCCTCGGCGGTCCGCGGCGCCTGTTGCGCGGGCTCCGGCGCGCCGTCCGCGGGGGGAAGGATCCGGTGCCGGGATCGGTCCTGCCGGAGGAGATCGAGCGGCTCGTCGACGGGCTTGGCGAGAGCGCCCCGGCCGTGCGTGCGCGCCTGGAGCGAGAGTTTGCGTCCTTCCTCGACGCCCGCAAGCGGAAGGGACGGCTGGGCGATGACGGCCCGGCCACGCTGTGGCGCGTCGTGAACGCCTTCGGGTCGGTGGCCGCCTCGAACGCCGCGCGGAAGCTCGTCGAGCGTGCCTTCGCGGCCGATCGGGACCGCCCGCCGGTCGCCCCGCCCGAGGACCGCGGGGCGTAGACTCGCCGCGGGCGAGTGGCGGAATGGCAGACGCGCCGGCCTTAGGAGCCGGTGCCGCGCGAGCGGCGTGTCGGTTCGACTCCGACCTCGCCTACCAGCCCCGGGCAGGGCGCCGCCCTATACTTCCTCGGCCATGAGAGTCACCACGTCCCCCGCCGACAGGAGCACGGTCGTGCTCGAGGTCGAGCTGCCGGCCGAACGGCTGCAGCGCTCGATCGACAGCGCCGTGCGCCACCTGGGCCGCCGCACCCGCGTGCCCGGCTTCCGCCCGGGCAAGGTGCCGCGCCCCATGCTCGAGCGTGCCCTGGGCATCCGCCGGGGCGACGACCAGGCCACGAACCCCATCTACGACGACGCGAAGGAGCACCTCTTCGAGGCCTCCGTGGTGGAGGCGGTGGAGCAGTCCGATCTCGACATCCTGGGCATCCCGGCGCCGGAGTGGACGCGCTTCGCGGAGGGGGAGGGGGCCGCCTACCGGGTCGTGCTCCCCGTGCGCCCGGAGGTGAAGCTCGGCGCCTACGCCGACTACCCCTTCGGTATCGAGATCGACGACGTCGACGAGACGATGGTGGACAGGGTCGTCGGGCAGGCGCGGGAGCAGCACGCGAGCCTCGTCCCGGTCGAGGACCGCGGCGCCGAGGACGGCGACTACGCCGTCATCGGCTTCGAGGGCCGGCACGACGGAGTGCCCTTCGAGGGCGGCAAGGCAGAACGCTTCCCGCTGCGCCTCGGCTCCGAACGCATGATCCCCGGCTTCGAGGCGGCGCTGCGGGGCATGCGCGACGGCGACGAGCGCACGTTTTCCGTGACCTTCCCGGACGACTACGGGGAAGTTTCGCTGGCCGGACGACCGGTCGAGTTCACCGTGACCATGCGCGAGCTGCGCCGGCAGGAACTGCCTGCCCTGGACGACGAGTTCGCCCAATCGGTGGGCGAATACGCCGACCTCGCCGCGTTGCGCGAGGACATCCGCCTTCGGCTCCGCGCGAACGCGAAGGACCGCGCGCGCCACGTGTTCGCCGATCGGATCATCGACTTCGCCGTCTCCAACGCCACCGTCGCGGTGCCGGACCTCCTCGTCGAGCGCGAGATCGAGGTCATGCACGACGAGCTGCGCGTGCGGCTGGCCGAGCAGAACATCGACGAGGCGACATACCTCAAGGTCATCGAGAAGACCGAGGCCCAGCTGCACGCCGAGTGGCGCGAGCCGGCCGAGAAGCGGGTCAAGACGCTGCTCGTCCTATCCGCCGTGGCGGACGCGGAGAGCGTCGAGGCGCCCGACGCGGAGATCGAGGCCGAGATCGAGCGGGCCCGCCGGCGCAACCCCGAGAATCCCAAGCTCGTGGGCTACTTCGAGTCACCGCGCGGCCGCGCCTACCTGCGCTCGACCATCCGCCGCTCGCGCGTCGTGGAACAGCTGATCGACCGCTGGCTGACCGCCCACCCCGAGGTCGGCCCCGTGCCACACCTCGAAGACGACGGACCCGCCGCAGCGGCGCCGGCCGGCCTCAGCCTCACGGAGGGAGCCCCCGCATGACCCGACACCCGATCCCGACTCGCCGAGCGGCCCATGCCGCCGCGCGGGAGACGACGCGGGCCGCGCTGGGTGGTTCGGCCGCGCTGGCCGCTGCCTTCGAGACCCGGGCCATGCTCGTGCCCATGGTCATCGAGAGCAGCAGCCGGGGCGAGCGCGCCTACGACATCTACAGCCGGCTGCTGAAGGAGCGCATCATCTTCCTCGGCGACACCATCGAGGACCACGTCGCCAACCTCATCATCGCCCAGCTGCTCTTCCTCGAATCGGAGGACCCGGACAAGGACATCAACCTCTACATCAACTCGCCCGGCGGCGTGGTCACCTCGGGCCTCGCCATCTACGACACGATGGAGTACCTGCGCGCGCCGGTGGCCACGATCTGCATCGGCATGGCCGCCAGCATGGCCTCGGTGCTGCTGGCGGCAGGTGCCAAGGGCAAGCGCTACTCACTGCCCAACAGTCGGATCATGATCCATCAGGGGTCGGGCGGCTTCCGTGGCAACACGCCCGACGTGCTCATCCAGGTCAGGGAACTCGAGACGCTCAGCGAGCGACTCCACGAGATCCTCGCCCAGCACACGGGCCAGCCGGTGGAAAAGGTCAGGAGGGACACCGACCGGGACTATTTCATGAGTCCCGAACAGGCCCGGTCCTATGGCATCATCGACGAGGTGATGGCCCGGCCGGGCGTCTCGCTCATCGCCAAGGCGAAGGACGAGCGCGCCAAGGCCGGCGAAGGCTGACCGAGCGGAGGCCGGACGGGAGCAGCGTGGCGACGACGACCGGGAAGGGGCCGAAGGTCCCCTACCGCTGCAGTTTCTGCGGCAAGAGCCAGGAGCAGGTCCGCAAGCTCATCGCGGGTCAGGGCGTCTACATCTGCGACGAGTGCATCAACCTCTGCCAGGAGATCATCGAGGAGGAGATGCTCGAGACGCCGCGCGTCAAGCCGGCTACCTCGAAGCTGCCCAACCCCCGCCAGATCAAGAACGCCCTCGACAACTACGTCATCAGCCAGGACCGGGCCAAGAAGGTCCTCTCGGTCGCGGTCTACAACCATTACAAACGCGTCAACGCCGGCCACCAAGTGGACGACGTCGAGCTGCAGAAATCGAACGTCCTGCTGGTCGGCCCCACCGGCTCGGGCAAGACGCTCCTGGCGCAGACGCTCGCGCGCGTGCTCGATGTGCCCTTCTGCATCGCTGACGCGACGTCGCTGACCGAGGCCGGCTACGTCGGCGAGGACGTGGAGAACATCCTCCTGCGGCTTATCCAGGCGGCCGACTTCGACGTGGCCAAGGCGCAGCGCGGGATCATCTACATCGACGAGATCGACAAGATCGCGCGCAAGGCCGACAACCCCTCGATCACCCGCGACGTGTCCGGTGAGGGCGTGCAGCAGGCGCTGCTGAAGATCCTCGAGGGCACGGTCGCCAACGTGCCGCCGCAGGGCGGCCGCAAGCACCCTCACCAGGACTTCATCCAGATCGACACGACGAACATCCTGTTCATCTGCGGCGGCGCCTTCGAGGGTCTCGAGAAGGTGGTCGAGGAACGCGTGGGCAAGCGCTCCATCGGCTTCGGGTCGCAAGCGCAGGTGGACCGCGTGCGGCGCGAGAAGATCCTCGAGCAGCTGATGCCGGAGGATCTCCTCAAGTTCGGGCTGATCCCCGAGTTCGTGGGGCGGCTGCCGGTCATCGTCACGCTCACCGCGCTCAACGCGGAGGACCTCGTGCGCATCCTCACCGAGCCGAAGAACGCCGTCGTGCGCCAGTTCCAGAAGTTCCTCCAGCTCGACAAGGTCGAGCTCGTCTTCACGCCCGGCGCGCTGGAGGCGGCGGCGGAGGTGGCGCTCACGCGCAAGACCGGCGCACGCGCCCTGCGCTCGATCGTCGAGGAGGCGCTGCTCGAGGTGATGTACGACATCCCGGAGCGCACCGACGTGCGCAAGTGCATCATCACCGAGGAAACGATCCGCGAGGGGCGCGTCCCGCTGCTGCTGACCAAGGCCGAGGTCGACAAGGGCGTCGACGAGACGAACTACGAGTCCTGGCTCGCCGAGCGCGGCGCCTGAGCCCGCGGCGACCGTGACCGAGCGGGCGCACGCCGAGCGGCTCGACGCCGCCGACCCCCTGCGCGGCCTGCGCGCCGCCTTCGAGATCCCGGAGCCCGAGCCGATCTACCTCGACGGCAACTCGCTGGGGCGGCTGCCGAAGGCGACGCTGGAGCGGCTGAGTGCGCTCGTGCGCGACGATTGGGGCGGGCGCGTCGTGCGCGGTTGGGACGCCTGGATGGAGCTGCCGGTCCGCGTTGGCGATGCGCTCGCGGCCGGGTTCCTGGGAGCGCGACCGGGCGAGGTCATCGTCAGCGACTCGACGACGGTGAACCTCTACAGGCTGGCCGTGGCCGCCCTCCAGGCGCGGCCGGGGCGGCGGGTCGTCCTTGCCGCCGCCGACGAGTTCCCCACCGACCGCTACGTGCTGGGAGGGCTGGCCGAGGCGCGCGGTCTGGAGCTGCGCCTGCTGGAGACCGACCCGGTCGAGGGCGTCGCCGTGGGTGACGTCGCGACGGCGCTCGGGCCGGATGTCGCGCTCGTCTGCCTCTCGCACGTCAACTATCGCTCCGGCGCCCTCGCCGACATGGCCGCCATCACGGCCGCTGTCCAGGGGGCCGGGGCGATGATGCTCTGGGACCTCAGTCACGCGGTCGGCGCGGTGCCCATCGATCTCAACGGGGCCGGTGCGCAGCTGGCGGTCGGCTGCACCTACAAGTACCTCAACGGCGGTCCCGGGGCGCCGGCCTTCCTGTACGTGCGACGCGAGCTGCAGGACGTCCTGCGCCAGCCCATCCAGGGCTGGTTCGGTCAGCGTGACCAGTTCGCCATGGGCCATCCCTACGATCCCCAGCCGGGCATCGGCCATTTCCTCACCGGCACGCCGTCCGTGCTCGGGTTGGTGGCCATCGAAGCCGGCGTCGAAGTGCTGGCACGGGCGGGGATCGAGGCGCTGCGCGCCAAGAGCACGGCCCTGACAGAGCTGGTGATCGCGCTCTGGAGGGCGTGGCTCGAGCCGCTCGGTTTCACGCTGGGCTCGCCGGCCGACCCGGCGCGGCGCGGCGGCCACGTCGCGCTCCGACATCCCGACGCGTACCGCATCGATCGCGCGCTCGTCGAGCGGGCCAACGTCGTGCCCGACTTCCGCGCGCCCGATCGCATCCGCCTGGCGCCAGTCGCGGCCTACACCCGCTTCACGGAGGTCTGGGACGCCATGGATCGCCTCCGGCGGCTGGTCGAGGCCGGCGAGCGCGTCGCGCTCGATCCGGCTCGTTCGCGCGTCACGTAGCTCGGCGCCCGGCGTCTGTCGGTCATGGAGATCGCCTCCGGCGTCGACGAGGTCGAGCTTCTGGGCGCTCGCGGGTATGTGATCCTCGAAGATCGTCTGACCCTCATCGACGCTGGCCTGCCCGGATCCCGGCTGCGCCTGGCCCGCCATCTCGGCCGGATCGGCCGCTCGCTCGCCGAGCTGGAGCGGATCATCTGCACGCATGCCCACCCGGATCACGTCGGCGGCGTTCGTGAGCTCGCGAGCGACGGCGTCGAGGTGCTGATGCATCCTGCCGACATCGCGCGCGTCCAGGTGAGCCTCGGCGAGGCCGTCAGGCGCCCGTCCCGTGGCCGGTTGTTCGCGTTCGTGACTCCGACGCCCGCCCGGCTGACACCGGTCGCGGACGGCGAGGTCCTGCCGGTGCTCGGTGGGCTGGAGGTCATCCACACGCCCGGCCACACCCCGGGCAGCATCTGCCTCTACGCGCCGCGCGAACGGCTGCTGTTCGTCGGCGACGTGCTCGAAGCGAGGCGGGGCCGGGTGACGTTCGCGAGCCCGTTCTTCAGCGACGACGTGCGGATGGCGCGGGCGAGCGTGCAACGTCTGGCGGCCTTGAACGTCGAAACGATCGTGTTCGGCCACTATCCGCCACTGCGCCACGATGCACGCGGTGTGCTCGAGGGCCTGGCGGCGCAAGCCGCCGACGGCCGAGGAGGAGCGTCGCGATGGAGACGTTGATCGACCTCGTGACCGAGGGCGCCGCGCGCTATGACGACCGCCCGGCGCTGCTCATCCGGCCCAGCTTCCGCACGCGGGTCTGGCGCTACCGCGATCTGGCGGCGGTCGTGCCCCGAGCGGCCCGGGTCCTTGCGGACGCCGGGCTCAAGCCGGGCGATCGGGTCATCATCTGGGCGGTCAATCGGCCGGAGTGGGTGATCGCCTTCCTCGCCACCGCCCACGCGGGCGGTGTGACCGTCCCGCTCGACGTCCGCCACGCCCAGGAGTTCGCGGCGAAGGTCGCGGCGCAGACCGGAGCCCGCCTCGTCCTGGCCAGCCGACAGACGGCGGACGGCGCACGATCTCTGGGGCTGCCCATCGTCTGGATCGAGTCGCTCCCCGATCAGGCCCGCCGGACGGATCCGCTCGCGGCCGCGACCATCGGACCCGACGACCTCGCCGAGGTCGTCTTCACGAGCGGCACGACCGGCGACCCGAAGGGCGCCATGATCAGCCATCGGAATCTGCTTTCGAGCGCGAAGGGCATGGCCGCGGTCTTCCCCATCCGCCCCGCCGAGCGGCTCATCTCGGTGCTGCCGCTCTCGCATCTCTTCGAGCAGGGCATCGGCCTGATCATCCCGCTTCTCGTCGGGGCGAGCGTTGTCTACCCGGTCAGTCGCCAGCCGGCGGTCCTGTTGCGAACCTTCCGCGACTTCCAGGCGACGATGTTGCTCCTCGTCCCCCAGGGTCTGCGCCTGCTGGACAACGCCATCCTGCGCCGCGTCGACCAGGCCGGCCGGCGGTCGCTCTTCGAGTGGCTTCATCGCGTGGCCCGCGTGCTGCCGCGATCCGTGAGAAGGCTGATCTTCCGGCCGGTGCTGGCGCAGCTCGGTGGACGGCTGCACACCATCGGCGTGGGTGCGTCGGCGCTCGATCCGGCCCTCGCCACGCACTGGACGCAGATGGGCGTGCAGGTCCTCCAGGGGTACGGCGCGACGGAGATGAGTCCGGGTATCAGCTTTACTCGTCCCACGCTGAATCGCCCGGGGACCGTGGGCCAGGCGATCCCCGGCGTGGAGATCCGCGTCGCCGACGACGGAGAGCTCCTCGTCCGCGGGCCCAACCGATTCCTCGGCTACTGGGACAACCCGGAGGCGACGGCGGCGGCCATCGATCACGAGGGCTGGTACCACACCGGCGACCTCGGCGAGCTGTCGGCCGACGGCGTCCTGACGCTGCGCGGGCGGAAGAAGGACATGCTGGCGCTGCCAGACGGCCAGAAGGTCTACCCGGATGACGTCGAGGCCGTGCTGACCCGGGATCCGCGCGTCCGTGACGCCACCGTCGTGGGCTGGCCGCTCGGCCTGGACCTCAGGGTCCACGCCGTGCTTCTGCTCGACGATCCGTCGCTGGCCGCCGCCGTCGTGCGCGACGCCAACGCCGTCCTGGGCGCCCACCAGCAGATTCGCGGCAACACCGTTTGGCCCGACGAGGACCTGCCGCGCACGCATGCGCTCAAGGTGAAGAAGCACGTCGTGCTCGAGCGGCTCGCTCAGCTGGCCGGCGCCGCCGCCGATGGGTCCCGACCGGGGGTGGCGGCATCGGCCGCGGCTTCGCAGGCGGATCCTGCGGACGCGCTCGATCCCGTCGCCGCCCTGGTCGCGCAGATCGCCCTCGTTCCCCCGTCCACGGTCACCCCGTCGGCGCGGCTGTCGAGCGACTTGAACCTCGACTCGCTCCAGCGCGTGGAGCTGCTCGGCGTGATCGAGGAGGAGTTGGGGACCTACATCGACGACGACGCCCTGGATCCGGAGGCGACGGTGGCCGACCTCTCGGCGATGGTCGCCGCGGCAGGCAGCGCGAAGCGCGAGGGCGGCATCTACGGCTGGCCGCTCAGTCCCGTATCGCGCGCCGTCGGAATGGGCCTGCAAGCCCTGGTCGTCCGTCCGTTCGTACGTCTCTTCTACCGGGTTCGCACCAGCGGGCTCGAGCGGCTCGACGGCCTCGAGGGGCCCGTCCTCTTCACTCCCAATCATTGCCTCCACCTTGACAACGCCATCATCCTCGCGCGCCTGCCGCGCGAGTGGCGCTGGCGGCTCTCGATCGCGGCCGCGGCGGACGACATCTTCGGCAACCCGCTGCGGGGCTTCGGAGCCTCGATCCTGGCCAACGCCTTCCCGCTCGCCCGGGAGGGGGCCGTGCGACGCAGCCTCGAGCTCCTCGGCGCCCGACTCGACCGTGGCTTCAGCATCCTCATCTTCCCCGAGGGGAAGCTGACCCTGGGCGGGCCGATGCAGCCGTTCAAGGCGGGCGTCGGTCTCATCGCGGTCGAGGGCGCGACGCCCATCGTGCCCCTGAAGCTCCACATCCATCGCATGTCGCGCATCGACGGTCCCAGCCGCTGGTGGCGGGGCGACGTCGAGTTCGTCATCGGCGAGCCGCTGCGCTTCGATGCGGACGCTGACCCGTCGGCGGCCACGACTCGCCTGGAACAGATCATGGCCGCGCTCTGAGGACGCGTCGGGCCGTGCTACACTCCGCGCCTCACGGCGGGGACCGAGAGGAGTAGCGCTCCAGACGGCCGGCAGAGACCGCGGGTCAGGGCTGCGAGCCCGCGGCGGCAGGGAAGCGCGAAGGTCGCTCGCGAGTCGTGACGGGTGGCGCCCGGTAGCGCGCCGAGAGGGCCGCGGCCCGCTCCCGACCGGGATGACCGGCCGGCGCCGCGACCGAACCAGCAGGTGGTACCACGACCCCGTTCGTCCGCTGGGACGAGCGGGGCGTTCGATTCCCGGGGCCGGAGCGGGCCCTCGGGGCGGAGGAGGCCGGCGTGACCGACGGGGCGACGAAGAGCCAGGCGATGCCGAAGGCGTACGACGCGGCTGCGGCCGAGGCCGGCATCTACGCGCGCTGGCTGGCCGCCGACGTCTTCGCGCCCGACGGCGCGGGCAGCCGCGCCGACTGGTCGAAGCCGCCCTTCGTGATCATCCAGCCCCCTCCCAACATCACCGGGGCGCTCCACCTCGGCCATGCCCAGCGAACGACCGTCGAGGACGCCATGACCCGCCACGCGCGGATGACCGGACGCCCGACGCTCTGGCTGCCGGGCAAGGACCACGCCTCGATCGCCGCCCAGTTCGTGCTCGACCGGATCCTGGCCCAGGAGGGCGAGAGCCGCGAGTCGCTGGGCCGCGAGCGCTACCTGGAACGGATGCGCCGCTTCATCGACGAGACCCGCCACGTCATGACCGGGCAGCTGCAGCGCGTGGGCGCCTCGCTCGACTGGAGCCGCGAGCGCTTCACGATGGACGAGGGCTCCGCCCTGGCGGTGCGCACGGCGTTCAAGCGCCTGTACGACGACGGCCTGGCCTACCGCGCCGAGGCGCTCGTCAACTGGTGCCCGACCTGTCGCACCAGCATCTCCGACCTGGAGACGATCGCCACCCCGGAGACGGGGACCCTGTGGACGGTCCGCTACCACCTCCTCGACGCCGCCGGGCGACCCGACCCCGACGCCTGGATCAGCGTGGCCACCACGCGCCCAGAGACGATCCTGGGCGACACGGCCGTCGCCGTCCATCCCGAGGACGAGCGCTACCGGGCCCTCGTCGGCCGGCGGGTCCTCATCCCCTTCGTCGAGCGCATCGTGCCCGTCATCGCCGACGACATCGTGGAGCGCGGCTTCGGCACGGGTGCCGTCAAGATCACCCCCGCCCACGACACGGACGACCTCGAGACGGGTAGGCGCCATGGGTTGGCCGCCGTCACGGTCCTCGACGACGAGGCCCGCGTCAACGCCGCCGGCGGTCCCTACGCCGGCATCGACCGCTATGAAGCGCGGCAGCGGATCCTGGCCGACCTGGAAGCGATGGGCGACCTCGTGGGTTCACGGCCGCACGAGATGGTCATCGGGCGCTGCCAGCGCAGCGACGACGTGGTCGAGCCCCGTCTCAAGACGCAGTGGTTCATCCGCGTCGCTCCGCTGTCCGCCAAGGCGCTCGCCTCCGTCCGCGAGGGCCGCGTGCGGATCCTGCCCCCCCGCTTCGAGAAGGTCTTCTTCCACTGGCTGGAGAACATCCGCGACTGGAACGTCAGCCGTCAGCTCTGGTGGGGTCATCGCATCCCGGCCTGGTACTGCCCGGACGGGCACGCCACCGTCTCCGGCCAGCTCGACGGCCCGGATGCCTGCGAGGCCTGTGGACGGCCCGCGGCCGAGCTGGTCCAGGACCCCGACATCTTCGACACGTGGTTCTCGAGCGGGCTGTGGCCCTTCTCCACGCTGGGGTGGCCGGAGCGGACGCCCGACCTGGAGCGCTTCTACCCGACCACCGTCCTCGAGACGGCCTACGAGATCCTCTTCTTCTGGGTCGCCCGGATGATGATGCTGGGTGAGTGGCTGCTCGGCGAGCCGCCGTTCGGGACCGTCTGGCTGGGTGGCCTCGTGCGGGACCCGTACGGGGCCAAGATGTCCAAGACCAAGGGCAACGTCGAGGATCCGTTGGCGACGATCGCCGAGATCGGCGCCGACGCCCTGCGCTTCGCGCTCGTCCACGGCATCGCCCCGGGAGCCGACGTGCGCATGAGCCGCACCAAGCTGGAGGGCGCCAGGAACTTCACCACCAAGCTCTGGAACGCGGCCCGCTTCGTGGTCGGAGCCCGACCACCCGAGGTGTCCGCGGACGCACCGCTGAGGTTGCCCACCGACGCTGATCTGGGCCCCGCCGAGCGCTGGATCCTGGGCCGCTGCGGGGCGACGATCGAGGCCGTCTCGGCTGCCCACGAGGCCTACCAGCTGGGCGACGTGACCCGCCTGCTCTACGACGCGGTCTGGAGCGAGTACTGCGATTGGTACCTGGAGCTGGCCAAGGCTCGCCTGAGCGACGCCGACGCCACGCCGGCCGCGCGTGAGGCCACCTGGTGGACGCTCGCCTGGGTGCTCGAGCGCTACGTCCGCCTGCTTCACCCGGTGATGCCCTTCATCAGCGAGGCCGTCTGGGCGCGGCTGCCTCACGAACCGGGCGACCCCGAGTTGCTGATCGTCGCCGACTGGCCGGACGCCGCCCGCGAGCGCGGGCTCTCCGATACGGCGACCGGGGCGGCCGTCGAGGCGCTCCTCGACCTCGTGCGCGCCGTGCGCAACGCCCGCTCCGCGGCCGAGCTGGAGGCGTCGGGCTGGTTGGAGGCGGACCTCGTGCTGCCCGACCGGGCGGTGCGCGAGGCCTACGCGGCGCTCGAAGTGCCCCTCGGCCGCCTGGCGCGGCTGCGGCCGGTGCGCGTCCATGCCGCGGCGGCGGATCTGCCGTCGGCCGCGGACGGGGGCCTGGTCGTCATCGCCGCCGCCGGTGAGGCTCGCCTCTCACGCGCCGGCGCCGACCTCGTGCGCGAGCGAGGACGCCTGGAGCGCGAGCTCGACGATGCCCGGCGGCTGCTGGCCGCGGCCGAGCACCGCGTGGCGAACGCGGACTTCGCGGCCAAGGCGCCGCCGGCCGTCGTGGACGGAGCTCTGGCGCGCGCGACTGAGCTGCGCGAACTGGTCCGTCGCCTCGAGGAGCGCCTGCGATCATGAGGCCGCGCCCGCCCGTGGCAGCGGGGTCGAGGGCGCTGCTAGGATGGACGCGTCGGGCGAGGCCCCGACCGTCCCGATCGCGAGCTGGAGACATCGTGCCCCTCGACTTCCTGAAGCGCAAAGGCCCCGACGTGAAGGCCGCCGCGCCCGCCCAGCCCGAGGCCGTCTTCGAGGAGCTCACCGCGCAGGACTACGCGCTGAAGCTCCACTATCACGGCAAGAGCAGCGAAGGCGTGCGCATGAAGGCGGGTCCCAAGGCGCTCAACGAGCTGCCGGGCATGCTGGCCGGCCAGGCGATATCGGAGATCGAGATCATCGAGCCGCTGCCCGTGGAGTTCGCCGAGGCGACGCCCGCGATCGTGCGTCCGTCCGAGGCGATGCAGTGGCTGAACGCCCACCACGACCTCAGTCCGATCGCCCGCCACGCATTGCTGGTGCTCGAATCGATCGGCGCGCTCGACCTCGCCTTCGACACGTTCGTCTGCGCGCTCCTGCACGGCGAGATCGATACGAGCGGCTACCCTGAGTACAACGCCATCGTGGGCGGCGTGGCCTCCCACTGGGACGAGGCGAGCGGCGACCTGATCGTGCGCGCTGTCGTCGGCTGGGGCGGGAAGGGCGTGCGCGGCGACACGGACCGCCTCGCGCAGAAGACGCTCGGCGGGCTGCTCACCAACATCCTCGCCTCCCAGTATGCCGTCGGCCTCACGCCGCTGGAGCGACCCGTCCCGGCGGCCGGTCACGGCGGCCTCGTGTGCGCCCACTGCGGTTTCGCCTCCCTGCACGATCGTGCGTTCTACTGCCCGAAGTGCGGCATGCGCTTGCTGCGCGGCTGAGCGGGAGCCGGAGAACGTGCCCACTTACGACTACGGCTGCACCATCTGCGGTCGCGAGGTCGAGGTGATGCACGGCGTCCACGGCCCTGGGCCCGCGAGCTGCGAGCACTGCGGCGGGCCGATGCGCAAGCTTCTCTCCGCGCCGACCATCCACTTCAAGGGCTCCGGCTGGGCGAAGAAGGACGCGCGCGACAGCGCGCGCAGCAGCAGCTCCGCCCGGACGGCCACGACGACCGAGTCGAAGACCGAGCCGAAGTCGGCGCCGACGGGGTCGACCCCCGAGGGAGCCGCGGGCTCGAAGACCTCGCCCGCCCCACCGAGCACGACGTCCGGCGCGTAGCCCGATGCCGCGCCCGCCGTCGGACTGGATCACGCTGCGCGAGGCGGCCGAGATGTTCGCGGCCGCCAACATCGCCATCAGCCGCGACACGCTGGCCCGCTGGGCGAAGGGCGGCAAGCTGCAGAGCATCCGCCCCGGGCGCTACCTCTACGTCCGGCGGGCCCAGGTTCGCTCGCTGCTCACGCCCCGGCGCCGCGGCGTGCGCGTCGAGCGGCTTCAGCCGGGGCTCTTCGAGGACCTGGATGGCTGAACCGGCACGGGGATGCTCGACCGCCTGCTGAGTCACGGTCTGGCGCTCGTGGAGCGGGCGCTGCGCGTCCCCTGGATCGCCGAGGCGAGAAGCGTCGTGGCCGCCGACGCCGAGGCCGGCGGAAGCCTTCTCGCGGCCGCACTGGCGTATCGGGCCCTGTTCGGCCTCCTCTCCGGGCTCGTATGTGTGGCTGGGTTGATCGGCTGGCTCTTCGAGGACCCGACGCGACGGGCGGACGCCGTGGCGACCCTCGCGACGCTCGTGCCGGGAGTCGAACCGGTGGCCGGGATCGGGCTCGATTCCTTCGTTGCCGGCCGCGGTGCGCTCTCGATCCTGGGGCTCGTGGGCGCCGCCTGGGGCGCCAGCGCCTTCTATGACGCCCTGGACGGGGCCATCAACCGGGTGCTGCCCGGGTTGCGCGAGCGCAACCCGTTCGAGCGCCGCCTGCGCGGCATCGGCGCGGTGGTCGTGCTGGCGCTGTCCGGCGTGCTGGCCCTGGGCATCGGAGTGGCGCTGCCGACACTGCAGGACGTGGTGGGCGGCGAGCCGCTGCGCTTCCTCGTCGGGGCAGGGGAGGTCGGTCTGACCGTCGCCGTGCTGTGGGCGGGCGTCGTGACGATCTATCGCCTCGTGCCGACCGCCGCGCCATCGCTGTCCGCGGCGGGTCTGCCGGCGCTGGCCGTGGGCTGCGGCATCTGGCTCGCGGCGCAGGCCTATGCGCTGTTGACACCCCTGCTGGTGGGCGGCCTGGCCGTCTTCGGCGTCTTCGTCTCGCTGTTCGGCCTGCTCATCTGGCTCGGCTGGGTGAGCCAGCTGCTGCTCCTCGGCGCGTCATGGACGCGGGTCCGGCGCGACGGCAGCGGCGCGCTCATTCCTGGCGCGACCCGCAGCGACGGCAGAAGCGGGCCGACGCCGACAGGGGCAGGCCGCAGCTGAAGCAGGCCTGCACGCCCGAGCCGGGCCGGTTGATGACGCCGACGCTGGACTCCTCCCAGACGCTGGGCGTCGGCGGCAGGGCCTGGGATGCCGGTGTCGCCGGCCGCGGCCACGATGGCACCGGGGCGGCGGGCGATGGCGTCGGGCGCGGCAGGGCGGCGGGCGGTCGATAGACCGGGGCCTGGGGCGGCCAGGCCGGCGTGGGTTCCGCGGAGGGGGCATCGGGCGCGACCATCGTCCAGGCCGGCGCCACGCGCGGAGGCGCTGGCGGCACGAGAGGTGCCTCCGGCGCGGTCGGTGGCTGGACCACCCCGGCCTCCGGCTCGACCGCCGCGGCCTCGGGCTCCGGCGCGGCGGCACCCTGGACTTCGGCCGGCTCCTCCCCCGGCAGCTCGACCGGCGTCAGCAGCTCGGGCAGGTACGCGTCGGGGGCGGCCTCGACGACGGAGTCCACCGCGGGCGCGGCCTGCGCCTCGACGACGGCTGCGGGTTCGGGCTCGGCGGCGACGGTGGCGGCCTCGACGATCGCGACCGGTGCCTCGACGGCGGGCAGGTCGATGGTCGGCCAGGCCTCCTCGCGGTCGTGCCCGTTCGCCGACGCCTCCGGCAGCGGCACCGCGATGGGCTCCAGGGTCGCCATCGCCGTCTCGATCCGGCCCGGCATGGGGGCGCAGGTCAGGCAGCGCCCGTCGACCTCGTTCCAGCAGCTCGTGCAGGTGTACTGGCGGCAGTCCATGCAGAAGTTGAAGGTGTGGTGGAAGGCCTCCATCTGCGCGGCCGCTCGACCACGCTCATCGTCGCGGCGGGCGTCGGCCAGGGCCGCCTCGAGGGGATCGTTGGACATGACGAAGTTCCTGAGCCCGCGCACGAGGACCCGCGCCTTGGCCACGGTCGGGCGCTTCGTCTGGGGCGCACCGGTCTCGAACGCATAGCGCGTGCCACAGCGTTCGCAGAACGATTCGGTGAGGATCTCGGGCATGGGTACGGGGATGGGATCGTCCTCGCGCGCGTGGCAGCCGGTGCCACGGGGGACAGAGTATAGTCCCGGCCGTCGAGCCCTCCCCCCGACGGGGGTACTCCCGGTGGCCGGGAGATGGTCCGGGGTCCCTCTGCTAGACTCGCCGACCCGATGGCCCGTCCTCTCGCCGCACTCGAGCGCTTCTTCGAACGCCTCGTCGAGCGACCGATCGGCCGCCTCTTCCGCGCCCCGCTGGAGCCCGTCCAGGTCGAGCGGCGGCTCGGGCTGGCCATGGACGAGGGCCGGCGGACGGTGGCGGGCAGGACCCTCGCACCCGACCGCTACCGCGTCCAGCTCCATGCCCACGACCTCGCGTCGCTCCTGCGGGCGGATGCCAGGCTCGAGGCACGACTGGCGGAGGCGCTCCTTGCCCGCGCGCGAGCCAGAAGCTACGCGCTGCTCGACCGGCCGCGCGTGACCCTCCACGCTAACGCGGCCGTGCCGCGCGGCGACGTGGCCGTGACGGCGACGATCGTGGATCGACCCGCGGCAGGTCCGGACGCACCGTCGGGCGGTGAGGGCCTCCCCCTGGAGGCCACTGCCGTCTTCCCGGTCCCGGTTCCCACGCTGCCCCGCGCCGTCCTCGTCATGGGTGCGCCCGGGCGACCGGAGCGACGCACGCCGATCGAGAGCACGCCGATCCGCATCGGGCGCGCCACGGATAACGATGTCGTCCTGCCCGACGAACGGGTCTCGCGCCACCACGGCCTGCTGCTCCTGCGCCAGGGAGCGCTGGTCTACCGCGATCTTGGCAGCGCCAACGGCACGTTCCTCGGGGCGGCGCGCGTGAGCGAGGTGGCACTTGGATCGGGCGACGTGCTCCGCCTCGGCGAGACGACCTTGCGCGTGGAGGTCGCCTGAGCGTGGATCCGCTGGCCATCAGCCTGTGGATCATCCGCCTGGCCTTCCTGGCCGCCCTCTACGCCTTCCTCTACCTCGTGCTGCGGGCCCTGTGGCGCGACCTGCAGGCGAATCTCCGCGGAGCCGACCGGCCCCTCGGTCGGCTCCGCGTCGTGGCCTCCCCGGACGGGATCCCTTCCGAGGGGTCGGTCTTCGCGCTCGATGCGATCAACACGCTCGGGCGCGACGTCAACAACACGGTCGTGGTGGACGATGCCTTCGCATCGGGCCGCCACGCCGGGCTCACGTATCGTGGCCGCAGCTGGTACCTGGAGGATCTGGGCAGCACCAACGGGACCTGGTTGAACGGCGAACGCGTGGTGGCGCCCATGCTGCTCGGCTGGGGCGACGAAGTGCAGGTCGGCCGCGTGCGGTTGCGGCTGGACCGTCCCGACGTGCCCCCGGCGATCCGGTGACCGGCAGGGCAGGCATCGCCAACCGTCGCCGCCCGCGCTTCCGGCGGCGCGAGGCTCTCCTCCTCGGTGGCGTGGCCGGCGCCATCGCCTGCGGCTGGGTCAGCCTCGCCTCCACCGTCGCCGGCCGGCCGTCGGTGGGCGACCCGTCGCTGCTGCTGGCCTTCCTCGGCCTGCTCGCCGCGGCCCACGCCGTCCTGTCCCTGGCGGGGAGCCGCTGCGACGAAGTCCTGCTGCCCGTCACCGGCCTGCTGATGGGCCTCTCCCTGCTGATCATGGTGCGGCTGCCGCAGGGGCTCGTGGTGCAGGAGTTCGGGCCGCTGGAGCTGGGCCTGGCCCCCCTGCAACTGACCTTTATCGGGCTCTCGTTGACGGCGGCCACGGTCATCGCCGTCGCCCTGCGCAGCGACCTGTGGCTGCGCTCGTACAAGTACACCTGGGCGGCGGCCGGCATCGCCCTCCTCCTGCTCGTCTTTGCGTTCGGGGAGGAGACCAACGGCGCCCGGCTGACGCTGCGCGTGGGACCCGTGGCCGGCCAGCCATCCGAGCTGCTGAAGATCCTGCTGGTCGTCTTCCTCGCCGGCTACCTGGCCGACAACCGGGCGTTGCTGGCCGCACGGGTGACGCGGCTTGGCCCGCTCCGCCTGCCGCCGCTACCGTACCTGCTGCCGATGCTGGCGATGTGGGGGATCGCGCTCACCATCGTCGTCGTGCAGCGTGACCTCGGGGCGGCGCTGCTCTTCTACGCGGTCTTCCTGGTGCTCTTGTGGGTGGCCACGCAGCGGCTCGGGGACCTGGCCTTGGGCGTTCTCCTGTTCGTTGTCGGAGCGGTCGTCCTGTACGCGCTCTTCCCGCACGTGCGCGAGCGCGTGGAGATCTGGTTGGACCCCTTCGCCACGGCGCAGGGCGCCGGCTTCCAGGTCGTGCGCGGCCTCTACGCCCTGGGTCGCGGCGGCGTCCTCGGCACGGGCCTCGGCGCCGGCCTGCCGGGCGTGGACGGGCACCCCTCCATCCCCGCGGTGCACACGGACTTCGTCTTCGACGCGCTCGCCGAGGAGCTCGGCCTGGCCGGCGCACTGGTGATCCTCGCCCTCTACGTCGTCCTCGCCGAGCGCGGGCTGCGCATCGCATCCGCGGCGCGCGACGACTTCCGCGCCCTCCTCGCAGCCGGCGTCACGCTCGTGGTCGTCGTCCAGGCGGCGATCATCGTGGCCGGCAATGCCAGGCTCATTCCGCTCACCGGGATCACGCTGCCCTTCGTCTCGTACGGCGGTTCCTCGTTGCTGGCCAACGGGATCGTGCTCGGACTGCTCCTGTCGCTGGACGACACGCGGCTCGCGGCACCGCCACCGGCGCAGGCCATCGGCCGGCGTGAGCGGCTGCGCGACGCCGCAGGGGCCGTTGCCGGGCGCGTCGAGCGGGTCATCTCGTGAGCGGCCTGCCCGACCTCCCGGCCCTGGGCGCACCGCCACGCATCGGGCCTGCGCTCCTGCGCGTGGCACTCGCCCTGATCGTCGTCTACGGCGCCATCGGCGCGGGCCTGAGCTGGTGGCAGGTGGTCGAGGCCGAGCGCCTCACGAGCGACCCGGGCAACCCCCTGCTGCTGGCCGCCGAGCGCGAAGGCCGCCGCGGCCGCATCGTCGACGCGCGCGGCGTCGTGCTGGCCGAGAGCGTCCCGGGGGGCGACGGCAGCTGGACACGCCGCTACCCGCACCCGGAGGCGGCGCCCATCCTGGGCTACTTCAGTCCGGACTTCGGCTCGGCCGGCCTCGAGCGCAGCTTCGCCGCGGAGCTGCTCGGCCTCCGCTCCCTGGCGCCCGGTGGCGACCTGCTGCGCAAACTGCGGCGCGACTTGTACGACCCGCAGGACGTGCAGCTCTCGCTGGACGTGCGCCTGCAGCGTGCCGCCGTGGCGCTGCTGCGCGGCAAACGCGGCGCCATCGTCGCGATCGAGCCGGCTTCCGGGCGCATCCTGGCCCTGGCCAGCACGCCCTCCTTCGATCCGAACCGGATCGTCGATCCGGATACCGGCGCTGCCTACTTCGCCGACCTGCTCGACCGACCGGCCGAGGCGTCCGCGCTCCTCGATCGGGCCACGATGGGCCGCTACACGCCCGGATCGGTGCTGAAGATCGCCACCGCTGTGGCCGGTCTCGGGTCGGGCGCGATCACGCCGCAGACCGTCTATCCCGAGCAGCCCGCCGAGGAGCGGACCGGCTTCCTGGTGGAGGGCTTCCGGGTGCGCGACGGTCATCACCCGCAGACCGGCCAGCGCACGCTCGATCTGACGGGGGCCATCGAGGTCTCCTGCAACATCTGGTTCGCCCACGCCGGGCTCGACATCGGTGGCGAGCGGTTCCTCGCCTGGGGCGAGCGCATGGGGTTCGGTGCCGCCATCCCCTTCGACGTGCCAACCGCGGCCAGCACCCTTGACGGCGGTGACGGCTTCGTCGACGACGTCGAGCTGGCGAATGCTGCCTACGGCCAGTCGGAGACGTTCGTCACGCCGCTGCAGATGGCGCTCGTGGCCGCGATCGTGGCTGACCGCGGCACGCTGATGCGGCCGCACGTCGTGGACGAGCTGCGCTCCGCGGACGGCCGGGTCCAGACCATCGCGCCGGAGGTTTGGCGACGGGTCCTCGATGCCGGGCAGGCGGAGACGATCGCGCGGGCCATGCAGCAGGCCGTGGAGGGCCGCCTGGGCCGCCGCTTCGCGGGTGCGGCGAAGGTGCCCGGCGTGCCCACCGCCGGCAAGAGCGGCACGGCCGAGCTCGGCGGCGAGCGCGAACCGCACGCCTGGTTCATTGGCTTCGCGCCCGTCGAGGCGCCGCGCATCGCCGTGGCCGTCATCGTCGAGAACGGTGGCGCGGGCAGCGCATCGGCCGTGCCGATGGGCGGCGAGCTGATGGCGGCCTGGCTCAAGCTGGCGCCCTGAGCCGAGCCCCTGGAAACCCGCGAGGGCGGTCTGGCGTACCATCCACCGACGGTCCGGGGCGCCGCATCGCACCCCCAGGGGGAACCAGGAGGAAGCACCGCCGATGGCGATCCATGAGTCGGGCGAGAAGGTCATCGCCAACGTGGAGCGGGTCATCGTGGGCAAGCACGAAGCTGTGCGCCTGGCCCTCGTGGCGCTGCTCTGCCAGGGCCACCTGCTCATCGAGGACGTGCCCGGCACCGGCAAGACCGTCCTGGCCAAGGCCATCGCGCGCAGCTTGGGCTGTAGCTTCCGGCGCATCCAGTTCACCCCGGACCTGCTGCCCTCCGATGTGACGGGCCTCTCCATCTTCAACCAGAAGACCCAGGAGTTCGAGTTCAGGCCGGGGCCGATCATGGCCCAGATCGTGCTCGCCGACGAGATCAACCGGGCCACTCCCAAGACGCAGTCGGCGCTCCTCGAGTGCATGGAGGAGCGGCAGGCGACCATCGACGGCGTCACCCATCGGATGCCCGATCCATTCCTGGTCATCGCAACCCAGAACCCGATCGAGTACGAGGGCACGTTCGCGCTGCCGGAGGCGCAGCTCGATCGCTTCATGCTCCGGCTCCGGCTGGGCTACCCGCAGCCCCTCGAGGAGATCGTCATCCTCGACGAGCAGAAGCGCATCCACCCCCTCGATGAGATCGGTGAGGTGCTGTCGGTCGCGGAGCTGCGCACCTTGCAGGTCGCCGTGCGCGAGATCTACGTCGACCCGTCGATCAGCGACTACATCGTCCGCCTGGTCAACGCCACGCGGATCCACCCGGACATCTACCTCGGGGCGTCGCCGCGCGGCTCGCTCGCCCTCTACCGAGCCGGCCAGGCGTACGCGGCGCTGCACGGCCGCGACTACGTCATCCCCGACGACGTCAAGGCCGTGGCCGAGCCGGCGCTGTCGCACCGTCTGATCATCAAGACGGCGGCCACGATCCGCGACGTCGAGGCCGGCGCGACCGTGCGCGAGCTGCTCGAGACGGTGCCTATCGAGTCCCAGCCGGCCGGGCCGGACCGGCCCAGCGTGCGGCCGGCCTGAGCCGCAGGCACGCGCGCCATGCTGCGACGGCTGCCGGCCATCGTGCTCGGCGGGGCGCTGGTCATCGCCGCATTCTCGACCGGCGCCGACTTCCTCTTCTTCCTCCTCTACCTGGGCCTGCTCGTGGTGGGCGGCAGCTACCTGGTGACCCGCTTCGGGCTGGCCGACCTGGAGGCCGGTTACGCGCTCGACCGGCTCAACGGCCAGGTCGGAGAGGCGCTGCGGGTGACCTACACGATCCGCAACGCCGGCCGCCTCCCCAAGCTCTGGCTGGAGGCCTTCAACCCCTCCACGCTGCCCGTGCCGCTGCCGGGTCGGGCGCTGGTCCTGGGTCCCCGCGCGGAGCGATCCTGGGCGGCACGCGTGCCGCTCGTCGCGCGCGGCCACTTCCGCGTCGACCCGCTGGTCATCCGCACCGGGGATCCGTTCGGGCTGTTCGAGGCCTCGGCGATGGTGGGGAGCGGGGCGGGCGTGACGATCTATCCCCGGGTCGAGCCGCTGCCACGCTGGCGCCTCCCGGCAAGCACGCTGGAGGGCACCAGCGCGACCCCCGAGCGCACGTCGCAGGCCACGCCGCTCGTCACCTCCATCCGCCCCTACGCACCGGGCGACGCCTACAACCGCATCCACTGGAAGAGCTCGGCCCGTCACCAGGAGCTTCAGGTCAAGGAGTTCGATCTCGAGCAGACGGCCGACCTGTGGATCTACCTCGACCTCGATCGCCGCGTGCAGGCCGGCGAGGGTGACGAGTCCACGCTCGAGGCGGGCGTGCGCGTCGCCGCGGCGCTGGCCGCCGAGGCCATGCTCGAGAACCGCGCCGTGGGCATCACCGCGGCCGGCCACCGGGTGGCCACGCTGCCCGCCGACCGCGGCGGGCGGCAGCACCAGAAGATCATGTCCCTGCTGGCCGCCGTCGGCGCGGACGGCTCCACGCCGCTCGTGGAAGCGCTCATCGTCGGCCTGCCGCGGCTCCGGCGCGGCATGTCCGCGGTCGTCATCACGCCGTCGCTGGAGCGGGCGTGGGTGCGGCCGCTGGGCAGCCTGCGGGCGCGCGGCATCGCCTCGGCCGTCTGCCTCCTCGACCGCGCCGGCTACGACACGCACTGGCGGCATGCGACGGGGCGTCCAGCGCAGGCCCGCGAAGTCCTCGCCGAGCAAGAGCGGGTGGCCCGCGGCATGCGCCATGCCCTCGCCGAGTACGACCTGCCCGTCTATCCGATCGTGCCCGGCCGCAAGCTCGCCGAGCTGCTCGTGTCACCCGGCGGGCAGCGCCAGACGGCGGTGCGGGCGTGACGGCTCTCGGTACGGCGTCACGCTCCTCGCTGTCCTCTCCCGGGGAGCGAACGCTGGCGCCGGCCGAGGGCTGGTCCACCGTGCTGCTCCTGGCCGCGCTCCTGGCCGCGGTCGGCTTCGCCCTCGACGACGCGCGCTGGGTGGGCACCACGCCGGACGGAGAGAGCCAGACGTGGTTCGTGCCGGCAGCGATCCTGCTCGGCGCCGCATGGGGCCTGGTCGGTGCCAAGGCGCGGATGCCGGCCCTCGTGGTGCACCTCATCGGCGCCGCGATCGGAAGCGTCGTGGTCATCGTCCTGGTCGCTGGCGTCGTCTCCGGGGCGCCCGATCTGCTCGAGCGGCTGCGCGGGCTGAACGCGTCGCTGGAGGCCTTCGCCGGTGACGTCTTCGTGCGGCACCTCCGCTCGAGGGAGACGTCGGTATTCCTGCTCGTGGTCGGGCTCGTCGGGTGGGGCACGGGCGCCTTCGCCGCCTTCGCCGTCTTCCGGCGGCGTCGTCCGCTGAGCGCCATCCTCATGGCCGGCCTGCTGCTGCTGGCCAACCTGTCACTGACCTTCCAGCCCCAGTTCGTCCATCTCGTCGTCTTCGCGGCTGCGTCACTCCTGCTGCTCGTGCGCGCCAACCTCGTCGAGCAGCGGGCGGGCTGGGTGCGCCGCCGCATCGGCGATGCCGGCTACGTCTCGGGCCTCTTCATGCGCAGCGGCCTGACCTTCGTGGCCGTGGCCATGACCGGCGCCCTCGCGCTCACCGCGTCGGCCAGTTCGGCGCCGCTGGCCGGTGCCTGGCGCGGCCTCGACGACGACCTCGTGCGCCTCGGGGACCAGCTCAACAAGATCATCGGCGGGGTCAACGCGCCGGCCCGCGGACCCAACGCCCTCTTCTCGTCCGAGCAGACCATCCGCGGCCTGTGGGTCAGCTCGAACGAGGTCGTCTTCCGCGCCACGACGAGCGACGGCCTCGGCCACTACTGGCGCGCCGCCGTGTACGACCTCTTCGACGGCACGACCTGGCACCAGAGCGAGCGCTTCGGCGTGCGCGTGGAGGCGGCGCAGCCGCTCCTGGGCCCGACCCGCGAGATCGTTCCCGAGCTGGGACGGCACGAGGTCGCCGCCACAGTCACTGTGGTCGGCAGCATCGGCGACATCGTCCTCACGCCCGACGCGCCCTACGTACTCGACCGGCCGGCCATTGTCTATGGCAACGCCGAGGGCGGGCCGTTCGCCGCCGCCGAATTCGCCGACGGCCTGCGTGACGGGGAGTCCTACACCGTGCGCGCGCTGGTGCGCAACGAGCGCGAGGCCGACGGCGGGTTGACGCAGGCCCGTCTGACCGCCGCCAGCCAGGCCTATCCGGGCTGGCTGGCCCGCTACGCCCACATCGAGGAGGGGTCCGTGGGTCCGATGACCTACCAGACCGCCGAGCGCATCGTGGCCGCCCTGCCCGCCGACGAGCGCGACGCCTTCCACGTCGCCGACGCCGTCCAGCGCTTCCTCTTCGCGGGTGACTTCGAGTACCGCACCGACGTGCGCGGCCTGTGCGGCGGCAACCAGGTCGTCGACTGCTTCCTGCGCACGCGCGCCGGCTACTGCGAGTACTTCGCGACGACGATGGTCATGCTCCTGCGGACCCAGCAGATCCCCGCCCGCCTGGCCATGGGCTACCTGCCCGGCCGCAAGCTCGCCGATGGGGCCTGGGAGGTGGACCGCGGCGCCGCCCACGCCTGGGTGGAGGTCTACTTCCCGGGCTACGGCTGGGTCACCTTCGATCCCACGCCGGGCAACACGGAGAACGGGCAGCGGCCGACCAGCCTCGAGCCGGGAGTGGCCGTCCCGAGCCCGAGCCCCGGCGGCAGTCCCGGGGGACCCGGTGGACGCCGGACTTTCGAGCCGGACGAGCCGCGCGATCGCCCGGGGGCCAGCCCGGGGGCGGGGAACGTGACCCCGCCGCCGCCCGGAGGAGCCGGCGGCGGGCTGCTGGCCGTGCTCGTCACGGCCCTCCTTGGTCTGGGCTTGCTCGTGGCCGCGCTGTCGGTCCGCGAGCGGCGCCGGCCGACCCCGGAGCCCGACGTCGTGTATCGCGGAGTGGCCAGGCTGGCCGGCCGCTTCGGCTACGGGCCGCGCCCCACGCAGACAGCCTACGAGTACGCCACCGTCCTGGGAGAGATCGTGCCGGCCGTCCGCGAGGAGCTGGCGCTCGTCGCGCGGGTCAAGGTGGAGGCCACCTACGGACGCCGACAGCCGGGCCCTGATGCGATGGCGGCGCTGCGCGCAGCCTACGGCCGGCTGCGGGTCCGGTTGCTGACGCTCGCCTTCCGCCGTCGCCCGCGCCGGCGCTAGGACGTCGTGCGGCGCGAGGTGGTCGGCGTACCACGATCCCTCATGCGCACGTCCCCGGAACGTTAGAAGCGGCAACCCACCCGGTTCCCTTCATGCGCACGCCCCTTGGGCGCATGAGTGGCCTGGAGCCCGATCTCGGCTCCGGCGAGCTTCTTACGTTCCAGCCACGTTCATCTGAGGATCAGGCGCGATGAGGCTCAGACGCTACGAGATGGTCGGCAAGGTTGTGGGCGCGCAGGACGGCGCGGCCGTGGCGCAGGTCCACTACGGTCACGCCGCCGAGCACGAAGGGAAAGGCCCAGAACCGCTCGAGCGGCAGGTCGAGGAGGGCCAGGAGCGCGAGGCGGAAGACGCCTTCGTGACCCACCACGATGCCCCACGGCCGCAGCGGCGGTGGCGGACCGTAGCCCGGGACCGGTGAGCGCCGCAGGTCGACCGCCACGGACCCCTGGGCCGCGCCGGCGAGCACCGGGAGGATCCCTGCCAGGGCCGTCCGGACACGACCGTCGGCCGTGGCCAGTGGCTCGCCGCCGGGGGCTTCGTTACCGACCGGCGCACGGCGCCAGCGGGCCAGGTCGTCCGCGTAGCGCTCCACGACGTGGGTCAAGAGCAGCCCTTCCCACTCCCCCTGGCCGATCTCCGACAGCCCCGGCTCGGGCACGAGCGGCGGTCGATCCGCCGGGACCGCTGCGGCCGCGGCGATGGCCGCGGCCGTGGCCTGCGCCCGGCGCAAGGGGGAGTGCCAGATCGCCACCGGCGGCCCGGCCGGGATGGGCAGCGACCGTGGTGCCCCGGGGTCCGCGAGGCGGGCCGCGACGAGCGCCGCCTGACGTTCACCACGCGGCGAGAGCGGCGGATCGCGGCGCCCCTGGAAGCGGTCCTCGGCGATCCAGGTGGACTCGCCGTGGCGGACGAGGACGAGGGTCGCGTCGATGGCCGGAGGGATGAGCGGCGTGGTCACCCGAGCCGGATGACCCACAGGTCGAGGATCGCGTCGAGGGCCCGGATGCGCTCGGCGACCGCATCGGGCACCGGGTCGTCGAGGGCGAGGATCATGAAGGCGTCCTGGCGGGGCGTGCTGCGCGCAAGGTGCATGGCGCTGATGTTGACGTCCGCCTCGCCCAGGATGGTGCCCACCCGCCCGATGGTGCCGGGCCGGTCGTGGTGGCGCGTGATGAGCATCCAGTGCGCCGGCTGCATGTCCAGCCAGTGCTCGCCGAGTCGCACGATGCGCGGCTCGCCGCCGGCGGCGACGGTGCCGCCCACGGTCGTTGAGCCCTCGAGCGTCACGAGCGACGCGTAGCGGCCGGCGTCGGGGGTGCGCCGCTCGACCAGGTTGATGCCGCGAGCCCGCGCCAGGAGCGGCGCGTTGACCTGGTTGACCCGCTCCTCGGTCACCGTCTCGAGCAGGCCGCGCAGGGCCGACGCGGCGAGCGGCGCGCTGTCGTAGGCCGCCAGCTCGCCCGCCACCTCGAGCGTGAGGGCCTCGACGCTGCTCGCGATCTGGGCATAGAGCTGCCCGAGCATCTCGGCCAGCGGCAGGAATGGCCCCAGCGCCCTGGCCGTCTCGGGCGTCAGGATCGGCGCATTGACGGCGTAGCGGGCGGGCCGTCCGGCCAGGACGTCGAGGACCTGCTGGGCCGCCTCCACGGCCACGCGCACCTGTGCCTCGGCGGTGGAGGCTCCCAGGTGCGGCGTCAGGACGGTGTTTGGGGCGTCGAGAAGCGGCGAGTCGCGGGGCGGCTCTGAGGCGAACACGTCGACGCCCGCGCCGCCCAGCCGGCCGTCGCGCAGCGCCTCGGCCAGGGCCGCCTCGTCGACGACCCCGCCGCGGGCCACGTTGAGGACGATCGCGCCCGGCCGCATCGTGGCGATGGCGGCCGCGTCGAGCAGGTTGCGCGTCGTGCGCGTGAGCGGGACGTGCAGGGTGAGCACGTCGCAGCGGGCGATCACCTCCGCACGCTCGAAGAGCGCCACGCCGTGGTTCGCCGCGGCCTCCGCGGTCACGAACGGGTCGTGGCCGATGACCTCCATCTCCATCGCCCGGGCGCGGTCGGCGATGGCCATGCCGATCTTGCCCAGGCCCACGATGCCCAGGGTCTTGCCGCGCAACTCAACACCGGTGAAGGCGCCACGCTTCCACTCGCCGCGCCGGAGCGAGGCATCGGCGGCGGCGATGCGGCGGGCCACCGCGTACAGCAGCGCCAGCGTGTGCTCGGCGGCCGCGATCGTGTTGCCGGTCGGCGCGTTGACGACGGTGACGCCCGCACGTGTCGCGGCCTCGAGATCGACGTTGTCCACGCCGACGCCGGCGCGACCGACGACGATCAGCCGGGTCGCGGCCGCCAGGGCCGGGGCGTCGAGCTGCACCTGGCTGCGCACGAGGATCGCGTCGTAGTCGGGAACGGCGGCCAGAAAGGCCTCGCGCGAGAGGCCCGTGCGGACGTCCACCTCGTGCTCGGCACGGAGGAGGTCCAGGCCCTCCGCGGCGAGCGGCTCGGCGACGAGGACCCTCACACGGCGCTCCCGGCGGGGACCTGGGCCGACGCGTCGGCCGCACGCACGGCCTCCACCAGCGCCGCACCGCGTTCGCCGGGAGGGAGCCCGAGGGCGATGAGCGCATCCTCGATGATGGCCAGGGCGGCCAGCACGTCGTTGACCGTCACGGCACCGAGGTGCCCGAGGCGGAGGATGTGGCCGGCGAGCTTGCCCTGGCCGCCGGCGAGGATCAGGCCGCGCGCCTTCAGGGCGCCGTTGAGGGCGGACCATTCGAGGCCGTCGGGGACGTATGCCGCGGTGACCGTGTCCGAGGCGTGCGCCGGGTCGGCGAAGAGCGTGAAGCCGAGCGCCCGGAGGCCCGCCCGGGCGGCTGCCCCGCAGGCCCGGTGACGCGCGAAGATGGCCTCGTAGCCCTCCGCCTCGAGGAGTGCGATGGCGACGTCGAGGGCGAAGCAGACGCCGACCGCCGGCGTCCAGGGCGTCTCGCCGGTGGCCGCGCTCTTGCGATGCGCGGCGAGGTCGAAATAGAAGCGCGGCATGGTCGCTCGTTCCGCCGCCGCCCAGGCCCGCTCGGACACGCTCACCATGGCCAGTCCGGGCGGCACCATCCAGCTCTTCTGGCTGCCCGTGACGACCACGTCGACACCCCAGGCGTCCGTCTCGAAGGGGACCGCGCCCAGGCCGCTGATGGCGTCCACGATGACCAGCACGTCGGGCACGACGGTGCGGGCGGCGGCGGCCAGCTCGGCGACCGGGTTGGTGACGCCGGTGCTCGTCTCGTTATGCGTCAGCAGCACCGCCGCCGGCGCTCGTCCCCGGGCGGCCATCTCGCGTGCCGCGGCAGCCACGTCACCCGCCTCGGCCGCGCGGCCCCACTCCATCGCGAGTCGGGTCACGTCGGCCCCGTAGGTCGTGGCGATCTTCGCGAAGCGGTCGCCGAAGGCGCCGATGGTGACGGCCAGGACGGGGTCGCCCGGGGAGAGGTGGTTGACCACCGCCGCTTCGAGACCACCGGTCCCCGACGAGCTCAGCACGAGGATCGTGTCATGCGTGCGGAAAGCGCGCCCCAGTCCGGCCGTGACGCGCCCCAGCAGTGCCTTGAACTCGGGCCCGCGGTGGTTGACCATCTGTCGGGCGCCCGCCTCGCGGACGGCGTCGGGCAGCGGTGTCGGACCGGGGACGTGCAGGCGGATCGGCAACGGGCTCACGGCGGTCTCCAGGACTCGGACGGGGCGCTCCGCGACCGGGGCGGGTCGCCCGCCGATGGTACCCCGAGTCCCGCCACGGGCGCGTCCGCCGGGTCCCGGGTAGCATGACCAGCCACGAGACAGGAGGCCCACGCCGTTCCGATGACGTCCTCGACCGAGCCCAGGCCAGGCGCCCCCCGACCCCGCGCCGACGTCGTCGTCGACGCGACCGGCCTGGTCTGCCCGATGCCCATCGTCAACCTCGCCAAGGCCATCCGGCAGGCACGAATCGGCCAGCTGGTCGAGGTGACGGCGACCGACCCGGGCATCCTGGCCGATGCCCCGGCCTGGGCGAAGGCGACCGGCCACGAGATCGTCGGCCAGCTCTCCGAGGGCGACAGCCACTCGTTCTGGTTCCGCAAGCTGCACGACTGAGGCGCGCGCATGCCGCGCACCGGATCCACCCGAGATGACCGACCCGAGGCCCTGACGCTGCCGCCGGCCGCCCTCGACGGCCACGCGCCGCTGGCGGCGCGACTGCGGCCGCGCACGCTCGAGGAGTTCGTCGGTCAGGCACACCTCGTCGGCGACAACGGCGCCCTGCGGCGCCTCGTCGAGCGCGGTCACCTCGGCTCCATGGTGCTGTGGGGACCGCCGGGCTCGGGCAAGACGACCCTCGCCCGGCTGCTCGCCGATGCCGTGGGGGCACGCTTCGCCACGCTGAGCGCGGTGATGAGCGGCGTGGCCGACGTGCGGGCCGTCATCGCCGGCGCCCGCGACTGGCTCGACCGCGGAGGCGCGCCGACCGTCCTCTTCATCGACGAGATCCATCGCTTCAACAAGGCGCAGCAGGACGCGCTCCTGCCGCAGGTCGAGGACGGCACGATCACGCTCATCGGCGCCACGACGGAGAACCCGTACTTCGAGGTCAACTCGGCGCTCCTGAGCCGTACCCGGGTCTATCGCCTCGAGCCCCTGACCGACGACGACGTGCGCACGGTCGTGGAGCGGGCCATGGCCGACGAGCGCGGCTTCGCCGGCCGCGTGGTGCTCTCGCCGGAGGCCCTCGACCACCTCGTGGGCATCAGCGGCGGCGACGCGCGAGCGGCGCTGAACATCCTCGAAGCGGCCGCGGTCATGTCCGAGGTCGGGGCGGGGGAGGGGGCCGACGCTGGGCCGCTGTCGCCCTCGCTCGAGACGATCGAGGCGGCGGCGCAGCAGCGCGTGCTGGCCTACGACCGCGCGGGCGACGGCCACTACGACACCGTCAGCGCCTTCATCAAGAGCATCCGCGGCAACGACCCCGACGCGGCGCTCTACTGGCTGGCCACGATGGTCGCAGCAGGAGAGGATCCGCGCTTCATCGCCCGGCGGCTGATCATCGTCGCCAGCGAGGACGTCGGCAACGCCGATCCCCGTGGCCTCGAGATCGCCGTGGCGGCGGCGCAGGCGCTTGACTGGGTCGGACTGCCCGAGGCCCAGTACGCCCTGGCCCAGGCGACCGCCTACCTCGCCTCGGCGCCGAAGTCGAACCGCGCCGGCCTCGCCTACTGGGCGGCCATGGCCGACGTCCAGGAGCGCGGCTCGCTGCCGGTGCCGCTGCACCTGCGCAACGCGCCCGTCCGCGGGATGCGCGCGCACGGCATCGGCGTCGGCTACCGCTATCCGCACGACTACGAGGGCGCCGACGTCGCGCAGCAGTACCTGCCGGACGCAGTCGCCGAGCGGCGCTACTACGCGCCGAGCGGGGAGGGCCTGGAGGCTCGCATCGGGGAGCGGCTGGACCGGCTCCGAGAGGCGCGTGCGGCGGCCGCCGCGTCGGGCGAGCCGCAACGCAGTTCCCGGGCCGGCCTGCCCAAGGTCGACCCGATGCGCACCGCGGGCGGCGTCATGAAGGCGCGTCAGGGGCGCAAACAGCGCCTCGCCGCGGAGCAGGAGCGGGACGCGGGCGGCTAGGATCACCTCGTAGATGCGTCTCGGAGCGGCAGCGGCTCGATCTGCGCTGCGTGCGCGGATCCAGCTACTCGAAGCGGATCGATTCGACGATCTGCTGCAGCTCCTGCCCGAGTTTCGGCCTGGCCCACGTGGTGGTGATGCCCTCGATAACGAGGAGCACCCCGTCCACATCGACGATCCAGACGCTGATCGTGTCGCCCCGCCTCGTCTCTCCCCAGAGGGGACCGCCGTAGATGGCGGGCCAGGTGTAGAAGAATCCCGGCTGGCAGCCGTGGTCGTCCCCGACGGTGAATACCACGTGCTTCGCGGGGCGGCCCCCTACGATGACGTCCGACGGTCCCTCGAGGGCGATGGGATCAGCGGGCGCACTCGCCACAGCGGCCGCGAGGTCGGCCGCGGTCGTCCCGACTTCCGGACCGAGTTCGTCAAGGCACCGGACGGGGTAGCCGCCATCGGGGAAGCTCGTCCACAGGATGGCGGCCTCGGCGCCCTGTGGGCCCGTGGTGCTCTTGCTGATGTAGAACGCGCCGTTGCTGCTCCAGCCATCGTCGGTAGGGTTCGTTGGCACCTCGAACGAGACCGGAACGCCCCCCACGGTCATCGCGTACCTGCCGATCGCCAGCGGCTCGCGCATCGGGAGAAACGCGGTCGCCGGAACGGGCACCGGCATCGCCGAGGGCTCGATCTCGATCGAGGCGATGATCGCTTCGAGTTGCGCGAGGTCCTCCGCCGATGCGCCCCGGTCGAGGCTCGTGATCACGAGGCGTTCGCGATTCACGTCGACGATGTAGACCGTCCCGGTTCCCTCCTCGGGGATCGTGAAGCCGTACGTGGTCGCGTTCATCCAGATGTCGTGGCCCTGCGGGTACCTGCACGTACCACCGACGAGCGCGGGCATCGTCAGCACGAACTTCCAGGCTGGGTATCCGCCCAGCGTGACGTCGATGGGGCCCGATCGCCGTCCCCCGGTCTGGTTGGCGAGCGCGGTCGACAGGTGGTCGACCGTCGGCCCCACCGGTGCGGCGTTCGGGGTCCGCAGATCCAGCAGATCGGCGCACCCTCTCACTCTTAGCGTGATGAACTCAACGTCGTGCGCCAGGCTAAGGCTGAGGGTCGGGCCGAGGACCTCGAGGAGATCCTTCGTGATCGTCGTTCCACCCTGCGGCAGCAGGCACGATCGGGCCTCGCACCAACCGAACCCCGCGTTCGCCGACAGCCAGCCGGCCGGCATCGTGAGCCTGATCCGGCCCTGCGTCCATGGGACGTCGTAGCGGCCGGGAGCGATCGCCGAATACTCGGTACCCGTATTCGTCCTGGGAGCCAGCGAGCGCGAGGGCAGGGGCGAGGGCGAGGGCGACGGTGAACGAGCCGGCGAGGGCGTGACAGCGGCGCCGCGCTCCGGTACATCAGCGCCGGTGGGCAGCAGGTTTGTCGCGACAAGCGCGACGACGACCATCGCGGCGGCCGCGGTGGCCAGCTTGACGTACCGGACGGGGACCCGAGCCCGGTCCTCGACCGCGACGAGCTCGAGCGCGGCTGCCGCCGGCTCTCCATCGATCATCGCGCGGTGGTCGTCCTGCACGGCTACCTCGACCTGCCGTTCGACCGGTTCACCGACACCCTTGGGATCCGGGTCGGGACGGCGCATTGCCCGCTTCACGAACCTCGATCGACGCACCATCCTCGTGATCCTATCCATGCCTACGGGATGGGTGAACGGAGCCGCGGGAGTCGTCAATCCGCGGTGCCATCCGGACCATAGATGGCGGCGGCGGCCTCCGGGCCGCCGCCGCGCGCGCGGATCGGGCTACTCGAACTGGATCGAGTCGATGATCTGCTGGATCTCCAGTCCGGGCTCGGGGCCGGCGCCCTTGTATGTCTCGCCATCGATCCAGACCAGCACCCCGTTGACATCGATGATCCAGACCCTGTACGTCGAGCCCAGCTCGGTGGCGTAGCGCGCATCGCTGGGGGCATACCAGAGGTAGAACTCCCCTCCTGTGAGTCGCCCATCCGCGTTGCAGTCGGCGTCCTTGCCAAAGGTGAGCACGACGTGCTTGGCGGGATAC